>NZ_JBFAWF010000023.1:0-142973 GCF_040680195.1 Streptomyces sp. NPDC052109 | reverse complement strand
CCTGCTCCCACGCCAGGAGCCAGATCACCTGAGGCGACGAGCGAAACGGACCAGATCATCTGAGATTCCGACCAGACCGACTGAGACGGGACAGCATCGCACCGTCGAGAAGGGGGTTGTCATGAGATCGGTACCGATATATCGTTGAGGCATCGCGAATGATACGCGATGCAGACGTGACAGCTCATCGATGGAATGGAGTGATCGCGATGGGTACCCACGGATACGAGCGTGGACATCGGCACGAGGGCCCCGGTCTGCGGGGCATGGGTGGATTCGACGGGCGGCGGGCCGCCTTCGGGCCGTTCGGACCGGGGGGCCCGGGGTTCGGCCCGGGTGGTCACGGATTCGGGTCAGGCCCCTGGGGGCGGGGGCGCGGTGGCCCGAGGGGCCGGGCGCGGCGCGGTGACGTGCGGGCCTCGATCCTGGCCCTGCTCAAGGACCGCCCCATGCACGGCTACGAGATGATCCAGGAGATCGCCGAACGCAGCGGCGGCGCGTGGAAGCCCAGCCCCGGCTCGGTCTATCCCACGCTCCAGCTGCTGGAGGACGAGGGTCTGATCGCCAGTGAGAGCGAGGGCGGCAAGAAGCTGTTCGCGCTCACCGAGGACGGGCGCGCCGCCGCCGTCGACGGCCCGGAGGCTCCCTGGGAGGAAGCCTCCCGCGGGGTCGACTGGGAGGCCCTCGGCGAGATCCGCCAGGCCGGCTTCGGTCTGATGGAGGCCTTCAGCCAGGTCTGGAAGACCGGCACCAAGGAACAGCGCGAGAAGGCGCTGGCCGTCATCAACGACGCCCGCAAGAAGCTGTACCTGATCCTCGCCGACGAGCACTGAGGCGCAAGGGCGAGTGGGGCGCCCCGTGCGGTGGTACGCGCGGGGCGCTCCCGCGTGCCCGGCCCGCCCGGGATCAGGCGACCAGGCCGGCCAGCTTGCGCAGCGACTCGTTGAGCGCGGCCGTCGCCGAGTCCTTCAGCTTGCCCGCCATCAGCGACACCGCGGCGCCGGTGAACTCGCCGTCTATGCGCACCGAGGTGGCCTCGCCGTCGGGTGTGAGGGTGTACCGGGTGGCGACCGTCACCGCCATCGGGCCCCTGCCGCGGATGGCGAACAGCCGCGCCGGCTCCAGCTCCTCGATGGTCCAGTCGACCTCGGCCGGAAAGCCCATCAGCTTCATGTTCTCCTGGAACGTCCCGCCCACGGCGAGGGTCTCGGGGCCCCCCTTCGGGAAGTTCGTGTGGGTGGCGTTCCACTCCCCGTACGACGACCAGTCGGTGAGCTGGGCCCACACCTTCTCGGCCGGCGCCTGAATGCGTGCCTCCGCGCTGACTTCGGCCATGCGACCACCCCTTCGGATCGGGCGTAGCGGGCTACGGTGTCGCGGAAAGTAGCCGCAGGGCCGCCAACATTCAATACTGATGAACCGTCAGGAATACCGGTACGCGGTGCGGCCGACCGCCCCGGTGTTCTCGGGTGTGTGGACCGGGTGCACGTACGGCTCGCCGTCGACCCCGGGCAGTGCCACGAGGCGGCACCCGCCCACCGTCCCCAGGGTGGTGGGGGACGGCGTCGGAGCGAAGCGGTTGCGGGCGGGGCGTGCGGCAAGCCGGCGCGCGCTCTCGGGGACGGATCGGCCGGATCTCCTCCGTAGGGATGAGATTTCGGCGGGCGATGTCCACTCCGTGTGGGACGCGAAGATGGTTCCCCTCGCGGATGCCTCGGCCCGTTGAGGCTGATGGGGTGGGGGATGTGCAACCCCGTACAGCCCGCCGGACCGCCCAAGACGAGGCGGCAGCGCACGTGGACGACGATGCCGTGCTCGGCGCCGAGCTGGCAGCGGTGGTCGCCGGTGCCCGGCGGAGGGCCGTCCGGGACGGGGACCGGCAGATCGACACCGCCCATCTGCTGCACTCCCTGCTGGAACACGACTCCGAGGTCCGCGCCGCCGTCGGCGGCCCGCCGCAGCTCGCCCGGCTGCTCGGCTATCTCGTCCAGCGCAGCATCGGCTACGGCCTGCGCTGGCAGGGCAGCGTGGAGGACTCCGGTGGCCTCTCCGTCCTCCCCGCGGCGGCCGTGCGCGGCCCCCGGGACACCGCCGGCTGGTCGCCCGCCGCGGCCGCCGCCCTGGCCGACGCCCGCGAGCGGGCCCACCTGCGCGCCGGGACCCGCGTCACCGGCATCGACCTCCTCGCCGCGCTCACCTCGGACCCGGGGTCCCGGGCCGTCGAGGTCCTCGAGCGGGCCGGCGTCCGGGATCTGCCCGCACGGCTGGAACCGGGCGCGCGCGACTGCGCCGAAGAGGCCGACGCCCGCGAGCTGTGAAGCGGGGTACCGCGACGGGCGAGGAGTACGCCGGCCACCGGCGGCCGGGCAGCTGACAGCGCGCCACGTCCAGCCCCTGAGACAGGTGTCAACGAGGGTGACGCTCATGTCGCCGCCTGTCATCATGTGCCGGTGCATATGTCAAAGAGCGGTCAGGACAGCCGCGGCAAAGGTGTCGGGCTCGGTCTCGCGCTCGCCTCGGCGCTGGCCTTCGGCGGTTCGGGAGTGGCCGCCAAGCCGCTGATCGAGGCGGGACTCGACCCGCTCCACGTGGTGTGGCTGCGCGTGGCCGGGGCCGCCGTCGTCATGCTGCCCGTCGCCGTGCGGCACCGCGCGCTGCTGCGCCGCCGTCCCGCGCTGCTCGCCGGGTTCGGACTGCTCGCCGTCGCCGGTGTCCAGGCCTGCTACTTCGCCGCGCTGTCCCGGATACCGGTGGGCGTGGCGCTGCTCATCGAGTACCTGGCGCCCGCACTGGTGCTGGGCTGGGTGCGGTTCGTGCAGCGGCGGCCCGTGTCGCGCGCCGCCGCGCTCGGCGTGGGCCTCGCGGTCGGCGGCCTCGCCTGTGTGGTGGAGGTCTGGTCGGGGCTGAGCTTCGACGCCCTGGGCCTCCTGCTCGCGCTCGGCGCCGCCTGCTGCCAGGTCGGTTACTTCGTTCTGGCCGACCACGGCGGCGACGCGGGCGACATGGCGCCGGACCCGCTCGGCGTCATCGCCTACGGACTGCTCGTCGGCGCCCTCGTCCTGACCGTCGTCGCCCGCCCCTGGGGCATGCGCTGGTCGGTGCTGACCGGCTCCGTCGACATGAACGGCACCGCCGTACCGGCCCTCGCGCTGCTGGCCTGGATCGTGCTGATCGCCACCGTCGTCGCGTACGTCACCGGGGTGCTGTCCGTACGGCGGCTGTCACCGCAGGTCGCCGGTGTCGTCGCCTGCCTCGAGGCGGTCATCGCGACCGTGCTGGCCTGGGTGCTGCTCGGCGAGCACCTCGCGGCGCCCCAGATCCTCGGCGGTGCGGTCGTCCTGGTCGGAGCGTTCATCGCCCAGTCCTCGGCCCCCGCGAAGGGCTCTGCCGAGCCGGTGGCGGCCCGCAGCCCGGAAGGGGAGTTGGCGGCGCGTGGCATGTCCGCCTAGAGTGCCGCTCGTGCCGTCCACGCTCGTTCTTCCGCCCCCGGCCGCCTGAGGCGGGCCTCCGGGACACCAGCCCTGCGCCGCTGCGCCGGGCCGGACGGTGCTGCCCGCAGATGAAGTCCGCGCGCCCCGCTGAAACGGGTCGCCCTCGAACTTCCGCACCCCAGGGTGCGTTTCTGCGGAAGAGATTCCCTTGTCGAACGCTGCTTCAGGCCTGCCCGTCGGGCGTGGCCTGCTCTATCTGATCATCACCGGTGCCGCGTGGGGCACCGCCGGCGCCGCCGCCTCCCTGGTCTACCGGACCAGTGACATGGGCGCCTTCGGCCTGTCCTTCTGGCGCTGCGCGCTGGGCCTCGTCCTGCTGCTCGCCGGACGCGGGCTGCGCCCGCGCGCACGCTCCGCGACCACCCAACCCCTGGTCCGCGGGACCGGCCGAGTCCTCGTCACCGGCCTCGGCCTGGCGGTGTTCCAGACCGCCTACTTCGCCGCCGTGGCGTCGACCGGACTGGCCGTGGCCACCGTCGTCACCCTCGGCGCCGGCCCCGTCCTCATCGCGCTCGGCGCCCGGCTGCTGCTCGGGGAACGGCTCGGGGCCGGCGGACTACTGGCCGTCACCGGGGCGCTCGCCGGGCTGGCCGTGCTGACCTTCGGGGGCTCGGCCGCGACCGTGCGCCCGGCGGGCGTCCTCCTGGCGCTCGCCTCGGCCGCGGGCTACGGCGCCATGACCCTGCTGACCCGCCGGTGGGGGAGGGGCGGCGGCACCGACGCCTCCGACACCACCGTCGGGGCCTTCGCGGTGACGGGCCTGTGCCTGCTGCCGTTCGCGCTGCACGAGGGCCTGCTGCCGCACACCGCCCACCCGGCCCGGCTGCTGTGGCTCGTGGTCTACATCGCCGCCGTGCCCACGGCCCTCGCGTACGCCCTGTACTTCGCCGGAGCGGCCGTCGTACGGTCCGCCACCGTATCCGTGATCATGCTGTTGGAGCCGGTCACGGCGGCCGTGCTCGCCGTCGTCCTGCTCGGCGAACGGCTCACGGCGACCACGGCGGGCGGCACCCTGCTCCTGCTCGGAGCGGTCGCGGGCCTCGCCGTGAGCGAGGCCCGCGGGGCCGGGCGCCGGGAGTCCGTCCCGGTGTGAGTCCGGTCGGGACTCACCGCGCCTTCAGGTAGTCCGGCAGCTCGACACCGGGCGCCAGGTCGGCGTTGGGGAGCGGCGTGCCGTAGCCCTTGCGGACCGGGACGACACCGGCCCAGAAGGGCAGGGTGAGGTCCTCCGGGTCGTCGTTCGCGCCGCCGGTGCGGACCTTGGCGGAGACCTCGTCCAGGTCCAGCCGGATCACCGCGGTGGCGGCCAGCTCCTTCTTGTTCGCGGGCCGGGAGTCGGCGGCCCGGCCCGGCACGACGTGGTCCACCAGCGAGTCCAGGGCCGTCCGCCGCTCCTCGGGGTCGGTGACCTGGCGCGCGACGCCGTGCACCACGACCGAGCGGTAGTTGATCGAGTGGTGGAAGGCGGAGCGGGCCAGCACCAGCCCGTCCACGTGGGTGACCGTCAGGCATACCGGCAGGCCCGGGTCGCCCTCCCCGGTCATCCGCAGGGGGCGGGAACCGGTGGACCCGTGCACGTAGAGCCGCTCACCGACCCTGCCGTACAGCGTCGGCAGGACCACCGGGGCGCCGTCGCGGACGAAGCCGAGGTGGCAGACGTACCCCTCGTCGAGTATCGCGTGCACCAGCTCCTTGTCGTACGACGCCCGGTCCGCCGAGCGCGTGGGCACGGTGCGGTCGGTCGGCGTGTAGGCGGCGGCCTGGGTTTCCTCGGTCGTCCCCTGCATGACGGTCCTCCATGGCGGGCATTGGCGGTCTGTATTGCACTAGTGCATAATGTTCTTTGTGCTAGGAGAGTATCCCATCGAAGGGCGTGGTGCAGCCGAGATCGCCGCCAGCGTCGAACGCGCGGTCGGCGCCGGTGCGCTGGAGCCCGGTCAATCCCTGCCGCCCATGCGGGAGTTGGCGGTGCGGCTGGGTGTGAACCCGAACACCGTCGCGGCCGCCTACCGCACCCTGCGCGAGCGCGGCGTGATCGAGACGGCCGGCCGCAGAGGCAGTCGTGTCCGGGCCAAGCCGGCCACGACCGGACGTGAGGTACTGCGCGTGGAGGTCCCCGCCGGGGGCCGCGATCTGTCGAACGGCAATCCGGACCCGGCCCTGCTGCCCCGCCTCGCCCCGGTCCTCGCCGCGGCGGCGCGGGAGGGCGACCGGCGGCCCGTCCTCTACGGCGACGACCCGGTCGACCCCGACCTCGTCCGCATCGCCCGCGCCGAACTCGACGCCGACGGCGTCCCGGAGGGCCCGCTGACCGTGACGTCCGGCTCGCTCGACGCCATCGAGCGGATCCTCGCCGCGCACCTCAAACCGGGCGACGCGGTCGCCGTCGAGGACCCCGGCTGGGGCAGCGTCCTCGACCTGGTCCCCGCGCTGGGACTGCGCACGGTCCCGGTGGGCGTGGACGACGACGGACCCAGCGTCGAAGACCTGCGCCGCGTCCTGGAGTCCGGGGCCCGCGCCCTGATCGTCACCGACCGCGCGCAGAACCCGACCGGTGCCTCGGTGACCGCGTCACGCGCGCGTGCCCTGCGCGCGGTCCTGCGCGAACACCCGCAGACCCTGCTGATCGAGGACGACCACGGTCACGGCATCGTCGACCTCCCGCTGCACCCCCTCGCGGGCACCACCCGCCACTGGGCCGTCGTCCGCTCCGCCTCCAAGGCGTACGGCCCCGACCTTCGCGTGGCCGTCCTCGCCGGCGATCCGGTCACCGTCGACCGGGTACGCGGCCGCCAGAGCCTGGGTCCCGGCTGGGTGAGCCTGTTGCTGCAGCGGGCCGTGCGTCGGCTCTGGACCGAGGGTGCGGTGGACCGGGTGGCGGTGGCCGCGGCGTACGGTGCCCGGCGGGACGCGCTGGTCGACGCGCTGGCGGAACGCGGGGTCGTCGCCCACGGCCGCAGCGGCATGAACGTGTGGGTGCCGGTCCCCGACGAGACGGGCGCGGTGGCGCGCCTGCTGCAAGCGGGCTGGGCGGTCGCCCCGGGCGCACGTTTCCGCCTGAACACCGGTCCGGCGGTCCGCATCACGGTCTCGACGCTCACGGAGGAGGACATCGCCCCACTGGCGGACGCGGTGTCAGCGGCGGTACGGCCCTCTCCGGCGCGCGTCTACGGCTGAGGTGAGCCACGAAGGGGCGCGGGAACCGCGCGACCAGTCCCACGCGGCCCGCCCTCGCGCCCGACTCCACCCGCCCCTCCCTCTCGGGCTCCCGTCGAGCCCGCGCTTCGCTACGCGCTCTTGCGCCCCCGCACCTGGGTGAGCGCGGCCCCCGCCAGCACGATCACCGCCCCCACGGGGGTGGTCCACCGCAGCGACTCCCCGAGGATCGCCACACCCGCGGCCGTCGCGATGACCGGAATGAAGTACGTGACCATCTGCGCGGTGGTCGGCCCGACCTCGGCGACCAGCCCGTACTGGATCAGCACCGCGAGTCCCGTGCCCAGCGCGCCCAGCGCGGCGATCGCCAGCAGCGGCACCAGGGAGACGTGCGTGGGGAAACCGGCGGACAGCGGGGTGACGACGGCCAGTTGCAGCGTCGCCAGGAGCAACTGCGCCCCCGTCATGGACAGGTGGGAGTTGCCCGTGCCCGCGAGGGTCCGGCGGACGTAGATCCAGCCCACCGGGTAGCTCAGCGACGCCAGCAGCGCCATCGCCGTACCCGTGGCGTCCAGGCCGTGGAAGCCCTGCCAGGCACCCAGGACCGTCAGCACCCCGAGGAAGCCGAGGCCGAGGCCGGCCACGCGGACCCGGGTCGGCCGGTCCTCGGAGAGCGCGACCAGGGAGAGGGCCATGCCCCACAGGGGTGACGTGGCGTTGCAGATGCCGGCCAGGGTGGACGGGATCGTCAGTTCGGAGTAGGCGAAGAGGGAGAACGGCAGGGCGTTCAGGAGGAACGCGGCGACCGCCATGTGGCCCCACAGCCGGGCGCCGCGCGGCAGCCGCTCCCGCTTGACCGCCATCGCCGCCGCCAGGACCGCCGTACCGAACACCAGACGCCCGAGGGTGACCTGGAAGGGCGCGTAGCCCTCGGTGCCGACCTTGATCAGCAGGAAGCTGAAGCCCCAGATCAGGCAGAGGACGCCGAACCGTAGCCGCCAGTCGAGGCGGGCGCGGGGGCGGGCGGGGGCGGGGGACTGGGTTCGGGGTGCGGTGACCGTGCTCATGGTCTCCAAGATGCTTGAGGCGACCTCGTAGCACAATCGAGATTTGTCACCTGGTACCTCTTAGAATCACTTACATGTTGAACCTGGAGCGCCTGCGCACCCTGGACGCCCTCGCCCGGCACGGCTCGGTCAGCGCGGCGGCGGACGCGCTGCACGTCACCACGTCCGCCGTGTCCCAGCAGCTGGGCAAGCTGGAGCGGGAGATCGGCCAGCAGCTGCTCGCCAAGAACGGCCGGGGGGTGCGGCTGACCGACGCCGGGCGGCTGCTGTCGGAGCACGCGGGCCGCATCCTCTCGCAGGTCGAGCTCGCCGAGTCCGACCTGGAGGCGCACCGCGGACAGGTCGTCGGTGAACTCAGGCTGTCCGCGTTTCCGACCGCCGCCCGAGGCCTCTTCCCGACCGCGCTCGGCGCGCTGCGGGCCGAGCACCCCGGGCTGCGCGTGCGCTCCAGCGAGCTGGAGCCGGAGCAGGGCATCGCCGGTGTCGTCCGTGGCGACCTCGATCTCGCGGTGGTCCTGGACTGGTACAACAAGCCGATGCCCGTGCCCGACGGCCTGGTCAAGGCACCCTTGCTGGACGACCCGGCCGACGTCGCCATGCCGGCCGGGCACCCGCTGGCCGGCCGGGACGAGGTGGACCTCACCGAGTTCGCCGAGGACGAGTGGATCACCTGGGGCGAGGGCGAGTTCTGCCACGAGTGGCTGATGTTCACGCTGCGGTCCAAGGGCGTCGAGCCGATCGTCGGCCACCGCGCCGGCGAGACCCACACCCAACTCGGCCTGGTCGCCTCCGGGTTGGGCGTGTGCATCGCACCGCTGCTGGGCCGGAACCCGGTTCCGGACGGCGTGGTCCTCGTGCCGCTCAGACAGCGGGTGCGCCGGCACGTGTACGTGGTCTGGCGGGCCGATGCCGACCGCCGCCCCTCGATCCGCGCGGCGGTGGAGGCCCTGAGTGCGGCCGCGCTGAAGATCGGCTGAGGCGGAGCCGGCCGGGCGCCTACGCCCCGCCCAGTTTGCGGAAGTCCCAGGAGACGATCTTCTCCGGGGTCAGCCGCGCCCAGGCGTGCCGGCCGTCGTGCGGCATCTCGTCCAGGCCGAAGTTCTTCCGCGCGAACAGCGTCTCCGCCGTGTCGAGTTCCGCGCACAGCTCACCGGTGCGCGGCACCTCGCCCACGAACTCCACCCGTCCGGACAGCTCGACGCCGCACAGCTGGTCGTACTCCTCGCCCGAGTCGACCACGACGGCCACGCGCGGATCGCGGCGCAGCTGTGCCCAGCGCCTGCTGCGCACCACCGAGTACAGCCACAGCGAGGTGCCGTCCCACGCGAACCACAGCGCGCTGACATGCGGAGTGCCGTCCGCCGAGACGGTGGCGACCCGGCAGGTGCGCTGACTGGTGAGGAACTCGTCCAACTCGCCGGGCGTCATCATGATCTTCCGGCCGCGGCGCTGCTGAGTGACGGTCATGCGTCCCCCTCTTCTCCCACGTCGTGCCAGAGAACTATCGTGTCCTGGTGATCCTCTGACATCACGTCAGAAAAGAAAAGGGTCGTCTTCGAGGGGACGCGTCATGCCGTCGTACGCACAGCTCAGCGAACTCCTCGACCCCGTGAGCACCGTCCTGCTCACCGTCGAGTGTCAGCAAGGGGTCGTCGGCCCGGAGAGCGCGCTGCCCGAACTCGCCCGCGAGGCCCGCTCCTCCGGGGCGCTGCGCAATGTGGCCCGGCTGGTCGCCGCCGCCCACGAAGCCGGGGTTCAGGTGATCCACGCGATCGCCGAGCGCCGCCCGGACGGCCGGGGCGCGAGCCGCAACGCCCGGCTGTTCCGGGCCGCCGAACGGCTTCCCGTGCAGCAGCTGTCCGGCAGCACCGCGGTCCGGGTCGCGCCGCCGATCGAGGTCGCCGACGAGGACCTGGTCGTACGCCGGCTGCACGGACTGTCCCCGGTCCACGGCACCGACGTCGACGCCCTGCTGCGCAACCTCGGCTGCCGCACCCTGGTCATCACCGGCGTCTCCGCCAACGTGGCGATCCCCAACGCGGTGTTCGACGCGGTCAACCTCGGCTACAGCGCCGTCGTCCCGGCCGACGCCGTCGCGGGGGTGCCCGCCGACTACACCCCCGCGATGATCCGGCACACCCTCGCGCTGGTCGCCACAGTCGCGACCACCGACGAGGTGCTCGGCTGTCTCGCCAGGCCGCGCGGGCGCGGCTGACGCGGCTCAGGCCAGCTTGATGTCCTCGCCGGAGACCGAGATCTTCTCGGCGGCCAGCGGCTGGGTCGCGGGACCCTGCTTCACACTGCCGTCCGCGACCGAGAAGTGGCTGTTGTGGCACGGGCAGATGATCACGCCGCCCGACACGCTGCCCACCGCGCATCCCTGGTGGGTGCACTTGGACGAGAAGGCCTTGAACGTGCCCGCCGTCGGCTGGGTGACGACCACGCCCTGGTCCTTGAAGATCTTGCCGCCGCCCTCGGGGATGTCGGAGGTCTTGGCGAGCGCGGTGCCGCCGGCCGAGCCGCCGCTGTTCTGCGACGCTCCGGTGGAGCCGGTGCTCCCCGTCGTCCCGGTGGAACCGGTCGAGCCCGTGGTGCCGGAGGACCCGGACCCGGTGTTTGCCGTGCCGGACGAGTTGTCGCCCGAACCGCAGGCGGTCAGCGCGGCGGCGAGCCCCGCCGCTCCGGCCGCCGCCACGACGGTACGGCGGGCGGGTCCGGTTGCCGGCTGGGGCGATGCGCTGGTCATGTGGGGTTCCCTTCCGCGGAGCTTCTCGTGATCCGTCCAGGGGTACGGCGCCCGGGCGCCGCCTGTTCAGACGGGCACCCAGATCCTTGCGGTCCGGGCATGAGGCGGCCGTAAGCCACAACTGTCGGTCCGCTGTCGGGCGCACCCCGCGAGGCCTGTCGGTCCCTCCCCAGTAACCTGGGGCGATGCTCAAGGAAGTCACCGCGACCCGCTACATCACGCCCCTGCGTGAGGGGGGCTCGCTGCCGGGGCTCGTCGAGGCCGACGACTTCGGGACGTACGTCATGAAGTTCACCGGCGCCGGGCAGGGCCGCAAGACACTGGTCGCCGAGGTGGTGTGCGGTGAACTCGCCCGCCGCCTGGGATTCCGGATGCCCCGGCTGGTCACCCTCCAGCTGGACTCCGTCCTCGGCCTCGGCGAGCCCGAGCAGCAGGTGCAGGACCTGCTCAGGTCCAGCGGCGGTACCAACCTGGGCATGGACTTCCTCTCCGGGGCCCTCGGCTACGACCCGCTGGCCTTCCCGGTGGGCTCCGAGGAGGCCGGCCGGATCGTCTGGTTCGACGCGCTGATCAACAACGTGGACCGGTCCTGGCGCAATCCGAACCTCCTGGTGCACCGCGGCGGACTGTGGCTCATCGACCACGGCGCGACGATGATCTGGCACCACAACTGGCCCTCCGCCGAGGCCTCCGCGGCCCGCCCCTACGACGCCTCCGACCACGCCCTCGCCCGCTTCGCCCCGGACGTGACCGCCGCGGCGGCCGAGCTGGCCCCCCGGGTCACCGAGGACCTGCTCGCCGAGGTCACCGCCGAGATCCCGGACGCCTGGCTGGCCGGCGAACCCGGCTTCGACACCCCGGACGACCTGCGCCGGGCCTACGCACGGCCCCTGCTCGCGCGGGCGGCCGTCGTCCACGAGCGCATCACCGGCATCGAGGGGACAAAGTGAGCGAGACCCACATCCACATGGCCGGACACGTCACCGAGCGCCACATCACCCGCGCGGGCCAGGGCGGCGACCGGGACGTGTTCGAGTACGCGCTGCTGCGGGTCGTGCCACGGGTGGAACGCGGTGAGTGCGTCAACGCGGGCGTCGTCGTCTACAGCCGGGCCCAGGCCTACGTCGGCGCCCGTACCCACCTGGACGAGAGCCGGCTGCTCGCCCTGGACCCGGAGGCGGACGTGGCCGGGATCCGGGCCGCGCTCGGTGCGATCGAGCGCCACTGCGCGGGCGGCGAGGACGCCGGGCAGGCGGCCGCGGACGACGCCGGGCGCCGCTTCCGCTGGCTGATCGCGCCCCGCTCCACCATCGTCCAGCCCGGCCCCGTGCACACCGGCCTGACCACCGACCCGGCCGCCGAGACGGAGCGCTTGCTGGACCTCTTGGTGAGGTAATGGATCACACGCGTCCGGTGTGCCGTTGACACCGGGTGCCAGGGCTTCTAGCGTCACGTGTACTGAAGGTACTAAGCGGTCGCTCACCGCATGAGGGGCTCGGTTCCGAGGTCCCCCACAGGTTCTCTCAAGGGCGAGGAGAAGCAGCAATGTCCACCACTGAACAGCGGGTCGCGGTAGTCACCGGCGCGGCGCGCGGCATCGGCGCCGCCACCGCCGTACGACTGGCCGCCGAGGGTCGCGCGGTCGCCGTGATCGACCTCGACGAGGCCGCCTGCAAGGACACCGTCGAGAAGATCACCGCCGCCGGCGGCAAGGCCATCGCGGTCGGCGCCGACGTCTCCGACGAGGCGCAGGTCGAGGCGGCCGTGGCCCGGATCGTCGAGGAGCTGGGCGCCCCGACGATCCTGGTCAACAACGCGGGCGTGCTGCGCGACAACCTGCTGTTCAAGATGAGCGTCTCCGACTGGGACACCGTCATGAACGTCCACCTGCGCGGCTCGTTCCTGATGACCAAGGCCGTCCAGAAGCACATGGTCGACGCGGGCTTCGGCCGTGTCGTCAACCTGTCCTCCTCCTCGGCGCTCGGCAACCGCGGCCAGGTCAACTACTCCGCCGCCAAGGCCGGTCTGCAGGGCTTCACCAAGACCCTCGCCATCGAGCTGGGCAAGTTCGGCATCACCGCCAACGCCGTCGCCCCCGGCTTCATCGCCACCGAGATGACCAAGGCCACCGCCGACCGCGTCGGCATGGGCTTCGAGGACTTCAAGAAGGCCGCCGCCACCCAGATTCCGGTGCAGCGCGTCGGCGAGCCCGAGGACATCGCCAACGCCATCGCCTTCTTCACCGGCGAGGCGGCCGGCTTCGTCTCCGGCCAGGTGCTGTACGTCGCGGGCGGACCGCTCAACTAAGGGATACGGGTACATGACTTCCGCTGAACTGCCCGCGCTCTCGGGCAAGGTCGCCCTCGTCACGGGCGCCAGCCGCGGCATCGGCTACGGCGTCGCCGAGGCGCTCGTCGCCCGCGGTGACCGCGTGTGCATCACCGGCCGGGGTGAGGACGCCCTGAAGGAGGCCGTCGAGAAGCTCGGCTCGGACCGGGTCATCGGTGTGGCCGGCAAGGCGCACGACCTGGCCCACCAGACCGAGGTCGTCGAGCGCACCATGGAGGCCTTCGGCCGCCTCGACTTCCTGGTCAACAACGCGGGCACCAACCCCGTCTTCGGCCCGATCGCCGACGTCGACCTGGACGTCGCCCGCAAGGTCTTCGAGACCAACGTGGTCTCCGCACTCGGCTTCGCCCAGAAGACCTGGCACGCCTGGCAGAAGGACAACGGCGGCGCGATCGTGAACATCGCCTCGATCGCGGGCCTCGCGCCCTCGCCGTTCATCGGCGTCTACGGCGTGAGCAAGGCCGCGATGATCAACCTGACCCAGCAGCTGGCCCATGAGTTCGCGCCGAAGGTGCGGGTCAACGCGATCGCCCCGGCCGTGGTCAAGACCAGGTTCGCGCAGGCCCTGTACGAGAACCGGGAGGAGGAGGCGGCCGCCGCCTACCCCCTCGGCCGGCTCGGCGTGCCCTCCGACATCGGAGGGGCCGCCGCCTTCCTCACCTCCGGGCACTCCGACTGGATCACCGGTCAGACGCTCGTCGTGGACGGCGGCATGTTCCTCAACGCCGGCGTGCACTGAGCAACCTTCCGGGCGCCGATTTTCGGACGGATCGGCGCCCGGAGCACGCCATCGAGTCCGCACAGCGAACTGACAACGTCGTCATCCCGAAAGCGATCAAGAACCCCTGTTTCAGGGGTGGTTCAGGAGCTCAAACGCTGCGGTATGGTCTGCCGACCCTTGGTATGGCGGATCGAGGAGCGTGCGCGTGTTCAACCGGAACCGATTCCTGCGGAGAGTCGCGGCGATCGCGTCCATATCCCTGGTGGCCGGCTGCGGTCTGCTGTCCGACGGCAACGGCGGCGGCAAGGGACCGATCGTCGTGGGCACCACCAGCGCCCCCAGCACGCTGGACCCCGCCGGTGCCTGGGACGGCTCCTGGGAGCTGTACCGCAACATCTTCCAGACCCTGCTCGCCTACCCCAACGGCGCCACCACCCCTCAGCCCGACGCCGCCCAGAGCTGCTCCTTCACCGACTCCTCCAGCCGCACCTACCGCTGCACGCTGCGCTCGGGGATGAAGTTCGCCGACGGCGACCCGCTGACCGCCCAGGCCGTGAAACACTCCATCGACCGCATCCGCACGATCGACGCACCCGGCGGCCCCGCCGGACTGCTCGGCAGCCTGGACCGGGTGCAGGCGCTCGGCGACCGCGAGGTCGTCTTCCACCTCAACCAGCCCGACGCCACCTTCCCGTTCGTGCTGGCCACCCCCGCCATGTCGATCGTCGACCCGGACGACTACCCCGCGCGCTCCCTGCGCAAGGACGCCAAGGTCTACGGCTCCGGACCGTACAAGCTCCAGTCGTACGAGGAGGGCAAGCAGGCCGTCCTCGTCGGCAACGGGAACTACCAGGGCTTCGCCAAGCGGCAGAACGACGCGGTGACCATCCGCTACTTCCAGGACTCGGCGCCCATGGTCAAGGCGCTGCGGGACAAGCAGATCGACGTCACCTACCGCGGCCTCGCCGCCGACGACATCCTCGCCCTCCAGCAGCACGGCAACAGCGACCTCCAGCTGGTCGACGGCGCCGGCACCGACATCAGCTACCTGGTGTTCAACCCCAGGGACCCCTGGGCCAAGGAGCCGGCCGTACGCAAGGCCGTCGCCCAGATCGTCGACCGGGGCGCCATCGCGCACAAGGTCTACAAGGACACGGTCGATCCGCTGTACTCCATGGTCCCCAAGGGCCTGACCGGCCACACCACCGCCTTCTTCGACGACTTCGGCGACCCGAGCGTCCCCAAGGCCCGCAAGATCCTCTCGGATGCGGGCATCCACCAGCGCGTGCCGCTCACCCTCTGGTACACCACCGACCGGTACGGCTCCGAGACGGCCCTGATGTTCCAGGAGCTGAAGCGCCAGCTGGAGGACTCCGGGCTGTTCACGATCACGCTCAAGGGCCGCCCCTGGAAGACCTATGTGGTCGGCTACCAGAAGGGCGAGTACCCGGTGTTCGGCCGCGGCTGGTTCCCGGACTTCCCCGACGCGGACAACTTCATCGCCCCGTTCGTCGGCGAGCACAACGCCCTCGGTACGCCCTACCCGTCCAAGGAGATCACCGGGACGCTGCTGCCCCGCTCGCGCGCGGAGAGCGACCGGGCCCAGACGGTCAAGGACGTGGAGCAGGCCCAGCAGATCATGGTGAACGACGCCCGGCTGATCCCGCTGTGGCAGGGCCGGCAGTACATCGCCGCCAGCGAGGACGTCTCCGGCGGCGAGCAGGCCCTCGATCCGTCGACGATCATGATGATGTGGACACTGCACCGCAAGACCAGCTGGTGAGTCACCCTCGCGGCACCGGTTGTCAGTGGTCGCCTGTAGGTTCTGAAACCTGGAAGTGACCGCACGCCGTAGTTGCCAGACATCGTGAGGACGTTGACGTGACCGACATCGCCATGCTGCCCGAGTCCTGGCGCGGGGTTCTGGGTGACGAGCTGCAGCAGCCCTATTTCAAGGAGCTGACCGAGTTCGTCGAGGAGGAGCGGGCGAAGGGTCCCGTCTACCCACCGCGCGAGGAGGTCTTCGCGGCGCTGGACGCCACGCCGTACGAGCAGGTCAAGGTCCTCGTCCTCGGTCAGGACCCGTACCACGGCGAGGGTCAGGGCCACGGCCTGTGCTTCTCCGTCCGCCCGGGCGTGAGGACCCCGCCGTCGTTGCGGAACATCTACAAGGAGATGAAGGAGGAGCTGGGCCTGCCGGTCCCGGACAACGGCTATCTGATGCCGTGGGCCGAGCAGGGCGTGCTGCTGCTCAACGCGGTGCTCACCGTCCGGGCCGGCGAGGCAAACTCGCACAAGGGCAAGGGCTGGGAGAAGTTCACGGACGCGGTGATCCGCGCGGTGGCCTCCCGCCCGGACCCGGCGGTCTTCGTGCTGTGGGGCAACTACGCGCAGAAGAAGCTGCCGCTGATCGACGAGAAGCGGCACGTGGTGGTCAAGGGCGCGCACCCCTCGCCGTTGTCCGCGAGGAAGTTCTTCGGCTCCCGACCGTTCACCCAGATCAACGAGGCGATCGCCCGGCAGGGGCACGAGCCCGTCGACTGGCGCATCCCGAACCTGGGCTGACGGCCGCAGGGGACGGGACCGCGGCCGTGCCCCGTGCGGCCGGCCACCGCCCCGAAGGGGGGCGGGGCCGTACCGCTCTGTGCGGCTCCGCCGCGCGCGTGCGACGCGCCACGGCGCACCGGCCGCCGGCCATCGGCGTCATGCCCGACGGCGCTGCCTGACCTGGAAAACTCGCGGCGCCGGTTAGCGTCGGGAGCGGACCATCTACGACGGCGCCCGGAGGCACGGTGGCGGAGCGACAGGAGCAGGCGGCGTCGGATGCCGTGCTGACGCGGATCGGGCAGGTCGTCATGCTGCACCACGGCGGCGACCGCGAGGAGGCCCGCAGCCGCCTGCTGGACCTGTGGGCGGAGGTCGGCGAGGCCGGCGACGCGCTCCACCGCTGCACCCTGGCCCACTACCTGGCGGACACCCAGGACGACCCGCAGGACGAACTCGCGTGGGATCTCAGGGCGTTGTCCGCGGCGGAGGAGCGGGGTGCTCCGCTGAGCCTGCGGGGGTTGTTCCCCTCGCTGCATCTCAATCTCGCCGCCGACTATGTGAAGCTGGGCCGTGACGAGGCTGCCCGCAGCCATTTGCGCCGGGCGCGCGACGCCGCCGGCACTCTGGCCGACGACGGGTACGGCGATGGCGTGTGGGCGGCCATCGGGCGGCTGGAGATGCGGCTGGGCGACTGACGCCCTCCGGGGCGTCGCGCCGTGCCGTCGGGCGCCCGCCGCTTCGTCGTGTCCGGTCGCGGAGTTCCTCGCGCCCCTCGGGGCGGGCTTCAGTGGCCGTACGCCTGTTCGCAGATCGCCGCCTCCGGACTGTCCTGCGGCCAGCCGCCGTACTGCCTGCCGAGGGAGCAGACGTCCGAGGTCGCCGGGAGGGACCTCGACAGGTCCGGCGCGGTGGTGTGCGACCGGCGGGGGCGCTCCGCGTGGGGGCGCGGGGGAGCCGGTGGCGCGGCCGGCGGGCGGTGAACGACCGGGGGTGCCGCGGTCGGATGGTGCGAAGGAGGCGGCACCCGGCGCTTCGGATGCCGGGACGGCCCCGTCATCTCCAGTGCTTCCTGGGCCGGTGCCTGCACCACCCGCGGCTCCGTGCTGCCGTCCGGCCGGGGCGCCGTCGGCAGCGAGGGTGTCGTCTGCCGGGGCGGCCCGGGTGCCGCCGGGTGCTGTACGGTCACACAGCCGGAGAGGGCCGAGACGGCCACGGTGACCAGGAGCGCTGCGGTGGTCGTCGTTCGATGCACCCGCGCAACTCTGCTGGTTCGGCGCCCGGCTTGGCATCAGGGAGCCGCGGTTGACGCCCCCGCGCGGGTGATCTCGTGCCCCGTACGAAGGGATTCCGCGGACCGAGGCTGACGTCCGGGCGCGGGCCAGGATCGTGCGCCCCGAGGCCGGCCCCGGTGCTCACCGGCCCAGCATCCCCGCGAGCAGCTCCCGCAGACCCTTGCGGATCTCCTCCAGCCCGGGCGCCTCGGCGCCGAACGAACCCGCCGCGCACGAGAACATCAGCCCGTCCGCCCAGGCGACCAGGGACAGCACATGCCGGGCCGGGTCGGGTGAGCCCACGGCGGTGAGCATCGTGGCCAGCTGCTCCCTGAAGACGGCGCCGGTCCGGTCGTAGAAGGCCCGCAGTTCGGGGCGGCGAGTGGCCTCCAGGGCGAGTTCGTAGCGGGCGATCAGCAGTGCGCGGCCCTGGGTCAGCGAGCGGTGCACGGCCAGGGCCAGCCCCGCGGCCAGGGCGTCGAGTCCACCGCTCGGTCGCGGCATCTCGGCCAGGTCCAGCACCCGGGCCTCCCGCTCGGCGTGCCGCCGTACGGCCAGCTCCAGCAGCGCCTGCCGGGTGCGCGCCACGTTCGAGGTCGAGCCCGGCGGCAGTCCGGCCTCCTCGTCCACGGCGCGGTGCGTCAGCCCCCGCATCCCGCGCTCGGCGAGCAGGGCGAGGGCGGCGTCGGCGACGAGATCGGCACGGGAGGCGCCGGGGGTGCTCACGGACATGAGGCGACCCTACCCGTCTCACTACACCTGTAGTAGAGTCTTGTCCACTACAGGTGTAGTCCCACGGATCCCGGAGGAGCCATGGCCCGGTCGGCGCGTGCGATCGTCATCGGTGGCGGAATCGGAGGCCTGGCCGCGGCAGCGGCCCTGCACCGCAGGGGCTGGACCGTGACCGTGCTGGAACGGGCCCGCTCCCTGGACCCGGCCGGCGCGGCCATCTCCCTCGCCCCGAACGCCCTGCGCGCCCTGGACCTGCTCGGCATCGGCGAGGAGGTCCGCGACCTCGCCGCCTGGCAGGGGGACGGGGGCCTGCGCACCCCGGGCGGGCACTGGCTGTCCCGCTCCAGCGCGGAGGCGGCCGCCACCCGCTTCGGCGGCCCGCTGGTCCTGCTGCCCCGCGCCGTCCTGGTCGACCGCCTGGCCGCCCTGCTCCCGCCCGGCGCCGTGCGCACCACGGCCGCCGCGACCCTCGCCGACCCGGGTGACGGCCGCAGGCCCGCCCGGGTGAGCACGGGCGGCGACGAGCTGGAGGCCGAGCTGGTGGCCGCCGCGGACGGCATCAACTCCCGTGTCCGCACAGCTCTGTTCCCGCGCCACCCCGGACCGGTGTACGCCGGGTTCACCACCTGGCGGGTGCTGATCCCGGTGCCCGGCACGGAGTTCGCCTCGCACGAGACCTGGGGCCGGGGCCGTATCTGGGGCACGCACCCGCTGAAGGACGGCCTGGTCTACGCCTACGCGGCCGCCATGACCCCGGCGGGGGAGCGGGCGCGGGACGACGAGAAGGCCGAACTCCTGCGCCGGTTCGGCGACTGGCACGCGCCGATCCCCGCCGTGCTCGCCGCCGCCCGGCCCGAGGACGTGCTGCGGCACGACGTCCACCACATCGCCACGCCCCTGCCCGCCCACCACTCGGGCCGGGTCGCCCTGCTCGGCGACGCCGCCCATGCCATGCCGCCGACCCTCGGCCAGGGCGGCAACCAGGCCATCGAGGACGCGATCGTCCTCGCCCACCACGGCGATGACCTGGCCGCCTACACCGCCGCCCGCCTTCCGCGCACGACCGCGGTCGCCCGCCGGGCCGTCAGGGTCGCCCGCCTCAACATGGCCGCCAACCCCGCCGCCGTCGCCGTACGCAACCTCACGGTCGCGGCGCTGTCGAAGGCCGGTCCCGCGCTCTTCCTGCGCGGCTTCGACGGCATCGCCGGCTGGCGGCCCCCGTATGCTGCCGAGGAGACACACGCGGGCAAGCGGGAGAGGGAGAGCACGTGAAGGTCGGCTGCATCGGACTCGGGGACATCGCGCAGAAGGCGTATCTGCCGGTGCTGGGCGCGCAGCCGGGGATCGACCTCCATCTGCAGACCCGGACGCCCGCCACCCTCGACCGGGTCGCGGACACCCTGCACCTGCCGGCCGGCCGGCGGCACACCACGCTCGACTCCCTGCTCGCCGAGGGCCTCGACGCGGCCTTCGTGCACGCGCCGACCGCCGTCCACCCCGAGATCGTCACCCGGCTGCTCCAGGCGGGCGTACCGACCTACGTCGACAAGCCGCTCGCCCACCAACTCGCCGACTCGGAGCGGCTGGTGGCCCTCGCCGAGGAACGCGGGGTCTCCCTCTTCGTCGGCTTCAACCGCCGGTACGCGCCCGGGTACGCACTGTGCCTGGATCACCCGCGCGAGCTGATCCTCATGCAGAAGAACCGGATCGGGCTGCCCGAGGAACCGCGCTCGATGATCCTGGACGACTTCATCCACGTCGTCGACACCCTGCGCTTCCTGGCCCCGGGCCCGGTCGACGACGTCACCGTGCGCGCCCGCGTCGAGAACGGACTGCTGCACCACGTGGTGCTCCAGCTCGGCGGGGACGGCTTCACCGCGATCGGTGTGATGAACCGGCTCAGCGGTTCCACGGAGGAGATCCTGGAGGTCTCCGGGCAGGACACCAAGCGTCAGGTGCTCAACCTCGCCGAGGTGATCGACCACAAGGGCCAGCCGACCGTGCGCCGGCGCGGCGACTGGGTGCCGGTGGCCCGCCAGCGAGGCATCGAGCAGGCGGTCCTCGCCTTCCTGGACGCCGTGCGCGCCGGCAAGCTGCTCAGCGCCCGGGACGCGCTGGCGACTCATGAGCTGTGCGAGCGGGTGGTACGAGCGGTTCAGGACCGCCACGGCGCAGCCTGAGCGCCCGTATCCCCTCGGTCGCGCACAGCGCGGCCAGCACCAGCAGCGCGCCGTGCACCGGCCAGTCGCCGTAGCGGACGTACGGCGTGATGCCGTGCGCGAGCGGTACGTCGTACACCCGGGCGGTGCTCGCGTCAGTGCCGAGCCACGGCCCGAGCCGCTGCCCACCCGGCCCGTACACGGCCGAGACGCCGGTGAGGGTCGCGTGCACCATCGGGCGGCCGGTCTCGGCGGCCCGCAGCGCGGCCAGCGAGGCATGTTGTTCCGGAGCCCAACTGTTCTGGAAGGAGGAAGTGGAGGACTGGCCGACCAGGACGTCGGCGCCGTCCTCCGCCAGATGCCGGCTCATGTCCGGGAAGGCGGTCTCGAAGCAGATCAGCGGGCCGATCCGCAGCCCGTGCCCGACGTCCATCACGACCTGCTCGGTGCCGCGCCTGCGGTCCTCGCCGGCGGCCCTGCCGACCGAGGTGGCCCAGCCGAGGAGCGAGCGGGCCGGTATGTACTCGCCGAACGGGACCAGCCGCATCTTGTCGTAACGGTAGCCCGTCGGACCGTCCGGGCCGATCAGCACCGAACTCTTGTAGATGCCGGGCCGGTCGGAGCGGCGGGCGTCCACGTTCACCAGCACATCGGCACCGGTCGCCCGGGACAGCGCGGCGATCCGCCGGGCAAGGTCCGGCCGGCCGCCCAGATCGAAGCCGACGCTGGACTCACCCCACACGACCAGGTCGACGTCCTGCCCGGCGAGCCGCCGCGTGAGCTGCTCCTCCCGCGCGAACCGCTTCTCGGCGCTGTCCTGCCCGGCCACGATCCCCGGCTGTACGACGGCGATCCGCGACTGCCCGTCGACCTGCGGGCGCGGCGCCCACACCCAGGCGGCCGAGGTCGCCGCAGCAGTCGCGACCAGCGAGGCCACGGCCGGCACCCGCGACTCGCGCACCGATATCAGCACGGCCGCCGCCACGTTGACGGCCACCACCAGAAAACTCAGCAGCCACACCCCGCCGACCGACGCCAGCCGCAGCGCCGGTGACACCTGCCACTGGCTGGCGCCCAGCATGCCCCACGGCCCGCCGAGCCCCTGCCAGGACCGCACCAGCTCCACCGTCAGCCAGGCCGACGGCAGTACCAGCAGCGCGACGGCACCCCGGCCCGGCGCCGGCTGCTCGCCGAGGAACCGGCGCACCAGCCAGCCCCAGGGCGCCCAGAGCGCGCCGAGCAGGACGGCGATCAGGAAGATGAACACGTGCAGGCTCGGCAGCAGCCAGTGGTGCACGGCCACCAGGAAGCCGAAGCCGCCGCTCCAGCCGTCGTAGGCCGCGCGGCGCCCGCTCGGGGCCGAGCGGGCCAGCAGGATCCAGGGGACCAGGGCGACGTAGGCGAACCACCAGAGGGAGGGGGCGGGGAACGCCAGGACGGGCAGGGCACCGGCGACAGCGGCGACGGCCGAGCGGCGCCAGGGAGAGGTGAGCCATTGTTCGATCGTCCTCATGTGGGCCCTCCCTACCCAGCCTGCCCTCCCAGTGTGCGCTTCGGGAGCGATCTAGGACAGGGGGGCCCGGAGGCCGTGCCCTCGCGGCGGAGCCGATGGCCGGTACGGCCCTGCCCCCCTTACCTGATTGCGGCTGCCTTGGCCGGAAAGCTGCGCCACTTCTCCTCCACCACCACCTCTCGCAGGCGCCAGCCGTCCCGTGTCCTCAGCAGCGTGAAGTCGTAGCGGCCGCCGCAGACCAGATCCGGCACCGTAGGGGTGCCGTCGGTCGCGAAGCGCATGGGGTTGAGGTAGTCGGCCCGCACCGAGGCCGTGTCGCCGGTGTCGTGCTCCAGGAGGCCGAAGCCCACCCGGCGGTTGACGATCAGGTGCTGCCGCATGGCGAAGAGTGACAGGTTCTCGGCCAGCCATTGGGCGATCTGCCCGGCATCGCCCTCGATCCCTCCGGCCGAGCGGTAGTCGGCCCGCCCGTCCGCCGTGAACAGCTCTCGGTACTCCGTCCAGTCGCCGTCGTCCACCGTCACCGCGTACGCGGTGATCAGCTCGTCCACGGCGACCCGGTCCATCACGGTTGCCAGCTCCACGCGCTGCGTCATCGGCACAGTGTTGGGCATGGCGGGCGCCCAGCCAAGAGGCGCGCCGGGATATCGAGAGGCGTGCCGGATATTCGGTGGTGCGCGGCGCGTCTCCGGCCCGAACCTGTCCCCATGAACGACCAACCCATCGAGCCCGAACCGACGTTCCGCATCCGGGCCCGGTACACCGACACGACGGTCACCGTCTACCAGGCCTACCGTCCGCAGATAGGCCGCCCGGCGGCTCGCACCGGACGCTTTCCCTCCGCCTGGAAGCGGGACCGGATGACCTGGATCAAGCCGTCCTTCCTGTGGATGATGTACCGCTGCGGCTGGGGCACCAAGGAGGGCCAGGAGACCGTCCTCGCCGTCGAGATCGAACGCGCCGGCCTCGAATGGGCCCTGCGCAACGCCTGCCTGTCGCACTACGTCCCTGACCTGCATGAGGACCAGGCGTCCTGGAAGCGGCAGTTGCGTCGGTCTCCGGCCCGTGTGCAGTGGGACCCCGAGCGGGATCTGCACCACGTTCCGCTGCCCCACCGGTCCTTGCAGCTCGGTCTCGCCGGAGAGGCGGCGGCCCGGTACGCCGACGAGTGGATCGTGGGGATCGAGGACGTGACCCCGCTGGCGGCCGAGGTCCACGGGTGGGTGCGGGCCGGTGAACCGGGGCGGGCGGCCGGGCTGTTGCCCGTGGAGCGGCCGTACCCGGTGGCGGACGGGGTGCTCGCGCACCTCCGGGCGTAGGCGGGGGGCTCCGGGGCCGCCGCCCGCCTCAGGCCGCCTCGATGATCTCGCCGCGGAGCGCCTCGGCCCACTCGACCACCAACAGCTCGTACTCCGCGCGCTCCTGGGCCGACAGGGTGCCGCCCGCGCGCAGCCACAGCGCCCGGATCTGCTCGTTCACCTCGGCGGCAGACCGTGCGGAACCAGAGGGCAGGGAATCGGGGGACATGCGGACAGCCTAGGGGCAAGCACTGACACTGCGCTACCGCGCGGCTACGCAGAACGTATGGGCTTGGTCACCGTCGGCGGCGGCCGCGTCCGCAGTCGACCCGGAACCCCGGGCGGGACCGCTCGATCCGGCAATCCGCGTGCCTCGGCCGCTGCGGAAGGGGCCCTGGGCGGCGGCGCGAGGCCACGGGCCGGGTCGGTCCCTCCAGGCGCGGGAAGTGTCCGAAAGCAGCGCGGCGGACAGGGTCGGGCACGTCGCCGAACCGTCGTGGACCTCGGGGTGGTCGAGGAGGCGCACACCCGCCGGGATCGCCGCTCGTGAGCCCGGCCGAGCGGTCGGCCCGCGGCGGTGTGCGATCCGGGGCACCACGGAACGGAGCAGAGCCCGCAGCGGCCCGTCCGTGTCCGGGTGCTGCTCCGTGGCGGATCCCCACCCGGACCGTGGGAGAAGCCGCCGGCCCGTCCGCCCCGCGCTCAGCTCGCCGATTCCGCCGCGTGCGGGCTCAGGACGCCGGCCGAGACGAGGGCGATGATGACGATCCCGAGGGCCACGCGGTACCAGACGAACGGCATGAAGCTCTTGTGGGAGATCCATTTCATGAACCACGCGATCACCGCGTATCCCGAGGCGAACGCGAGCACCGTCGCGAACAGCGTGGGCCCCCAGGCCACGTGACCCTCGCTCACCGAGTCCTTCACCTCGAACGCACCCGAGGCGAGCACCGCCGGAACGGCCAGCAGGAAGGAGTATCGGGCCGCGGCCTCCCGTCTGTAGCCCATGAACAGGCCTCCGCTGATGGTCGCGCCGGAGCGGGAGACGCCGGGGATGAGGGCGCAGGCCTGGCACAGGCCGAAGACCAGGCCGTCCCTGACGCCCAGGTGCTCCAGTGTCTTGCGCTGCTTCGGCGCGCGGTGCCGGCCGCCGGTCTCGTCGCGGGCCGCCAGCCGGTCGGCGATGCCGATGACCAGGCCGACGGCGACGAGCATCGCGGCGGTGACCCGCAGATCCCGGAACGGTCCCTCGATCTGGTCCTGCAGCGTCACGCCGAGCACCCCGATCGGGATCGAGCCGACGATCACCAGCCAGCCCATCTGCGCGTCGTGGTCCCGCCGCATCGCCTTGTCGAAGAGCGAGCGGAACCAGGCCGAGACGATCCGGCCGATGTCCCCGCGGAAGTAGATCAGCACCGCGGTCTCCGTGCCGATCTGCGTGATCGCCGTGAACGCCGCTCCCGGGTCCTCCCAGCCCGAGAACGCGGCGGTCAGCCGCAGGTGCGCGCTGGAGGAGACGGGCAGGAACTCGGTCAGCCCCTGGACGAGTCCGAGGACGAGGGATTCAAACCATGACATGAAGGCAGGGTGTCCAAGTGCTGTCGGGTAAAGAAGTGATCAAATGACCAGGGCAGCGTAGCGGGGCGGTGCCCAGCACCGAACCAGGGGGTGAACGGCTCGGCCGGTCCCCGGTGTTGACCGGCCCCGGCGCCGCCGCTTACGTTGCGGCCAAGGAGAAAGCGCTTGCCGGACCTCTGGTCCTTCCTGCGCGCCCACCGTCCCGGAGGAGTGCTGAACCCGCCCATGCCTCCCTCTTCCCGCTCTCCAGTTCCGTTCAACGGCCGGCGCATCCGGGCCGCCGTCGTCGGCGCCGGCGCCATCGCGCGCGGCTCCCATCTGCCCGCACTGGCCCAACTCGCGCGGGAGGGCGAGACGGAGGTCGTCGCCGCCGTCGACATCGACAAGGACGCCGTCGCGGCCTTCCGCGCCGGGACCGGCATCCCGCACGCCTACACCGACCTCGACCGGATGCTTGCCGAGCAACGGCCCGACCTGGTCAGCGTCTGCACCCCGCCGACCCTGCACCGCGCGCAGACCGTGGCCGCGCTGCGCGCCGGGGCCTGGGTGTGGTGCGAGAAGCCGCCGGTGCCCTCGCTCGCCGACTTCGACGCGATCGAGGCGGAGGAGGGCGCCGACGGCGGCCCGTACGCGGCGATCGTCTTCCAGCACCGCTTCGGCTCCGGATCGCGGCATGTGCGCCGGCTGCTGGCAGAAGGCGCTCTGGGCCGCCCGTTGGTGGCGCACTGCCAGACCACCTGGTACCGCGACGCCGCGTACTACGCGGTGCCCTGGCGGGGCCGCTGGCACACCGAGGGCGGCGGCCCGGCGATGGGGCACGGCATCCACCAGATGGATCTGCTGCTGGACCTGCTGGGTCCTTGGCGCGAGGTGCGGGCCATGGCCGGACGGCTGGTGCACGACGTCGAGACGGAGGACGTCTCCACCGCGCTGGTCCGGTTCGAGAGCGGCGTCCTCGCCACCGTCGTCAACAGCGTGCTCAGCCCCGACGAGGTCAGCCGCATCCGTGTCGACTGCGAGCGCGCGACCGTCGAACTGACCCACCTGTACGGGCACGCCAACGGCAACTGGCGCATCACCCCGGCCCCGGGCGTGCCCGCCGAACTGGCCGAGACGTGGCGGGACTTCGGTCCGGACGTGCCCAGCTCGCACCTGGCCCAACTGCGCGAGCTGGTCGCGAGCATGCGCGCCGGGCAGCGGCCGCGCAGCAGCGGCGCCGACGGGCGTACGAGCCTGGAGCTGATCACGGCCCTGTACAAGTCGGCCTTCACGGACACGACCGTCCGCGCAGGCGGGATCGGCCCGGGCGACCCCTACTACAGCGCCCTGCACGGCGGCGCCCCCGGTTGGGCGCCCATGACCGCCGAGGGGGTCCCGGCATGACCGGCGGGCTGCGGGTGGTGCATGCCCACGGCGACCGGATCACCGTCTCCGCACCGGCCACCGGCATCGAGCTGTTCGCCTACGTCTACCGCCCCGAGGCCGCCTGGGAGGCGCCCCGGCCCTACCTCCACCCGGTCCGCACCCTCTCCGGAGCCGTCGTCACCGACTACCGCCCGCACGACCACCGCTGGCACAAGGGCCTGTCCCTGACCGCCTCGCACCTGTCCGGAGCGAACCTGTGGGGCGGCAACACCTATGTGCACGGGCAGGGATACCTCGAACTGCGCGAGCGGGTCGGCTCGATGCGGCACGCCGGCTTCGACGAGGTCGCGGCGGCCGGCGGCCGGGCGGTGGTCGCCGAGCGGCTGACCTGGCACCCGTACGACGGTGAGCTGTGGGCCGAGGAGGAGCGGCGGATCGAGGTCCACGACGTCGACCCGGTCGCCGGCTCCTGGGCGCTCACCTGGACCAGCGCCGTCACCAACCGGCGGGCCGAGCCGCTCCGCTTCGGCAGCCCGACCACCGCCGGCCGCGAACTCGCCGGCTACACCGGCCTGTTCTGGCGCGGCCCGCGCGCCTTCCGGGAGGGGCGGATCATCGCGCCGGACGGGGAGGGGCCCGCGCTGATGGGCACGCAGGCGCCCTGGCTCGCGTACTGCGGCGAGTTCGACGGCATCGACGGCCACGCCACCCTCGTCTTCGCGCACGCCCCCGAGAACGACCAGGCGGGCACGGGTGGGACCCATCCCGCCCACTGGTTCGTCCGCAACGAACCCTTCGCCGCCGTCGCCCCCTCCTGGTCCTTCTTCGAGGAACTGGAACTCGCCCCCGGCGACACGCTCCGCCGCCGCTACCGGGTCGTCGTGGCGGACGGCGCCTGGCAGCGGGCGGACGTCGCCGCCTACCTGAAGGCGCACTCATGGTGAGCGCCGGTGGGTTCACCGGGCTGCCGGGCGGGGTGGCCGTGTCGCGGCTGTGCGTGTACGACTGGCCCGCCGCCGACGGCGCGCGTGGCGGAACTCCCCATGTGCACCTGGCCTGTTCGGAGGCGTACGTGGTCACGGGCGGCCGGGGCGCGGTGCAGACGCTGACCGCGTCCGGGTACCAGGTCACCCCGCTCGCGCCCGGCACCGTCGCCTGGTTCACGCCGGGCACCGTCCACCGGCTGGTCAACGAGGACGATCTGCGCCTCACCGTGCTCATGCAGAACAGCGGGCTTCCGGAGGCCGGGGACGCGGTGCTGACACTCCCGCCGGAACACCTGGCCGACCCGGAGAGGTACGCCGCCGCGACCACGATCCCGGCCGACGCCCCGGAGACCGAGCGGGAACGGCTCGCCCGCGCCCGCCGTGACCTGGCCCTGGAGGGATACCACGCGCTGCGCGCCGCGCACGGCCCCGAGGCGCTGGCCGCCTTCCACCGGGCCGCCGCCGCGCTCGTACGGCCCCGGATCGCGCGGTGGCGGGAGCGGTGGCGGGGCGGGGCGCTGGCGGCGGCCGAGGCGACGGGGCGGCAGCTGGACCGGTTGGCGGCCGGCGACCCGGCCCACCTCGCCGAGGCCGTCGTACGGGCGGAGCAGCCCTTCGAAAGCGGGCGGTTCGGGATGTGCGGGCGGCTCGACGTGTACGAGCGCCGCTGAGGGGCGCGGGGAACCGCGCGACCCGCCGCGCCGGCGCCGCAGGTCGACGGCCCGCAACGGCCCCGCCCGGCGGAGCGCTACGCCGCTGTCGGGCCGGTGCGCGTCCAGCCCGGGGCCTGGGGGTGGGCCGTGAGGTCCTCGTGGCGCACATCGTCGCCGCAGGCCCGGCAGGTGACGACCGGCACCAGTTCGTTGCCGCAGGCGTGCTCGACGGCCATGGGGAGGTCGACCCCCTTGCGGATGTGGCGGTCGCCCCACTCCTTGAGCGTCATCAGGACTCCCTCCAGCTCCAGGCCCGCCGGCGTCGCCCGGTACTCGAAGCGCTGAGGGCGCTCGCTGTAGACCCGCTTGGTGAGGATCCCGGCGTCCACGAGCCGGCGCAGCCGGGCGGCCAGGACGTCGCGCGGCGCGCCGATGTTGCGGACGAGCTGGTCGAAGCGGCCGTTGCCGAGGAACACCTCGCGCAGGACGAGCAGGGAGTACTTCTCGCCGACCAGCGCGAGGGCGTCGGCGATGGAGCAGGGGCGCGGGTCTTTCGTGGCGGCCATGAGGGCCAGTCTAGAGGAAGGTTTGATTTTCCAACTCGGCGAGTTATCGTGAGTTTGGATTTCCTACTCACTGGTAGCTGCCGTAGTCCGCTACGACAGCCAGGCGGCCAAGGAGGCCCCCGCCATGCGCGACGCAGTGATCGTCGAAGCGGTACGCACCCCCATCGGCAAGGGCAAGCCGAACGGCTCCCTCGCCCACGTCCACCCCGTGCAGCTGCTCGCCCACACCCTGCGCAACCTGGTCGAGCGCTCCGGCGTCGATCCCGCGCTGGTCGACGACGTCATCGGCGGCACCGTCGACCAGGTCGGCGAGCAGGCCATGAACACCACCCGGTACGCCGTACTCTCCGCGGGCTTCCCCGAGACGGTCCCGGCGACCACGGTGGACCGCCAGTGCGGCTCCTCGCAGCAGGCCGTGCACTTCGCGGCGCAGGGGGTCATGTCCGGCGCGTACGACCTCGTCATCGCCTGCGGTGTGGAGTCGATGAGCCGGGTGCCCATGTGGTCCAACGTGCCCGCCGGCAAGGACCCGTTCGGGCCCGGCGTGGCCGAGCGCTACCCCGAGGGACTGGTCCCGCAGGGCATCAGCGCGGAGCTGATCGCCGCCAAGTGGTCCCTCACGCGTGCGCGGATGGACGAGTTCGCCGTGTCCTCGCACGAGAAGGCCGCCGCCGCGTGGCAGGCCGGCCTCTTCGACGCCGAGGTCGCGCCGCTGGACGGCGTCGCCCGCGACGAGAGCGTACGGCCCGGCAGCACTCCGGAGATCCTCGCCGGCCTCAGGCCCGCCTATTACGACCCCGGCTTCGCCGAGCGGTTCCCGCAGATCGAGTGGAACGTCACCGCGGGCAACGCGAGCCCCGTGAACGACGGTGCCTCCGCCGTCCTGATCACGTCCAGCGACACCGCGGCCCGCCTCGGCCTGCGCCCGATCGCCCGCCTGCACAGCTTCGCCGTCACCGGCTCCGACCCGCTGCTGATGCTCACCGGTGTCATCCCGGCCACCGAGAAGGTGCTGCGCAAGGCGGGGCTGAGCGTGGCCGACATCGACCTCTTCGAGGTCAACGAGGCCTTCTCCAGCGTGGTGCTGGCCTGGCGGCAGGAGACCGGCGCCGATCTGGCCAAGGTCAATGTGCACGGCGGCGCCATCGCCCTCGGCCACCCGCTCGGCGCCAGCGGCACCCGGCTGACCACGACCCTGGTCCACGCGATGCGCAGTCGCGGCGCTCGCTTCGGCCTGCAGACGATGTGCGAGGCGGGTGGGCTGGCGAACGCGATGGTGCTGGAAGGCGTCTGAGCGGTGAGCGGCGCGTGACGTCGCCGATCGTCCGCCGGGCCGTCGTGGCCGGCGGCGCGGTTGCCCGCGCCCCTTTGGGCGCCTACTGCGAGCGCAGATGATGACGCTTGCGCCAGGCCACCACCGAGCCCAGCAGCGCCGGTACGGCGATGCCGGCCATCGCGATCAGGAAGGCGGGAGACGTCGGCGCCGCGGCACGGGCGCCGGCGACCGCGTACGCGGCGGTGTTCGGGATCGACCCGACGGCCGTGGCCAGCAGAAAGGGCCACCAGCGCATGCGGGAGACGGCCGCGCAGTAGTTCGCAGCCCAGAACGGTACGCCCGGGAAGAGCCGGGCGGCCAGCATGGACCGGAACCCGTGCCGGCTCAGCTGTCCGTCGGCCGCCTTCAGCCAGCGGCCCCGCAGCAGCGGGCGCAGCGCGTCCTGCCCGAGCACCCGGCCGAGTCCGAACGCCACGCCCGCCCCGAGCACCGTGCCGGCCAGCGACGTGGCAAGCCCCAGCTGCGAGCCGAACAGCGCGCCCGCCGCCAGGTTGAGCAGGGGCCGCGGCACGAACGCCACGGTGCACAGCCCGTACGCCACCGCGAAGACCCCGGCCGCCGCGGCCCCGCCGAGCTGTGGCGGCCACCCGTGTGTCAGCAGCCGCTGCGGATCGAAGAGCAGCACGCACGCGGCGGCACCCGCGAGCAGCGCGAGCAGCAGCGACAGCCGTGCGTAGGGAGATCCCAGCGCCCGCGCGCAACGCCCGGTGAGCCCCTCGCGGGGCACGGGTGACACGGGTACGACGAGCTCCGTGACGGCGGCCCGGGGAGAGGCCGTGGCGGTGCCCCCAGAGCGGGTGGTGGCATCGAGCATCCGGTGACACTAACCGACGAACGGGTGTGATCGCCGTATGGTTCGTCCCATGACCGTCACAGGCGCGGCCCCGCCGGACGTGCCGCGCAGTGCTCTCGCCGACACGGTGCTGGAACGCGTGACGGCCGTGTTCGCGGCCGCCGCCGACGTCGAGCGGGCCGGCCCGATGCGGGCGTACATGAAGGACGTGGCGCCCTTCCTCGGCATTCCCACCCCGGCCCGCCGCGCCCTGTCCCGCACGGTCCTCGCGGGCACCCCGCGCCCCGACGAGGGCGACTGCACCGCGATCGCGCTGCGCTGCTGGGCCCTGCCCGAGCGCGAGTACCACTACTTCGCCGTGGACTACCTGCGCAGGCACGCGGGACGGTGCTCCTCCGGCTTCCTGCCGGTGGCCCGGCACCTCGTCACGACGGTCCCCTGGTGGGACACCGTCGACCTGCTCGCGGCGCACGTGGTCGGGCGTCTGGTCGCCGCCGACCCCGCGCTCGCCTCCGAGATGGACGCCTGGATCACCGCCGGTGACCTGTGGCTGGTGCGCACGGCCCTCCTCCACCAGCTGTCTCGCAAGGAACACACCGACGCCGACCGGCTGTTCGCCTACTGCCTGCTCCAGTCCGGGCATCCCGACTTCTTCATCCGCAAGGCGATCGGCTGGGCCCTGCGCGAGTACGCCAAGACCGACCCGGGGGCCGTACGGGCCTTCCTGGCGCGGGAGCGGGGCCGCTTCGCCCCGCTGACCGTCCGGGAGGCGCTGAGGAACACCGGCGTCTGACCGCGCCAACGCCCGCGCCGCCAAAAATCGTTCGACGCCGGACACCCGCTCGGCGATGATCGACCCCATGTTCCGGCACGCCTTCCTCCTCGCAGCATCCGCCGTCGCGGATGCGCCGAAGGCTGCCTTCCCGATCCTCGTGGCCGCTGTCGACGGCGCCCGAAGCTGACCCTCTCCGGAACGTCCGGCGGACCCCGCAGGGGGAGGGTCGGCCAGTCCTCGGGGTCCCGCGTTTCCTTCCACGGCTGAGAGGCTTCGAGGTACAGCCATGTCCAAAACGGCCTACGTGCGCACCAAGCCGCACCTGAACATCGGCACCATGGGTCATGTCGACCACGGCAAGACCACCCTGACCGCCGCCATCACCAAGGTCCTCGCCGAGCGCGGCACCGGCACCTTCGTGCCCTTCGACCGCATCGACCGCGCCCCGGAGGAGGCCGCCCGCGGCATCACCATCAACATCGCGCACGTCGAGTACGAGACCGACACCCGGCACTACGCCCACGTGGACATGCCGGGCCACGCCGACTACGTCAAGAACATGGTCACCGGCGCCGCGCAGCTCGACGGGGCGATCCTCGTCGTCTCCGCGCTCGACGGGATCATGCCGCAGACCACCGAACACGTGCTGCTCGCCCGGCAGGTGGGCGTCGACCACATCGTCGTCGCGCTCAACAAGGCCGACGGCACGGACGACGAGGAGCTCATCGACCTCGTCGAGCTGGAGGTCCGCGACCTGCTCACGGCCCAGGGCTACCCGGGCGACTCCGTACCCGTCGTACGGGTCTCGGGCCTCAGGGCGCTGGAGGGCGACCCGCGCTGGACGGCGGCCGTCGAGGCGCTGCTCGACGCGGTCGACACCTACGTGCCCATGCCGGAGCGGTATCTGGACGCGCCGTTCCTGCTGCCGGTGGAGAACGTGCTCACCATCACCGGACGGGGCACGGTCGTCACCGGGGCCGTCGAGCGGGGGACGCTCCGCCTGGGGGACCGGGTGGCGGTGCCGGGCACCGACATCGAGACCGTCGTCACCGGGCTGGAGACCTTCGGCAAGCCGATGGAGGAGGCGCAGGCCGGGGACAACGTGGCGGTGCTGCTGCGGGGCGTGCCGCGGGACGCCGTGCGGCGCGGGCACGTCGTGGCGGCCCCGGGGAGCGTGGTGCCCGCCCGGCGGTTCTCCGCACGCGTGTATCTGCTCTCCGGGCGCGAGGGGGGTCGTACGACGCCCGTCGCGACCGGGTACCGGCCGCAGTTCTACATCCGCACGGCGGATGTGGTGGGAGACGTCGACCTCGGCGAACCGGCCGTGGCCCGGCCCGGGGAGACGGTGGAGATGACCGTCGAGCTGGGGCGGGAGGTCCCGCTCGAGCCGGGGCTCGGGTTCGCCATCCGTGAGGGTGGACGGACCGTCGGCGCGGGAACGGTCGGCTCCGTCGGTTCGCGGGGATGAGGTGTGTGGGGGACTGCGGGTGCCACGTGGTGTCGCGCGCAGTTCCCCGCGCCCCCTTCGGGCCGGTCCCCGCGCCCGGTGTTCGTCCGGAACCGGTGACAATGGATGCGTGAGTGAAGCCATACCTGTCACCCGGACCGTCGACCACGGCACCGCCAAGCTCATGCCCGATGTCGACCGGGAGCGGGCCTGGCTGCTGACCGTCGACGGGGCGCCGCAGTCGTACGTCGATCTCGACGATCCGGCGTATCTGGAGTTCGAGTACGCGCGGCGGCTCGGGTATGTGCTGGATGTCGTCGCCGAAGAAGGGCGGCCGCTGGACGCGCTGCACCTCGGAGGAGGGGCGCTGACGCTGCCGCGCCATGTGGCGGCCACCCGGCCGGGCTCGCGGCAGGAGGTCGTGGAGGCCGACCGGGGGCTGCTGGAGCTGGTCGCCGAGTATCTGCCGCTGCCGCAGGGCTCGGGCATCGCGGTGCACGCCGCCGATGCCCGAGCGTGGCTGGAGGCGGCCCCCGACGATCACGCCGATGTACTGATCGCCGACGTGTTCGGCGGTTCCCGGGTGCCGGCGCATCTGACCACGCTCGCCTACGCCCGCCAGGCCGAGCGGGTGCTGCGGCCGGGCGGGGTCTATCTGGCCAACCTCGCGGACGCGGCCCCGTTCGGGTTCCTGCGCTCCCAACTGGCCACGTTCGCCACCGCGTTCGAGGAACTGCTGCTGATCGCCGAACCCGCGGTGCTGCGCGGCCGGCGGTTCGGGAACGCGGTGCTCGTCGCCGCGCACCGGCCCCTCGACACCGCCGCGCTGGCCCGTCGAACCGCGGCGGACGCGTTCCCGGCCCGGGTCGAACACGGGGCGGCACTGCGGGAGTTCACCGGTTCCGCGCGGCCTGTCGAGGACGCCGACGCCGTGCCGTCACCCGAGCCCCCCGACGGGGCGTTCGGCATCGGCTGACGGGACCGGGGAGACGGCGACCGGCTGGGTGCGGCGGGTCAGGGTGCGGACGTCCGGGACCAGCAGGACGAGCGCGGTGACCAGGACGACCAGGCCGGCACAGCCCCACAGCGCGGCCGCGCGGCCGAAGGCGCTCTCGGCGGGCCCCGCCAGGGCCGTCGCGAGGGGCACGAGCGAGACCGAGCCGAACCAGTCGTACGCCGAGACCCGCGAGAGCTTCTCCTCGGGGATCTCCTGGTGCAGCGCGGTCATCCACGACACTCCGAACACCTCCACCGTCGTACCGGCGGCGAACATCACCCCGTACAGGACGCCGGCCGGCACCGGTACGGCCAGGGCGGCGGAGGGCAGGGCCAGGGGGAAGACGCAGAGGGTGCCGGCGAGCAGCAGGCGGCGGGGTTTCCAGCGCGTCATGAGCAGGGCGCCGGCCACCGTGCCCGCGCCGAACGCGGCCAGGGCCAGGCCCCAGGGGGCCGCGCCTCCCAGGCTCTCGCGGGCGACGAGCGGGCCGTAGACCGCGTCGGCCGCGCCCACGACCGCGTTGGCGATCGAGAACTGCACGACGATGCCCCACAGCCAGGGACGGCCGACGAACTCCCGCCAGCCGTCGCGGAGATCGGCCAGCATGCCCTCGCCCTGTGCGCGTGGGGGGATGTGGCCGACGTCGAGGAACGAGCGGAGGACTCCGGCCAGGGCGAAGGCGGCCGCGTCGAGTGCGAGGACCCAGCCGGGGCCGACCGCCGCGACCAGAGCACCGCCCAGTGCCGCGCCGCCGAGTGCCGCACCCTGCGTGGCCATGCGGAAGACGGCGAACGCCCGGCCCGCCTGCTCGCCCTCCACGGAGGACATCAGCATGCCCTCGGCCGCCGGGCCGAAGAACGCCTGCCCGGTGCCGCCCAGCGCGGTGAGCAGCACCATCTGCCACAGCCGCGGCTCGCCGGTCAGGACCAGCGCGGCGAAGGCGCCCTGGGACAGGCAGTTGAGGGCGTTGGCGGCGACCATCACCCGGTGCCGGGGCACCCGGTCCGCGAGCGCGCCGCCGATGAGCAGGAACACCACCAGCGGCAGGGTGCGCGAGGCGGCGACGAGACCCACGTCCGCGCCGTCGCCGCCCGCGTCCAGCACGGCGAACGCGGCGGCGATGAGCGAGCCGTTCGCACCGAGGCCGGTGACGACGGCCGCCGTGGTCAGCAGGGAGTAGTTGCGGCCCGCCCAGGAGGGTCTGCGCGGGCCGTGCGGAGGAGACGCCGAGTTCACCGGGCGACTGTGGCCCGGGCGTGCCGCGCGGGCAAACGGTTTCCCCGGCGCACGCCCGGGCGGCTCAGTCGTTCGTCGGCATTCCGTGCAGCCGGACCGTGCCGAGGATCTTCATGACGGTCGCCCTGGGCACCTCGCCGTTCACGCCCGTGGCCCCGTAGAAGTCGAACGACACGAAGTCGTGGGCCGCGTTCTGGAAGCCGAAGGTGAGCGCCTTGCCGTCGGTGACGCACTTGCCCTTCTTCGGCGTGTGACTCGACTGGGCCCATCCGTAGCTGCCCTTGACGCCCGACGTGGTGGTGAAGGGGTGGGCCTTCTTGTCCCAGGAGATGCTCTTCTTGTCGGGCTGGGTGTAGCCGCCGTAGACCCACCAGGCCGGCGTGTTGATCGCGATCTCGTCCGTGTCCTTGGCACCGCTGGCGCCCTTGACGCCCATGGCCCCCAGCGCGGTGTCGTCGGTTCGGCCGTCCTTGTCGTCGTCGGAGGTGCACCACGTCGACCTGTACTCGGCGACGCCCGACATGACGATGCCCTTGTCCTTCTCGGTCTTCGGGAAGTCGAAGCCGATGCCGAGGCCGGGGGACTGCACCTCCCAGTCCGCAGGCACGTCGAAGGCGACACCCCACTTGGAGTTCACGACGACCTTCCAGCCGGCGATGGTCGGCTTCTCCGTCGAGGTGCCGCGCGGGTCGTCGGTCACGGACGAGGTGGGCGTGGGCGGGGCGGACGGCGACTGGCTCGCGTGCTGCCCGCCCTTGCCGTCGGCCTCGTCGTCCTTGCCGCCCTTTCCGCCGAGGACGAGATAGCCGGTCACGGCGGCGGCGACCACGACCGCCGTGGCCGCGAGGATCGCGATCAGCTTCGTGCGCCCACCGCCGCCCTGCGGAGGCTGCGGGACGGGCACGGTGGGCGGCTGCGGCTGCCCCCACTGCGGCCGCTGACCGTACGGGCCGGCCTGCGGATACTGCTGGTATCCGGGCTGCTGGTACGGGTTCGGCTGCTGGTAACCCGGCTGCTGGTACGGGTTGTGCTGCGGGTTCGGCGCGCCCCCTGGCGGCTGCTGATCTGGCCACATGGCGAGTAACCCTAGTGCGGCCGAGGACACGGTTCGGTCACCGGTCCTCGTCAGGGGCGTAGCGAAAGGCAACGGGTGGGGCCGCGGTGCTGGCCAGGTTCGACTACTCGTGAGTAACATGACGCCATGAGCGCAGACCAGATGTCGATCGGCGAGATGCTCGCCGCCACCGTGCCCATGGCCCGGACCCTGAACCTCGAGTTCGTGGAGACCAGCGCCGACCGGGCCGTGGTGTCCCTGCCGGACCAGAGCGCGTATCACAACCATGTGGGCGGGCCGCATGCCGGCGCGATGTTCACGCTCGGGGAGTCGGCCAGCGGAGCCATCGTGCTGGCCGCCTTCGGGGACCAGCTCGCGCGCGCCGTGCCGCTCGCCGTGCGCGCCGACATCGCCTACAGGAAGCTGGCGATGGGCGCCGTCACCGCGACCGCCACGCTGGGCCGCCCGGCCGCCGAGGTCGTCGCCGAGCTGGACGCCGGGCAGCGTCCCGAGTTCCCCGTGCCGATCGAGATCCGGCGCGCGGACGGCGCCGTGACGGGTGAGATGACCGTCGTCTGGACGCTGCGCCCCAACAGCTAGGGAACTGCCGACGGTTGGGGGCCGCGGTCGAGGGGCACCCTGCCCGTGCGTCCCGCTGCGGGACGCGTTCGTGTGCCGATCCTCTCTACGCGGCCCGGCGGCCCTCCCCGCTCCCGGCCCCGCCGTCCTCCAGACTTGCCACGAACTCCTTGAGCCATCCGGTGAATGCGGGGCCGAGATCCGGGCGGGCGCAGGCCAGGCGGACCGCCGTGCGCAGACAGTCGGCCTTGTCGCCGGTGTCGCAGCGCAGACCGCGGAAGAGGACGCCGTGCACGGTGCCGCCCGCCGCCGGCTCCTGGAGGGCGTCGGTCGGCTGGATCTCGCCGCCGCGGCCCGGAGGGGTGCGCTCCAGGGCGTCGAACACCGCCGGGTCGAGGACGTAGCGGCCGATGACCGCGTACCGGCTCGGTGCGGTCCCCGGCGCCGGCTTCTCCACCAGCCCGGTCACCCGCACCACGTCGTCCTCGCCGCCCGGCTCCACCGCCGCACAGCCGTAGCGGTGGATCTGCTCCGGTTCGACCTCCATCAGCGCCACCACGCTGCCCCCGCAGCGCTCGCAGGCCTGGAGCATGCGGCTGAGCAGGGTCTCGCGCGCGTCGATCGGATCGTCGCCGAGAAGGACCGCGAAGGGCTGATCCCCGACGTGCTGACGGGCGCACAGCACGGCGTGACCGAGGCCGAGCGGGTCGCCCTGACGGATGTGGTGGATGTCGGCGAGCCGGGACGGATCGCGTACGGCGTCCAGGCGTACGGTGTCGCCCTTGGCCGCCGGCGCCTGCTCCAGCTCGAAGGCGTGGTCGAAGTGGTCCTCGATGGCCCGCTTGTGACGGTTGGTCACCAACAGGATGTCGTCCAGGCGGGCCGCGGCCGGCCTGGACGACATCCTGGATCGCGGGCTTGTCGGCGACCGGCAGCATCTCCTTCGGGGTGGCCTTGGGGGCGGGCAGGAACCGGGTGCCGAGCCCGGCGGCCGGCACGGCCGCCTTGCGGATCGTCCGGGGGCGGACAGGGCTCGCTGTCGTGTGGGGGGCGATCATGCGGCCCATGCCGGCGGACCCGGACGAGAGCGCGCCCGGAGAAACATGGGAACCGGCTGTGGAAGTGATACCGGCGGTAACTGTCGTGTAATGCGCCGAGTTTGAGGTCGCGTCAATCGTACTTCTTGTTTCCCGTGAGCGGCGTGTGCGAAAGTGAGCCTCCCCGCGGGAGGGCAAAGGCGGGCGTCAAACGCCACGGCCGGCCCTTTAGGTATGCATCAACCTGGCACTGCTTTCCGACAGGACGGCATTTCACGTGCTGTCCTGCGGCTGGAAAGGAAATGTCCCGTGCAGCCCCCTCACCCCCCACGCCCGCCCTATCCGCCGCTGCCCGGTTCGCCCGGGGAGTCCGACCGTGATCTCGCCGCCCGGCTCGGCGGCCCGCACCACGTCCGCCATCACTGCGTCGCCCTGCTGCTGGCCCGCCACTGGTCGGCCGCCCGCGACTACGCCATCGTCTGCCTGGCCACCGCGGGACCCACCGCCCACCTCGTGGCCACCGCCGCCTTCCACGAGGTCCTCGGCCGTACGGCGGCCGGAGCGGTCGGCGGTGCCCTGCGCCCGCAGCTGCTGGTCGCCGTCCGCGACACCGTCCGCGCCTGGGCGACGGACGACACGGCCTGCGCGACACTGCCGGAATTGCGCAGAACCACCGGCGGCCGCGGACTGCGTGCGACCAAGCCCGGAACGCCGGAAAGGCGACAACTCGCCGAACGCGCGTTCCGGCCACTTCCCGGCGCCTCGCAATGCCTTCTGTGGCACACCGAGGTCGAAGCGGAACCCATAAACATACCCGCTGGTCTGCTGGGCATCGACCCGGCCACCGCGACGACCGTCCTGGAACAGGCGCGTGAGCAATTCCGGACGGGGTGTGTGCGTGCCCACCGGGAACTCGCGCCCACCCAGGAATGCCGCTTCTACAACCGGCTCCTCGACGTCCCCCTGCGCCGCGGAGGCGTCCTGCTGCCGGATGTCCGGCAGCACCTGACGAGGTGTGCGTGGTGCCGGCACGCCGCGGAGACCTTCGGGCTGTCCGACGATGGCCTCGGCCTCCTGCTCGCCGAGGCCGTCCTCGGCTGGGGGGCGCGCCGCTATCTCGACTCCCGCCCCGGTCGCGGCGCCGGCGAGGAACCGGAGCCCGCCGTGCCGTCCGACCCGACGGGAGCGGGAGCCGGCGGCAGGCACCGCACGCGGCCCGGCGACCGCCACCGCACGGCCCTGGCCGTCGGCGTCGGCCTGACCTCGCTCGTGCTGCTCGCCACGGTGCTGGTGGCCAGAAGCTGGTCCGACGACAACGGTGTGCCGGCGCCCGGTGCCACCTGGGGCGCCCCCGCCGGCCACACCACCCGGCCGGTCGGCACCGGTACCCGGGCCGCCGGCTCCCCCTCGGCGGCCTCCGTCGGCGAACCCGTCGAAGTCGCCCACGGCAGCCTGCGCGGCCTCGCCTCAGGGCGCTGCCTGGACGTCAGCGGGGGCACCGCCGAGGCGGGCGCGGGCGTCCTGCTCGCACCGTGCTCGTCCGCCGCCACACAGCAGTGGTCGTACCAGGACGACGGGCTGCTGCGCAGCGCCGCCGACCCGTCCCTGTGCCTGGCCGCCGACCCCGGCACGAAGAACGCCGCACTGGCCGGCTGCGTCGTGCACGCCGGAGAGGTGGCGTACGACTTCACCGTGCGCGGCGAGATCCTGCCGCGCACGGACGAGGACATGGCGCTCGCTCCGGGCTCCGGAGGCTCGTCCGTACGGGTGCGGCTGGTGCCGCGCGACGGTTCACCGGAGCAGCGCTGGGTGCTGGAACCGGGAACGGGCGGGGCAGGGCGGCCCGACCTGGCGCCACGCGGACCGGGCGCCCCGGAAGCCGGTGACGTCCCCTACGCCCTGGGCGGTCCCGGTGGTCCGGGCGGTCCCGGTGGTCCGGAGGGGACGGACACCCCCGGGGGATGGCGGTCGGGGGAGCCGGGAGGGGATGCCGCCGGGCCGCCGTACGGGGACACCTCGCCCGGAGGGCCGGAGGGCGATGGCGTCCGGCCGGGAGGGCCCGGGAATTCAGGGAAGCCGGGGGTTTCCGGGGAGGCGAACGAGACCCGGATCGCTCAGGTCCGTGCCGGGCGCGACCGGCGGTCGACCCGGCCCGCGCCGCCCGGCGACGTCGTGAGCGCGGCACACGGCGCTCTGCCGGCGGTGGCCGACGAGGTCGCCGGCCAGGCCGTGGGCGCGGCCGCCCGTACGGTCACCGATGCCGTCGCCGCGCTGCCGGCGGCCGTGCAGACGCTGCACGGCTGACGCGCCGCGGAATGTCTTCCGGGGGCCCGACCGGGTTCGAGTCACGGCCCCGGCGTCATGCGGAATTTACAGACGTCCCGGAAATGTCCCGGCGCGTTGCCGCGGGATGAGTGCACGGTGAAGCAGGCGAGCGCTTCGCCGGGTTTGTGGTGGTGGGGGCGCGTGGACCCGAGGGGTCCCGCGCCCGTGCCCGTGAGGGGAATGACCGCGTTTTCCGGTTCTTGCGGGGAATTCGGTGCGCTGGCCGAATCGATGTCACCGGCCGCGAAAAGGGCGCGTCGTTATTGACCCGTGAGTAGCCCGGGGCTAGTTTCCGGTGCCCTCGCACCAGAGCGTTCCGCCCGCACACCCCCCACCGTGCTGTCTCGCCGATCGTGCCGGAGCATCATGACCTCGCCTGTGCGTCCCCACGACCTCGTCCTGTGCCTCACCCCCTTCGGAGAGCCCGACGCCGGCCTCACCGCCGCCGCCTGCGCCGCCGGCGCGCTCGGCATCCTCGACCTGGGCACCGGCGACCGAAGATCCCGGGAACAGCTGTCCCGGCTGGTACGGGCCGCTCCGGCGCCCTTCGGCGTACGCGTGACCGGGCGCTGCGTCCTGACCCCCGCCGATGTCGGCGACGCCCCCGACACCGTGGTCCTCACCCCGGACGCGACCTGGGCCGTCCCCGAACTGCCGTCCCACTGGCGCGTGTTGGCGGAGGTCACGGATCTCGGGCAGGCACGCGCGGCCGTATGTGCCGGCGCCCGGGGGCTGATCGCCCGGGGTGCTGAGAGCGGCGGCCGGGTCGGCGAGCTGAGCACCTTCGTGCTGCTGCAGCAGCTGCTCGCCGACGAGGAGTCGAGCCGCGTACCGGTCTGGGCCTGCGGCGGCATCGGCCCGCGCACGGCGGCGGCCGCCCTGGCCGGTGGTGCCGCCGGTGTGGTGCTCGACAGCCAGCTCGCCCTGCTCGCCGAGTCGGGTCTGCCCGAGACGGTCCGCGCGCCGCTGCGCTCCCTGGACGGCTCGGAGACCGTGGTGCTGGGCGGTCACCGCGTACTGCGGCGCCGGGGGCCGCACGCCCCGCGCCCGCCGGCCGACGCCCCCGAGGCCGTCGCGTCCCTGCCGGGCACCGGCGATCCGCGCGGCGGACTGCTGCCGGTGGGCCAGGACGGGTTCCTCGCCGCACGGTTCGCCGAGCGGTACGGGGACGTACGGCGGTCGGTGCGGGAGGTGTCGGCGGCGATGCGCGCGGTGGCCGACGGCGGTCCGGCATCGGCGGCGTGCCAGGGCGTCGCCGATGGTGGCCCGGCAGCGACGGGGTCGTGCGGTGCGGGTGACGAGGGTCCGGCAGCGACGGCCCAGCGCGGTCCGGACGATGGCGGCCCCGCATCGGCGACGTCGCACGGCGCGGACGACGACGGCCCCGCAGCGACGGCGCGGCATGGCGTGGCCGACGGCGCCCCCGCGTCCGCCCTGCGACCCGGCTCGGCCATGAGCCGGGCGCTCGGCACCCGGCTGCCCGTCGCACAGGGACCCATGACCCGGGTGAGCGACCAGGCCGGCTTCGCCGCCGCCGTGGCCGCGGACGGGGCGCTGCCGTTCCTGGCGCTGGCCCTCGCCGACGGCGAGCGGACCCGGTCGATGCTCACCGAGGCGCGGACCGTGCTGGACGGTCGGCCCTGGGGCGTCGGCGTGCTCGGCTTCGCGCCCGAGGACATCAGGAGCGCCCAGCTGGAAGCGGTACGGGAGCTGCGGCCCACGCACGCGGTCATCGCGGGCGGACGGCCCGCCCAGGCGCAGGCGCTGGAGCGGGCCGGGATCCGGACCTTCCTGCACGTCCCCTCTCCGGGGCTGCTGCGGCAGTTCCTGGAGGCCGGCGCGCGGCGGTTCGTGTTCGAGGGGTCCGAGTGCGGCGGGCATGTGGGACCGCGGGCCTCCTTCCCGCTCTGGGAGGCCCAACTCGCCGTACTCGAAGACTTCCTGGCCGAAGGCGACGAGGCCGAGGCCCGGCGGCTGGAGGTGTTCTTCGCCGGCGGCGTCCACGACGAGCGGTCGGCGGCGATGGTCGCGGCCCTGGCCGCGCCGCTCACCGTCCGGGGCGCCGCCGTCGGCGTGCTCATGGGCACCGCCTATCTGTTCACCGAGGAGGCCGTCGCGCACGGCGCCATCCGGCCGCTCTTCCAGCGGCAGGTGCTCGCCGCCACCGCGACCGCCCTGCTGGAGACCGCCCCCGGCCACGCCACCCGCTGCGTCCCGAGCCCCTTCACCGCCGGCTACCGCGCCCGGGAGGCCGCCCTGCGGGCGCAGGGGCTGCCCGACCGCGAGACCTGGGAGAGCCTGGAACGGCTCAACGTGGGCCGGCTGCGCATCGCCAGCAAGGGCGTCGAGCGCGGCCCCGACGGCGAGTTGGCGGACATCGACGAGGAAAGGCAGTTCGCGGACGGGATGTTCATGGCCGGCGAGGTCGCCGTCCTGCGCTCGGAGACCACCACCCTGGCCGATCTGCACCACTCCGTGACGGACGGCGCCGCCGACTTCCTGACCCGGCGCGCCGCACACCCGAGCCGGGCCGCCGCGGCCGCACCCGTGCCGCCCGTACCGCTGGACATCGCGATCGTCGGCATGGCCTGCATGTTCCCCGAGGCGCCCGACCTCACCGCCTTCTGGGCCACCGTCGTCACCGGAAGCGACGCCGTCACCGAGGTCCCGCCCGAGCGCTGGGACCCCGCCGTGCACCACACGGCCGGCACGACGGCGTCCAAGTGGGGCGGCTTCCTGCCCCGCATTCCCTTCGACCCGCTGCGCTACGGCATCCCGCCGGCCTCCCTCGGCAGCATCGAACCCGTCCAGCTGCTGTCCCTGGAGGCGGCCCGGCGGGCGCTGGAGGACGCCGGATACGGCGAACAGGGGCGGGAGTTCGACCGCTCGCGGACCTCCGTCGTCTTCGGCGCCGAGGCGGGCAGCGACCTGTCCAACGCCGTCACCCTGCGGGCCGTCCTGCCGTCCTACTACGGCCGGGTCCCCGACGGCATCGAGGGGCAGCTGCCCCGGCTGACCGAGGACTCCTTCCCCGGCATGCTCGCCAACGTCATCTCCGGCCGGATCGCCAACCGGCTCGACCTCGGCGGCGCGAACTTCACCGTCGACGCGGCCTGCGCCTCCTCCCTCGCCGCCCTGGACGTGGCCTGCAAGGAACTCGTCTCCGGCACCAGCGACCTCGTGCTGTGCGGCGGCGCCGACCTGCACAACGGCATCAACGACTTCGTCCTGTTCTCCTCCGTCCACGCACTCTCCCCGACCGGACGCTCCCGCGCCTTCGACTCCTCGGCGGACGGCATCGCCCTCGGTGAGGGCGTGGCCTGCGTGGTCCTCAAGAGGCTCGCGGACGCCGAACGCGACGGCGACCGGGTCTACGGCGTGGTCAAGGGCCTCGGCTCCGCGAGCGACGGCCGCTCCCTCGGCCTGACCGCCCCCCGCCCCGAAGGCCAGCGGGCGGCACTGGAGCGGGCCTACCGCAACGCGGGTGTCTCACCCGCGGACGTCGGCCTCGTCGAGGCGCACGGCACCGGCACCGTCGTCGGCGACCGCACCGAACTCACCGTGCTGTCACAGGTGTTCGCCGAGGCGGGCGCCACCACGGGCGGCTGTGCGCTCGGCTCGGTCAAGTCGCAGATCGGGCACACCAAGTGCGCCGCCGGACTCGCGGGCCTGATCAAGACCGCCCTCGCGCTGTACACCGGGATCACCCCGCCCACCCTGCATCTGGAGCGGCCCAACCCGGCCTGGGCCGAGGACGACAGCCCGTTCGTCTTCCACACCCGCGCCCGGCCCTGGGCGGCACCGGCCGCCGAACGCCTCGCCGGCGTCAGCGCGTTCGGCTTCGGTGGCACCAACTTCCATGCCGTGCTGGCCGCTCACGCCGGAGCCGTGCCGCCCCGGCAGACCCTGGACGCCTGGCCGGCCGAGCTGTTCCTCTTCCGGGGCCGGGACACGGCGGCCGCCCACCAGCGGGCCCGGGAGATCCTCCGTGCCGCCGAGTCCGACGGCCGTCCCTGGCGCCTGCGCGACCTCGCCCTCGCCGCGGCCCACCGCGCCGACACCTCCCTCGAACCGGTACGGGCCGCGGTCGTCTCCCGTGACACCGGGGAACTGACCGGGCAGCTACGGCGGCTCCTCGCCGGGGAACACGACCCGGCCGCAGGGATCCATGTGGCGGACCCCGTGGCGGGCCAGATCGCCTTCCTCTTCCCCGGCCAGGGCAGCCAGCGCCCGGGCATGCTCGCCGACCTCCTGGTCCACCTCCCCGAGCTGCGGCACTACCTGGACCTGGGCCGCGCGCACGCCGACACCGTCCATCCGCCGGCCGCCTTCGACGACGCAGCCCACGAGCGCCGCCGGGCCGCCCTCACCGACACCCGGGTCGCGCAGCCCGCCCTCGGCATCACCGGTCTCGCAGCGCACGCGTTCCTCACCTCTGCCGGCGTCCACCCCGACCAGGCCGCCGGGCACAGCTACGGCGAGCTCGTCGCCCTCGCCGCGGCCGGTGCCCTCGACCCCGGGACGCTGCTGGAGCTGAGCGCCGAGCGGGCCGGCGCGATACTGGCGGCGGCGGGCGCCGACCCCGGCACCATGGCCGCCGTCGGCGCCCCCGCCGAGACCGTCGTACACACCCTGCAGGCGGCCGGGGCACCCGCGACGGTCGTCGTCGCCAACGTCAACTCACCCGACCAGACGGTGATCTCGGGGCCGACTCAGGACGTCGAGACGGCCGTACGGCTGCTGCGTGACGCCGGGCTCGGGGCCCGGCGCATCCCGGTGGCCTGCGCCTTCCACAGCCCGGTCGTGGCCGCGGCGGGGGAGCGGTTCGCCAAGGTCCTCGCGGGCAGGACGGTACGGGCGCCCGAGTTCCCCGTCTGGGCCAACCGCACCGCCGCGCCCTATCCGCCCGACCCCGACGAGGTGCGCGCCGGACTCGCCGCCCAGATCGGCGCCCCGGTCGCGTTCGCCACCCAGATCGAGGCGATGTACGAGGCCGGCGCGCGCGTCTTCGTCGAGGCGGGCCCCGGCACGGTCCTCACCCGGCTGGTCGGACGGATCCTCGGCGACCGGCCGCACCGCACGGTCACCTGCGAACCCACGGCCGACAGCGGCCTGCGCGGCTGGCTCGACGCCCTCGCCCGACTCGCCGCCGCCGGGCAGCCCGTGCGCACCGCCTGGCTCCTGCGCGGCCGTGACGCCGTCGACGCGCTGCGCACCCCGGCGCCCGCGCGACCCGGCTGGACGGTCGACGGGCACCTCGTCCGCACCGCCGACGGAGCACTCCTGCCCGGTGCCCTCGCACCGGCCCGACGAGTCGTGGAGACGACCGTGACCACCGACCAGCCGTACGGCGCCCCGGCCGACCGGGACGCGCTCATCTCCGAATTCCTGCGTACCAGCCGGGAGATGATCGCCGCCCAGCGCGACGTCCTGCTCGCCTACTTCGGCGCCACGCCCGGTGGCACACCGCCCGCGCCCGTGCCACCCGTACCGGCCCCGCAGCCGGCGTCCCTGCCTCAACCCCAGGCACCGACGGCGCAGTTGCCCGAACCGGCCGGCCAGGAGGAGCCGGTGGACGACGTGGCGCGGGCCGTCCTGGAGATCATCAGCGAACGCACCGGCTACCCCGTCGACATGATCGAGCCCGATCTCGACCTGGAGGCGGACCTCAGCATCGACTCGATCAAACGGGCCGAGATAGCGGGCGAGCTGGCCAGACGCCTGGGCATCGCGGGGGGCGCCGAGGTCCTGGACGACGCCGAACTGGAGGAGCTGACCAAGGCGCGTACGGCGGCCGCGGTGACCGGCTGGCTGACGGCCCGGGCCGGCGCGCGCACCGGAGAGGGGAGTGGTCCGGCCGAGGAGCCTACCGGGTCGTCGCACACCGCCCCCGCCCTCGGCGTGCCGCCCCGGCGATGTGAGCCACGGCCAGTACCGCTGCCCGGCCCGCACCCGGCCGCCGGCCCCGACGTGACCCTGTCCGGCCGGCGTTTCGCCCTGCTCGGGGACGGTGAGGGCGCGGCGGCCGAGATCGCGGCGCGGCTCTCCGGGCACGGCGCCGACGCCGTGATCCTCGACCGGGGGCACCACCTCGGCGCGGCCGACGGACCGGTCGACGGGGTCGTGTACCTGGGCGCGCTGCCCGGCCCGGACCTCCCCGTGCTGCCGGACGCCTTCCCGGTGCTCCGGGCGGCGCTCGCCCGCGGCCCGCGCCGGCTGTTCGCCTTCCGTGCCGCCGACCCCGCCGGCGCACTGCGGGCGGCCGGCCTGGACGGGCTCTTCCGCAGCATCGCCCGTGAGTACCCGGACCTGCTCGCGCGCGTGGTCGCCGTGCCGGACACGGGCCCCGCGGCCGTCGCCGACGCCCTCCTCGCCGAGGTACGCGCCCCCGAACCGGCCCCTGTCGTGCTGCGCACCGCGGCCGGGGCCCGGCAGGGCCTCGCCCTGGTTCCCGCGCCCCTCGGCCCGCTCGCCGCCGGCGGCGCGGGACCCGCCGGCGACGGCGCCGCCGAAGCGCTCGCGCTCGGCCTCGACCGGGACTCCGTCGTACTGCTCGTCGGCGGCGCCCGCGGCATCACCGCGAGGTTCGCGGCCACGCTGGCCGGCGCCTGCCGCTGCCGCATCGAGCTGCTGGGCCGCACACCCTCGCCCGGCACGCCCGAGGACGCGCGCACCGCCGCCGCCCGTACCCCCGTGGAACTGCGCGCGGCGCTCGCCAACGGTCCGGGAGCACCCGGACCCGCCGAGATCAACCGTGCCGCCGAACTCATCCTCGCCCAGCGGGAGATCACCACCACCCTCACCGAACTCGGCGCACTCGGCAGTGAGGCCCGCTATCGCTCGGTGGACTTCCGGGACCGGGACGCCGTCCTGCAGGCGGTCAAGGAGATCCACGCCGAACACGGCCGCCTGGACGGAGTCGTCTTCGCCGCCGGCGTCGTCGAGGACCGGCTGATCGCCGACAAGACCCCCGAGTCCTTCCAGCGGGTGTACGGCACCAAGACGGCCGGGGCGGCCGCGCTGTTCGCCGCCCTGGACGACCTGCCGGGAGCGCCGGCCTTCACCGTGCTCTTCGGCAGCGTCGCCGCCGTCCTCGGCAACCGCGGCCAGGCCGACTACGCCGCAGCCAACGACGCCCTGGCTGCGCTCGGCGCCGACTGGGCCGCCCGGACGGGGGCCCGCGCGCTGACCGTGCACTGGGGACCCTGGGCGCCGACCGGCACGCACGGCGGCATGGTCGGCGCGGAACTCGGCCGTGCGTACGCCCGGCGCGGCGTCGAGCTGATCGACCCGGACGAGGGCACCGCGGCCCTGCTCAGGGAACTCGCCTGGGGCGAACCGTCGGTCCGTGCCGTCGTCTACACCGCGTCGGGCTGGTGACATGACGGAACGTCACATCCCGGTGGCCATCGTCGGGATGGCCGTGCTGCTGCCCGGTGCCTCGGGCCTGGACGCCTACTGGCGCAACCTGCGTGACGGCGTCGACGCGATCCGTGACGTCCCCGCGGACCGCTGGGACGCCGACTACTACCGGCCCGGCTCGGCCGCCGGGCCCGCCGTCCCGGACCAGGTGTACTGCCGGCGCGGCGGGTTCGTGGACGGCCCGCCCGAGGTGGACGTCACCCGGTACGGCATCATGCCCGCATCGGTACCCGGCACCGAGCCCGACCAGCTGATCGCCCTCGACGTGGCCGCCGCCGCGCTCGCCGACGCGGGCGGCGAGCGACGGCTGCCCGAGCGGCACCGGATCGGTGTCGCCCTGGGCCGCGGCGGCTATCTCACTCCGGGCCTGGTCCGCCTGGACCAGCGGGTGCGCACGGCACGGCAACTGACCCGCACACTGGGTGAGTTGTTACCCGACCTCACCACCAGCCAACTCGACCGCATCCGCGCGGCATTCACCGAACGGCTCGGCCCCGACCGCCCGGAGTCCGCGATCGGCCTGGTCCCCAACCTCGCCGCCTCCCGCATCGCCAACCGGCTCGACCTGCGCGGCCCCGCCTACACGGTGGACGCGGCCTGCGCCTCCTCACTCGTCGCCGTGGACCAGGCGGTCACCGAACTCGCCACCGGCCGCTGCGACCTGATGCTCGCCGGGGGAGTGCACCACTGCCACGACATCACCCTCTGGAGCGTCTTCGCCCAGCTGCGCGCGCTGTCCCCGACCCAGCGCATCCGTCCCTTCCACCGGGACGCCGACGGCATCCTCATCGGTGAGGGCACGGGCGTGGTCGTGCTGAAGCGGCTCGCGGACGCCGAGCGGGCCGGCGACCGCGTGTACGCGGTGATCCGGGGCACCGGTGTGGCCAGCGACGGCCGCACCGCGGGGCTCGTCACACCCGACCCGGGCGGACAGGCCAGAGCCGTACGGCAGGCCTGGCGGGCCGCCGGAGTCGACCCCGCCGCACCGGACTCCCTCGGCCTGCTCGAGGCGCACGGCACCGCCACCCCCGCCGGTGACGCGGCCGAACTCGCCACGCTGGCCGAGGTGTTCGGGCCCGCGCCGCCGGGCCATGACCTGCGCCCGGTCCTCGGCTCGGTGAAGTCGATGATCGGTCACACCATGCCGGCCGCCGGGGTCGCCGGCCTGGTCAAGGCGGCCCTCGCCCTCCACCACGGCACCCTCCTGCCCACCCTCCACTGCGACACCCCTCACCCGGCGCTCGCCGCCACCCGCTTCCGCACGCTGGACCGGGCTCGGCCCTGGGAGACCGACACCCGCCGGGCCGTCCGCCGAGCCGCCGTGAACGCCTTCGGCTTCGGCGGCATCAACGCCCATGTGGTGCTGGAGGAGGCGCCGGGGGCTCGTTCGGCCCCGGAGCGGACGTCTTGGACGCCGCCTTTCCGGGCACGAGCCGCACGTGTGGGGCAGGCACCGGCGGGTGGCGAGGGTGCCGGCTCGGCGTCAGCGGGGGCCGGTCCGGCGTCGGCAGGGGTGGTGAGCGGTGCTTCCTCGGTGCCGGCGGGGGCCGAGGGTGTCGCCTCGGTACCGGTGGGAGCTGGGCGGGGTGGTTCCCCGTCTGCGGGGGCCGTTGGGGCTCCTTCCGCGCTGCCCGGCGCCGCCCGGGAGCGTGCGCCGGGGGACGGGGCGCCCGCTGCTCGGACCGCGTCCGCGCTCGCCCGCGTCGGCGAACCCGAGCGGATCCTGCTGCTCGCCGCCGGCGGCGTGGCGGACCTCATGGCCCTCCTCGCCGCCGACGACTCGGCCCTCCTGGCCGCCGGACTCGACCCCGCCAGGCCGCACCCTGACGCCGGCCCGGTCCGGCTCGGGGTCGTGGACCCGACCGCCAAGCGGCTCGCCCTGGCCCGCCGTGCCGTCGCCACGGGCCGGGCCTGGCAGGGCCGCAGCGACGTGTGGTTCCGGCCCGGCCCGTTGCTCGGCCCTGCGGGTGGCCGGCTGGTGTTCCTCTTTCCCGGCCTGGAAGGCGACTTCGCGCCCCGCACCGACGACATCGCCGCCCACTTCGGTCTTCCCCCGCTGCCCGGCACGGACGTCCGGGTGGGTGACGTCGGCCGGCACGGCGCCGGGGTCGTCGGCGTGGGGCGCCTGCTGGACCAGGCACTGCGCCGCATGGGAGTCGTACCGGACGCGGTCGCCGGACACAGCGTGGGCGAGTGGACGGCCATGGCGGCGGCCGGACTGTACTCGGCCGACCAAGTGGACGCCTTCATGGCCGCGTTCGATCCGGACACAGTCACCGTTCCCGGCCTCGCCTTCGCCGCACTCGGTACCTCCGCCGCACACGTCCGCGCCACGCTCGCCGAGTCCTGGGCGGACTCCGGGATCGTGCTGTCCCACGACAACGCGCCCCGCCAGTCCATGGTCTGCGGCCCCGGCACGGCGGTCGAGGAGTTCGTGCGGTCGATGCGCGCGCAGGGGGTGATCTGCCAGGTCCTGCCCTTCCGCTCCGGCTTCCACACGCCGATGCTGCAGCCGTACCTCGCGCCCATCAGGTCGGCCGCCGGCCGCTTCCGGCTCCACCCGCCGACCGTGCCGGTGTGGTCCGGGACGACCGCCGCGCCCTTCCCGCACGCAGAGGCGGCGGTCCGCGAGCTGTTCGTACGGCACCTGCTGGAACCCGTCCGCTTCCGTGAACTGACCGAGTCCCTCTACGCCGAAGGGCACCGGGTGTTCGTCCAGGCCGGTCCCGGCCGGCTCACCTCCTTGGTCGACGACACCCTCGGCGACCGCGACCACCTGGCCGTCGCCGCCAACGCGTCCGAACGCGGCGGGTTGCCCCAACTTCGGCGTGTGGCAACGGCGTTGTGGGCAGCCGGGGCATCCGTGGCGCCGGCGGTTCCCCCGCCCGCCGCGACCGGCCCCGCGGTGCCGCCGCAGCCCGGAGTGACCGGTTCAGCCACTCCGGCCCAGCCCGGCCGCCCGAGGGTCCGGCTCGACCTCGGCGGCGCCCTCGTCTCGCTGGACGGCCCGGTACTCGACACGCTCCGCGCGGAGCTGCGGCGCGAGCCGCCTGCGCCACCCCCCGCGCCACCGGGCCCCCTGGCATCACCGGCCGCTCTTCCCGCGTTCCCCGTTCGCTCCGCGCCCTCGCACCACCCGACGCCGGCCGCCGCCGCGCATCCCGGGTCCGCGACCCGGCCGGTCGGCCCTGACCTCGGTGAACTGGACAGCCTCGCGAAGCGCCTCCCGGCGGCCGCCGAACTCACCGCCCTGCTGCGGGAGACCGCAGAGGCGGCGGCAGAGCTGATCGCGGCGAACGGGCGGCGCGCTCGTCCGCCGGCCCCCACCACCCCCGCCCCCGTGCCCGCCGCAACCGACCCCACCGCGAGAACCACCGTCCACGTCTCCCCCCAGGCCATGCCCCACCTCCTCGACCACTGCTTCTTCCCGCAACGCCCCGGCTGGCCGGACATCGAGGACCGTTGGCCGGTGGTGCCCGCCACCACGCTCGTGCGGCACATGATGGACGCCGCGGAGGCGGCGGCCCCCGGTCTGCGGGCGGTCGGCGTCCACGAGGCCCGTTTCGACCGCTGGCTCACCGCCACGCCCCCGAGCGACATACAGGTCACCGTCACCCCGGCCCCCGGCCACCCGGACCGCGTCACCGTGGCCTTCGGCCCCACGGCCCGCGCCACGGTGGAACTGGCCGCGCATCATCCCGCACCGCCCCCGCCGAGCCCCCTCCCGGAGGTCCCCGAACGCCGCCCCGAGCACACGGCGGCGCAGCTCTACCGGGACCGCTGGATGTTCCACGGCCCGGCGTTCCAGGGCCTGACCGACCTCACCGCGATCGGCGAGCGGCACATCCGCGGAGTGATCACCGCGCCCGCGGCCCCCGGCGCGCTGCTGGACAACGTGGGCCAGTTGCTCGGCTACTGGATCATGGCGACCCGCACCGAACGGACCGTCGTCTTCCCCGTGCGGATGCGGCATCTGCGGTTCCACGGACCGCACCCGGCCCCCGGCACCGAGGTCGGCTGCGTGCTGCGGATCACCTCGCTCACGGACACCGTCCTGGAGGCCGACGCGGAGCTCACCGTCGGCGGCCGGGTGTGGGCCGTGATCGGCGGCTGGCAGGACCGCCGTTTCGACAACGACCCGACCACCCGGCCGGTCGAACGCTTCCCCGAGCGCCACACCCTGTCGGAGGCGATGCCGGGCGGCTGGGCGCTGGTGCACGAGCGGTGGCCGGACCTCGCATCCCGCGAGCTGATCATGCGCAACTCGCTCGGCGGCACCGAGCGCGTCGAGTACGCCGAACGCCCGCCGCGCGGCCGCCGGCAGTGGCTGGTCGGCAGGATCGCGGTCAAGGACGCCGTACGGCAGTGGTTGTGGCGGCACGGCGAAGGAGCCGTCTTCCCGGCGGAACTGCGTGTGCGCAACGATGAGTTGGGGCGGCCGTACGTCATCGGCGTGCACGGCCGCGCCCTGCCCCCGCTGGACGTCTCGCTCGCCCATCGCGCCGAGGCGGCCGTGGCGATCGTCCGGCCGCACACCCCGCGGCCCGGCCCCGGCATCGACATCGAAGAGGTCGCCCGGCGCGACCCGACCACCCTCACCACCGCGCTCGGCCCCGCCGAACTGCGCCTGCTGCACGACCGCTCGGCGGGCGACGCCGACGCGGAGGCGGTGTGGTTCACCCGCTTCTGGGCCGCCAAGGAGGCGGTCGCCAAGGCCGAGGGTGTCGGATTCGGCGGCCGGCCACGGGACTTCGCCGTGCTGGAGACCTCACCCGACGGCAGCCGGCTGCTGGTCTCCGGGCGGCTGGAACGCGTCTACACCGCGCACTGCGCACCGGTGGTCAATCCGCCCGCTCTGCCCGAGCGCGCCTACGTGGTGGCCTGGACGACCGGACCCGGAGCCGACGACGCACCCCCCGACCACGGACATCCCGACCGCGAGCAACCAGTCGAAGCAGCCGAGGAGTACCCCCGATGAACCCCACCCAGCCGGCCCCGGCCAACCGGCACCAGCCGGCCCCGGCGCAGCCCACCGCCGACGCCGTGCTCGCCGACGTCACCGGCATGCTCCGCACGGTGCTGGCGGAGTACGGCGACGACGACATGGTGATCGGCATGTCCACCACCTTCAACCGCGACCTCGAGCTGGAGAGCATCGACCTCGTCACCCTGGCCGGGCTGCTGGAGGAGCGGTACGGGCAGCGGGTCAACCTCGCCGAGTTCCTGGCCGGAATGGAGTTCGACGAGATCATCGAGCTGACCGTGGGCCGGCTCGTGGAGTACGTGGTGTGGAGCCTGAAGTCCACACAGGCGGGCTGAGCCGTGGCCATGGTCGAGGCCGGCGGGATCCGGCTGCACGTCCAGCGCACGGGACCGGCCGGCGGCCGTGGCCCGCGCGCCACCGTCGTCCTGGTGCACGGGCTGCTCACGGACAGCCTGGCCAGCTACTACTTCACGGTCGCCCCGGGCTTCGCCGCCGCCGGACTCGACGTGATCATGTACGACCTGCGCGGCCACGGCCGCAGCGCCCGCCCGCCCGAGGGCTACACCCTGGACCACAACATCGACGACCTGGAGGCCCTCCTCGACCGGCTGGGTGTCGCCGGACCCGTCCACCTGGTCGGGAACTCCTACGGCGGCACCATCGCCTTCGGGTACGCGGCCCGGCACCCGGAACGTACGGCCTGCCTGACGCTGATCGAGTCCGAACCCGCGACCGCTGCCTGGGCGCTGAAACTCGGCGGGATCCTCGACCGGGTCATGACCCAGCTCGCGCACAACGAGCCCGACGCGATCGCCTGGATCACCGCTCACCGGGGGCACAACACCGCCCGGCTGGCCAAGGGTGCGGCCCGGCTCGCCCGCGAGACCACCCTCGGCCGGGACATCCCCGCCAGCCGGGTGCTGACCGAGGACGCGATCAGGGCCGTACGCTGCCCGGTCCTCGGCGTGTACGGCGGCGAGTCGGACCTCGCGGACCTGGTGCCGTCGATGGAGGCGCTGCTGACCGACTACCGGGCGGTCGTGCTGCCCGGGCACGAGCACTCGGTGCTGGTGGAGGCGCCCGCGGCCGTCGGCGCGCACATCCTGGACCTGATCGGTGCCGGGGCGGGTGTCCCATGAGCGCCTTCCTCTTCGTCGTGCCACCGCTGACCGGGCACGTCAACCCGGCCGTCGGCGTCGCCGCCCGGCTGGCCGCACGGGGTCACCGGGTGGCCTGGGCGTGCGCCGACCCGGCGCTGGTGCGGCGCCTCGCGGGCGCGGACGCCGAGGTGTTCGGCTGCGCGGGCCCGGTGCCGGGGGCCGAGGGCGTCGTACGGCCGCCGGACCTGAGGGGCGCGGAGTCGCTGAAGTTCCTGTGGGAGTGGTACCTGCTGCCCCTCGCCGACGCCATGGCGCCCGGCGTCCGGGCGGCGGCCGAGGCGTTCCGGCCGGACGTGGTCGTGGCCGACCAGCAGGCCTTCGCCGGCGCCCTGGTGGCCGAACGCCTCGGGCTGCCGTGGGCCACCTCGGCCACCACCTCGGCCGAGTTCACCGGCGCCTACGACGGACTGCCGAGGGTCGCCGCCTGGCTGCGGCAGCGCCTGACCGAGCTGCGCGCCCGCGTCGGCGCCCCGTCCGGCACCGCCGACCCCCGGTCCTCGCCGCACCTCCTGCTGATCTTCAGCACACCCGAACTCATCGGCCCCCAGGCGCCGTTGGCGGCGCACATCCACTACGTCGGCCCCTCCCTCGCCGGCCGCCCGGCGGGACCCGGCTTCCCCTGGCGGCGACTGGACCAAGGCCGGGCGAAGGTCCTGGTGACCCTGGGCACGGTGAACGCCGACGTGGGCGGCCGGTTCCTCACCGAGTGCCTCGCCGCGCTGCGGGACCGCGCGGACCGTGTGCAGGCGGTGATCGCCGATCCGGGGGGTGTCATCGCGGTGCCGCGCGATGACAAGGACGTCCTGGTGCTGTCGTCCGTGCCCCAACTTCCTTTGCTGGAACGGATGGACGCCGTCGTCTGCCACGCCGGGCACAACACGGTGTGCGAGGCCCTGTGGCACGGCGTCCCGCTCGTCCTCGCGCCCATCCGCGACGATCAGCCCGTGGTGGCCGGACAGGTCGTGGACGCGGGCGCCGGCGTCCGCGTCCGCTTCGGCCGGGTCCGTGCGGACCGGCTGGGCGCGGCCCTCGACACCGTCCTCACCGACCCCGCCCACCGGGCCGCCGCCGCCCGGATCCGCGCCGCGTTCCGCGCGGCGGGCGGCGCCCGAGCCGCGGCGGCCCACCTCGAACACCTCGCAGCGGAGAGCCGATGACCGAGAACGCCCGCACCGACAAGACGGCCCGCGTCGCCGCGCTGCGCCCCGCCTACCAGCGGGACCTGGCCGCCGGCACGGACCGCTTCCTCGCCGCCCGGCGCACCGACTGCCCCTGGTGCGGCTCCGGCCGGCTCGCCCCTCGCCTGCGCACCACCGACCTGCTCCAGCACAAGCCGGGCCGCTTCACCCTCGACCACTGCGCCGACTGCGGTCACACCTTCCAGAACCCCCGACTGACCGAGGAAGGCCTGGAGTTCTACTACCGGGACTTCTACGACGGCCTCGGTGAACAGCGCATGAGCGGCACCTTCGGCGGGCGCGGCGCCATGTACCGGGCCCGCGCCGAGGCCGTGCTGCCGTACGATCCCGCCCCGAAGACCTGGCTGGACGTCGGCACCGGCCACGGCCACTTCTGCGCGAGCGCCCGCACCGTCCTGCCCGACACCTCCTTCGACGGGCTCGACTTCACCGACGGCGTCGAACTCGCCGCCCGCGCAGGCCGTGTGGACCACGCGCACCGCGGTGCCTTCCCGGAACTCGCCGCCGAACTCGACGCCCGCTACGACGTGGTGAGCATGTTCCACTACCTGGAGCACACCACCGATCCGGACCGCGAACTCCGCGCCGCCCACCGGGCCGTACGCCCCGGAGGCCACCTCCTCGTCGAGGTGCCCGACCCGGAGAGTCGCTACGCCCGGCTGCTCGGCCGCTGGTGGCTGCCCTGGCTGCAGCCGCAGCACCTGCACTTCGTCCCCGTCGCCGGCCTCCGGCGACGGCTGACCGAGCTGGGCTTCACGGTGGTGGGCGAGCAGCACGCCGAGGCGCACGACCCGGTCGACCTGCTCGCCGCGGTCTGGCTCGCCCTGGACCACACCGCCCCGCGCGAGGACGCCCCCTGGCTGCCCGAGCCGCCCGGCGCCCTGCGCCGTGCCGCCCGCACCGCCCTCCTCCTCGCCGGCGTGCCCGCGCTCGTCACCGCGACCCTCCTCGACCGCTTCGCGATCCGCCGCCTGTCCCACCGCCTCGGCCTGTGCAACGCCTACCGCCTGGTGGCGCGCCGCGAGTGACCGCGGCACAGCCCGGAACGGGCACCGCCGAGGGCGCCTGATCAACACCGGGAGGACGGAGTCGGCTCAGAGCACCTTGGCGCGGATCAGCGCCGACAGCAGCAGGGTGCCCGGCAGCAGCGGTACCCAGTCGGTCAGCACCCGGTAGCCGATGACCGTGGCGGTGGCCACCGCCGGTGCGGTGCCGAAGGTGACGAGCGTCCACACCAGCGCCGCGTCGACGGCCAGCCCGCCCGGCACCGGGACCGCGCCGACGGCCGTGCCCGCCGCCAGATAGGCGAGCACCACGTGTGTCCAGGGCAGCCCCAGGCCCAGCGCGGCGCCGACGCAGGCCAGGGTGGTGCCCTGCACCAGTGGCATCGCGACCGCCCCGCCCCACAGGGCGAGCACCCGGCAGGGCCGGCCGTGCACCTCCCGCGCATCGGCGAGGGCGGAGCGCAGCAGCCCGGTCACCGGCCGCCGCAACGGCCGTACGACCGTCAGCAGCACCCCCGCCACCGCCAGGACGCCGCCCGCGACGCAGACGACCGGCACCACCACCCGCCCGTCCGGGACCAGATCACCGAGGCGCCGCCAGGCCGGCGACGCCGCCAGGAACGCCAGCAGCACCACGGTCTTCGCGCCGGACTTGGCCAGCGAGTACAGCCCGATCGAGGCGGTGGCCCGGGCGGGCGGCACCCCGCGGCCGCGCAGAAAGCGCAGGGTGACGGCATGGGCGCCGAGCCCGCCCGGCAGCGCGTGGTTGGCGGCACCGGCGGCGAACTGCGAGGCCAGCAGCAGCCCCGGCGGCACCCGGTCGGGCAGGGCGCCCTGCCGGACGCACGCGGCCGCCACACAGTTCAGGCAGGTGAAACCGGCCCCGGCCAGCAGCCACCCCGGGTCGGCCGCGACCAGCCGCCGTATCCCCTCGTACATCACCGGACGGTTGGCGGCGGCCCAGCCGCCGGCCAGCAGCAGCGGAGCCAGGCACAGGGCCAGGCGTATGTGCCGGGCCGCGAAGGGGGACGCGGGCCGGGGGGTGGCCTCCGGGCCGGTGCCCGGGAGCGCACCGGTCCCGGCGGGGAGCGGATCCGCCGTCGGGGGACACGGCGGAGCGGAGAGCGAGGGGGACGGGGACAGTGAGGACACGGGGACGTCGTCCTTCCGCAGCGGGCCCCTGCGGCGGGGACCTGGGGGAGGCGGGTCGGGCGAAACCCCGGGGAGCCTTCCCCGCCCGCGTGACACCGGGGTGTCCGAAAACCGAAGGACCGGGGGCGGGACGGTGCCGCCGAGCGGACGCGCGCAGGCCACCGTTCACCGCCGACCAGGTAGCCTTCCCTTGGGGCGTGCTTTGCATGCGGCGCCCGGCAAGGCAGGGACAGCGACAGGGGAGGATCCCGCGGTGCACGTCCAGGAATGGCTCGACACGGTGCCCGCGGCCGCCGTCTACGCCGTGGTGGCCCTGGTGATCGGTGTGGAGAGCCTGGGCATCCCGCTGCCGGGGGAGATCGTCCTCGTCTCGGCCGCGCTGATGTCCTCCCAGCACTCGGGCATCAACCCGGTCGTCCTCGGCGCGTGCGCGACCGCCGGAGCCGTGGTCGGCGACTCCATCGGCTACGCGATCGGCCGCAAGGGAGGCCGCCCGCTGCTGGCCTGGCTGGGCGGCAAGTTCCCGAGGCACTTCGGCGAGGGCCACGTGGCCACCGCCGAGCGGTCGTTCCAGAGGTGGGGCATGTGGGCCGTCTTCTTCGGCCGCTTCATCGCCCTCCTGCGCATCTTCGCCGGCCCGCTCGCGGGCGTCCTCCGCATGCCGTACTGGAAGTTCCTGATCGCCAACGTCCTCGGCGGCATCTGCTGGGCGGGCGGCACGACCGCCGCCGTCTACTACGTCGGCTTGGTCGCCGAGGGCTGGCTGAAGAAGTTCTCCTACGTGGGCCTGGCCGCGGCGGTGGTCCTCGGCCTCGCCACCATGCTGATCATCAAGCGCAGGGCGAAGAAGGCGCAGACGGCCGAGCGCGAGGCGGAGCCGGTGGGCGCAGGGGACTGAAGCGCCCCGAGGCAGCCCCCACGCACCCCCGGAGGCGTCTACGGATGCACATCCTTGTGTGCCTTCGCCAACTCCGCGTACATCGTGCCGTTGAGGGTCACCCCCTGCCGCTCCTCCTCGGCGAGCTCCCGCCGCACCTTCGCCGGCACCCCGGCCACCAGCGACCCCGGCGGCACCACCATCCCCTGCGGAACCAGGGCCTGAGCGGCAACGAGCGACCCGGCCCCGATCACGGCCCCGTTCAGCACGGTCGCCCCCATCCCGATCAGGCAGTCGTCCTCGACCGTCGCCCCGTGCACCACCGCGTTGTGCCCGATGGACACCCGCTCACCCACACGCACGGGAAACCCGGGATCCGCATGCAAGGTGACGTTGTCCTGCACGTTCGCCTGTGCCCCCACGGTGATCTTCTCGACATCGCCGCGCACCACCGCGCCGTACCAGACACTCGCCCCGGCGTGCAGGGTGACATCCCCGATGACGGAAGCCGTCGGCGCCACGAACGCCTCCGCATCGACCTGCGGCTCCCTGCCCCCGATGCCCACGATCAGCGCCTGCTGTGCCATCACCGTCTCCTCGTGTCCGTAAGTACCCCGCACGGTACGACACGGGGTGGGGCAAAGATCACAGCGGTCCGCTCTCTCCCCGGACGCGACCGCTGAGTAACGTAAGCCCGTGCCGAAGCGCAAGAACACGTTCTCATTCTGGTGGCGCCGTGCCGCGCAACGTGCGGTGCACGGGGCCTGGGCCTGGGTGCAGCACACGGGTTCCGTCACCGCCGACCACCCCGGCCGCCTGCGGTTCGGCGCGATCGGCGCAGCCACAAGGCTCGCCTTCCCGCTCGGCACGGTCTTCGGCGAGCCCTGGATCCACCTCGGCTCCCACTGCATCATCGGCGAACAGGTCACGCTGACCGCAGGCCTGATGCCGGACCTGGACCTCGGCCCGGACCCGATCCTGCGCATCGGGGACGGGGTGGTCCTCGGCCGCGGCAGCCATGTCATCGCGGACACGACGGTCACCATCGGCAGCGACTGCTATTTCGGCCCCTACGTCTACATCACCTCCACCAACCACTCCTACGACGACCCGCACGAGCCCATCGGCAGGCAGTGGCCGCGCATGGAGCCGGTGGAGATCGGCTCGGGCTGCTGGATAGGCACCGGCGCGGTGATCCTGCCGGGGGCGCGGATCGGCCGGAACGTGGTCGTCGCGGCGGGCGCGGTCGTACGGGGCACGGTGCCCGACCATGCGGTGGTGGCGGGAGCGCCCGCCCGGGTCGTACGGCGCTGGACTCCGGAGGGAGGCTGGCAGCCGCCGCTTCGGACCCCGGCCCCGGTGCCGATCCCGGAGGGAACGACGCCCGAGCAACTGCGCGCGCTGGCGGAACTGGACGAGGACGCGGTGACCCGGCTGGCGGCGCTGGAGACCGAGGGCTGACTCAGCTGGTCGCCAGCAACAGCGTGCCGAGCAGCGCCAGTCCCGCGCCCGCCGCCTGGATCGCGCGCAACCGCTCGCTGAGGAAGCCGCGCGCCGCCAGCGCGGTCACCACCGGGTACAACGAGGCGAGGACGGCCGCCACGGTGACCGGGCCGTGCTGGGCGGCGACCGCGTACGTGCCGTTGGCGGCGACGTCGGCGAGGCCGACAAAGGCCAGCGCGGGCATCGAGGCCCAGGGGAAGCCGCCCTCCGGGACGGCCCGGCCGCCCCGCCGGACGGAGACGGTGAGCGCGGCCCCGCCGACTGCCACGTTCGTCAGCCGCTGCACGAACAGGGCGAGGAACAGCCCGGTGACGGTGGTCGAGGCCTCGGTGATCAGCGCGAAGACGGTGCCGAAGCCGAGCGCCGCGACCAGCGTCAGCAGAATCGTCCGCCGCTGTAGGGGCGCACCGCGCAACTGCGGGCCGCCCGCGAGGACGATCCCGGTGACGGCGACCGCGATGCCCGCGACCTGCAGCAGTCCCGGGCGCTCGCCGAGGAGGAGTCCCACGCCCACCGGCACGGCCACGCTCAGCGTCGCGAGCGGGGAGACGACGCCCATGGGGCCGAGCGCCAGTGCCTTGTAGAAGGAGAGCAGGGCCACCGGTCCCACCAGCCCGGCGGCGAACGCGAACCACAGCCGGGGCCCGGCCTCGCTCCATCCGCCGGTCGCGACGACGATCGCGCCCAGCACCGTCGCCGCGATGGCCTGTGAGACGCCCACGACCGTCAGGGCGGGCGTCCGCCGTGTCAGCAGCCCGCCGCCGAAGTCGGCCAGCCCCCACAGGAGGCTCGTGGTCAGGGCGAAGAATGCTGTCACGGCCGACCTCGCAGTACAGTTCGGTGAACGATCAGGTGCACCCCACCGTAGTTCAGTTGAGTGAACGCTGTCATCCTATATATTGGACCTCCATCGATGGACGTGATGTGTCGGACCTCGACCTGCTGACCCAGTCCCTGGCGCGCAATGTCAAGCACTGGCGCACGGTACGCGGCTTCACCCTGGACGTGCTCGCGGCCCGGGCCGGGGTCAGCCGCGGCATGCTCATCCAGATCGAGCAGGCCCGCACGAACCCGAGCATCGGCACCGTCGTCAAGATCGGCGACGCGCTCGGCATCAGCATCACCACCCTGCTCGACTACGAACAGGGCCCCGCCGTCCGCATCGTCCCCGCCGAGCAGGCCGTACGGCTGTGGCACACCGACGCCGGCAGCTACAACCGCCTCCTCGCGGGCACGGAGGCGCCCGGCCCGGTCGAGATGTGGGACTGGCGGCTGATGCCGGGGGAGTCCAGCCCCTCCGAGCCGCACCCGGTGGGCACGGTGGAGCTCGTCCATGTCACCGCCGGAGAACTGACCCTCACGGTGGACGGCGTCAAGCACCGGGTGCCGACCGGCGCCAGCGCCACGTTCGAGGCGAGCACCTCGCACACGTACGGCAACGAGGGCGACGTCCCGATGGAGATGGTGATGGCCGTCTCGGTGCCTCCCGTGCGCTGAACCGCGCCGCGGCGGGCTGTTAGCGTGCGGCCATGCGCGCACCCATCGGAGACTTCGACACGGCCACCCCTGTCACGGACTGCCTTCAGGAGCTGACGACCCCGGTCGCCGACGCCGTACGCAACTGGCGGGGCGCGGTCCCCGCCGACCGCGTGCTCTACGTCGACACGGACCCGCGCTGGGCCGACACGGCCGTCTTCGTGGAGCACTACGGGCGCGACCTGCTGGAGCGGTCGGCGAACTGTGTGGTGGTCGCGGGCAAGCGGGCCGGTGAGACCACCCTGGCCGCCTGCCTGGTGCTCTCCACCACCCGCGTCGACGTCAACGGCGCCGTCCGCCGCCAACTCGGCGCGCGCAAGGCCTCGTTCGCCTCGATGGACACGGCGACCGGGGAGACCGGCATGGAGTACGGCGGCATCACCCCGGTCGGACTGCCCGCCGGCTGGCCGCTGTTGCTGGACTCGGCTGTCGTGGACCTTCCCTACGTCCTGGTCGGCAGCGGACGCCGGCGCGGCAAGCTCCTGGTGCCCGGAAAGGCCTTCGCGGAACTGCCGTCAGCGGTGGTGCTGGAGGGCCTCGGGGTCGCCTGAGACCGGCGAAGGGCACATCCGTGCCGGAACGGAACCGCTCAGGGCACCGCCGTCTCACACCGTCAGGTGGTGGGCCAGCGCCAGATGCGGGTCCCGTTCGCCCGGTACCGGGGCCGGATCGGCGTGCACCAGGGCGGCCGCGAGCCTCGGCACGGCGTGCAGCAGGGCGTGTTCGGCCTCGACGGCGATCGCGTGCGCCTGCCGCAGTGTCGCCTCGCCGTCCACCACCACCGCGAGCTCGGCCCGCAGCCGGTGCCCGATCCACCGCAGCCGCAGCTCGCCCACCTCGCGCACGCCCGGCACCGCCCGCACCGCCCGCTCGGCCCGGTCCACCAGCGCCGGGTCCACGGCGTCCAGCATCCGCCGGAACACCTCGCGCGCGGCGTCCCGCAGCACCAGCAGGATCGCGGCCGTGATCGCCAGCCCGACGACCGGGTCGGCCGGTTGCCACCCCAGGGCCGCCCCTCCGGCGCCCACCAGCACCGCCAGCGAGGTGAAACCGTCGGTACGGGCGTGCAGACCGTCGGCGACGAGCGCGGCCGAGCCGATCTCCCTGCCCACCCGGATCCGGCAACGGGCCACCCACTCGTTGCCCGCGAACCCGACCAGTGCGGCCACCGCGACGGCCGGCAGATGGGAGACCGGGCGGGGATCGAGCAGCCGCCCCACGGCCGTCCACGCTGTGAAGGCCGCCGAGGCCGCGATGGTCAGCACGATCACCAGCCCCGCGAGATCCTCGGCGCGGCCGTAGCCGTAGGTGAAACGGCGGGTCGCCGCCCGCCGCCCCAGCACGAAGGCGATGCCGAGCGGTACCGCGGTGAGCGCGTCGGCGGCGTTGTGCACCGTGTCACCGAGCAGCGCCACCGACCCGGAGACGGTCACCACGGCCGCCTGCGCCAGCGCGGTCGCCCCGAGGGCACCCAGCGACACCCACAGTGCCCGCATCCCGCGAGCCGAGGCCTCCATCGCCGGGTCCAGCTTGTCGGCACTGTCGTGGGAGTGCGGGGTGAGGAGATGCGCGAGACGGTGCCGGAGCCCGGGGGTGTGCGGGTGACTCGAGGCGTGCCCGTGACCGTCGCCGCCGTGCCGGTGCTCAGGGTGCCCGGCCTCGCCGCGGGCGTGGGTGGGCCGGTGAGGGCCGTGGCCCCGGTGGTGGTCGTGGCGGGTCGGCCGGTCATGGCCGTGCGTCTGGGTGCCGTGCGGGGACCGGTCACGGCCGTCACCGCCGTGGCCGTGCGCGCACTCGTCCCGCACCGTCCCGCCGCCCGCTTCCGCCTCCCGCACCGGCTCCGGCCCGCGGTCCGCGACCCGGTGCTCGTTCCGCACGGGCCCCGCGCCCGCGTGGATGTGTGCCTCGTGCTCCGGCCCGGGATGCCCGTGCGAACGCCGCTCGCCCTCGCGGTCGCCGTGCCCGGCGGCGGGCTGGCCGTGCCCTGCATCGCCCTGCCGTTCCACGGAATCGTCGTGCCCCGGCATGCCGTTCCCGTCCCGCTGCTCGTGTCGATGAGCGTGCCGGTCGTTCACGTGGTTCCCCTTCCGGTGTGCGGGAGTGGACGCGCGGCGCCCACGGCACCATTATGTGCGTATGAGCGCACGCATGCACCTGTCACCTGCACACCATGCGCACCCGCCCAGCCCGGGCGAGGAGCAGTTCGCGCTCGCCGCCGAGCTGATGGCCCTGCTCGGCGACCGCACCCGCCTCACCCTGATGCACGCCCTGACCGCCGGCGAGGCCGATGTCACGACGCTCACGGAGGCGTGCGGCGCGGCCCGTCCCGCCGTCAGCCAGCATCTGGCGCGGCTGCGGCTCGCGGGCCTGGTGAAGACCCGCAAGGAGGGCCGCCGGGTGATCTACTCACTGCCGCACGGACATCTGCGCCGGCTGGTGGAGGAGGCCCTGAAGACGGTGGACCACCACCTGGCCGAGCGGCGCACCGGACCTCAGTAGGCGGCCGCCGTCCCGAGGTACTGCTCGGCGAAGGCCTGGGCCGCGGCGGGCGACGTGAACAGCCGGCGCAGCCGGGCCAGCGTGGTGCCGGCGCGGAACGGGTCGCCCGACGCGACACCGTGGTAGATGTCCGACAGCCACTGCGAGAACTCCTGGTAGTCCCACACCCGGCGCAGACACGCGGTCGAGTAGCCGTCCAGGCCGCTGCCGTCGCCCTTCGTGACGTACGTGGCGAGCGCGTCGCCGAGCAGGAAGGCGTCGTGCAGCGCGAGGTTCATGCCCTTCGCGGCGATGGGCGCGACCAGGTGACCGGCGTCTCCGGCCAGGAACAGCCGCCCGTGGGCGAGGGGTTCGACGACATAGTGGTGCATGTCCAGGACGCGTTTCTCGATCAGCCGGCCCTCGGTCAGCCGGGGCGCCCCGGCCGCGCCGAGCCGCTCGCGCAGCTCGGCCCAGACCCGCTCGTGCGGCCAGTTCTCCGGGTCGTCGCCGGGCGGGCACTGGAGGTAGAACCGGGTCACCTCGGGGCTGCGGGGCATCTGCCCGGCGAAGCCGCGCGGATGGACGCCGAACAGGACGCAGTCCGTCGACGGCGGGACCTCCGCGAGCAGCGCCAGCCAGGCGATGCCGTCGTCCTGCCGCGCCGTCCGCCGGCGCTCCTCGGGTATCGCGTCCCGCGTCACCCCGCGCGCACCGTCGCAGCCGGCGATGAAGTCGCAGCGCAGCAGCCGCCGTTCACCCGTCTCCGGGCACCGGTACGACACCGCCGGCCGGTCCGAGTCGAGGTCGTGCAGCGTGACGTCGCCGACCCCGAAGCGGATGTCGCCGCCGCGTACGTCGGCGTACTCGCGCACGAGGTCCGTCACCAGCAGCGGCTGCGGGTAGACATAGTGATGGCGGCCGGTCAGATCGGCGTACGGGAAGCGGAACCGCTCGCCCTCGAAGCGGAACTCGCAGGCGCTGTGCGACTCGGCCCGCTCCGGCAGCCGTTCGGACAGGCCGCGCCGGGCGAGTTCGCGTACCGCCCACTCCTCGATGACGCCGGCCCGCGGCCGGGTCTCGATGAACTGTCTGCTCTCGGTCTCCAGGACGACACAGTCGACGGAGGCGGCCCGCAGGATGTTGCCGACGGTGAGCCCGGCCGGCCCGGCGCCCACGACGACGACCGTACGGCGTTCCTCGGGCGCGGAGCCGAGGTGGGGGGAAGGGATGATCACCCCCGCATTATGACGGTGTCCCGTCAGCCGGGTTCGGCCGACGGGACACCAGGAGAGGGAGCGGGTCGGTGCGCCGGGGCGTCGGTGACCACGACCTCCTCGATGTCCCACCACAGCGGCAGGTCACCGGTACCGCCGAAGGCGCTGAGGCAGGAGTCGTCGACGCCCGCCCTGACGACGGGCCAGGCCGATGTCACGACGCTCACCGAGGCGTGCGGCGCGTCCCGTCCCGCCGTCGGCCCGCACCTGACGCGGCTGCGGCTCGCGGGCCTGGTGAAGGCCCGCAAGGAGGGCCACCGGGTGATCTACTCACTGCCGCACGGGCATCTGCGCCGGCTCGTGGAGGAGGCCTCGAGGACGGCGAGTCACGAGTGAATCTCGATGGTGGGCGTGCACGTGCTCTTGGCGGGGAAGTCGCCGACGACCTCGCTCAGGCAGACCCGCATGGTGGTTCCGTTGCTGTACTTCTTGTCGAACTTCGACGGGAAGTAGACCGCGAAGTCGTCCGTGGACTTGGTGGCCTTCTTGCTGGATGCCAGCTTCCCGTTGATGTACAGCGTCAGCTTCGGCATGCCCCAAATGCCGATGTAGCGCCCGTAGATGGACTTGACCGTCTGGCCCTTGCCCTCGACGTCGAGGCAGACCTGGTTCGATTCGGCCTCCGTCACCTGGTGAACCGAGCACTTGTCGGCCGACGCGGACGCGGTGCCGGTGCCGACGGCGATGAAGGTCGAGGCCAGGACGGATACCAGCACGGCAGGCGCGGCTGCGTTGAAGACGTTGGTCTTCATCTGAAGATGACTCCCCGGTTTGATGCGGACCTGACATTCAGGTCTGTTGATCATGGTACGGAGAGTCGCTTCACTCGGACGCCCCTTTGATCACCCTTGGCCGTCTCGTGTGATGATCTTGGAATGGTGTTTCGGGGCGGACGGTCGAAGGCTGGGACGAACGCCGTCAGCCACGGCCCCGAGGCCGTGGCTGACGAAACGTCCCTTTCGGTGCGCTACGAATATCAGTGCGTGGGCACGTCCACGACCACGATCTCGTCGATGTCGCGCTCGATCTGCTCGGCCTCGGAGGCGGTCGCCTTGGCCCAGTAGTAGATGCCGAGCGAGAACGCCGCGATGAGCAGGATGTCCCACCACAGGGCGATGTGGCCCTGGCCGCCGAAGCCGCCCTGCCAGGAGATCAGGCCCATGCCGACCAGATAGGCGGGCAGCCACTGAGCGGCCCGGAAGTCCATCCGGGGCGCGTCCGGCAGGTTCTTCTTGTGGGCGTAGATGGCATAGCCGCCGAGCAGCACGTAGCCGAGGACGATCGCCATGCCGAGCCGCCACAGGGTGTCCCACCCGGCCCAGTAGATGATCAGGTTGGCCACCACGAACGACAGCGGGGAGAGAATCTTGCCGAACGGCAGTCGGTACGGCCGCTCGCGGTGCGGCAGCTTGTCGGCGAAGACGCCGTACGCAAGCGGCGCACCGGCGTACATCAGCACGCTCGCCGAGGTGATGAAGCCGACCAGCTTGTGCCAGCTCGGGAACGGCAGGAAGCAGATCACACCGGTCGCGAAGGACATGATGAGACCGAACCACGGCACGCCGCGCGCGTCGGTCCGCGCAAAGATCTTCGGGGCGTATCCGTTCTTCGCCAGGCCGTAGGAGACCCGCGAGGTGGCAGTGGTGTAGATCAGGCCGGTGCCGCCGGGGGAGACGATCGCGTCGAGGTAGAGGACACCTGCCAGCCACCCGAGGCCCACGAGGGTCGCGAGGCCGGCCCACGGGCCGCTGTCGCCCTTGAACGCGAGGTGTGCCCACCCGTGCGCGAAGCTGCTGTGCGGCAGCGCGGCGATGAACACGATCTGGAGCAGCAGGTAGATCACGGCGCCGATCGCCACCGAGCCGAGCGTCGCGCGCGGCAGGTCCTTCTTCGGGTTGCGGCTCTCGCCCGCCAGCTGGATGGCCTGCTCGAAGCCGAGCAGCGCGAAGATGATGCCGCTGGTGCTGATCGCGGCCAGCACACCCTTGGCGCCGAAGGGCGCGAAGCCCTCCGAGTGGAAGTTGGCCGGGTGGAAGTTTCCTACGGCGACGATGAAGATCGCGCCCAGAGGCACGGCGATCTTCCACCAGGTCGCGGCGCTGTTGGTGTGCGCCAGGGCTCGCACGCCGAAGAAGTTCACGCCGACGAAGACGGCCATGAGCACGATCGCGACCACCAGGCCACTGGCCGTCAGCGTCTTGTCGGCGTGCTGGAAGTGCTGCGCCCACGACCAGTGCCCGGCGTAGCCGATCATGGCCTCGACCTCGATCGGGGCCACCGTCGCGGCCTGCAGCCAGGAGAACCAGCCGAAGGACATGCCGGCGAGGCCGCCGAACGCGTAGTGCGGGTAGCGGGCGGTGCCGCCGGCCACCGGGAACATGCCGCCGAGTTCGGCGTGCACGAGGGCGAGCAGCACGATGGCCACCGAGCCGATCACCCACGAGATGATCGCCGAAGGGCCGGCCTGGATGACCGCGTCATGCGCACCGTACAGCCAGCCGGAGCCGATGATGGAACCCACCGATGCCCACATCAGGCCGATGAGTCCCACATCGCGGCGCAGGCCGCCACCGGTGTCGCTTGTGGCTACCGGCGTAGCAGCCTGGTCGACATTCGCCATGTCTAGTGGCCTCTCAGATCTATACGCAGCGTTAACGAGCAAGGAGGCCACAGGCTAGGGACGCTTTCCGAGTCAGCAAAAGACTGTTAACCAAAATTTGACCCAGGATCTTCGGTGTCTTGGGCCCACACTCGGTCACGGGGTTGTTACAGGTCAGATGCCTGGCCGGAATGTCAATATTCAGCTGGCAATTGTGAGTAGAAGGAAAGATTCACTAGCCCAGACGTGGAATTTCGATGGCCGGACACCGGTCCATGACCATGTCCAGTCCAGCCGCCCGGGTCCGCTCATAGGCGGCCTCGTCCACGACACCGAGCTGGAACCACACCGCCCGGGCCCCCTTGGTCACGGCCTCGTCGGCCACGGCGCCGGCCAGCTCGCTGTTGACGAAGACATCGACGACGTCGACCGTGAAGGGGATGTCAGCGAGGGAGGCGTAGCCCTGTTCACCGTGCACCGTCTCCGCCTTCGGGTGCACGGGCACGACCCGCTTGCCGAACCGCTGGAGCACCTGGGCCACCCCGTGCGCGGCCCGCCTGGGATTGGTGGACAGGCCGACCACCGCCCAGGTGTCGCCCAGCTCGGTCAGGATCCTGCGGATCGTCGTTTCGTCGCCGTACACGGCCGCCTCCTCGGGACTGCGGGAAACTGTTCCCCTGGGCAACAGCACCCCGGCGGGTCCGGATTCCCCCGCCCCGCCACTTCGCCACCATGTCCGGAATCGACGCAAGATGCCTGCCTACGACCCTTCGCCCGCCTACGCTCAGCCCGTGCTGCGCATCCTCGACGCCCGAACCGGTGAGCCCGTGCCCGCCCGCCGCGGCCCGACCCGGATCGAGGCCCGTGCCGACGGGCTCGATCCCACGGCCCTGCGGGTGCTGCTCACCGCCGACCTCCTCGTCCGCGCCCTGGAACTGGGCGGCACCCCCGTCTGGACGATCCTCACCGCACCCCACGACCGCACCGCACTCCGTACAGCCGCGACAGCCCTGACCATCCACCCCTTCGAGGACGCCCGCGACCTCACGCCGGGCCCGGGGACGGTCCAGGCGATCCAGGTGACGGCCGGGGCGGCGGACGCCTCCGGCGGGGGGCCGGTGGTGCGGGTGGCACCGGTGGAATGGAGGGGGGAGTGCCTGGCCGGGCGGCGAGCGGATCCGACCTCCGGTCACGCCCCCGAGTCCGCTCCCGACCCGGCACTCCCGGCTCTGCTGCAGGATCCCTCCGCCCTCCGGCTCGCTCTGCTCACCGTCCCGCGCGGCGAAGCCGTCCGGCTCGACTCCGCCCTGCTGGAGGAGGCTGCCGGACGGCTGGCCCGGTGGCGGCGGGCCGTGGCCGGGTGGGCGCGCCGGCCCTCGCGGCCCGTGCCCGACGAGGTGCGGGCGCGGCTGCGCTCCGCCTGGGAGGACGATCTCGACCTGCCCGGAGTGCTGGAGGTGCTGCGCGCCGTGGAGAGCGCCCCGGACCTCGCCGACGGCGCCCGCTTCGAGACGTATGTCTACGCCGACCGTCTGCTGGCCCTCGACCTCGCGCGCGACCTCGGGAGTCCGACGTGATCGCGCGGGCGGGCGCGGGCCCGCTGCGCCGGCTGGTGGTGCTGCGGCACGCGAAGTCCGCCTGGCCCGAGGGGGTCGAGGACCACCGCAGGCCGCTCGCGCCGCGCGGCCTGCGCGACGCCCCGGCCGCCGGACGCGCCCTCGCCGAGGCCGACTTCCTGCCCGACCTCGCGCTGTGCTCCCCGGCCGTACGCGCCCGTCGGACCTGGGAGCTGGCCTCCGCCGAGTGGGGCACTCCGCCGCCGGTGCGCTACGACCGGCGGTTGTACGCGGCCGGCGCACCGGAGCTGCTGGAGGTGGTCCGCGAGGCGCCGCCCGAGGTGGAGACGCTGCTGGTGGTCGGGCACAACCCCGGGCTGGAGGAGCTGGTCCTGGAGCTGGCGGACGACGGGCTGGACGACACACTGGAGCGGGTGCGGACGAAGTTCCCGACGTCCGCGATCGCCGTCCTGTCCTGGCACGGCACCGGCTGGCCGGCCCTCGGCCCCGGTACCGCCCTCCTGACGTCGTTCACAGTGCCGCGCGGCCGGAAGAGGTAGTGCCCCGGACGTCGTAGCGCTCCCAGGGGCGCGAGGCCGTGCCGACATGCGGCTGCCGCCGCGCGGGCGCGACCGACGGCGACGACGCCGCAGCGGCACGGCGCCGGATCGCCGCACCGCCCGTCTCGGCGCACCCGGCGCAGCGCCTACGCTGGCGGGATGCAGGACGAGTACCGCACAGTCGCCCGCGCCGGCGTGCACGAGATCGAGATCAACCGCTCCCGCTTCCTGTGCGCCCTCGCCCCGGCCGCCACCGAGCAGGGGGCGCAGGACTTCGTCGCCTCCGTGCGCAAGGAGCACGCCGATGCCACCCACAACTGCTGGGCGTACGTCATCGGTGCCGACGCCTCCGTCCAGAAGGCCAGCGACGACGGCGAGCCGGGCGGCACCGCCGGCGTCCCCATGCTCCAGATGCTGCTGCGCCGCGAGATGCGCTACGTCGTCGCTGTCGTCACCCGCTACTACGGAGGCGTCAAGCTCGGCGCCGGTGGACTCATCCGCGCCTACGGCGGCGCCGTCGGCGAGGCCCTCGACACCCTCGGTACGCTCACCCGGCGCCGTTTCAGGCTGGCCACGGTGACCGTCGACCACCAGCGCGCGGGCAAGGTCCAGAACGACCTGCGCGCCACCGGACGCGAGGTCCGGGACGTCCGTTACGGCGAGGCGGTCACCATCGAGATCGGGCTGCCCGACGCCGACGTGGACGCCTTCCGGGCCTGGCTCGCCGATGTGACGGCGGGCGCGGCGGGCCTCGAACTGGGTGGCGAGGCCTACGGAGATGCGTGACGTTCCCCCTTAATCGGGCATAAAGGGCGGCAAGTCGGCGGGTCGTGACGGGCTGATACGGGAGTAACCGCCCGTGATGTCAGACCCGGCCGTTAGTCTCGGGGATCATGAGACTCCTGCACACGTCCGACTGGCATCTCGGCCGGGCCTTCCACCGGGTGAACATGCTCGGGGCCCAGTCCGAGTTCATCGGTCACCTCGTCACCACCGTGCGCGAGCGCGAGGTGGACGCGGTGGTCGTGTCGGGCGACGTGTACGACCGCGCGGTGCCCCCGCTCGCAGCCGTCGAGCTGTTCGACGACGCCCTGCACCGCCTCGCGGACCTCGGCGTGCCCACGGTGATGATCTCAGGCAACCACGACTCGGCCCGCCGCCTCGGCGTCGGCGCCGGGCTCATCGACCGCGCCGGCATCCACCTGCGCACCGAGCCGTCGGCGGCCGCCACCCCGGTCGTGCTGGCCGACGCCCACGGCGACGTCGCCTTCTACGGCCTGCCGTACCTCGAACCGGCCCTGGTGAAGGACGAGTTCGGGGTGGAGAAGGCCGGACACGAGGCCGTGCTCGGCGCTGCGATGGACCGCGTCCGCACCGAGCTCGCCGGCCGCGCGCCGGGCACCCGCTCGGTCGTCCTCGCCCACGCCTTCGTCACCGGCGGCCAGGCCAGCGACAGCGAACGGGACATCACCGTCGGCGGGGTCGCCGCCGTACCGGCCGGGGTCTTCGACGGCGTCGACTACGTGGCGCTCGGCCATCTGCACGGTTGCCAGACCCTCACCGAGCGCGTGCGCTACTCCGGCTCCCCGCTTGCGTACTCCTTCTCCGAGGCCGACCACCGCAAGAGCATGTGGCTGGTCGACCTGGGCGCCGACGGGTCCTTGACCGCCGAGCGCCTCGACTGCCCGGTGCCGCGCCCGCTGGCCCGCCTGAAGGGCACCCTGGACGACCTGCTCGCCGATCCGGCGCTGGCCCGCCACGAGGACGCCTGGGTCGAGGCCACCCTCACCGATCCGGTGCGGCCCGCCGATCCCATGGCCCGGCTCGCCGAGCGCTTCCCGCACACCCTGAGCCTCGTCTTCGCCCCCGAGCGTGCCCCCGACGACCCCCAGGTGTCGTACGCCCGGCGCCTCGCGGGCCGCAGCGACCAGCAGATCGCCCACGACTTCGTCGCCCATGTGCGCGGCGCCGGGCCCGACGAGCGGGAGGCTGCCGTCCTGCGCGAGGCCTTCGACGCCGTCCGCGCCGACGACGCCGTACGGGAGGTGGCGCGGTGAGGCTGCACCGGCTCGACATCACCGCCTTCGGGCCCTTCGGCGGCTCCCAGAGCGTCGACTTCGACGCCCTGTCCGCCGCCGGGCTCTTCCTGCTGCACGGCCCCACCGGCGCCGGCAAGACCTCCGTCCTGGACGCCGTCTGCTACGCCCTGTACGGCTCGGTCCCCGGCGCGCGGCAGAGCGGTCAGGGCATGAACCTGCGCAGCGACCACGCCGAGCCGCGCACCCGCACCGAGGTCCGCCTCGACCTCACCGTCGCCGGCCGCCGCCTCGAGATCACCCGGCAGCCGCCCTGGGAGCGGGCCAAACTGCGCGGCACCGGCACGACCGTCGACAAGGCCCAGACCTGGCTGCGTGAGTACGACGTCACGACCGGCGCCTGGAAGGACCGCAGTCGCTCCCACCAGGAGATCGGCGAGGAGATCACCCAGCTGCTCGGCATGAGCCGCGAGCAGTTCTGCCAGGTCGTGCTGCTGCCCCAGGGCGACTTCGCCCGCTTCCTGCGCGCCGACGCCGAGGCCCGCGGCCGGCTCCTGGGCCGCCTCTTCGACACCCGGCGCTTCGCCGACGTCGAGAAGCGTCTCGCCGAACGCCGCCGCGCCACCGAGGCACGCGTACGGGAGGGCGACGCGGCGCTGCTCGCCGACGCCCACCGCATGCAGCAGGAGGCCGGCGACGCCATGGAGCTGCCCGAGCTGGCGCCCGGTGACCCGGGCCTGGCCGAGGCCGTCCTCGGTGCCGCCGCCGTCGCCCGCGCCACCGCCCGCGAACGCCTCACCGTCGCCCGCTGCCGCCTCGACGCCGCCGAGTCCGTCCGGGCCGAGACCCGGCGCGCCCTGGACGACGTACGCGAACTCGCCCGCCTGCAGAGCCGGTTCACCGAGGCCCGGCGGCGCGCCGAGCGGCTCCAGGAGCGGGCCGGCACCCATCGCGAGGCCCAGCAGCGCATGGAGCGGTCCCGCAAGGCCGAGGCGGTCGCACCCGCGCTGGAGCTGAGGCAGGCCGCCGAGGAGGAGCACCGCAGGGCGGCCGCGGCCGAGACGCGCACGCGGGGCGCGCTCCCCGGCTCCTACGCCGACGCCGGCGCGGGCGGACTCGCCTCCGCCGCCCGCCGGGCCGCCGAGGAGCTGGGCGGACTGGACGCGGCCCGGCGCGCCGAGCGGCGGCTCGCAGAGCTGACCGAGGAGCGGTCCGGGCTCGACCGCCAGGAGCGTGCCGACGAGGACGTGCTCCGCGAGGCCGAGGCCTGGCTCGCCGAGTGGGACACCACCCGCGCGGCGCTGCAGTCCCGCGTCGACTCCGCCCAGGAGGCCGCGACCCGCGCCGAGCGGCTGGCCGTCCAGCGGGATCCGATGCGCGGACGCCTCACCGCCGCCCGCACCCGGGACCAGCTGGCCGCGGACCTGGAGGACGCCCAGCGCCGGGCGCTGGCCGCCGCGCAGCGCGCGCAGGACGCCCGCACGCACTGGCTCGACCTCAAGGAACAGCGCCTCAACGGCATCGCCGCCGAACTGGCCGCCCACCTCAGCGACGGTGAGCCCTGCGCCGTCTGCGGTGCCACCGAACACCCGGCCCCCGCCCGCAAGGTCGCCGGGCACGTCGACCGCGAGACCGAGGAGCAGGCCCTCGCCGCGTACCAGCGCGCCGAGGAGCAGCACACCGGGGACGAACGGCGGCTCGGCGTCGTCCGCGAGGCCCTGGCCGCCGCCACCGCCGAGGCCGGCGACACACCCACCGCCCGCCTCGAAGAGGCCGCCGCCGAGTTGGAACAGGAGTACACCAGCGCCCGCCGCGACGCCTCCGCGCTGCACGTCGTCCACGAGGAGCTGCGGCGCGCCGAGCAGGAGCGCGAGCGGCGCCTCGCCGACCGCCAGCAGGCCGCCGTACGGGCCGCGTCCCGGCTCACCCGGCGCGAGTCACTGGAGCGTGAACAGGCCCAGCTGGAGACCGAGTTGACCCAGGCGCGCGGTGGCTCGGGCAGCGTGGCCGCCCGTGCCGCACAGCTGGAGCGGCAGGTGGCCCTGCTCACCGAGGCCGCCGACGCCGTACGCGCGGCCGAGGACGCCGCCCAGCGCCTGAAGGACGCCGACGCCCGACTGGCCGACGCCGCCTACCGGGCCGGATTCGACACCCCGCAGGCCGCGGCCGCCGCCCTCCTGGACGCCGCGGCCCATCGCGAGCTGCAGCACCGCCTGGACGCCTGGCAGACCGAGGAGGCCGCCGTCCGCGCGATGCTGGCGGAGGCGGACACCGCGGCCGCCGCCCAGCGCCCGTCCGCCGACCCCGCCACGGCCGAGCGCACGGCCGCCGCGGCCGAACTCCGGCTGCGCGAGGCGGCCTCCGCGCGGGACGCGGCCGGCCGCTGCTGCGCCGAGCTGGACCGCCTCTCCGCGCGCGCCACCCAGGCCGTACGGCGGCTCGCCCCGCTCCGCGAGGAGTACGACCGCGTCGCCCGCCTCGCCGCCCTCACCGCGGGCACCTCCGCCGACAACGAACGCAAGATGCGCCTGGAGTCGTACGTCCTCGCGGCCCGACTGGAGCAGGTCGCCGCAGCCGCGACCGCGCGGCTGCAGCGCATGTCGGGGGCCCGCTACACCCTCGTCCACTCCGACGACCGCACCGGACGCGGCCGCAGTGGGCTCGGGCTGCACGTGGTCGACGCCTGGACCGGACGCGAACGCGACACCGCGACCCTGTCGGGCGGCGAGACCTTCTTCGCCTCGCTCGCCCTCGCCCTCGGCCTCGCGGACGTCGTCACGGACGAGGCGGGTGGCGTCCGCCTCGACACCCTCTTCATCGACGAGGGCTTCGGCAGCCTCGACGACCAGACCCTGGACGAGGTCCTCGACGTCCTCGACTCGCTGCGCGAACGCGACCGCAGCGTCGGCATCGTCAGCCACGTCCCCGACCTGCGGCGGCGGATCCACGCCCAGCTGGAGGTCGTCAAGGGCAGATCGGGGTCCGCGCTGCGGCAGCGGGGGGTCTGACGCAGGTCAGCGGCCGAGCGCGCGCCGGGGCAGCGGTGAGGAGTACACGACGCTGGTGGTCACCGAACCCAGTGCGCCGATCTTCCCGGAGATCTCCTCCAGATGGGACATGGACCGGGCGGCGACCTTGATGACGAAGCAGTCGTCGCCCGTCACATGGTGCGCCTCCAGGATCTCGGGCGTAGCGGCCACCAGGTCGTGGAACGGCTTGTAGTTGCCGTTCGGGTACCGCAGCCGTACGAACGCCAGGATCGGCAGCCCGAGCCGCTCGGGGTCGACGACCGCCGCGTACCCCTGGATCACGCCCGCGTCCTCCAGCCGCCGCACCCTTTCGGTGACGGCGCTGGGCGACATGGAGACGGCGCGCGCCAGCTCGGCGTAGCTGGCCCGCCCCTCCCGCTGGAGGACCTCGAGAATGCGCCAGTCGGTGGCGTCCGGGGAATACACGGTCATCCCGGATGGATAGCAGGGGATTCCCGGACTGGACAAGGGGAACGCCGTGGATTCTCACTTCAGGGGCCGGACCGAGAGCCGTAGATTTCCCGTCATGATCACGAAGACCACCGAGAACCCCGTCCTGCGCATCGCCCCCGCCGCCCCCGCGGAGGCGGCCGCCTACTTCCGGGCCTGTCTCGCCTTCCACGCCGATGTCTCCGACGTGGCCGCCGCGCTCGCGGCCGGCGACGACCCCGGGTTCGTCCTCGTGGACTCCCGCTCGACCGAGTCCTGGGACCAGGGCCACATCCCCGGCGCCGTCCACCTGCCCACCGCGCTCATCCCCGAGCAGGCCGAGCAACTCCTGGACAAGGCCGTGCCGGTGGTGACGTACTGCTGGGGCCCGGGCTGCAACGGCGCCACCCGTGCCGCCGCCGCCCTCGCCGAACTCGGTTACCAGGTCAAGGAGTTGCTCGGCGGCTTCGAGTACTGGGCACGCGAGGGCTTCGCCTGCGAGACGTGGCGGGGGCGCGAACAGCGCGCCGCCGACCCGCTGACCGCACCCGTGGCAGGCGCGTGCGGCTGCTGACGGACGCCCGTGTAGGTTCTCGCCCATGGCTCGATACGCGGATCCAGGCGCGCTGGAGTGGGTGGAATCGGGCGGCGGCCCGCTGATAGCCGTCCCGGAGACGGTGCTGCCGTTCTGGGCGGGCGCCGACAGCGAGGAACTCGACACGGACTACGACCGGGCGTGCGAGGTCGACGGTTACGTCGGCCTGCTGCCCGTCGGAGACAGCGCGGCCCTGGTGTTCGGCGACGAACCCGCATCCACCTCCTACCTGCCCGACCACGCCACCTTCGTACGGTGGTCCGCCGCGCACTCGGAGGCGGAGCTGCTCGCCGGAGTCCCCGCCGCTCTGGACACGGCGGTGTGGGGGAGCGAGGTGCACTGGCGGGTGCCCGGCCCGGTGCTGCTGTTCGACTCGGCCTGGCCGGGCGGCAGCGCGGCGCGCCAGGAGCACCTGCGCATCCCGCTGGCACCGGGCTCGTACGCGGTGCGCGCCGCGTACGTCCAGCCCGGACCGGAGATCTGGGTCGGCCTGGTCCAGCTCAGACGGCTCGGCCACTGACCGACCGGGCCGCCGACGGCCGTCAGCGCAGACCGTCGAAGGCGACGTTCAGATTCCGGGGACCGCGCAGCACGGCGTTCTGCCGGTACGGCGGCGGGTCCTCCACCAGACGCGGATTCTCCAGCCGCCGAGCCAGTTCGGACAGGGCGGTCTGGGCCTCGAGACGGGCCAGCGGAGCGCCGAAGCAGCTGTGGATCCCGCTGCCGAACCCGAGGTGCTGGATGTCCTGGCGGTCCGGGTCGAAGCGCTCCGGGTCCTTGAACCGCTCGGGGTCACGGTTGCCCGCCGCCAGGACGAGCCAGATGGGTGAGCCCTTGGGAATGGTCACCCCGCGCACCTCGATGTCGGCGATGCAGGTGCGCTGCGGCAGGAGCTGCACCGGCGGTTCGTAGCGCAGCAGTTCCTCCACGATCCTGACCGACAGGCCCGGCTCGTCGCGCAGCCGCTGAAGGACCTCCGGGTGGCGCAGCAGCGTGAGCATGCCGTTGGTGATGAGATTGACGGTCGTCTCGTGGCCGGCGATGAGCAACAGCACCGCCGTGCTGAGCACTTCCATCGTCGTCATGGCGCCCTCCGGACCCCGGCTGTCCACCAGGTCGGACAGCATGTCGTCGCGAGGTTCCCTGGCGCGCTGCTCCACCAGCCCGTTCAGACAGAGCCCGAGCTGCAGCCGTGCCTCCTGAGCGGTCCGCTCGGAGTCGGCGCTCGTGCGGGTGTCGGGGTCCAGGCCGGCCACGATCGGGTCGACCCAGGCGCGGAAGCTGGGCTCGTCCTCGCGCGGCACGCCGAGCAGCCGGCAGATCATCGTCACCGGGAAGGGGTAGGCGAACTGGTCGACCAGATCGATCTGCCGCGCGTCCCCGAAGCCGTCGATCAGCCCGCTGACGGTCTCCCTCATGTCGCCCCGCATGTCGTCGATCCGGCGCGGCCGGTGCGGTGGCCCGAAGGAGCTGTTGGCGATCCTCCGCAGCCGGTCGTGCTCCGGCGGGTCGAGCCGGATGAAGCTCGGGGGCAGCCCGGTCGCCTCCGGCCCGGACAGCTCGTCGCCCCCGGCGGCGGTCACGTTGGCGGCGTCGGAGCTGATGCGCGGGTCATGGAGCAGGGCCTCGATGTCGTAGTAGGAGCTGATGACGTACGGGCCGTCCTCCTCGTGGAGAACCGGCGTCCTGCGGAGTTCCTCGTAGATCGGATACGGGTTGGCGCGGTTCGCGAAGTCGGTGATCTGGCGCAACATCGAGGCGTGCGGCATGACAGGTCCTTGAAGCGTCGGGGCCGGGCGGCGGTCAGTGACGGGCGGGGTGGAAGACCAGCCGCTGGTCGGCCGGTGAGTAGCCGCTGAGGGTCACGGTGGGGCCGTGGGTCGGCAGGGACGGGTCGGGGAAGTCGGCATCCACCGGCTGCCGGCCCTCGGGACGCCGGTCCACGGTGGGGAACTCCACCGGGAACGGCGCGCCCTGCTCGATCTGCCGCTGGTAGAACTCCAGCCACCGCGTCTGGTCGAAGGTCACGGCGGCCACGATCCGGCCCCGGTAGCCGTAGACGGCGGCGAACCGGCGTTCGGCCAGCGAGCCCTGCGTGATCATGAGCTGCTCGCCCATGGGCGGCACGCCCACCGACTTGATGTTCACGCCGAACATCGAGGACCAGAAGGCGGGCATCCACAGGTGCGGGCGCCGGTCGGCGCCGTGGCAGATCATGTTGTGCGCCGCCGTCTCCGCCTGCGCCACGGCGTTGCCCCAGTGCTCCAGCGAGAGGAACTGGTAGCCGAACAGGGCGTGCGGGGAGCGTGCCACGTCGCCCGCGACGAAGACGTCGTCGGTGATGATGCCCCGGAAGTCGAAGGCCCGGCACCCCGCGTCACAGGCGATGCCCTGGGGCCCCGCTCCGAGCCCCGACCCCGCGAGCCAGCCGGTGTTGCGCACCGACCCCAGCGACACGACCACGACGTCCGTCTCGACGGATGTCTCGTCGGACAGGTGGACGGTCCGCACCCGGCCGGCCCCGTCACCCTCGAGTCCCGTCACCGTGACGTGGGTGCGCAGATCGACACCGTGCTCGATCTGCAGGTCGGCGGCGACCGCGCCGATCACCCCGCCCAGGGCGCCCACCAGAGGCGCACCCGCACGCTCCGCCACGGTGACGGACAGGCCCCTCTCCCGGCAGGCCGAGGCGATCTCCGAGCCGGTGAACCCGGCGCCGATGACGAAGACCCGGCGCGGCCCGGCCTCCAGCCGCTGGTACAGATGCGCCGCGTCGTCCCGGGTCCGCAGCACACAGACACCGTCCAGCCGGGCCTCCTCCTCCTTCGGCCAGGGCCGGGCGCGGACGCCGGTCGCGATGAGCAGCCGGTCGTACTCCACCTCGTCCCCGTCGGCCAGCCTGACCCGCTTGGCCGTCAGGTCCAGGCCGGTCGCCGGGACACCGAGCCGCCACTTGGCGTCGACCTCCCGGCGGTGCGGCAGCTCGGTGCGGTGCGGGGACGCCATGCCCAACAGGACGGACTTGGACAGCGGCGGCCGGTCGTACGGCTCGTACGGTTCGTCGCCGATCAGGGTCAGCTCGCCGGCGAATCCCTCGGCACGCAGGGTCTCGGCGGCCCGCAGGCCCGCCAGCGAGGCGCCCACGATCACGATCCGGCCCTCGCGCCTGAGCCAGTCCACGTAGTCAGCGGGCATCGGAGGCCTCCTGCGCCGATCCGGCGCCCCCCTCGCCCACGCCGTCCAGCCCGTCCGCCGTGATCGCCTGCACCGGGCAGGCGGCGACGGCGCGGGCCAGCCGCTCGCGTTGCTCCTCGGGCGCGTGCGGGTTGTAGACCAGTGACTCCTCGCTGTGCATCGCGAAGATGTCTGGCGCGAGGAACGCGCACTGGGCGTACCCCTGACATTTGTTGAGATCGACGACGAGCCGCATCGATGGTCCGCCCTTCCAGTGGCCAGGTCCGGTGCCCACGGCCCGTGCCGCGGGGCGTCTCCGGACGGTGGTCATCTCCCGCTCGCCAGCATGAGAGCCGCGACGGCGTCCCGCCTGTCGGCGCCCCCGATCGGAGCACCGGAGGTTGCCGCCGCGCCGGTACGGGAGGCCGTCCGTCACACGTCCACCCCGGTACGGGGCCGGGCGCGCCCGCTCGCCCGGAAGATGTGCCCGCCGAGCAGCAGCGACCAGGCCGGGAAGACGAGTTCCGCCCAGGGCACGTTGGACGAGGCGACCACCAGGATGACGGCGGTGAGGAAGCCCAGGAGGGTGAGCGAGCGGGGCAGGAGCCCGAGGCGGTGGCCGATCACCGACATGGAGCAGGCGAAGACGGCCGCCATCCGCATGGCGTACTCCGTCAACAGCGTGTACGCGACGTGGCGGCCGAAGTCCCAGGAGGACAGGGGCGGCGCCGTGCCGGCCGGGTGCGCGACGGAGAGGACGGCGCCGGCCGCCGCGGCGGCGCCGAACAGTGTGGCGGTGAAGACGAGTCCGCTGCCGAGGAAGACGGTGGCGAGGAACCTGTCCTCGCTCTCGCCGATGTGCGCCCGTACCGCGCCGACGAACCACAGGAAGAAGATGCCCGTGAAGGGCACGAGCGCGAGGGCCGCGCGCACCGCGTCACGGCGCCCGGCGTCCGTGAAGCCGCGTGCGGTCGTCGCGTCGGCCCCCTGGGGAATGCCGAGCCGCACCAGCACGATCGCCGCCGCGAGCAGCAGCGCGAACACGACTCCCGCGAGCCCGGCGGCCCGCGGCGTCTCCAGCACCTGTTGGCCCGGCCCCTGCTGCCGCATGCCGTCCCGCCTCCTCCACATCGCCTCCGCCCCCAGCTAGCCGCCGCCCGGCGCCTCGCGCCACCGGGGGCGGCCGGACGGCCGAGCGGTGTGTCATCACCCCTGGGAGGAGACGCCGGGCGGTGCTCGGGCCGACGCCGCAGCCGCGGACGGCCGCCCGCGACGCGCTCGCGCCGCATTCCACGCCGCCCCCACGCGGCCGTACCGCCCTTGTCGCCGGGGGCGGCCCGCGTGCCGGGATGATCCCGCGGCGCGCGTCGTGGCGGGCCCGGGGACCTGGCGGACCCGGCCGCACCGGGTCGGCGGCTCGACACGGTGGCCGGCGAGTACGGCAGGCTGGACATCCGCGTCGCCAACCACGCCCTCAGGGCTCGGACGGCACCCTGGACCAGATCGACGCCGCGGTGCTGGACGCGCACGGAGCGGTCCGGCACCCCCTCGGTGCTGCTGCTCGTCCAGACCTACGACCGCTCGCGCGCCGCACCGTCCGACGGCGCCCCCGGCGCGCGCGTGTGCTGATGACCTCGGGGCAGGGCATCGCCGGCGGCAGGCCGGGCGAGGCCGCCTACGCCCGCCCACGCCGCCGTGGCAGCCCGGTTCCCCGGCGGACGCCGGGGCGTCCCCGACGACCCCGCCCGCCTCATCGCCTGGCCGGCCACCGACGAGGCGGGTGGATCACCGGGGAGTTCATCGACTCCGAAGGCGGTCTCCGGCGTCGACGCCGGGCGGTCACAGCCGGGACAGCTCGTCCACCAGGTCGTCCAGGCCGAGCGAACCCTGCGACAGCGCCGCCATGTGCCAGGCCTTCAGGTCGAACGCGGCGCCGTGCCGCTCGCGCGCCCGCTCCCGGCCCAGCAGCCACGCCCGCTCACCGAGCTTGTAGCCGATCGCCTGGCCCGGAATCGTCAGGTAGCGGGTCAGCTCGCTCTCCACGAAGTCCGCCGGCCGGCTGCTGTGCGCGCCGAAGAACTCCTGCGCCAGCTCCGGCGTCCACAGCTCACCGGGGTGGAACGGCGAGTCGGCGGGAATCTCCAGCTCCAGGTGCATGCCGATGTCCACGATCACCCGGGCCGCCCGCATCATCTGCGCGTCCAGGTAGCCGAGCCGCTCCTCGGGCTCCGTCAGATAGCCCAGCTCGTCCATCAGCCGCTCCGCGTACAGCGCCCAGCCCTCCGCGTTGGCGCTGACGATGCCGACCGTCGCCTGGTAGCGGGAGAGGTCCTGGGCCACGTGCACCCACTGGGCGAGCTGGAGGTGATGCCCGGGCACGCCCTCGTGGTACCAGGTCGACACCAGGTCGTAGACCGGGAAGCGGGTCTGCCCCATGGTGGGCAGCCAGGTGCGGCCGGGGCGGGAGAAGTCCTCCGAGGGACCCGTGTAGTAGGGGGCCGCGGCGCCGCCCGGCGGGGCGATGCGCGACTCCACCTTCCGCACCCGCTCGGCGAGCTCGAAGTGCGTGCCGTCCAGATCGGCGATGGCCCGGTCCATCAGGCCCTGCAGCCACTCCCGCACCTCCTCCACGCCCTCGATGTGCCGGCCGTGCTCGTCGACGTGCGCGAGCGCCACCCACGGCGTTTCGGCGCCGGGCAGGATCTTCTCCGCCTCCTTCTTCATCTCGCCGAGGATCCGGCGGAACTCCGACCAGCCGTAGGCGTACGCCTCGTCCAGGTCCAGATCGGTGCCGTTGAAGTAGCGGGACCAGCGCGCGTACCGCTCGCGGCCCACCGTGTTCGGGGCGCCCTCGATCGCCGGCGCGTACACGTCCCGCAGCCAGTCCCGCAGCTCCAGCAGGGCGCCGGTCGCCGCGCGGGCCGCCTCGTCCAGCTCCGTGCGCAGCGCCTGAGGCCCGGCGGCCGCGAAGTCCTCGTACCAGCCGCGTCCCTTGCCGTCCGTGTCCGTCCACTCGGTGAGCTGCTGGATGTACGTCGCGGTCGGCCGGGGAGCCGCGAACAGCTTGCGGTCCAGACCCAGTTGGAGCGACTCACGGTAGCCCGCGAGCGCCGCCGGCACCGCGCGCAGCCGCTCGGCGATCGCCGCCCAGTCCTCGTCCGTCTGGGCCGGCGTGACGGTGAAGATCTCGCGCACCGAGTGGCCCGGCGTGCTCATGTTGCCGACCGCGCGCAGGTGTTCGTCCGCCTCGTGCACGGCGAGCTCGGCGGTCAGCCGTTCCCGAAGCAGCCGCCCGCACCGCCGCTCCACGTCACTGTTCGCACCGGGCTGCCGCTCCGCCTCGTCCAGCTTCGCGAGCGTGGCCCGGGCCAGCTCCGCGAGGGCCTCCTGGCCCGCGGGAGAATAGTCGGGCAGCCGGCTGGAACTCTCCTTCACTCCGAGGTAGGTGCCGGTGACCGGGTCGAGGGCGATGAGGTCGTCGACGTAGGCGTCGGCGACCTGACGGGGCAGCGGGCTCTTGGTCTCAGACATGCGGCCCATCCTCGTACGAGAAGGATCACCGCGTCACCCACGTATGGGGGGATTCAGCTCTCGGCGTGGCCGGGCGGCAGCAGCGGTCCGCACTCCCACTGCTGGAAGATCAACCGGGTCTCCACCCGGGCCACCTCGCGCCGCGCGGTGAACTCGTCGAGCACCAGCCGCTGCAGATCGGCCATGTCCGCCACGGCCACATGCACCAGATAGTCGTCGGGGCCGGTCAGATGGAACACCGTCCGGGTCTCCGGCAGCGCCCGGATCCGTTCGACGAACGGTCCCACCAGCTCCCGCCGGTGCGGTCTGACCTGCACCGACAGCAGAGCCTGGAGCCCGCGCCCCAGCTTGGCCGGATCGAGCCGCAGCTGATGGCCGAGGATCACGCCCGAGCGGCGCAGCCGGGTCACCCGGTCCAGACAGGTCGACGGGGCCACGCCCACTTGCGCGGCCAGATCGCGGTAGGTGGTCCGGGCGTCGTTCTGCAGCAGCCGCAGCAGCTGGAGGTCCACCGGATCCAGTACGACAGATTCGGCCATCGGCCGAACGTAGCACGGTGTTCGACTCTCGTGAACCGTTCGATGTTCACCCTTCCGCCCATGGACACAGCCAGCACCCGTGCCTACGACGGCGTACGCACCGTATCGAGAGCCCTGGCCACCGAGGCCGTGCACGCCGGCCGCGACGATCTCGCCCGCCAGGGCCTGCACGCCCCGCCGATCGACCTGTCCACCACCTACCCCTCCTACGACAGCCGCCGTGAGGCCGACCGCATCGACGCCTTCGCCACCGACGGCGCCGACCCGGCCGGGCCGCCGGTGTACGGCCGCCTCGGCAATCCGACGGTGGCCCGCTTCGAGACCGCCCTGGCCCGGCTGGAGGGCACCGAGTCCGCGGTGGCCTTCGCCAGCGGCATGGCCGCGCTCAGCGCGGTCCTCCTCGCGCGGTCCGCCATGGGGCTGCGGCACGTCGTGGCGGTACGGCCCCTGTACGGCTGCAGCGACCACCTGCTCACCGCCGGGCTGCTCGGCACCGAGGTCACCTGGACCGACCCGGCCGGTATCGCCGACGCGCTGCGCCCGGACACCGGGCTGGTGATGGTCGAGTCCCCGGCCAATCCGACCCTCGCCGAACTCGACCTGCGGGCGGTCGCGCACGACTGCGGGTCGGTCCCGCTGCTCGCCGACAACACCTTCGCCACACCCGTGCTGCAGCGCCCGGCGGAGCACGGCGCCCGGATGGTGCTGCACAGCGCCACCAAGTACCTCGGCGGGCACGGCGATGTGCTGGCCGGTGTGGTCGCCTGCGACGAGGAGTTCGCCGGCCGGCTCCGGCAGATACGTTTCGCCACCGGCGGGGTGCTGCATCCACTGGCCGGCTACCTGCTGCTGCGCGGGCTGTCCACTCTCCCGGTCCGGGTCCGGGCCGCCTCCGCCAACGCGGCGGAGCTGGCGCGCCGGCTCGCCGTCGACCCGCGCGTGGCCCGCGTCCGCTATCCACGGTTGGGTGGCGCCATGATCGCCTTCGAGGTGCACGGCGATCCGCACGAGGTCATCTCCCGGGTCCGGCTCGTCACCCCGGCGGTGAGTCTGGGCAGCGTCGACACGCTCATCCAGCATCCCGCGTCCATCAGCCACCGCATCGTCGACGCGGAGGACCGCAGGGGCGCCGGGGTGAGCGATCGGCTGCTGCGGTTGTCGGTGGGGCTGGAGGACGTGGACGATCTCTGGGCCGACTTGGATCAGGCGTTGGGGGAGCCCGCCCGGACACCGGTGCCGCTGCGGGAGGCGGTGCGCTGAGCGGTACCGGCCGGGCGTGGACGGCGCGAGGTTCGGCCCCGTCGAGTCCCACCGGACCCCATTGGGCAGGCCGGCCCGCGTCGGGCACGCGGGGCACCGTGGGGCACGCCGGGCAGCGCACCGGCGGCTGAGCGCCGTTGCGGCGGATTCACGGTGCGGCCTTCTCCACGGCGCGCCCGGACTCCGACCGCTGCCCGTGGGCCAGGCTGTACGACCCGGACCATCCGCTGCCTCGGCCCTGGCTCACGGAGACGGCCTGACCGCCGGTCCCGCCCCGCCTTCCGTGCCGGCACGGAAGGCGGGGGCGCTGGAAGAAGGTCGGCCGCGGCTGAGCGCGGGTAAGCCGCGGCGGGCCGGGCCGCGGCGCGTGCGGGACCGGCGCCGGACCGCGCGGGTCTGCGTGCGTGACCGGGTCAGTCTCGCCGGGCCGGGGCGCCCAGGTGGCGCTGGTCGGTGGTGGCACGCGCCGCCCGGGAGGCGACTTGTGCGGTGTCCAGGCGTGCCGTGATGACCAGCGTGCCCTCCTCGATCTGGTAGTCCAGGGGCAGCCCGAGTCCGCGCATCGCGGCGACCATGCCGGTGTTGGACGCCTGCGTCACGGCGTACACGCTCTCGCAGCCGGCCTCCATGGCCATCGCCACCAGCCGGCCGAGCAGCTCACCGCCGATGCCGCGCTGCTGCCAGTCGTCCTCGATCAGCAGGGCGACCTCGGTCTCGTCGCCGTCCCACAGCAGATGCCCGAGGCCGACGATGCGGCCGGAAGTGGTCTGCGCGGCCAGGGTCCGGCCGAAGCGGGGGCTGAGCAGGTGGTTCAGGTAGCGGTCCGCGTCGCCGACCGGGCCGTGGTACCGCATGCCCAGCGTGCGCGACGAGCACCGCTCGTGCATCGCCTTCGCGGCGGCCAGGTCCCCGGTGTCGACCCGGCGGACCGCGATGTCGTTGCCCTCGGGCAGCGTCAGCACGTCATGGCCGCGCGGGATGCGCGGGCCGAGCCGGTTGTCCAGTTCCACCAGCGCCCGCGCCCGCGCGAACTCGGTGGGCGTGAACGGCAGGTACGGCCGCTCCACGGTGAGCACACCGCCCTCCGGTGCCCGCAGCCGCATCACGGTGTCCTCCAGCACGCCCTCGACCGGTACGGGCTCGGGCCCGCGGCCCCCGCCGACCGGTGTCCCGGGCAGCGAACGGATCGAGCACCGTCCCAGCAACTGGCGCAGCGCCAGCGGCAGTTCGGCGGCGTCCAGCGCGGTGCGCGCGGCCAGACCGAGCACCCGGGTGGGGGCGTCGACCAGGTCGTGGGCGTCGGCCCGCTCGATCCAGGTGGACGCACCGCCGGCCAGCGAGACCGCCCGGGTCATCTCGGCCGCCGCGAGGGCGCCCGGTGCCCGGAGCAGGAACTCGTCCACGGTGCCGTCGGCCAGCGGGTGCGTCTGAAGGCTCAGGATGTCGACGCGCCGCTCGGCGAGTGCCGCGCACAACGCCGCCAGCGAGCCGGGCTCGTCCTTCACCGTGGTCCGCATCCGCCACAGCGCACCGGTGTCGGCCACGTCGTCCGAGCCGTCGCCCGGCTGCTCGGCGGGCCCGGCCGACCGCGTCCCGGCGGCCGGCCGGGCGCCGGTATCGCTGGTGGGCGGTGCGTGTCCGTGGCGCCGTGCCCACCAGGTGTGGAAGCCGGCCGTCGCGGCGAGCACGACCGCCGAGATCACCAACAGGGCGGGACCGCCGGGGCCGTGCCCGATCAGGTTCGCCACGCCGTCGGCCACGGCGACGGCGGTGAACAGCGCGGCGAGTTCGATGACGTCCCGCCGCCAGTGGTGCACGGGCCGTCCGTGCTTCGCCCGGGTCACGTCAGACATCTCTGGAGTCATGCAGCCACTGTGAAGGAAAGGTGTTGCGTGATCACGAACGGTTTGTGACCGATGAGTAAAGCATGCTCCGTCCGTTTTGTTGTCGTTTCTACGACCTGGTTGCCCGGTACCGCTCCGCTCCAGATCGTGGCGTTGTCGTCCTCGAGTGCCCGCGTCATACGAAAACCGTAGAGGCGACCACTGACATTCCGTCTGACGTGCGGAAACGCCCGTGGTGCGGCGGAGTTGGCCGTGCCGCGCGCCGTGGGATGACACCGGTGCGCGGCACAACGAGCAGCCTACGGGACCGAGGGGCCCTACTGGCCGACCCGGCCCGGCCGGAGCGTCCGGGTGAACAGCACGGTGCCGTCGTACTCGCGCAGCCGGACCGTCAGTTCGCCGCTGTCGCCGTCGATGTCGACCTCGCCGAAGAACTGGTATCCCTGGGCCGGGGACACGTTGGAGGCGGTGGGCGCCTTCACGAAGACCCGGTCCGGGCCGAACGTGCCGTCCAGCGCGCTGGCCGGGAAGGCGCCCGCGTTGAGCGGGCCGGAGACGAACTCCCAGAACGGCTCGAAGTCCTTGAACGCGGCCCGCGACGGGTCGTAGTACTGGGCGGAGGTGTGGTGCACGTCGGCCGTCAGCCACACCGTGCCGGTGATCCGCCGGTGCTTGATGAAGCGCAGCAACTCCGCGATCTGCAGCTCGCGGCCGAGCGGAGCACCCGGGTCGCCCTGGGCCACGGCCTCGAAGTTCGGCCTGCCCTCGACCGGGTCGGGCACGACCAGACCGAGCGGCATGTCGTTGGCGATCACCTTCCACACCGCGCGGGACCTCGCGAGCTCCCGCTTGAGCCACTCCAGCTGCTCGCGGCCGAGGATGCCCACCGGGTCCGTGGTCTGGTCGTCGGGGGAGTTCGCGTTGCGGTAGGTGCGCATGTCGAGCACGAACACGTCGAGCAGCGGACCGTGGTGGACGACCCGGTAGATACGGCCGTCCGGGCGCCCGCTGATCGTGGAGATCGGGAAGTACTCGGAGAACGCCTGCCGGGAGCGCGGCGCCAGCTCGTCGAGCCTCGTCCCGGCCGGGTAGGGGGTGCCGGCGCCGATGACCTCGCCCGGGTACCAGTTGTTGCGGACCTCGTGGTCGTCCCACTGGATGATGTTCGGCACCTGGGCGTTGAACCGCCGCAGCGCCGAGTCGAGCAGGTTGTAGCGGAAGTTGCCCCGGTAGTCGTCGAGGGTGATCGCGACGTGCGACTTCTCCTCGGTGGTGACGCTGCGGTAGACGCCGCCGTCGGGCAGGGCGGCGGTCGCCGCGATCGGCCCGTCGGCGTAGATGTTGTCGCCGCTGCACAGGAAGAAGTCGGGGTCGACCTTCGCCATCGCGTCGAAGATGCGGTAGCCGCCGATGGACTCGTTGATGCCCCAGCCCTGTCCGGCGAGGTCGCCGGACCACACGAACCGCACGCCCTGGCGCCGCCGGGCCGGCGCGGTGCGGAAGGTGCCGGTCACCGGCTCACCCGTGCGGCGCGGGTCGTCCGGGTCGGCGAGCAGCACGCGGTAGTGGACCTGCTCGCCCGCCGGCAGGCCGTGCAGCCGGGTGGTGCCGGTGAAGTCCGAGCCGGCGCCCAGCAGCGGACCGTGCCATCTGCGCGGGTTGCGGAACGACTCGGTGGCCGAGGTCTCCACGATCATCCGCGCCGCCCGGTCCGCACGCACCCACACCAGTCCGGAGTCGGTGGTCACGTCACCCGTCTGCACGCCCCAGCTCGCCTGGGGGCGCCCGGAGCGGGCGAAGGCCGGGGCCGCGCCGAGGCCGACGGGCAGGGTGAGGGCCGCCGAGGCGACGAGGGAGCCGCGCAGAACGCTGCGGCGGCCGGGGGACGGACGGTCTGACATGGCTGCGCCTCCAGGGAAGGGATCCGGCCAGCGGGCAGGGCCACACCTACTGGGGCGCCGAGGCGCACACGCAAACCCGAAGTGAACAACGGGCCTTGGGGCTGCGCCCGCAGCGCGGTGCCGTGGCCTCGAGGGCGCGGTCGGTCGGCTGTGCGGCCCGCAGTCGGCGCCACCCGCCACCGCGCGAAGCCGCGGGTACGCGCGCGTACGGAAGCCGGGCGGGACGGACCGGGCATTCGGCCGTCGGTTGGGGGGCGTCTCCGCAGGCGCCGGTGGAAGGTCGCCCGCGCACGCACGCGTGCGGCGTGACACCGACGGCGGGGACAAGCCCCTCGGGCGGGGCCGGCACCGGTGCTCGGCACGACCCTCCGGTGGGGCCTCGGCAACCGGCACGGCCCCTTCGACGCGGCCCGCACCCCAGGCCGGCCACCGCCCCTGCGGCGAGCCGAAACGGAGGCCGGTCCCTGTCCTTGAGCGAAGGAGGACACCCGGCAACCGGGCCTGCCCGCCCGGCAACTCGTCGCGGTGGGCAGACCCGGCCCCGCGGCGAGCGTCACCCGCCCCGGCCGCCCTGCGCGGTGGTGCGGCCGCCGTCCGCCTGTTCAGCGGCTGCCGTCCAGGATGACCCGCGCGACGAGAGCCGGGTCGTCGTTCATCGGGCAGTGGCCGCAGCCGGGCAGCCGCACCAGCCGGGCGTGCGGGATGAGCTGCTTGGCACGCACGCCCTGACGGCGCACGAGCAGCCGGTCCTGGGTGCCCCAGGCCACGGTGACCGGCAGACCGGGCATGTCGTCGGTGAACCGGACGGCCGCGCCCGCCCGCAGCGTCGCGTCGAACCCGGTGGCCCCCACCAGCGCGAGCGTCTCGGCGACCACGGCCGCCGGGGCACGGCGCGCGGGGCGGGCGTAGATGGTGCTGGTCAGCGCGGTACGGCCGGCCGCGGTGCGCGACAGCCGCTCCACCAGCGGCAGCGGGAGCCGCTGGGCGATGCCCCGCATCGCGAGCAGCACGGCGAAGGCGTACCGGCGCTCGGCCTCCGTCCAGAATCCGGCGGGCGAGAGCGCCGTGACGGACCGTACGAGCTTCTCCCGCCCCAGTTCCAGGGCGAGCAGGCCGCCCAGCGAGTTGCCCGCGATGTGCGGGCGGTCCAGCTCCAGTGCCTGGAACAGGGCGCCGAGCACGGAGTTGGTGGTGGGCAGGTCGTAGGCGAGGCCGGCCGGCAGGCTCGGGGACGCGCCGAAGCCCGGCAGGTCGACCGCGATCACGTCGCGCTCGGTGGCGAGGATGTCCACGACCGGGTCCCAGGCCTGCCGGTGATGGCCGATGCCGTGCAGGAGGACCAGAGGTTCGCCGCGTCCGACCCGCGCGTAGGACACGGTCACGTCCTTCGAGCCGTGCGGAGTGGGGACCTTGAAGGCGACGGTGGCGGACATGGGGTGCTCCTCGTCTGGCTGCTGACGGACGCCGTAGACAGCTTGTCAGCAATTGCTACCGGCCGGTAGCCCCCGGTGGGCGCACATCCCGCGCACGTCCGCGGCCGTCAATCCGCCCGACGCACCTCGATGTTGAAGTCCTCCGTCCCGAACTGCCGCATCAGTGCGAGCCACAACGGCAGATACATCTCCGTCGCCCGCGCCGCTCCGATCCCGCCCAGGTCCAGCACCCGTTCGGCGGGCCAGCCGAATCCGACGAGCAAGGCCCTCACCTGCTCCTTGGCCCCGGCGTCCTCACCGCACACGAAGAGGTGGTGCGCACCCGGCACCCGGCCCGGCTCCACCATCACCCGGCAGTTGACGGTGTTCAGCGTCTTCACCACGCGCGCGTGCGGGAAGGCCCGCTGGATCTGCTCGCCCACGCTGTCCGACTCCACCGGGTCCAGCCGCGGCTGGCCGTCCTCGAACGCCAGCGGATTGGAGACGTCCACCAGGACCTTGCCGTCCAGGTGCTCCGCGCCGGCGGCCCGCAGGGCGTCGAGTGCCACCCGGCCGCTCACCGCGTTGATGACCATCTCCGCCGTCGCGGCCGCCTCCGCGAAGGTGCCCGCGTGGGCCCGCGCGGCCGCGGCCGTGGCCCATTCCAGCGCCACCGGGTTGTCCTTGGTACGGGACCCGAGGGTCACCTCGTGCCCCAGCTCCACCAGCCTGCCGCCCAGTGTGCGGCCCACCTCGCCCGTGCCCAGCACCGCGCACCGCATCGGTCGCCTCCCGGTCACCGGCCGCCGACCCCCGGCGGTCCGCCGTCATTGTGATCCGGACACGTGCGGGACGACCCGATTCCGGGTGGACACCCGCGGTGCGTGTCGGATGGGATGGAGCGGTGACGAGCGAGACCGCCACCGACGTCTTCGAACAGCACCGCCCCCTGCTCACGGGGGTCGCCTACCGCATGCTGGGCCGTGTCGCCGACGCCGAGGACGTGGTCCAGGACGCCTGGCTGCGCTGGTCCCGCGCCGATCACGCGGAGGTCCGCGCCCCGCGGGCCTACCTGGTGCGCGTCACCACCCGGCTGGCCGTCGACCGGCTGCGCCAGGTCCAGGCGCGCGGCGAGGCGTACGTCGGTCCCTGGCTGCCGGAGCCGTACCTCACCGGGTCCGGCGAGGCCGTCCCGGACGCGGCGGAGCGTGCCGTGCTCGCCGACAGCGTCTCCCTCGCCGTGCTGGTCGTGCTGGAGTCACTGTCGCCGCTGGAGCGGGCCGTCTTCGTGCTCAGGGAGGCGTTCGGCCATCCGTACGCCGAGATCGCCACCCTGCTCGGCCGCGGCGAGGCGGCGGTGCGGCAACTCGCGGGGCGGGCACGCCGGCACGTCGACGAACGCCGGCCGCGCTATGAGGTCGACCCCGTGCGGCGACGCGAGCTGACCGAACGGTTCCTCGCCGCCGCGGGCGGTGGCGACCTGGCCGGGCTGATGTCCCTGCTCGCCCCGGACGTCCGCCTGGTCGGCGACAGCGGGGGCAAGGCCAAGGCGCCGGTGCGGATCATGCACTCCGCCGACAAGGTCGGCCGTTTCCTCCTCGCCGTCGCGCAGCGGCCGCCGGTGGATCCCGCGTACCGCCTTCTGGAGGCCAACGGCGGTCCGGCCGTGCTGGTGCTGTCCGCGGGCAGGCCCGACGCGCTGTTGCAGCTGGACGTCGTCGACGGCCGTGTCACGACCGTGTACGTCGTCCGCAATCCGGACAAGCTGCGGCACCTCGTCGACCGCTGAACCACACAGGCCCCACACGCCCCCGTTCTGCGACGGGAGCTTTGCCGCGATGTCACACACACCGCCGTGTACGAACGCCTCGTGAACGCTCCGCGGCAGGTCAGCCCCGCGTCGCCCAAGGGATCGAGGATTGGTCTTGACCAAGGGTGCGGGTCGCCCTATGGTCGCAGAGAAGTGCAACAACCTTTAATAAACAAGGGCGCTAAAAACCGCCGGACCACGGCTCTTGCGGAGGACAGGGTGGGGACCACGCAGCTGGAATCGGTGCCGGAACCGAAGTACTGGCATCTCAAGACAGTGCTCAGCGAGGCACTGGACTCCGAGTTCTCGGTCGGCGAGATCCTGCCCAACGAGCGCGACCTCGCCGCTCGCTTCGGCGTGGCTCGCGCCACGCTCCGCCAGGCCCTCGAACAGCTGGAGCTGGAAGGCCGGCTGCAGCGCCGCCGGGGAGTCGGTACGACCGTCGCCCCGCCGCGCATGGGCGTGGCCGTCGGCACCGAGCAGCACACCTGGCCGGGCGCCGCCTCGGACGCCTGGCAGCCCGTCGACAGCGAGCGGGCGGCGCCGCCCGCCTCCGTCGCCACGGCCCTGGAGACCGGCGCGGACGAGCCAGTGCACACCGTGCGCCGTTCCCGGATGTCCCACGGCCAGCCGGTCGCCACCGAACTGCTCTACATCCCGGCGGCCTCGGTGCCCGACCTCACCGCGATCGACGCCCCGTCCGGACCGGCACGCGCGCGTGCGGTGCTGCGCGAGATTCAGCACCTGACGCTCGAGGGCCAGGACCGCGCCGTCGAGCTGGGATCCGCCCGCGCGGACGACGCCAAGGAGCTCGACCGGCTTCCCGGTTCGCCCGTCCTCGTCGTCACCACCCGTTTCTTCGCCGGGGGTCGCACCGCCGCCCTGTCCGTCGCGACCTACCGCGCCGACACCTGCCGGCTGACCTTCGGCGACTCCCCGGACGTGGAGATACACCACGACCCGGAGCGCCGGGCCTCGTGATCACCGGGTAACTCCGCGAGACCGGCCGGGCGGCCGACCAAGGGGCGGGGGCCGCATCGGTCATACGGTTCCGCCGCGCGGGCGCGACCGGTCGCCAGGGTGCCGCGGCGGCCCGGCGCGGGGCGTCCGGCGGGTGGGGCATGCCGTATCTGCCGGCACCCGGGCAACACCGGGCCGGTGCGGCCGGCCAAGCGTGCGGGCCGCATCGGTCATGCGGTTCCGCGGTGCGGGCGCGAACCGGGGTGCCGCTGCGGCGACACGGCCGTGCCCGGCACCACATGCGCGGATCCCGCCTCCGCGGCTCTTCCCACCACGCCGGGCACCGGCCAGGCTCCGCAAAGGGGCACGTCGGCCAACGGTGGCGAAGCGGCAGAACTCCCGCGCCACCACCCCGCGACGCTCAGCGCCGCGCCACCGTGCCGTCCACCGCGAACAGTTGCTCCTCGACATGGTCCAAGGCCAGGCGCAGCGCCCCCGTGGCCACGACCGCCTCGCCCAGCAGGGACAGCGTCACCCGGGGCGGCCGCAGGCAGTAGCGGGCCAGTTCGCGGCGCAGTGGTTCCAGGACGCCGTCCAGACCGGCCGCCCATCCGCCGATCACGACCAGCTCGGGGTCGAGCGCCAACGCCAGCGCGGCCACGTCGTGCACGAGCCGCTGGATGAACCGCTCGACGGCCGCCCGCGCACGCTGGTCGCCCTCCCGGGCCAGCGCGAACACCTCGGCGACCGCCTGCTCGTCCAGCGGGTGCAGCGGTTCGTCGGTGGTCGACAGCAGCGTCTCCGGAGTCGCCTCCCGGCCCAGCAGGTGCAGCGCGCCGATCTCCCCGGCCGCCCCGCCGTAGCCGCGGTGCAGCCGTCCGCCGATCAGCGAACCCGCGCCCGGGCTCAGACCGGCCAGCACGAACACGACGTCGTCCGTCTCGGCAGCCGCGCCCTTCCAGTGCTCGGCCACGGCCGCCGCGTTGGCGTCGTTCTCCACCAGCACCGGGCACTTGAAGGAACGGCTGAGCCGCTCACCCAGCTTCAGGCCCGTCCATTGCGGCAGCGCCGTGCTCAGCCGTACGGTGCCGTCCGCCTCCACGATCCCCGGCGTGCCCACGCCCACGGCCCGCAGCGAACTGCGCGCGACCCCGGCGCGCCGCAGCAACTCGGCGACCGCGCCGCGCAGCCGGTCGAGCCGCTCGTCCGCCGGGGCCGTCTCGTCGACCTCCTTGGCCTGCGCGCCCAGCACTCGCCCGTCCAGGTCGGACAGCAGCGCCGCGACCCGGTGCGGCCCGATCTCCAGCCCCAGCAGGTGTCCCGCCTCAGCCCGGAAGCGGAACCGGCGCGCGGGCCGCCCCTGCCGGCGCGCGGTGCCCTCGTCGGCCGCGGTCTCCACGACGAGCCCGCCCTCGATGAGCCCTTCGACGACCCCCTCGACGGTCGGCCGGGACAGTCCGGTGACGCGGGTGATCTCGGTGAGCGTCGCGCAGTTCGCGGTACGCAGCGCGCGCAGCACCACCGCGGAATTGATCCTTCGCAGCAGCGAGGGATCGCCGCCGGTCAGCTGCCCCACCGTCCGTCCTTCCAGCTCGCGGGCGTGTTGGCCGGATCGTACTCGGCCCGGCCGCCCCCGGCGAGTGCCGGGTTCCGCAAGTCCGGCCCGGCTCACCCCGGTTCGACGAACCCCGGCTCGTACGCCGCGATCACCGCCTGGGTGCGGTCGCGCGCGCCGAGCTCGGCCAGCACGGCGTCCACATGCGACGTGACCGTCCCAGCGGCCACGACCAGCCGAGCGGCGATCTCCGCGTTCGGCAGCCCTCGGGCCATGAGCCGCGGCACCTGCGCCTCCCGCTCCGTCGGCCGGGCCCGCTCCGGCGCGGTAGGTGCCGGGCGGTCGCCGTCGCCGTACCGGGGGGCGAGGCGTCGTACGGAAGCCGGGAAGAGCAGGGACTCGCCCTCCGCGACCAGCCGCACCCGCCTGCACGGCCGCGTGGCCCCGCTCGAGCAGGAACCCGCAGGCGCCCGCGTGCAGTGCCTCGTACACGTACTCCTCGTTCTCCTGGGACGTCGCACCAGGACCTTCGGCGGCTCCGCGGCCCAGCCGGCCGCACCAGCGGAATCACCGCTGGGCCGCGGGGCTCGGCGTCGAAGAGAAGGACGTGACCGGCATCCGGTCGGCGCGGATCACGCCGGGGAGGCCTCTTGGCGTGCGACGGAGCGCGGTGGCCCCACCGTTGGGGTCGCCTCGTGGAACCAGTCGCGCGCCGCATGGCGGAAGCCATGACGAGAGGCCTCGAGCGCCACCTCCCGGAACGGCCGGCGGAGGCGGACAGCCAGCGAGGCGAGCTCGGCGAGGGACACCTCGACGCCGTCCCGGTGTGGTTCCGCAGGCTTCGCCTCGGGTGAGGCGAGAAGCTGTGCCAGGAGGTCGCCCGGGGAAGGACTCAGGAAGGACTCGACCGGTGCCCCGATTCGGCAGCCCAGTGCCGCGAGCCGCTCGGCGATCTCCGCAGCTGGCTTGCCGAGGCGATGCGCGGCGGCCCGGATGTGCGCCGGCGGGATCACCTCGCCGGGGTCGCCGACGATCAGCCCGTCGGGCAAGTACGGGGCAATCAGGTCGTAGTCCTCGGGAGCCAGGCGGTCGAGCAGCGGGGCGTCGTCCGGAACCCGGTAGCCGAGTTCCGTGAGGCGCCTGCGGACGGCGGACACGGGTATCTCCATCTGCTCGGACACGTCGAGCAGATGGCGCTGCGTGACCGGCTGATCGGGGCGCAGATAGTGCCCCTCGCGCTGGTACCCCTGGCTGAGCAGCATCAGGTCCTCGGCGGAGAGTTCGGTCCACGGCGGCTCGATGTCCGGCGGCGTGAACCCGTGCGCACGCAGGCGCTCGGACACGTCCTCCATGCTCAGACCGGTGATGTTCGAGGCCGTTATCACGTGGGGCGGGAGAACGGTGTCGTCCGGATCCAGCCAGGGCCCTTGGCCGTCCAGGTCCCGGCTGAGGATGACCCGGTCGTCGTCCACCAGAGGCGTGGTGCCGAGTCGTTGCTCGGGCACTGGGATGCCCAGTTCCGCGAGGCGCTCGGCCGCCGCCGCGGGCGACAGGTGCAGCGCGACCGCGGCGACGGTGATCCGGGCGGCGGACAAGGCTGCGTGCCCGTCGGCGAGCGATGCCGCGGTTCGTCCTCCGTAGGCCGCGTCCACCAGTCGCCCGTCGACCTCGCCGGGTTCGGCGTGGCCCTCCGGCGGTGCCGTGACGGTGTATCCGAGCCGCTCCAGACGCTTGGCCGTCTCCGCGACGGTGCTGCGGGCGCGTGCCGCCGAAGAGATCAGCTGAGGCCATGAGACGACGCTGTCCGGGGACAGCCAGGAGAAGTAATCGGCGACTGTGCGCAGATACGGCAGATCGGCGGGTCCCAGGTCGGGGGAGACGGGCAAACGGGGCACCCGGAAGCCCAGCGCGGTGAGTTGCCGCGCCACTTCCCCGGCGGTGCCGCCCGTTTGCTTCACCCCGTCGAGGATGCGGTCGAGATCCGCGATCGCCTGCTGGTCCGTCCACTTGGGGAGGGTGTCCAGGGGGGCTATCCCGGCGTCCTCGAGGACACGGGCGAGCGTGTAGGACGACTCGAAGCGCTTGCTGTAGGGGTTCTGCGCCCGCCAGGCCTGGCGGCGTTCCGTCCAGGCGTTGAACCCGTCGCGCATGAGGAGGTTCAGATCCGTGGGCCGCGCGGTGAGGGGGGCGGACGCGGTGACGACGTCTGTCGTGGGTCCGCCGACGCCCGCACGCAGCAGGGCGAGCAGACGCCAGCGGACGATGTAATCCGGCATGGAGGCGAGGAACACGTGCTCGACCTCCGGCCATGGCTCGGGGGAGTGCGGAAGCTCGCCGGTGAGTGCGCACAGGATCAGGTCGTCCGGCAGGAACACACCGCTGGCCGCGACCGGGACCTGATGTCCCAGGAAGTCCCAGGTGATCCCGGCCGCGGCGGCACGTTCCACGCACGCCGCGGCGAGCTTCTCGTCGGAGTCGCTGACCTGCACCACCCAGTCGTAGGTGAACACCGGACTGGTGATGAGCTCGGACAGGCCGGATTCCTTGAGCCGCTCCACCGCCTCCTCGTCGTAGCGCTGCAGCTCCACCCGGTCCACGGACAGGAGTTCGGGCCGCAGTTCGTCACGGAGGTCGACGACCATGCCGAAGACGTTGCGGTCGGTCTTGATGCCGTCCGCGAGGAACACTCCCCTCCCGGGCACCCAGTACAGCCTGCTGTCCGCGGCCTTGGCCACGGCGGCCCCGGACCGGCCGGGTTGCCGGGCCGATCTCCGGTGTTCCTGCTGATGCTCCCGCAGTGACTCGACACGCAGCTCGTACGGTTCCCAGACGGCGGGTGCCCCGCCCGTCGACACGACGGTGCGGTACGGGGCGATCCACAGGTGTTCGTTGAGAACGGTCAGGCAGGAGAGCGGCGGCTCCGCGTGCTCGGGCGGGTTGAGGTAGAGGGTGACGGTGGTTCCGGCCTCCCTCAGGGGGTCGTACGGCAGCGGATCGATGCGGAAGAGGGTCCCGGGGCCCGCGATGGACACCCGCAGCGCCCGGCCGGGACGTCCGTCCATGCCGAAGCGGCAGGTGTCGACGCTGATCTCGTCGGCCAGCATGAAGTAGCTGAGCACCCCGATGCCGAACCGGCTGTTGGGGTGCAGTTTCAGGTCCTCGGCGTGCTGCTGCCACAGGGCCATCTCCCGCACGTACTCCGGGAGGTGGACGAAGCGCGCCCCCGCCTCGGCGAAGGCGTTGCGGATCTCGGTCTCCCCCATGCCGATGCCGTTGTCCTGGCAGCGCAGGTAGCGGCGTCCCTCGTCGTCGACGCCCTGGGTGAAGGTGATGGTGCCTTCCCAGGGCGCGGGGTCCGCCCCCGTGCGGCGCAGGTACCGCGTGCGCACGTCCCGGTGCCGGCATGCGTCCAGGGCGTTCTGGTACATCTCGCGGACGGCCAGCGCGGGATCCTTGTAGAGGTTGCGTCCCATGAGCAGGTCGAGGACGCGTTCCTCGTCGGCGCGGAACCGGATCGCCTTGCGCAGGTGGGCCGGTGCGTCGAGATCCGCGCCGGCCCGGGCCGGCAGGCCGTCCAGCGGGCGCAGGTCCCAGGGCAGGTCGGTGATCTCGCCGACGTCCCGGAGCACCCCGTCGACCTGGTCGCAGTACATCTCCAGGGCCAGCGCTCCCACGTGATGCCGTGGAGCGGCCCGCAGCGTGATGCTCTTGCCCTGGCGGTCCCAGAACGCGTTCTGCAGGCAGGTGCGCAGGTCCAGCAGGTCGATCTGGTCGCGGACCGCGAGGTTCTGCACGACGACCGGTGGCAGGGCGAGCGGCGTGACCGCGCGCGCCCGGGCCAGCTTCAGGAGGACGGCCAGCAGCCGCTCGCGCACGTAGTGCTGGTCGTCGTGGCCGCCCGCCACCGTGGCCTTGGCCTGCAGTGCCATGTCCCCGGCACCGGTGTCCGCCTGCGGTGACACACCCGAGCCGGGCAGTGAGAAGGGCGACAACCGCAGTTCGTTGACCAGCCGTTGCAGTCGGTTCCGGCCGAGCGCCTCGTCGATCCAGCCGTCCTGGCTCTCGTCGGAGGGAGGGAGCAGGGCGGCGACCACGGAAGGGTGGTACGTCTCCCCCCGGTGGAGCAGCCACCGGTGGAACAGCCACCAGCGGATGTCCCGGACGGCGGTGGTGTTGCCGGCCCGGCGGGCCTGTTCCATGCGCCGCCGCTCACGCGGGTAGCGGTCGGTGAACGTGGTGAACTGGGGCGGTTCCTCGTGGACGGCCGACACCTCGGCCGCGGCGATACCGACCTCGACGGTGTGCGCCAGAAACGGGACGAGGGCGAGGAGCGCGGCCTCGGTGGGCTGGAGGTCGGTCAGGGCACTGGGGCGCTCGGAGGGGGCGCCCGTCACGAGCTGGGCCAGCTGCTGGCTGGTGCGCCTGGCGTGCAGCGGATCGTGCCAGGGGTCGCCGGCCAGGAGCGGTTCGTCCCGCTCGTTCGCCGCCGCGAGACGCGCGGCGATCGCGGCGCAGCGCTGCTTCAGTTCCTCCACGACCGCCGGCTGCGGGTCCGGGACCAGACTCCAGACCTTGTGCTCCGTGACGATGCGGACCCATTGGTGGTCAGCGTAGGAGCGCGGGGAGGCGTCCTCGGCGCCGGGAGCGGCGGGCAGGACGACGATCTCGTCCTGCGCGGGCCCGCTGGTGATCTGGTGGTCGACCTGCTGGGGAGGGCCGCTCTTGCCGCACAGCGTGTGCAACTCCGTGATGCGGGTCTGGAGCGCCTCCAGCAGCTGGGGGAGTGTCACCCCGGGCGTGCCGGCCTCGACCAGGTCGGTCAGCGCGCGGGTGAACAGACTGAACGCGCCGGCGTCCGCGGTGTCGCCCGCCGCCTCGCCCCGTGCCCAGAGGGCCTTCTCCAACGGCGAGCAGGCGAAGACCCGGGCGACCTTGCGGCGCCGCTCCAGCCTCCAGTCGAGATCCTTCCTGCGCGGCACCAGCCGGGGGGACCCCTTGGCCTCCTGCCGTACCCCCTCCCGGCAGGTGTCGAAGAGGAAGACGACGGTGTCCGCCTCGCTGTTCGAGACCGCACGGGCCGCCCAGTCGACCGGCACCGACTCCTCGATGTGGTCGTCGTACGGGTGCAGGCCCTCGGGTACGAGGTAGTCGCGGCCCTCGTGCTGGATCCCGTGCCCGCTGAGCACGACCAGAACGGTGTCGCCCATCCTGGCGTCGGCCAGTGCCTTGTTGACGCTGCCGCGTACCAGGGAGCCGTTGATACCGGTGCCGTGGTCCGTCACGAAGCCGCGCGCGACCAGATCGACGCGGTCGAACCCGCGCCGCAGCAGGGCCGTGCGCAACCGGTTCAGCTCGGCCGGGATGAAGTCGAGCGAGGGGAACTCTCCCTGGGAGGACTGGTAGTCGCTCGCTCCCACCAGCACGGCCAGATGGCGGCCCATCCGGCTACTGCCTGAAGACGAGGGTGATCGCGCGGGTCCCCTGCACCTGGCCGGTGCCGATCAGCTGGACCCCTCCGGTGGCCGTGATCTGGAAGGACAGCTGGGCCTCCTTGAGGGGCAGGGTCCCTCCTCGGGCGGAGACCTCCGCGAACAGCTGTTGCAGGGCGTCCACGGTCGCGGAGAGGTTCTTGCGGAGCGGCCCCAGCGGAACCTGCTGCAGCACGGCATCACCGTTGCGCCGCAGCAACCCCTTCGACTCGTCGAGGAGGTCCTCGACCTCGTCGGCGGACACCCACACGGGGAGGGCGGCTTCAGGTGACTCCGGCGGATCGATGGACATGCGGGTGCGGCTCCTGCTCTCCGGCCTGCTGGCAATCACCGCCATGGTAGGACAACTGCGGTGAACGGACAGGTAGTTGCGGTGTCGTCGCGGGGACTTGCTCCGGTGGGGGACGTCCTCGCCGTGCTCAGCGGGTTCTTCGTCGTCGGGGACATGTCCGGCGGCGGGAGCGCGGAGCGTACGGCGCCGGGTTCGCCTGAACCCGCTGGGAACCCTGCGGACTTTGACGCCCCGCCAATTGTCAGTGGGGGCCGGTTTACTGGATCACATGGGCATCGAGACGTACCTCGTCGTCACCGATCTGCTGTGCTCGCGGGAGTTCCCCGCCGAGGACGGGAGGTCGGACCTCGGCATCGCCGGACCGGGCTACCACACGGCCGAGTTGGCGACCAGCCGTGGCACGCGAGTCGCCGACGCCTCGATGCGCGAGGAGGTGATGGAGCGCTTCCACGAGGAGCGGGAGGCACTCGCCGGCACCCTCACGGAGTGGTGGGGCGAGCCGTCGCACATGGGGCTCCAGACGATACGGCTGCGCACCGCGACGGAGGAGATACCCGAGCCCTGGGCCCGCCTCAGTCACCTCATGGGAGACGTGTACGTCTGGGAGGCACGACAGTGCGGCCGCTGGATCGTCCTGGGAGTCGCCGACCGCGATCCCACGGACGAGATCCAGCTCCTGCTCACCGCCACCGAGACGGACCCGCCGTGACCCGCTACGTCTGCGCGGCCTCCCGCAGCCGGGCGAACTCCTCCGCCATGGTCGCCGCGGTCCAGTGCGCGTTCAGCCCGCTGGGGTTGGGCAGCACCCACACCCGGCTGTCCCCGACGATCCGCTCCTGCGGCCCCACCTGCGCGCTGCGGTCGCCGAAGGCCGCCCGGTACGCGGTCACCCCGACCACGGCCAGCCACTTCGGCCGCAGCCGTGTCACCTTCTCGGCCAGCAGCCGGCCGCCCGCGACGTACTCCTCGGCGGTCAGCTCGTCGGCCCGCGCGGTCGCCCGTGCCACGACGTTCGTGATGCCCAGTCCGTACGCCGGCAGTTCCTGCTGCTCGGCCGGCTTCAGCAGCCTCGGGGTGAAGCCGGACAGGTGGAGCACCGGCCAGAAGCGGTTGCCGGGACGGGCGAAGTGGTGGCCGGTCGCTGCCGTCATCAGCCCCGGATTGATACCGCAGAACAGCACCTGGAGGCCGTCCGCGACGACGTCCGGTACGAGACGGTCGCGAGCGGCCTCCAGCTCCGCCCTGGTGAAGCGCGGTGAGCGGGGAGCGCGGGTCAGAGGATCGCTCCGGGGGTGTAACCGGCGGCCTCCGGGTGCCGCTTGACGATCTCCTCGATCCGGCCGACGACGGCACCGACCTGGTCGGCGGCGGCACCGGTGAAGGACAGCTTGTCGGCCATCAGTGCGGCCAGCCGCTCGCGGTCGAGCGGCAGCCGCTCGTCGGCGGCGAGCTTGTCCAGCAGGTCGTTGCGCTCGGCCCCCTGCTCGCGCATGGCGAGCGCGGTGGCCACGGCGTTCTCCTTGATCGCCTCGTGCGCGACCTCACGGCCCACACCGGCCCGGACGGCGCCCATGAGCACCTTGGTGGTGGCGAGGAACGGAAGGTAGCGGTCCAGCTCGCGGGCGATGACGGCCGGGAAGGCCCCGAACTCGTCGAGAACCGTCAGGAAGGTCTCCAGCAGGCCGTCCAGCGCGAAGAACGCGTCCGGCAGCGCGACCCGGCGCACCACCGAGCAGGACACGTCGCCCTCGTTCCACTGGTCGCCCGCCAGCTCGCCGGTCATCGAGGCGTAGCCGCGCAGGATGACCATGAGGCCGTTGACGCGCTCGCAGGAGCGGGTGTTCATCTTGTGCGGCATCGCGGAGGAACCGACCTGGCCCGGCTTGAAGCCTTCTGTGACCAGTTCGTGCCCCGCCATCAGCCGGATCGTCTTGGCCAGCGAGGACGGAGCCGCCGCCAGCTGCACCAGCGCGGTGACGACCTCGTAGTCCAGGGAGCGCGGGTAGACCTGGCCGACCGAGGTGAAGGCCTGCGAGAAGCCCAGGTGCCGCGCGATCCGGTTCTCCAGCTCGGCGAGCTTCGCCGCGTCGCCGCCGAGCAGGTCCAGCATGTCCTGCGCCGTGCCGACCGGGCCCTTGATGCCGCGCAGCGGGTACCGGACGAGGAGTTCCTCGACCCTGCCGTACGCCGCGAGCAGCTCGTCGGCGGCCGTCGCGAAACGCTTGCCCAGGGTCGTGGCCTGCGCGGCCACGTTGTGCGAGCGGCCGGCCATGACCAGCTCGGCGTACTCGCCGGCCAGCTTGCCGAGACGCGCCAGGACGGCCACCGTACGGTCGCGCACCAGCTCCAGCGAGAGCCGGATCTGCAGCTGCTCGACGTTCTCCGTCAGGTCGCGGGAGGTCATGCCCTTGTGCACGTGCTCGTGCCCGGCGAGGTCGTTGAACTCCTCGATCCGCGCCTTCACATCGTGCCGGGTGACCTTCTCGCGCTCGGCGATCGAGGCCAGGTCGACCGTGTCGAGGACCCGCTCGTAGTCGGCGATCGCCTCGTCCGGCACCTCGATGCCGAGGTCCTTCTGGGCGCGCAGCACGGCGAGCCAGAGCTGCCGCTCCAGCTTCACCTTCTGCTCGGGGGACCAGAGCGTGGCGAGCTCGGCGGAGGCGTAGCGTCCGGCGAGGACGTTCGGGATGCGGGGCTTGGCGGGCGCAGAAGTCACGTGACCAGAGTTTACCGTCCGTCCATACAGGGTCCGTCCCGTCCATGGGCTGGAGGAATCCACAGGTCAACAGGCTTCCGCGCGGGTCTGCGCGCGCCCGTTCGTGAGACGAGTGCGAGACGGCGGCCCCGCGCGAGCGTCGTTCGGCGACCTCGCGCTCGGACCGCTCAAGGCCGGCTCGGTCTTCAACGGTGCCTTGATCGGGAACGCGCGCCGTCATGTGGTCGAGGACATCGTTCCTCCCGTCGGCGCCCAGCCGCTCGCCCGCGTGCCGCTTGGGCGTCTCGCTCGTCTGCTCTGCCGTCGCACTCCCTGTCCCGTACATACGCGGTCAGGCCTCGCCCGGAAACGGGACGGCCCCCGCCGGTGCGCCGGCACCGACCAGGCCGTCCGAGCGCCGAACACGACCGTGAGGCAGGCGCCGGGGCCCGTCGGAGGCCCCGGCAGGTCACGTGCACCCCGAACGCCGGGACGGGGCACACGGTACGCCCGGCTTGCCCGGACCCGGTCGGGGCGAAGCCGGCGATGAACCGTCGCCCATTCGCAGTGGCGGCTCGCGACGTACCGCACCCCGTCCGACCATGCTGAACGCGCCGAACGGAGGACACGCGACGGGGGCAGCCCATGCGTGTTCGCCGCGTCATCGCTGCCGCCGGGGCCGTGGCCGCCCTCACCGGATTCGGCATCGCGAGCGACACGACAGCCCGGGTGACCAGGCCCACCATCGGCCCGGCCCAGAACACCGCGGACCGGTGCGAGACGTGTTCGGCTCAACAGGGGGCCGACCGCGATCTGTGCCTGCTTCAAGCGCTTGGCCGGAGTGGCGCGCCCCCGTCGTCCAGCGACGGCCGACGTGCACCACGTCGGCGGGCGCGTGTTCAAGCCGGGGCCGAGCTCGTGGATCCTGCCCCGGATGTTGATCACCGCCCGGTCACGACCCCGGCGCTATGCCTCGTACGGCAGCAGCTCGGGTCGCTTCGGCGGACGGCCGTCCCCGGAGGAGCGGCCGGTCAGGCGCCGGCCTATCCACGGCAGCAGGTGCTGTCGGGCGAACCGCGCGTCCGCGACCCGGCGTGTCACCCAGCCCGGGGGCGCCGAGGCCGCCATGGGCACGTGCCACTCGGTGTCCTCCGCCTCGTACCCGAGGGTCTGCCACACGGCCTCGGCGACGCGGCGGTGCCCTTCCGCCGTCAGGTGCAGCCGGTCCACGTCCCACAGCCGGGGGTCGCCCAGCGCGGGTGCCCCGTACAGGTCGACGACGAGCGCGCCGTGCCGGCCGGCCAGCTCCTCCACGCAGGCGAACAGCTCCTCCATGCGCGGCCGGAACCGCTCCAGCACCGGGCCCTGACGGCCGGGGCTGCGCATCAGCACCAGTTGCTTGCAGGACGGCGCCAGCCGCTCCACGGCCTCGGTCAGCAGGCCCTTCACCCGACCCATGTCGCACTTGGGGCGCAAGGTGTCGTTGAGGCCGCCGACCAGCGTGATCACATCGGCGTTCATGGCCGCCGCCACGTCCACCTGCTCGTCGACGATCTGCCCGATCAGCTTCCCGCGCACCGCCAGATTGGCGTACCGGAAGCCCGGTGTACGGGCGGCCATCCGCGTGGCGAGCAGGTCGGCCCAGCCCCGGTAGGAGCCGTCGGGCAGCAGGTCCGACATGCCCTCGGTGAAGGAGTCGCCGACGGCGACCAGGCTGCTGTACGGGAGAGGTGTGGGATTCGTCTGCATGGCGTGAGTGATGGTATCCCGGCTCCATACCCGCCGGTCGGTCGCCCCGGAATCACCCCCGGAACCGGCAACCGGCCCCCGCCGGCCACCCCGGAGTCATCCCGGCGCAGGCTGGCCGAACAGCTGCCGCAGCACGTCCTCCATGGTCACCAGGCCGGCCAGCCGTCCGTCGTCGCCGAGGACTGCCGCGAGGTGCGTGCGGCTGCCGCGCATCGCGGTCAGCACGTCGTCCAGCGGGGTGCGCTCCCGTACCCGCGCGATGGGCCGCATGTCCCGCAGCCGGAACGGCACATCCCGCGGCGAGGCGTCCAGCGCGTCCTTGACATGCAGGTAGCCCACGATCCGACGGCCCACGTCGACCACCGGGAACCGGGAGAAGCCCGAGGCGGCCGACAGCCCCTCCAGCTGTTCGGGGGTGACGCCCACATGTGCGTACACCACCCGCTCCAGCGGCACCACGACATCGCGCACCGGCCGGCTGCCCAGCTCCAGGGCGTCGTGCAGGCGCTCCTGCGCCCGGCCGTCGATCAGGCCGGCCTCGCTGGCGTCCTTGACGATCTCGGCGAGCTCGGCGTCCGTGAAGGTCGCCGCGACCTCGTCCTTGGCCTCCACCCGGAGCAGCTTCAGCAGACCGTTCGCGAAGGCGTTGACCGTGAAGATCACCGGGCGCAGCGCCCGGGACAGCGCGACCAGCGGTGGGCCGAGCAGCAGCGCGCTGCGCACGGGCTCGGCGAGCGCGATGTTCTTCGGGACCATCTCGCCCAGCAGCATGTGCAGGTACGTCGCGAGGGTCAGCGCGATCACGAAGGACACGACGTGGCCCGCGCTCTTGGGCACGCCGACCGCGTGGAACACCGGTTCCAGCAGATGCGCGATCGCCGGCTCGGCGACCACGCCCAGGACGAGCGTGCACAGCGTGATGCCCAGCTGGGCGGCGGCCAGCAGCGCGGAGACGTGCTCCAGGCCCCACAGCACGCTCCTCGCGCGCCGGTCGCCCTCCTGCGCGAGTGGCTCGACCTGCGACCGGCGTACCGAGATCAGCGCGAACTCGGCGCCGACGAAGAAGGCGTTGACGACCAGGGTCGTCAGACCGATCAGCAGCTGCACGGCGGTCATCGTGCCCCCTCCGCCCGATCGTGTGCCTGCTCGTCGTCCAGCGGCGCGTGCAGCAGTACCCGCGCCGCCCGCCGGCCCGTGGCGTCCACCACGTCCAGCCGCCACCCGGCGACCTCGACCCGGTCACCGGTCACCGGTATCCGGCCCAGCAGGGTCGCGACCAGCCCGGCCAGGGTCTCGTAGGGCCCCTCGGGCACCCGCAGTCCCACGCGTGCGAGCTGGTCGGTGCGGGCGGCGCCGTCGGCGGAGTACAGGGCCCGGCCTTGCTCGTCCGCCCCGGCGGGGGCGAGGTCGGGCGTCTCGTGCGGGTCGTGCTCGTCGCGTACCTCGCCGACGACCTCCTCGACGATGTCCTCCAGGGTCGCGACGCCCGCGGTGCCGCCGTACTCGTCGATGACGACGGCCATCGTGCGCCTGCCGCCCAGCCGGTCCAGCAGCCGGTCCACGGTCAGGGACTCGGGCACCAGCAGCGGCTCGCGCATCATCTGGTGGACGCGGCGGTGGCGGCGCTGCTCGACCGGCACGGCGAGGACGTCCTTGATGTGGGCGACACCGACGACCGAGTCCAGGCTGCCCTGGTAGACCGGGAACCGGGACAGACCGGTGGCCCGGGTCGCGTTCGCCACGTCCTCGCAGGTGGCCTGGATGTCGAGGGCGATGACCTGGACGCGCGGTGTCATCACGTTCTCCGCCGTCAGATCGGCCAGGTTCAGTGTCCGGACGAACAGCTCGGCGGTGTCCGGCTCCAGCGCGCCCTCCCTGGCGGAGTGCCGGGCGAGCGCCGCCAGCTCCTGCGGACCGCGCGCGGAGGCCAGCTCCTCGGCGGGCTCGATCCCGAACCGGCGCACGACGCGGTTCGCCGTGTTGTTCAGGTGCGTGATGAAGGGCCGGAAGGCCGCGCTGAACCAGCTCTGCGGGGTGCCGACCCGCTTCGCCATGGCCAGCGGCGCGGAGATCGCCCAGTTCTTGGGCACCAGCTCGCCGACGACCATCAGGAAGACCGTGGACAGGGCCGTACCGAGCACCAGGGCGACCGAGCTCGCCGTGGTGCCCGACAGGCCCATCGCCCGGAACGGGCCGGCCAGCAGCTTGGCGATCGACGGCTCGGCCAGCATGCCGACCACCAGGTTGGTCACGGTGATGCCCAGCTGGGCGCCGGAGAGCTGGAAGGTCAGGTTCCGTACGGCCTTCAGGGCGCCCGGAGCGCCGCGTTCGCCGCGCTCGGCGGCCCGCTCCAGCTCGCCGCGCTCCACCGTGGTCAGCGAGAACTCCGCCGCCACGAAGGCACCACAGGCCAGCGACAGCAGGATCGCCACCAGAAGCAGGAGCACTTCGGTCATCGGGTCACCCCCGTCCCATGATCGGACAGCGCAGGACGGGACGCGCGGTGACGCCTACCGGGAGGCTCGCCCATGGGCGGACGCTCACAACCTTTCATAGAGGGTCGAGTGCTCCCTCAATGGTAAAGGATGTGCAAAGGAGTCAGGATAGGCTCAGTCCGTGAGCAGCTTCACCCAGCGCCGCCAGTCCTCCTGCGGGCCGTAACCCGCGGCGCTCCAGGCGTGGTGCGCGGTCTCGTTGCGGACCAGCACCATCGCGTCCGCCCGTCGCCCGCCGAGCCGTACGAACCGTTCCTCGGCGGCGGCCAGCAGCGCCGAGGCGATGCCCTGCCGGCGGCGCCGCGGATGAACCGCGAGCCGGTACAGATGGCAGCGCCAGCCGTCGAACCCCGCGATCACCGTGCCCACCAGCTCGCCGTCCTCCCCCGTGGCGAGGATCAGGGCCTCGGGGTCGCGGGCGACCAGCCGCTCCACCCCGTCCCGGTCGTCGCTGATGCTGGTGCCCTCGGCGGCCGTCTTCCAGAAGGCGAGCACGGCGTCGAGGTCGGCGTGGGCCGCGGGGCGCAGGCGCAGATCAGTCATGTGATCATCGGAGCACGGGGTGGCCTTCCCGGGCGTGGATTTCCATCATGTGGACTCCGCGCGCAGCCGCTCCAGCACCGGCGCGAAGGTCTCCATGCACGGCTCCAGTACGGTCAGATACGAGAACCCGAACCGCTCGCGCAGCGCCCGCACCCGCGCGACGACGTCCTCCAGCGGGCCGGCCAGCACGACCGGGAGGGCCAGCGCGTCGTCCAGGGTCAGCTGCGCCTGCCGTTCCAGCAGCGGTTTCAGCACCGGCTCCGGGTCGTCCGTGACGGCCACCAGCTGGATCAGCAGGTTCAGCTCCGCCGGTTCCGCCCGGTCCGCCGACAGCTCCCGGTGGCGCGCGACCCGCTCGTCGAGCTCCTCGGCGGTGAGCGGCTCCAGCGTTCCCGGAGCGGACCCCGCACGGGCCCCGGTGAAGGCGGCGATGTCCGCGTGCTCGGCGGTCAGCCGCAGCATCCGGTCGCCGTTGGCGCCGATCAGCAGCGGCACCCGGGGCGTGGCGGGACGGGGCTGGTGGCCGGAGCCGAGCAGCCGGTCCAGTTCCGCCACCGTGCGCCGGAGGTGGTCCACCCGCTCGCGCGGCGAGCCGTACGGCAGCCCGGCCGTCTCGTGCTCGGCCCGCACATAGCCGGTGCCCAGCCCGAGTTCGAGGCGCCCGCCGGTGAGCGCGTCCGTGGTCGCGACCTCGCGGGCCAGCAGCGTCGGATTCCAGAAGCCCGCGTTGAGCACAAAGGTGCCGAGCCGGGGCCGCTCGGTGGCCTCGGCCGCCGCGACCAGCGCCGGGAACGGCGCGACCATGCCCAGGTGGTCCGGGACGAGGATCACGTCGTACCCCAGTTCCTCGGCGCGCCGGCACTTCGCGCGCCACTCGGCCGCGGCCGCGGGCGTGAGCAGATTGACCCCGAAGCGGAACGGACGCGGCATGAACTCTCCCCGGCACGACCTGATGTGACGCTCCATCGTGACCCCGTCGGGGCGACCGCGCACGGTCACTCGTGGGCGATCGCCGCCAGCACGTTCATCCGCGACGCCCGCAGCGCCGGCAAAAGGGCCGCCACCACACCCACCACCGCCGAGCCGAGTACGACGGCGACGATCGTGGTCCAGGGGATCGCCAGCGCCGTCAGCCCGCGCAGGGCCAGCACCTGCTGCATGCACACGCCCCAGACGAGCCCCAGCGCCAGCCCGAGCACCGCGCCGAACACCGCGATCACCACGGACTCCAGCCGGATCATCCGGCGCAACTGCCGCCGGCCCAACCCGATCGCCCGCAGCAGCCCGATCTCGCGGGTGCGCTCCACCACCGACAGGGCGAGGGTGTTGACCACGCCGAGCACCGCGATGACGATCGCCAGTCCGAGCAGCGCGTACACCAGATAGAGCAGGACGGCGATCTGGTCGTGGACGAGCGTCTTGTAGTCGGTCTGGTTGCGCACCTGGACCTGTGGGAACGGCTTCAGCGCCCGTTCCAGGAGGGGGCGCAGGTCCTGCGGTTTCGTGCCGCTCGCCGCGTTGACGTAGAGCACGGAGTCCTGCGCGCCCGGCACGTACCTCTGGAGGGTGGCGAGGCCGAAATAGAGGCCGCCCTGGGCGCCGAACCCTTCGGCCGTGTCCTGGTCGGTGAGCGCTCCGACGGTCAGCTCCGTGCGCCGCCCGCCCGGGAACTCGACCGGGACGACGCCGCCGAGGCGCACCCCGTGGTCCCGGGCGAAGTCGGCGTCCATGGCGAGGTGACCCTCCGCAAGCGCGGCCGCCGAACCGCCCTGCGCGTACGTGATGTGCACGACGTCGTCGAGCCCTGGGCCGTACCCGACGGCGGACGTCTGGACCCGCTGCCCGTTCGGCAGCCGTACGGCGACCTGGGTGAGCCGCTGCGCCACCACGAGCCCCACGCCGCGCGTGCGGGACACGGTGGTGCGCACCTCCTGGGTGAACGGGGTGAAGTTCGTGTTCTGGATGATGAAGTCGGCGCCGAGGTTCTTGTCGATCTGCCGGTCGAACGACGCGGACATCGAACTGCTCGCCACCGACATCCCGCCGACCAGGGCCAGACCCACCATGAGCGCGGCGGCCGTGGCGCCCGTACGACGCGGGTTGCGCAGGGCGTTGCGCTGGCTCATCCGGCCGACCGGGCCGAACAGCGCGGGGAACGCCGCGCCCAGCACCCGGATCACCGGCCGCACCAGCAGCGGACCGGCGACGACGGTCCCGATCAGCGTCAGGGCCACGCCGAGCCCGAGCAGCGAGGCCGCCTGCGCGGTCCGCGTGGCCGCCGCGCATCCGGCCAGCGCCGCGGCGCCGACCGCCCCGATCACCGCACCGACGACGGCCCGTGCCTTCAACGGCTTGCCCACGCCCGCGACTTCGGCATCGGCGAGCGCCGCCATCGGTGAGACGGCCGCGGCGCGCCGCGCGGGCAGATAGGCGGCCACGAAGGTGACGCCGACACCGACGACGTACGCGGCGACGGGCGTGCCCCAGCCGATCACCATCTCCGTGGCCTTCAGGTTCATCCCGAACGCGCCCATCAGCCGGATCAGGCCCAGCGCCAGCCCGATTCCGGCCGCGAGACCGAGCGTCGAGCCGACCAGCCCGAGCAGCAGCGCCTCCGTGAGCACCGAGCGCCGCACCTGCCGCCGGTCCGCGCCGAGGGCACGCAGCAGGCCCAGTTCCCGGGTGCGCTGCGCGATCAGCATGGAGAAGGTGTTGACGATGAGGAACACGCCGACGAGGAGAGCGACACCGGCGAAGCCCAGCATCACGTACTTGATCACGTCCAGGAACGTGCCGAGGCTGGCCGCGGCCGACTTGGCCTGCTCGTTCGCGGTCTTCAGGTCGTAGCCCCCGGTGCCGACCGCCAGGCCGACACGCCGCTTCAGCTCGACGTCGGACACGCCCTTGGCCGCGTCCACCGCGATGCTGGTCGCCTTCGCGGCGGAACCGAGCAGTTGGCGGCCCGCCACCGCCGGGTCCAGGAAGACCAGGGCCGCGCCGGGGTTGGTGGTGGTGAACGTGGCGATGCCGACGACCCGCACCCGGAACGTGCCCGGCTGTGCCTGCACGGTCAGCGTGTCGCCGATCCGTACGTCCTTCCTGTCGGCCGTGTCGGCGTCCAGCAGCGCCTCACCCGCACCGTGCGGCGCATGGCCGGAGGTGAGCTTCACCGGGCTGCGACGAGTGACGTACCAGGCCGTCGCGATGGTCGGGGCACCGGTGGTCGGGCCGACGGACCGGTCGTGGCCGTCGATCACGACGGCGTTCTGCACCGACACCTCGGCGCGGGCCGCCGCGACCCCGTCGACCTTCGCCACGCGGTTCCTCAGCGCGGCGGGCACGGTCTGCACCGAACCGCTCACCCGCGCCGACCTCAGGTCCTGCTGCTTCGGCTGGACCGTCACGTCGGCGGCGGTGGAGGCGAACAACCGGTCGAACGTACGCGTCACGGTGTCGGAGAAGATCAGGCTGCCCGCGACGAACGCCACGGACAGGACGACGGCCAGCGCGGACAGCGCGAGCCGCCCCTTGTGGGCGAGGAAACTCCTCAGGGTCGCCTTCAGCACCCGGTCAGTCCTCTCGGGCGGTGCCGTCGTCCCCGACGCCGAGCCGGCCACGGACGACGTCGAACCGCTTCATGCGTTCCAGTACGGCCTCCGCCGTCGGGCGTTCCATCTCGTCCACGATCCGCCCATCGGCCAGGAACAGAACCAGGTCGGAATGGGCGGCGGCGCCGGGATCGTGGGTCACCATGACGACCGTCTGCCCGAGATCGTCCACCGCCTCGCGCAGAAAGCCCAGCACCTCCAGCCCGGCCCGCGAGTCGAGGTTGCCGGTCGGCTCGTCCGCGAAGATCAGCTCCGGACGGGAGGCCAGCGCCCTCGCACACGCGACCCGCTGCTGCTGACCTCCGGAGAGCTGGGCGGGCCGGTGCGTGAGGCGGTCGCGCAGGCCGAGGGTGTCGATGACCTGGTCCAGCCACCGCGGGTCGGGCCTGCGGCCCGCGATGTCCATCGGCAGGGTGATGTTCTCGGCGGCCGTGAGCGTCGGGATGAGGTTGAACGACTGGAACATGAACCCGACGCGGTCCCGCCGTAGCCGGGTCAGCTCCCGGTCCCGCAGCCCCGTGATCTCGGTGCCGCCCAGCCACACCTGACCGGCCGACACCGTGTCGAGCCCCGCCAGACAGTGCATCAGCGTGGACTTCCCGGAGCCCGAAGGCCCCATCACGGCGGTGAAGCGGCCGCGCGTGATGTCCACGTCCACCGAGTCCAGCGCGATGACGGCCGTCTCGCCGGAGCCGTAGGCCTTGGTCAGGCCGCGGGCGCGGGCCGCGACGGCGCCGTCCGGTGCGTACTGCGCAGCAGCTGTGGACAAGACCGCCTCCCGGTCGCCTGAACCGCCCGTCCCGGGCGAGCGTAGGGGACAAGCCGGCCCGGCGCACCGGTTCCGTGCGCCCTTGCCTTGCTAGCGCCCCGGCGCTAGCGTCGAGGCATGGCGAAGACCCAGCTGAACGTGCGCGTGGACGAGGGCACCGCCCGCGCGGCCCGCGAACGCGCCCTGGCCCGCGGCATCAGCGTCAACCGCTATATAGAAGAGCTGGTCAGACAGGACACGGGGGAGGCCGGCCGTACGTTCGTCGAGGCCGCCGCCGACTTCATGAAGCAGTACGAGTCCGTGTTCGCCGAGGAGTTCGGCGAGACCCGCGGCCCTGGTACCGGGGACGGCCGCTGATCCCTTGAACGAGCTCAGCATCGACCTCGCCTGGCTCCTCATGCTCGCCGAACAGAAGACGCCCGGGGACCCACAGGTCACCGACTGGGGCGCGCTGGTCGCCGCCGTCGCACGGCACCGCGCCGACATATTCGGCGTGCCCGTGTACGACGACCCGCACACCCGCGCCGCCTCCCTGCTCCAGCTGCTGATCCACCTGCCGGCGCTGGAGCGGTCCAACGCGCTGTTCGCCTCCGCGGTCGCCTACGCGTTCCTGGTCGCCAGCGGTGTGAAGGTGGTCACCACACCCGAGCAGGTGCGGGACCTCGCCCGGCTGGTGAAGGAGGGCGCGGCCGGGGTGGACGACATCGCGCGCGAACTGCGCGGCTGGGGCGTGTGATCAGCGCGCGTTCGGCTCGTCCGGCCGCCAGGCGACGCCGAGCGCGCAGTACGAGGACGGCAGTGCCGGGCCCTTGTCCGGCATCAGCATCTGCCGCTGAGGGCCGAGGGTGAACCCGGCCGCGCGCAGCGCGGTCACCGGCTGCCGGGCCAGATGGCAGCCGCCGGCCAGCGTCGGCCACACCGTCCGGTCCAGGGTGCGCTGGGTCAGTGTCATCAGGCGGCCGCCGCCCAGGCCGTGCTCGAAGAACCGCACCTGGCCGCCCGGCCTGAGTACGCGCCGTACCTCGCTCAGTGCCCGGGGCACGTCCCGCACGCTGCACAACACCAGGGACAGGACGGCCGCGTCGAAGGCCTCGCTCTTGACCGGCAGTGCCTCGGCCGCGCCCGGCACCACGTCGACCGGCACCTGGGCACGCAGCGCCGACTCCAGCGCCAACTGCCTGAGCAGCGGCTCCGGTTCGATCGCGACGACCTCGGCGACGGTGCCCGGATAGTGCGAGAAGTTCAGCCCGTTGCCCGCGCCGATCTCGATCACCCGGCCGGACAGCCCGGCGAGCAGCCGCTCACGCACTCCGGCCATGCCCAGCCGGGTCTCGGCGCTCACGCTGAAGCGGGCGTAGTAGCGGGCGAACAGGGGGTGGTGCACGGGGTCCCGCGCCACCCGGTCGGAGCCGGTGGAGAGCAGCCGCATGGTGAACCTCCCGGGGGACGGCCTAGGAAGAGTTTCCCCCGCACGACGGCTCTTGCACCCTCGCCCCCAGCCCCCGCCAGGGGCTCCGCCCGGGCCCCGTCCTCGTTCGGCTGCAGGGCGGGGCCGCGGATTCGCTTCGGTCGGCTGGAAAGCGGGCGCGCCGGCTTGGCCCGTCCGACCCGCTGGGGCCGGCCGGCCACTTGGTTCGGTTCGGCTGGAGGGTGGGCCCGGCGGCTCGGTTCGGTCGGCTGGAGGACGGGTTCGCGGGTTTGGTCCGATTGCCCGGAGGGGGCCGGCAGCCGGTTCGCGCGGCGGTACCTCAGACCCATCACTCGGTTCGCCCGGCAGCAGGGCAGACCCCTCGGCTCGGTCGGCTGGAGGACGGGTTCGCGGGGCTCGGTTCGCGCGGGCGGTACCTCAGACCCATCACTCGGTTCGCCCGGCAGCAGGGCAGACCCCTCGGCTCGGTCGGCTGCAGGGCGGCCCCGCCGATCGGTTCTCTCGGCTGGAGACGGGGACTCGGGCCGCGTGCCGTGCGGGTCCGGAGGCCGTCCGGGTTACGGCGGCCGGCGGGTCCGGGGCGTGTTGCGGCTGCTGCTGGGGCTGGCGGCGGGCCTCGTTGCCTCGGCCACGGAGGCCTGTGGGCCGCAGTCGCCTTGTGTCGCCAACGGCACTTGCTGGGGCCGAGGGCGTGTTGTGTCGGCTGTGGCGGCCGGTGGGCCGCACCGTCGGCAACGGCCCTTGCTGGGCCCCGGGCGTGTTGTGCCGCCAACGGGACTTGCTGGGGCCGGGGGTGTGGTGTGGTGGCTGTGCCGGCTGCGGGGCCTCGTTGCCTCGGCCACGGAGGCCTGTGGGCCGCAGTCGCCTTGTGTCGCCAACGGCACTTGCTGGGGCCGAGGGCGTGTTGTGTCGGCTGTGGCGGCCGGCGGGCCCGGGGCGCGTTGCGGCGGCAACGGCACCTGCCGGGCCCGGGGCGCTCGTGGCGGCTAGGGGGCCTGTCGCACCCGGAACGCCTCCGCGTCCCAGGTGCCGTCCAGGCGAGGGGCCAGCCAAGTCGGCGCTGCCGTACGGAAGTCGGCCGGTGACAGCGTGCCCGCCCCGGAGGGGATCGCGCCGAGCAGCGGGGCTCCGGCGACCTGCGGCAGGTCGGTCACGTTGCAGCGCGTGGCCAGGTCGGGGGAGTCCGGCCAGCTGCCGATGACCACGCCGGCCAACTCCAGGTCCCGGCGCCGCAGTTCGAGTGCCGTGAGTTCGGTGGTGTTGAGCGTGCCCAGGCCGGCCTGGGCGACGACCAGCACCGGCGCGCCCAGCAGTCCCGCCGCTTCGGCCAGAGTGCCGCCGGCCGCGTCGAACCGGACGAGCAGTCCGCCCGCCCCTTCGACCAGCACCAGCTCGTGCTCGGCGGCCAGCTTCGCCGCCCGCTCGGCCACCTCGTGTGGGTGGACGGGTGCCATCCCGGCCCTGCGGGCCGCCGTGCCGGGCGCCAACGGCTCGGGATAGCGGGCCAGTTCGGTGGCCGTGACCGGTCCCGCGAGCCGCGCGACCTCGTCGGCGTCCCCGCGCTCGTCCGGCCGCACGCCCGTCTGCGCGGCCTTCAGCACGGCCACCGACCGCCCGGCGGCGAGCGCGGCGGCGGCGACGGCGGCCGTGGTGACGGTCTTGCCGACCTCCGTGCCCGTCCCTGTGATCACCAGTACCGGCATGTCATCCCTCCCGCGCCGCGGCGCACACCGCGCGCGCGATCCGTGCCACGTCCTCATCCGAGGTGATGTACGGCGGCATCGTGTAGATCAGGTCGCGGAACGGGCGCAGCCAGACGCCCTCCCGCACGGCGGCCCCGGTGGCCGCGGCCATGTCCACCTCGTGGTCGAGCTGGACGACGCCGATCGCCCCGAGCACGCGGACGTCCCGCACGCGGGGGAGCTCACGGGCCGGCGCGAGGCCTTCCCACAGGCCCGCCTCGATCCGCTTGACCTCCGCCCGCCAGTCCTGGCCCAAGAGCAGTTCGATCGAGGCGCAGGCCACGGCCGCCGCCAACGGGTTGCCCATGAACGTCGGCCCGTGCGCGAGCACCGGCACCTCGCCCCGCGAGATGCCGTCGGCGACCCGCGCGGTGCACAGCGTGGCCGCCAGAGTCAGATAGCCGCCGGTCAGCGCCTTGCCCACACACATCACATCCGGGGTGACACCCGCGTGCTCCGCCGCGAACAGCGCGCCCGTGCGGCCGAAACCGGTGGCGATCTCGTCGAACACCAGCAGCACGTCGTGCGCGTCGCACGCCTCCCGCAGCACCCGGAGATACGCGGGGGAGTGGAAGCGCATCCCGCCCGCACCCTGCACGACCGGCTCCACGATCACCGCGGCCAGCTCGTGCGCGTGGCGTGCGATCAGCTCGCGCAGATGGTCCGCGTACGGTTCCTCGTACGCCGTCGGCGGTGCGTCGGCGAACACCTGGCGCGGCAGCACGCCGGACCACAGCCCGTGCATCCCGCCCTCGGGGTCGCACACCGACATCGGGTTCCAGGTGTCGCCGTGGTAGCCGCCCCGCCAGGTCAGCAGCCGCTGCTTGCCGGACCGGCCCAGCGAACGCCAGTACTGCAGGCACATCTTCACCGCCACCTCGACCGACACCGAACCGGAGTCGGCGAGGAACACATGCTCGAGTCCGGCCGGAGACATGTCGACAAGGCGCTTCGCGACCCGTACGGCGGGTTCGTGTGTGAGCCCGCCGAACATCACATGGCTCATCCGCCCGAGCTGCCCGTGCGCCGCCTCGTTCAGGACCGGGTGGTTGTAGCCGTGGATGGCCGACCACCATGAGGACATGCCGTCCACCAGTTCGCCCGAGCCGTCCGCGAGCCGCAGCCGGACCCCGCTCGCCGACTCCACGACGAGCGGTTCGACGCGTCCGGGCATCGGGCCGTAGGGATGCCACACATGCCGGCGATCCAGCTCCAGCAGCTCGGGCACGCTCAGGCCGGGCAGATCAGGCATTGGGCGCGAGGTCCGTTCCGGCGCCCCGGCGGCGCACGGCGACCAGGTCGGTGCGCGGCTCCTGCGCGGCCGGCTCCGCCGCCGTGCCGCACGCACCGGCCGCCGTACCGCACGCGTCCGCGCCCTCGTGCGAGCCGCAGCCCTCGTGCGAGCCGCAGCCGCCCGCGGCCTCGACCCGGTGCTCCGGCAGCGTCACCTCGCCGGCGCCCTCCACCTCGAATCCGGCGTCCGCGATCATCTCCAGGTCGGCCTTGCCGGCCTGGCCCTCGCTGGTCAGGTAGTCGCCGAGGAAGATGGAGTTGGCGAGGTGCAGGGCGAGCGGCTGCATCGTACGGAGGTGGACCTCGCGGCCGCCGGCGATACGCACCTCCACGTCCGGGCAGACGAACCGGACCATCGCGAGGATCCGCAGGCAGCGCTGCGGGGTCAGGTTCCACTCCTTGGCCAGCGGCGTGCCCTCGAACGGGATGAGGAAGTTCACCGGCACCGAGTCCGGGTCCAGGTCCCGCAGCGAGAAGACCACGTCGACCAGGTCCTCGTCGCTCTCGCCCATGCCCGCGATCAGGCCGGAGCAGGCGGACAGTCCGGCCGCGTGCGCCTTCTGCACCGTGTCCACCCGGTCGGCGTACGTGTGCGTGGTCGTGATGTCCGCGTACGTCCCCTCGGACGTGTTGAGGTTGTGGTTGTAGGCGTCCGCGCCGGCCTCGCGCAGCCGTTCCGCCTGGCCGTCGGAGAGCAGACCGAGGCAGGCGCACACCTCGACCTGTTCGTTCTGCTCCTTGATCGTCCTGATGGTCTCCGAGACCCGGTCCACGTCCCGGTCCGTCGGGCCGCGCCCGCTGGCCACCAGGCAGACGCGCTTGGCGCCGCCCGCGAGACCGGCGGCGGCCGCCTCGGAGGCCTCGTCGGGCTTGAGCCAGGTGTACTTCAGGATGTCGGCCTTCGAGCCGAGCCGCTGGGAACAGTAGGAGCAGTCCTCCGGGCACAGGCCCGACTTGAGGTTCACCAGATAGTTGAGTTTCACGCGTCGCCCGAACCAGTGCCGGCGCACCTTCCCGGCCGCGGCCACCACATCGAGCAGGTCGTCGTCGGAGGTGGCCAGAACGGCGAGCGCTTCCTCGCGGGTCGGCAGCTCGCGCCGAAGCCCCTTGTCCACCAGCGTGTTCAGCAGGTCCATGAGCCCTGATCCTGTCCTACGGAACCGCCCCGGGCCAAGGAGAGTTTGCACAACGGAGACGGTTCACCGTGTGGGTATTGCCACACCCTGGGCGGCTGGTCGTACCGCTAGGGTCTGTCCGCTACCTACAAAAGCCCCGGAGGACCCATGGCGTTCGGCTGGATCGACGACCAGGCCGAGGCGCGCCGCCGCGCCGGACTCGTACGCACCCTGCGCCCGCGCCCGGCCGACTCGCCGCTGCTGGATCTGGCGAGCAACGACTACCTGGGCCTCGCCCACCACCCCGAGGTCACCGAGGGGGCCGCCCGGGCCGCCCGGACCTGGGGCGGCGGGGCCACCGGCTCCCGGCTGGTCACCGGCACCACCGAGCTGCACACCGAGCTGGAGCGCGAGCTGGCCGCGTTCTGCGGCTTCGAGGCGGCGCTGGTCTTCTCCTCCGGATACGCCGCCAACCTGGCCGCGGTCACCGCGCTCGGCCCGCACGGCTCGCTGATCGTGTCCGACGCGGGCAACCACGCCTCCCTCATCGACGGCTGCCGGCTCGCCCGGGGCGACAAGCAGGTCGTCGGGCACGCCGACCCGGAGGCGGTGCGCAAGGCCCTGGCCACCCATCAGGGAGCGGCCATCGTCGTCTCCGACACCGTGTTCTCGGTCGACGGCGACCGGGCACCGCTGGCCGAGCTGGCCGAGGCGTGCCGGGAGCGCGGCGCGGGCCTGGTCGTGGACGACGCCCACGGGCTCGGCGTCCTGGGCGACGGCGGCCGGGGCGCGCCCTACGCGGCCGGGCTGGCCGGGGCCGCGGACGTGGTGGTCACGGCCACGCTTTCCAAGTCGCTGGGCAGTCAGGGCGGGGTGGTGCTCGCCCCGGCGCGGGTCATCGACCATCTGGTCAACGCGGCCCGGACCTTCATCTTCGACACGGGCCTCGCCCCGGCGGCGGCCGGTGGGGCCCTGGCGGCGCTGCGGCTGCTCGTGCGGGAGCCCGAGCGTGCGGCGCGCGCCCGGGAGGTGGCCGCGCAGCTGCACGCACGGCTGACCGCCGCGGGTCTGGAAGCGGTGCGTCCGGACGCCGCGGTGGTCTCCGTGCGGGCTCCGTCCCCCGATCAGGCGGTGCGCTGGGCGGCCGACTGCCGTACCGCGGGGCTGGCCGTGGGCTGTTTCCGTCCTCCTTCCGTGCCCGACGGCATCTCACGGCTGCGGCTGACCGCCCGAGCGGACCTGTCCGGGGCCGAGATCGAACGTGCTGTACGTGTGATCGGCGAAACGCGACCATGAGTCGGCGTGACACGGCCGTGCTGTGCGCCGGAACGATCCCGGGTGATCCCGAATGATTGCGTGTGATTGGTTCTGATCAGATGGCGGTCAGGAAACCGGCCCAGCTCTCGGCCGAGAAGACCAGGGCGGGGCCGGCCGGGTTCTTCGAGTCGCGCACGGCGAGCAGTCCGGCCCCCGGGCCGGAGCGCGGCCGGGCCGTCTCCACGCAGTTGTTGGCTCCCGTGCTGTAGCTGCTGCGCAGCCAGCGCACGTCGTGCAGGTCGGTACTGGCAGGGACGTTCCGAGGCAGTGCGGTCATGGTGCCTCCTTACGCGCCGTCACCTATCCCGGCGATGTAGTCCAACGAGTCCTCGGGGGAAAGGGCGTGAAACCGAAGGGTGTCGAAGGCCTCGCTGTAGGCCATGAGGTCTTCTTTCCGTTCCAGGTAGAGGCTACTCGTCAACTGGTCGAGAACAACCACGTCCAGATCAGAAGTGCTCGGAAATGAGAAGATAACGAAAGGCCCGGTGAGACCGATATGCGCCCCGGCGCCGAACGGCAGTACCTGCAGCCGCACTTGGGGCAGCCGCGCAGCCTCCGTCAGCCGCTCCAGCTGCCGGGCCATCACCCCGGGGCCGCCGACCTCGCGCCGCAGCACCGCCTCGTCCAGCACCGCGCTCAGCTCCAGCGGCCGTGCGGCGCGGAGCACGTCCTGCCGCGCCAGCCGCACCTCCACCAGCGCGTCCAGGCTCTCGTCGTCCAGGTCCTTCACGGCCGCCCGGGTCACCGCGCGGGCGTACTCGCGGGTCTGCAGCAGTCCGGGCACTACCGTGGTCTCCAGCGTGCGCATCGCGCTCGCCTGCGACTCCAGGCTGATGAAGTCCCGGTACGCCGGCGGCAGTACCCCTCGGTAGGCGTGCCACCAGCGGTGCCGGTCGCCCGCGTCCTCGGAGCTCGCCAGCATCAGCAGCAGCTCGCACAGCTGCCCGTCCCGCACCCCGTAGGCGTCGAGCAGTAACCGCACATCGGCTGGTTTCACGCCGCTGGCACCGGTCTCGATACGGCTCACCTTCGACTGGTGCCAGCCGACCAGCCGAGCCGCCTCACCGCTGGTGAGCCCAGCACCGGTACGCAGCATGCGCAGTTCGGCGCCCAGTTTGCGGCGGCGCACTGCCGGCCCGTTCTGCATGGGCTCCTCCTTACTCCTTCCGAGCCGCCCGAATACGGTTTCGCGTCGCAGAGTTCACCGCATCGGGCGACAGATATATGCATATCTTGGTGGATCGCGCCCCGTGACCGACCCGGTGATGGCAGTCTGACGCGCAAGCACCAGTCCGGGACCGTACTCGAACCATCCGCTCCGTGTCGGACTGCGATCCCGTGGGAAAGGGACGACGTCGCCATGGCAGACCATCTGGAAGCATCCGTCACTCTGCCGAGCGATCCCGCCTCGGTCTCCGCCGCCCGCACCTATGTCGTGGGCACGCTCGCGGAGTGGGGCCTGCCGTCGGACACCGAGACAGCCGACACGGTGCGGCTCATCGTCTCCGAACTCGCCACGAACGCCGTACAGCACACCTTCGGTCAGTCACCCACCTTCACGGTCGACATCGCGCTGGACCGTGACGAACATCTGCGCATCGGCGTCACGGACAGTCATCCGCGCTTTCCGAAGAGACTGCCCGCCGCCGTCCAGCAGGACAACGGCCGCGGCCTGGTCATCATCCGCTGGCTCACCGCGGAGTGCGGCGGCAGACTCCGCGTCCGCCCCACCCGTGAGGGCGGCAAGACGGTCTCCATCGAACTTCCCTGGGCGCTCCCGGCGGAGCCGGTGCCGGCGGTGCCCCACAGGGGGATGGGCCTGTGTCCGAACGCGGTCGCACCGCAGTGGGGAGCCCCCGCACCGACCGAGGTCGAGAGCGGGGCCGTGACCGGCCACGAGGGCACCCCGGACAGGGCCTAGCGCCCGGCTCCGCCGAAGGCTGCGCGCAGCAGGGCACGGAACGTCCGCGGCGTGTGTCGTCTCCTCAGGGGGGTGGGTCAGCGAGATCGTCCGGCTCGGCCGGCCCGCCTCCGGGCGGCGAACGCCGACCGGTGTGACCGCAGTGCGGGCCACCGTCTCCGGTGCGACGGCCACGCCCGGCCCGGCGTTGACCAGTGCGCACACCACGCCGTACCCGGGCTTCGGCACCAGCGGCGCCGTGCTGATCAGCGCGTGTCCCGGCGCGGTCACCAGAACCAGTTCCTCCACCAGGACCGGCTACAGACGCACCGACGACGGCGGCGGAGGCTGCCCCGGACGCTCCTGCCCGCGCCGATCGTGTCCGCACCGGCACCGGCGTGGTTCCGGGCGGCGGCGTTGCTGGTGGACCGGGCGGCGGCATGACTGCGCCGACCCCGGGCCGCCCGTGGGCTCCAGGCGGGCACCGGGGCGCTGACGGTGCCGGGAGCGGCCCTGTTGCTGGAGCCGCTCCCGGCCCTGACCTGACGGCCGGTCAGCTGACCCGGCCGTACCAGACGCTCTTGGTCCAGATCTTCTGGAGCCTCACCACGTCTCCGGTCCTCGGCGCGTGCCAGATCTTCCCGTGCCCGGCGTAGATGCCGACGTGGTAGACGTACGAACCCGAGTGGAAGAAGACCAGGTCACCGGCCTTGCGGCGGCTGGCGGAGATGTGGTGCGTCCTGTTGTACTGCGCGGCGGCGGTACGCGGCAGGGTCTTGCCCGCCTTCTTGAACGAGTAGAGCGTCAGTCCCGAGCAGTCGAACCTGCGCGGGCCCGTGGCCCCGTACTGGTACGGGGCGCCCCTCTTGGAGGCCGCGACCTCCAGTGCTTTGGCCGCGATGCCGGCGGCCGAGGCCTCGGTGGCGAGACCGGGAACCGCGATCGAGCCGCCGACGGCGGCAAGGGTGAGGGCCGAGGCCGTACCGGCCCGGGCCATGAGCGACGGGACACGATTGAGCGCAGTCATGCGCAACCCTTCGTCAGCCGCCTGTGAAGGATGACCTGTCGGATTCGGGCTGGCGAAGTTGCCCGGCCGCGTTTGCCGCGGCTTCACCCCAAGGGCTGCTCGGAACCTCCGGCCGCCTGTGACGTACAGACGAACGGCCGCTCCGGCGACCCGCCTTGCTCGGGTCCTCCACTCCTGCCGATCCACTCCTGTCGACCGGTCGTCCGGGCGGCGGCAGGACTCGGCGTCCGCCCGAACCGCCCCGCCGCGGTGGCGGGGGCTTGTCGTCAGACAGGGATCTTCACTCACGACTGTCAGAAAATCCCAATGGAACCGGGGATTTGTGGCGTTACTCACCACTCGCCCGTTCGGGTGGACAGTGCTGTGTTCGAGGCGGCGTCAGTTTCCGCTCGTAGCCGCGGACCTGGGGCGGAGCGTCTTCTCGCGGCTCGCGAACCGACGCGGCGCGCAAGTCGGGAGGCCCGGAAAACGTCCTGGATATACACCGGTCGGCGGTACGTCGTTCGGGCCGTTTCAAGTCCGATCCGAACGGCGCCCGTCGACATTCGGGCCCGCCCGGCTGGTCCGGCGTCCGGATCAGCCGACGCCGTCCGGCGGGAGCGCGACGCGCGCGGCCCGACGCTCACCGTCCAGCACCCGCAAGGCCCGTGCCAGTGTGTCCCCGTGCAGCTCCGTCTCGCCTCGCCGGTGCATCGACGCGAGGGCGTCACGCAGCTCTGCGGCCTTGCGTACCAGGGCCTGCGCCGCGCGCAGTCCGCGGTAGGTGTCCCCGTCGTGTGCGGGATTGACGCGCCCCAGCAGGTCGACCGCCTCCAGGTAACGGTCGATCAGTTCGCCCTCGGCACGCGTCAGTGCGGGCAGCGGCGGCAGTTCCGGCAGCATCGGCGGCTCACTCCGCGCCCCGTGCGCCGGGCATGCTCCGCCGGCTCGGCACGATGCCGTCCACCAGGCCGTAGGCCACCGCCGCGGGGGCGTCCAGCGTCAAGTCCCGTTCCAGGTCACGGTGGACCTGCTCGGACGTACGCCCGGTGTGGCGGACGAGCATCTTCTCCGTCGCCGCGCGGACCCGGGTCAACTCCTCGGCCTGGATGACCAGGTCGCTGGGCTGTCCCCGCACGGGTTCGGGGAGCTTCGGCTGCGCGATCACCATGCGCGCACCGGGGAGGGCGAACCGCTTGCCCGGCGTGCCGGCCGCGATCAGCAGCGCGGCCTGGGACGCGGCCCGGCCCAGGCAGTAGGTGGCCACGTCGCACGTGACGTAGCGCATCGTGTCGTACACGGCCGTCAGCGCGCTGAAGGAACCCCCGGGGGAGTTGACGTACAGCGTGATGTCCCGCTCCGGGGCGGTGTGCTCGAGGTACATGAACTGTGCCATCACGTCGTTCGCGGCCGCGTCGTCCAGCGGGGTGCCGAGGAAGACGATCCGGTCCTCGAAGAGCTTGCCGTAGGGGTCGAGCGTGCGCGCGCCGCTGCTGGTGCGCTCGGTGAACTCTGGCAGGACATGACGGGCGGACGCTCGGGACATGGACATACCCCTCCTCATCGCACCGGCCTCCGGTGGGCTCGGCATCTGTAAAAAATGTACAGGACGTACGTGACGTTATGATGGGTGTATGGCCTACGAGATTCCGGTGACGCAAGCCAGGGCTGAGCTCGCCGACCTGATCAACCGGGTGGTGTACGGCGGTGAGCGCGTCGTCGTGACACGCCATGGAAAGCCGCTGGTCGCGCTGGTCTCGGCTGCCGACCTGGAGCGGCTGGACGCGCTCGACGAGCCGGCGGAGGAGCAGGTCGTCAGCTCGGTCTCGGGGGTCCGTGAAGTGGGTTCCGCCGCGCGCGAACAGCAGCGGTTCGGGATCGCCGCCGAGCATCGCGGACCCGGCGTCTCCTGACCTGGGCGGGTATCGGGGATCCCATCGCGCGGTCATCGGTGGATCAAGGTCTGGTTAACGTCGTCGAAACTCCGGCGAACTAGCCTGCCCATCCACGCCATCAGGGGTTTTCCTGTCCGGATCGAGGATGATCCGGGGATTTTGTCTGCGTGTTACATCTATCCCCGTCGCGATGGCTGCGGCAGCCGGGCCCCGCACGGTCCGGAGCAAGGACTGTGAGGTGGGACGTGCAACTGACCCCGCACGAGCAAGAGAGGCTGCTGATCCATGTGGCGGCCGACGTGGCCGAGAAGCGCCGGGCCCGCGGGCTCAAGCTCAACCATCCGGAGGCGGTCGCCCTCATCACCTCGCACATCCTCGAGGGAGCGCGGGACGGTCGTACGGTCGCCGAGCTGATGTCCTCCGGCCGCAAGCTCCTCGCCCGGGCCGACGTCATGGACGGGGTCCCGGAGATGATCCACGACGTGCAGGTGGAGGCCACCTTCCCGGACGGCACCAAGCTCGTCACCGTCCACGAGCCGATCATCTGAGGGGGCCGCGATGATTCCCGGAGAGATCCTGTTCGCGGACGACCCCGTCAACTTCAACGCCGGTCGCGAGGTCACTCGTCTGACCGTCCTCAACGCCGCCGACCGCCCCGTCCAGGTCGGCTCCCACTACCACTTCGCCGAGGCCAACCCCGGCCTGGAGTTCGACCGTGCCGCGGCCCGCGGCAAGCGCCTGAACGTCGCCGCCGGCACCGCCGTGCGCTTCGAGCCCGGCATTCCCGTCGCCGTCGAACTCGTCCCCCTCGCCGGCGCCCGGATCGTGCCGGGGCTGCGCGGGGAGACCGGAGGTGCCCTCGATGCCTGAGATCTCCCGCGGCGTCTACGCCGACCTGTTCGGGCCGACCACCGGTGACCGCATCCGGCTCGCCGACACCGATCTGCTGATCGAGATCGAGGAGGACCGCTCCGGCGGCCCCGGCACCTCGGGCGACGAGGCGGTCTTCGGCGGCGGCAAGGTCATCCGCGAGTCCATGGGCCAGTCCCGCGCCACCCGCGCCGACGGCACCCCCGACACCGTGATCACCGGCGCCGTCGTCGTCGACCACTGGGGCGTCGTCAAGGCCGACGTCGGCATCCGCGACGGCCGGATCACCGCCCTCGGCAAGGCCGGCAACCCCGACACCATGGACGGCGTCCACCCCGACCTGGTCATCGGCCCCGAGACCGAGATCATCGCCGGCAACGGGCGGATCCTCACCGCCGGCGCCATCGACGCCCACGTCCACTTCATCTGCCCGCAGGTCGCCGACGAGGCGCTGGCCTCCGGCATCACCACACTGGTCGGCGGCGGCACCGGCCCCGCCGAGGGCTCCAAGGCGACCACCGTCACGCCGGGCCCCTGGCACCTCGCCCGGATGTTCGAGGCGATGGAGGCCTACCCGGTCAACGTCGGCTTCCTCGGCAAGGGCAACACCGTCTCCCACGAGGCGATGCTCTCCCAGGTCCGCGGCGGCGCGGCCGGCCTGAAGCTGCACGAGGACTGGGGCTCTACCCCGGCCGTCATCGACGCCGCGCTCACCGTGGCGGACCGGACGGGCATTCAGGTCGCCATCCACACGGACACGTTGAACGAGGCCGGCTTCGTCGGCGACACCCTCGCCGCCATCGCGGGCCGGGGCATCCACTCGTACCACACCGAGGGTGCCGGCGGTGGGCACGCGCCCGACATCATGACCGTGGTCTCGCAGCCCAACGTGCTGCCCAGCTCCACCAACCCGACCCGGCCGTTCACCGTCAACACCGCCGAGGAACACCTCGACATGCTGATGGTCTGTCACCACCTCAACCCGGCGGTCCCCGAGGACCTGGCGTTCGCCGAGTCCCGGATCCGGCCGTCCACGATCGGCGCGGAGGACATCCTCCACGACCTCGGCGCGATCTCGATCATCTCCTCCGACTCCCAGGCCATGGGCCGTGTCGGCGAGGTGATCCTGCGCACCTGGCAGACGGCCCATGTCATGAAGCGGCGCCGGGGCGCGCTGCCGGGCGACGGCCGCGCGGACAACCACCGGGTTCGGCGCTATGTCGCCAAGTACACGATCAACCCGGCGCTCGCCCAGGGCCTCGCCGCCGAGATCGGCTCGGTCGAGACCGGCAAGCTCGCCGACCTCGTGCTGTGGGAGCCGGCGTTCTTCGGGGTCAAGCCGCTGCTCGTGCTCAAGGGCGGCCAGATCGCCTACGCGCAGATGGGCGACGCCAACGCCTCCATCCCCACCCCGCAGCCGATCCTGCCCCGCCCGATGTACGGCGCGATCGGCCGGGCCCCGGCCGCCAACTCCGTGAACTTCGTGGCCCCGCCGGCGATCTCGGACGGCCTGCCGGAGCGGCTGGGGCTCGGCAAGCGGTTCGTGGCGATCGCGTCCACACGAGCGGTGACCAAGGCCGACATGCGTGAGAACGACGCCCGGCCGGACGTCCGGATCGACCCCGACAGCTTCGCCGTGCACATCGACGGCGAGCTGGTGGAGGCGGCACCCGCCGCCGAGCTGCCCATGGCCCAGCGCTACTTCCTCTTCTGATGAGCCGGGCAGCACTTCTCGTCCTGGCCGACGGCCGCTTCCCCGCCGGAGGGCACGCGCACTCCGGCGGGGCCGAGGCTGCCGTCAAGGCGGGCCGGATCACCTCCGCCGCGAGCCTGGAGGACTTCTGCCGGGGTCGGCTGCACACCGTGGGACTGGTCGCGGGGGCGTTGGCGGCCGCCGCCGTACTCGGCGTGGATCCGGGGGAGCTGGATGCGGCGGCGGACGCCCGTACGCCGTCTCCCGCCCTGCGCGCCGCTGCGCGGCGCCTCGGCCGGCAGTTGCTGCGGGCGGCGCGGGCGAGCTGGCCGTCAGCCGAACTCGATGCGCTGGCACGGCGGTTCCCCAAGGGAGCACACCAGCCGGTGGTCCTCGGACTCGCCGCCCGGGCGGCCGGGCTGGGCCCGGACGACGTGGCGTACTGCGCGGCGTACGAGAGCGTGAGCGGGCCGGCGACGGCGACCGTGCGGTTGCTGAGCCTGGACCCGTTCGACGCGACCGGTGTGCTGGCCCGGCTGGCACCGGAGCTGGATCGCGTCGCGGACGCGGCGGTGGAGGCGGCGCGGCGAGTGCCCGACGAGGGTGCCGACGCACTGCCGGCGGCGTCCGGGCCCTTGCTGGAGGTCGCCGCGGAGTGGCATGCGGCCTGGCCGGTACGCCTGTTCGCCTCCTGAGGAAAGCGCCCCCATCGTCCCCGCCGCCCCTACCGATCCCCCCTCAGGGGCCCCGACCCTTCGACCCCCCGCCAGGGAGCGTGGCCCCCTGGACCCCCGACCGGCCTGAACGGCCTCGTCCTCAAGCTCCCCCGGAGGGGGCCCCGGACGGGCTGAGAGACCGAGGCCAGCACCTAGGAGCCGTACATGCACCTCGACCACGACCACCCCGGCCCCGCCGCCGTCAGCGCGGACGCGCGCCGGCCCGACGGAACCCGCCGCGCCCTGCGGATCGGGCTCGGCGGCCCGGTCGGCTCCGGCAAGACGGCCACCGTCGCCGCGCTCTGCCGGGCCCTGCGGCAGGAATTGTCGCTCGCCGTCGTCACCAACGACATCTACACCCGCGAGGACGCCGAGTTCCTGCTCCGCGAGGCCGTGCTGCCGCCCGAGCGGATCACGGCCGTGGAGACGGGCGCCTGCCCGCACACCGCGATCCGCGACGACATCTCCGCCAACCTCGAAGCCGTCGAGGACCTGGAGGACGCGGTCGGGCCACTGGATCTGATCCTCGTCGAGTCCGGCGGCGACAATCTCACCGCGACCTTCTCCAAGGGGCTCGTGGACGCGCAGATCTTCGTCATCGATGTGGCCGGCGGCGACGACATCCCGCGCAAGGGAGGGCCCGGCGTCACCACCGCCGACCTGCTCGTCGTCAACAAGACCGACCTCGCCCCGTACGTCGGCTCCGACCTCACCCGGATGGCCGCCGACGCCAAGGCCCAGCGGGCCGAACTTCCCGTGGTCTTCCAGTCGTTGCGCGGAGGGACCGGCGTCGCCGACGTGGCCGGCTGGGTGCGCGAGAGGCTCGCCGCGTGGACGGCGTGACCACCGCCGGGGTCCGGGCGGACGCGCGGATCGTCGCCCGCTCCGACGGCCGGGGCGGCACCGCGCTGCCCGTGCTGGACGGCGACGGGCCGCTGGCCCTGCGCCGCACCAGGGCCGCCGGCGCCGAGGCGAGGGTCATGGTGGTCGGCGCGATGAGCGGCCCGCTCGGCGGCGACCGCTTCTCGCTCACCGCGAGTGTGGCGGAGGGCGCCCGGCTGCACGTCGGCTCGGCCGCCGCGACCCTCGCCCTGCCCGGCCAGGCCAAGGGCGAGGCCCGCTACGACGTACGGCTCGACGTGGCAGACGGCGCCGAACTGCACTGGCTGCCCGAGCAGTTGATCTCCGCCCGGGGCAGTGACCTGTACGTCTCCACCAGGGCCGAACTCTCCACCGGCGCCCGGCTCGTGCTGCGCGAGGAGCAGGTGCTCGGACGGGCGGCGGAGGAACCCGGCCGACTCACCAGCCGGCTGACCGTACGGGTCGCTGGCCGCGCGGTGCTCGACCAGCAGCTGTCCTGCGGGCCCGGCGCCCCCGGCGGCTGGGACGGGCCCGCCGTCCTGGCCGGACACCGGGCCGTGGGTCAACTCGTCGTCGTGCGGCCCGAGTTCGCCGAGAGCCCGCCCGAACCGCGGGTTCTGGGGGAGTGGGCCGCTCTGGCGCCCCTGGCCGGCCCGGCGGTCCTGGTCAGTGCCGTGGCTCCGGACGCGCTCCGGCTGCGACGGCTCCTGGACGAGGCGCGGAGTCTGCTTGCCGCGTGAGAGGTGTTCCGTTCAACGGGACATGATCATCCGGTTATCGGATTGGTAAAGATGAGTGGCGACCCCTGTTCTCAGGCGGCTCACAGCCGAGAGGATCCCCGAGCTGACCACTCGCAGTGATCCTGATGTAGGGGGAGGGGCCCACTTGAGGGAGAACAGACCGAAGAGCCGCCTGCTGGCGCTCGGTTCGGCCGGAGCACTCGTCACCGCCACCCTGATCGCCGGTGCCGTGTCCGCGCCCGCGGCCAGCGCCGCCGGCCGGCCCGGCCAGGACCGGGAGGCCAAGGGCGCCGAGACGGCCGCCGCCCGCGCCGCCAAGGCCGGCATCGACTGGCAGGACTGCCCGGCCGACTGGGGGCTGGCGAAGCCCATCCAGTGCGGCTGGGTGAGTGTGCCCGTCGACTACGCCCACCCGTACGGCAAGCAGATCAAGCTCGCCGTCGACCGTATCGGCAACACCGGCACCAAGCAGGAGCGTCAGGGCTCGCTCGTCTACAACCCGGGCGGACCGGGCGGTTCCGGGCTGCGTTTCCCGACCCGGGTCACCAACAAGAACCCCGTCTGGGCGAACGTGGCCAAGGCCTACGACTTCGTCGGCTTCGACCCGCGCGGCGTCGGCCACTCCGCGCCGATCTCCTGCGAGGACCCGCAGGAGTTCGTCAAGGCGCCGAAGATGGACCCGGTGCCGGACACCGTCGCCGACAAGACCGCCCAGCGCAAGCTGGCCCGCGAGTACGCCGACGGCTGCCTGGACCGCACCGGCCGCGCCATGCTCCAGCAGATGACCACGCCGAACACCGCCCGCGACCTGGACGTCATCCGCGCCGCTCTGGGCGAGAAGAAGCTCAACTACCTCGGCGTCTCCTACGGCACCTACCTCGGCGCCGTCTACGGCACCCTCTTCCCGGGCCATCTGCGCCGCATGATCGTGGACAGCGTGGTCAACCCCGCCCGCGAGAACATCTGGTACCAGGCCAACCTGAACCAGGACATCGCCTTCGAGGGCCGCTGGAAGGACTGGGAGGACTGGGTCGCCGCCAACGACGCCACGTTCCACCTCGGCGCCACCCGCGACGCCGTCCAGGCCAAGTGGCTCCAGCTGCGCGCCACCGCCAAGAAGAACCCGATCGGCGGGGTCGTCGGCCCGGCCGAGCTGATCTCCTTCTTCCAGAGCGCGCCGTACTACGACTCCTCGTGGGTGCCGGTCGCCACGGTGTTCAGCAAGTACGTCGCCGGTGACACCAAGGCGCTGGTCGACGCGGCTGCCCCCGACCTGTCGGACACGGCCGGCAACATCACGGCGGAGAACGGCAACGCCGTCTACACGGCGGTCGAGTGCACCGACGCCAAGTGGCCCACCAGCTGGCAGAAGTGGGACCGGGACAACACCCGGCTCAACAAGGCCTACCCGTTCATGACCTGGGCCAACGCCTGGATGAACCTGCCCTGCGCCACCTGGCCGGTCAAGCAGCAGAACCCGGTCGACGTGCGGACCGGCAAGGGCCTGCCGCAGGTGCTGATCGTGCAGTCCACCCGGGACGCCGCCACCCCGTACGAAGGCGCCGTCGAACTGCACAAGAGGTTCCGGGGCTCCCGTCTGATCACGGAGAAGGACGCGGGCTCCCACGGTGTGACCGGCCTGGTCAACCCCTGCATCAACCAGCGCGTCGACGCCTACCTGATCGACGGCAAGCTGGACGGCGCGGACGTGACCTGCGGTCCGCACGCCACGCCCAAGCCGTAACCGGGCTCGTGCGGTGACGAGGGGCGGCCGGACTTCCCGGCCGCCCCTCGCTCATGCCGTGAACCGGGCGTCCTCGGCCGCGTAGTCGAACAGGTCCGGGTACCCCCGGGCGAGGAGCGGGAAGCACTCCCGCCAGTCACGTGCGGCGAGCACACCGGTGAGCCACTCGACCGTCTCCGGCAGGTTCCCGGCGTAGGACACCACCGGCCGGTAGCCCAACTCCCGCTCGGCGGCCGACATGTCGAAGACCACCGGAAGCGGGATCGACCACGGCGTCCTCCCCACGGAGCCGTCGGGAGGACCGTCCAGGAACGTCGTCTCGGTCTCCACGCCCATCACCGCGTCGACCGCCGCGCCGATCTCGGCGACCGACGGTGTCTCGCCGTCACAGGCGTTGATCACCCGGGCACCCGGCCGGGCCGCCGCCAGCCGCACCAGCTCGGCGATGTTCCGGGCGCTCGACGGATGGAACCGGCTCTCACCCCGGAAGGCGAGCACCCGCCGGCGCCGGCCGTCCAGATTCCGCTTCACGAAGTACAGTTCGCGGGGGAGCGGGCTGTACGGCCCGTGCACCGCACCGGGCCGGAGCACGGTGACCGGCAACTCGCCGGCCGCCGCGAGCAGTTCATGCTCCAGCGCCACCTTGCGAGTGCCGTACGACGCCTCGCCCGCGGCCACCGTCGGCTGCGTCTCGGGGATCGGCACCGGGTACACGGGAAAGCCGTCCGGCTCGTCCTGCGTGTCGAAGTTGCGGCCCTTGCCGTCGTCGTACACCGCCCCGCTGGAGATCACGACCGCCGAGCCGATCCGGTCCGCGAGGGAGGTCACCTGGCGGGCGTGCGCGGCGTCGTAGGCGACCATGTCGACCACCAGATCGCAGCCGTCGCCGACCACCGCGGCCAGGGCCGCGTCGTCGGAGCGGTCCAGCCGGACCGTCCGCACACCCTCGTCCCATGCCGCGTCCCGGCCGCCGCCCCGAGAGGCGGCCGTCACCTCCCAGCCGTCCCGCACCAGCGCGTCCACCGTCGGACGCCCGATCTGCCCGCTCGCCCCGATCACCACAGCCCTCTTCATACGACGAGCCTAGGCACGCCGGCCGGTCCGGTCCCCGCCCTTCTGCCGACGGCAGAGGCCGTCAACTGAGCGGCGCCCGGGGGAACCTGCGCTCCTTGGCACCCTTCTGGGCGGCCTGCCGCTCCTTGACGACGGCGGCGTACTCGTCGACGTACTCCTGCTCGGACAGGACCAGGATCGCGTACATGATCTCGTCGGTGACGGCCCGCAGAATCGCCTTCTCCTGCTCCATGCCGGCATAGCGGGAGAAGTCGAGGGGCTTGCCGAAGCGGATGGTCACGGGGTGGACGTTCGGGATGACCTTCCCCGGCGGCTGGGCCTCGAACGTGCCGATCATCGCGCACGGCACCACCGGCACCCCGGCCTTCAGCGCCATCACGGCGACGCCGACCTTGCCCTTGTAGAGCCGGCCGTCGTGCGAACGGGTGCCCTCCGGGTAGATCCCGAGCAGCTCGCCCCGGCCCAGCACCCTCAGGCCCTCGCGGATCGCCGCCTGTCCTGCCTCCTTGCCCGAGCGGTCCACCGGGATCTGCCCGGCGCTGCGGAAGAAGAACGCGGTGAGCCGGCCCCTGAGCCCCGGGCCGGTGAAGTACTCCGCCTTGGCGAGGAACGTGATCCGGCGCCGCAGCATCGCCGGCATCAGGAAGTGGTCGGAGAAGGACAGATGGTTGCCGGCGACGATCGCGGGGCCGTCGGCCGGCACGTTCTCCAGTCCCTCGATGCGGGGCCGGAAGACCAGTCTGAGCAGGGGGCCCAGCAGGACGTACTTGAGCAGGTAGTAGAACACGGCTCGCTCCTCACGTGGCCGGCTCCCCTTGGAACCGGCGTTTCCCCAGGCCAGCTCATGGTCAATGGGTAGGCTGATGTGCGCCTGTCGTCATCTGTAGCCATGTTCGGCCGGTCTCATGCTGACCCTTCACCGAGTTTTCTGATGAGCCATCAGGTAGAGCGGTTGCTCCCGAGGTCGACGCGGGCAGGGTCAGCACTCCGGTCACCGTGACCGTCAGACTCCGAGACCTCCACCTCGCAGAACCGCAGTCCGACCAAGCGGCCGGCGGACGAGCCCGCCGGCACTCCGTGCATGCCCTCTGACAAGCTCAACGACGACACCTCGGCGGACCGAAAACCATCTTGTCGGATTCAGCGACGCCGGGTGCCGGCTTCTCACCCGCCCCGCGAGCCGACGGAGCCGATGCAGAAACACCGAAGGCTTCCGCCGATTCCCTGGCCACGCCGAAGTCGACGCAACTGCCGTGGATACGCGGCGGTTCCGGACTCTTCGTCAGCGGCGGCGCAGGCGGACTCATCGCCTGCTCTCGCCGGTCGGGGAACGTCGGCCACGTCAATGACTCCGTCGGAAGCTGACCCAGCTTGGATCACAAGCCTGCCTCTGGATTCCCCGAGGTGGCCGGGGGCTTCTGTGCAGCTGCCGGCCACCTCGGGGAATCCGGAACGACCGACGGAAATCCACATGGGCCCATGCATCCGAATGTGAACGTACCGCAACTGCGTTGTCCTGGTGACCGGCTGATTGTCACAGAACCTTGGTGCACCGGTCCCACCTGGAGGCTGATTCGTTGTCAGGGCTCCCAGTGGGAAGGGGCGGTTGCGAAGCAGTGCCGGATCAGCGGTTGTCTCGCCGCCGTCGGCGAGCATCGCATCCCGCTCGGCCGCGTCCTGGCCGGCGCCAAACGCCACGACTCGCTACTCCTGGCTCCAGCCCTGGGTCCGCCGAACGGCCTTGCGCCGCCTGGCGAGGTCACCGTGCGCCTCGACGCCGGCTACGACTCGGTGAAGTCGCATGCCCTGCTCGTCGAACGGAGCTGTCACGGCCCGGACGGCGCGAGAGGGGTCGAAGGACCGGTCGAGGCCACCCGGGGATGGTCTGCAAGGTGCACCCGGTGAGTCACAGTTGGGCAAAGCGCGTCGCGGAGGTGGTATGTGATATTGCACATGCCACATGATGCCTCCATGACAAAAGCACGAGTCCTGTTATCGGTCGTCGCCGCCCTCGGCGGAGTCTGTGCGGGTATCACGCCTGTGTCCGCTGCCCCGACCGCGGCAGGGGACACAGGCCAGGGGAAGCTCACCTGGAGCTCCTGCCACGACGCGACCACTCCCGCGCTGCAGTGCGCCATGCTCGAAGTGCCGCTGGACTACACGCATCCGAACGGCACCAAGATCAAGATCAAGGTGAACCGGCTCCCGGCCACGGCGCCCAGGAGCAGACGGCAGGGTCCCATCCTGCTGAATCCCGGTGGTCCCGGCGACTCCGGCCTGTGGATGCCCGCCTACGTCTCCGGAAAGATTCCCCAGGACGTCGCCTCGACCTACGACTGGATCGGTTTCGACCCGCGCGGCACCAACGCCAGCGAACCCCACGTCACCTGCGACGCGCACTTCTTCGACGCCGAGCGGCCGGACTACCAGGTCAGCCAGGGCACTTCGCAGGCATGGCTGGAGAAGTCGGCCACCTACGCCGCCGACTGCGCCGCCAACTGGAGCTGGTTCCTGCCCCACGTGACCACCGTCGACAACGCGCGCGACATGGACAGCATCCGGCGGGCGCTCGGCGTCCAGAAGATCAACTTCTACGGTGGCTCGTGGGGCACCTCGCTGGGCTCGACGTACGGCCAGCTCTTCCCCTCGCACGTGCGCCGGATGGTGCTCGACAGCATCGTCGGCCCCACCATCAGCTGGTACGACCACAACATCCTGCAGGACAAGGAGCACCAGCGCCGATTCGACGCCTTCGCGGCATGGACCGCCAAGGCCGATTCGGTCTACCACCTGGGCACTGACGCTGCCACCGTGGAGCAGAAGTACTACCAGGTCGAAGCCGCGTTGAGGACCAGCCCGGTGGCTGCCGCCCCGGCCCCCGGCAAGATCGGACCCGCGGAGTTCGAGGACACCTTCTACGGTGGCGGCTACAACTTCCTGCGCTGGCCGCAGATGGCAACCGCGCTGTCGGCCTACCTCACCAAGAACGACACCCGCCCGCTGCAATCCGCATACAACCGCTATGCGGCCCCGGGTGCCGACGACGGCACGTTCCCGGCGTACAACGCGGTCCAGTGCACCGAGAACGACTGGCCGCGCGACTGGGAGTTCTGGAAGAGGGACCAGGCCAAGGTCAACGCCGTTGCGCCCTTCTACACCTACAACAACATGTGGTACAACGCCGCCTGCATGTTCTGGCCCTACCAGGGCAACCCGGACGGCCGACTGAAGATCACCGGCAAGGGCCTGCCACCCGTCCTGCTCTTCCAGGCCACCGAGGACGCCGCCACTCCCTACCCGGGTGCCCTCGCCATGCACAAGGCACTACGCGGATCGAAACTCGTCGTCCAGAACGGCGGCAGCTTCCACGAGATCCTCTTCCACGGCAACGCCTGCCTGGACGACACCTTCGCCGACTACCTGCGAGACGGCCGCCTCCCCACCGGCAAAGGCGTCATCGCCAAGACCTGCGCGCCTGAACCCGACCCCGCCCCGGTCTACGTGACGCCGCCTCCCGCCGCTATGAAAGCCGAACCTGTCCTCCCGGTCGCAGACCCCCAAGTCATCCACGGCATCAGGTGAGGCAACGCGCTCCCGTAACCTCAAGGTCGCAAATGGCGAAGCCGTTCGGGGCCATGGGCGGGAGGGGCGGATAGCCCGGGCAATCGCACCCCCGTGAAGCTTCCCCTTGATCGAGGACACCTGGAGACTGGGACATGAGGTTCCAGAGGAAGTAGCACCAGGTGGGAAGCGAGGACTTCTTGCGGGCGGACGTCCGGCCTGCCGTCCAGCAGCTGCGGGCCCTCGGCGCGGAGGATGGCCGCTCTCTGAGCGTGGTCCGAGCCAGTGGTACCCGATGCGCCGGGACCACTGGCTTCCGGCCACTGCCATGCTGCGCATGGCTGTCGCGCTGTGGGGGCGGTCAGAGGTGACGCGCCACGAAATCGGCCACCTGGGTGCCGAGTTGCCGGCCGGCGCGGTTGTCGAGGGAGGTGTGCTGGCCGGACCAGATCCGGCTGAGCCACGCTTGGGTGGCGGCGTCCTGGAAGCCGGCGAAGGTTCGGGTGACGCCCTTCGATGTCACCGCGAGATGATGCCGGGCACCGTAGAATCCGGCGAGCGTCGTTGCCGCAGCCTGGCTGAGAGCGCCGTGAGCGCCGGGATAGGACGGATCCGGTGCGGTCGGCAGCAGGGGGGTCCAGTGGGGATCCCCGACGATGCCCGGGTTGTAGTGCGTACCGCCGAGCCGGATGGCGGTCACGGGCCGCCATACGTGGTAGGCGTACTTGGCGTCGTACATCGCGATCGCGGTGTCGGCGAGGGACAGGTCCAGCCGGGCGAAGACCTTCACCGCCTTCTGCAGGCTCGCGTTCTGGGAGGTGACAAGGCCCTGGGCGACCTGGTTCCAGACGTTCCAGACGGGTGCCGCCGCCCAGAACTTCGCGGCCGCGGTCTGATCGGGGGTGCGGGTGGTACTGGTCTTGCTCCCCAGGCTCTTGACCTCGTTCAAGGCGGTGGCGTACTCGGCGGTGCTCACGGCCGGCGGCGCCGGCGGGCGGAACTGGCGTCCGTCGGTCAGCACGAACGGCTTGACCGAGCCCCAGTTGGTGAACACCGGTGCCGGGAAGGCGGGAGGGGTGGACCGGTAGTCACCGGCCTTGTCGCCGGGGTCGAACCGCGGCGGCTTGGCTGAGGACCCGTCGTCGGACCGCAGGCTGATCAGTCGGCGGGCGACCTCGGCTCCCACACCAATGCCCGCCTGCTTGCCCGGGCCGCCCGGAATCGCGGCCAGCTGGGTGCTCAGCCGCTGGTCCACGCCCGCGCGCTTGGCCGGGTACAGGGCGACCAGCACATCGTGGGCTGCCTGGTCCGCTGCGGCGTCCGCTCGAGCGCCTCCTGGCGCCGACACGGAGAACAGGTAGGCGGGGCCGGCCCGGGTGATCGACACTACGGCGTCGTACTCGGCGGCCTGGAGAAGCGCGAAGCTGCGCGTGGGCTGGACGGTGGCCTGCTGCGCCTTCGGATTGCTGAGGATGGTGATGAGCTCGCGGTTCCACTCCACGACCGACGCCCCCGACCCCGTCGCGGCGGTGCGCAGGGGCAGCGAGTGAGCGGCGGTGGACCCGAAGGCCGGGCTGGTGAGTCCGGCGGCCAGCGCGGCTCCGGCAAGTATGGCGAGTGTCTTCTGCTTTCCACCCATGTTCTGTGGCTCCTTGTTTCTGGTGGCGGGCTGTGGCAACTGGCGGTCAAGCGCGTGGCTCATCTGGGCCGGCCACGCGAGCGTGATTGTGTCGGGGGGAGGGCGGGCCGGCCGCCAGGTCGGGATGGCGGCAGTCGTGGAGGACGAGTTGTTCGGCGGTTTCTGCGGCAGCTGCGACCGGGCCGGGGCCGGGGCCGTCCAGGCCCATCCGGTCCGTGAGGGCGGTCCGGCGCAGCAGCCAGGCGCGTTCGGCGGCCGTCGCATCGATCGGGGGCCGTGTGAGGGGCCGGGCCTGACGGCCGTCGCGTTCGGCTCCGAGGGCGAGCATTTGGCGCATCTCGCGGCGCAGATCTGGCGCATTCGTATATGCCTCGTGCGGAGGCGGGGCATCGATGCCCTTGCCGCTGTTCGGGGTGACGTCCACGCTCACACCTCCGCCGGTCCGCGGGTGCCGGCTCCGCAGCGTTGACACAGCACCGTGTCGTGGTGGGGGCCGCCGTGATCGAGGGCCGATGGGTGTGCCGTGGACCGCATGGGCATGTGGGCCGGGCCCGGGCAGCCTTTGATGGGACACGGCTTGTGGGTCGCGAAGGACCACTCGGCGGGGGCGTCGGGTGACCCGGCGCCGCGGCCGCACCCGGTGGCCTGTCGCTGTGCTGCGGTGCCGGCCCCGGCAGGGGGTCGCAGCTCGTGCGGAGCGTCCGGCCCGGTCATGGCGAGCACCTCAGGCAGGCGCGGACTTCACGGCCACTGCGTGTCTGGCGGATCTCGGTCGACTGGGCGAGGTACTGGACGATGCCGGTGCCACGGCCGTGTTCGTCCGGGGCGATGTCGGGGCGATGGCGTTCGACGGCCGCGCCGGAGTCAGTGACCACAATGTGCAGAGTTTCGTGGTCGAGGGCGAGCAGCAGGGCCATGCGCTCATGGCCGTACTGGGCAGCGTTGGCGGCAAGTTCGTCGACGATGAGAACGGCGGAGTCCCGCTCGCTCGCGGGTACGCTCCAGGTCTCCAGCAGATCGGCAGCGAAGTGACGAGCGGCGGAGACGTGCGCCTGTTGCGCCGGCAGGGTGAGCAGTGCCTGGCGGCGGCAGGGCCGGCCGAGCGGTGAAGTCGGGCTGGGGGAATTGGTCACAAACATGGTCTTCTGACTCTTCTGTGGAGGTGCGGAGACCGGGACGGGGCGACCGCGAACAATTTCGGGGGCGGTCGGTAGGCCGGATCCTGATCCTGCATGGGCGCGCTCATTCAGTTCCACGGACGACGCATGCCGGACGGTTCGAGCTATTCATGTCTTTTGTTCGGATTCTGGCGAGTCATGTCGATGTCGGCGCCTGTCCGGGCTCAGCCGCCTCCGCCCGGAGCTCGCTGCCGCACGGCCGGACCGGGCACCGACAGCTCGGTCCCCTCGCCCGTGGTCTCCAGGACGACCCTGCGGGAACGTCGCACCGTAGAGCGGGACCGACATCCTTGCCCGCATCTCGGCTGGGTCGCAGTCCTCGGCGTGCAGACGTGCTGGATCCTCTTCTCCGGGCTGTACGGACTTCGGGGAAAAAGAAGAGTTGTGCACGCCCCGTCGGCCCACTCATGCATGAAATCCGCTGCGGACGGGGCGGGTTCGCCGGATCGGGGCGAGAGTGACCAGGGCCCGGAAACCGTCGGCGCGTCGCGGGAAGGACCAGGGCGCCGGCTTTCACCTCCTCCGGCGGAAGTTGAGATGTGTGCCGCTGGCCCCCGCACAGCCGTGCCCGCCCGTGTACGGGGCCCGGCACTCGAGGGGCCCGGCGCGGGTGGCCAGCTTGCCACTGCGAAGGTCGCGTGACGGAAGCGGCGGGCCAGAGCCCCACGACCGAGCTGCAGAACTGTCCCGATACCGGCGCAGTCCCCCGATGACAGGTCGTGCAGGCGAAGCAGCCGCAGCAGCTGACCGGCCCCGCGATGTGTGGCACCCCAGCGGCCGGATCGATCGGATGGCTGCTCGAACCCGCCCCTCGACCCGCTGGTCGCGCACCCGGATGGCCCTCACCTTGATCAGCCTGGCCGCGGGGGTGACCTTTCCCGGCCGGTGGCCGCCGCTTCGACCACGAGCCGCCTCCGCGCGCTTGGTGCCGATCAGCCCCTCGGCCATGGAGGTGCCGGTGTCGGCCTCCGAGGCCGCCGCGCTCATCGGCCGGGGGCTCTTGCCGGACGGTCTCGCCGATCCCGGAGCTGTGCGGTGTGGCGACATCGGCGGACGACGTTGATCAGGAGCGTGCCTGTCCAGCCGATGTCACGAACAGAAACCTCTTCGACGGCCATCGGCTGGACATCCTGTGCGCGCTCCTCCAGCCCGGTCCGCCGGTCTTGAGGCGGCCCGGTTGTTGTCGACTGCCCGGGGCCCCTCTCCGCCGAGAGGTCGGCCTTTCGAAGGCGATGTCTTCTTGGCCTCCTGTGCTCACGCCCGGCTGCCGTAGTCATGTCAATGGGCGGCCGGGCCGTCCCGTGGCACGACGGCCATGGCCTGGGCTCACGCCCGCATGGTGACCAGTTTCTGGCCGTTGCCTGCGACGATCTCGAAGTGCTCGATGGCTCCCGGGGACATGGCAACCGCCCCTGGGATCGTGGTGCCGGGAGGGTACTGGCCTGCTCGCCAGGTGGCGCCGTCCGACCTGGCCCCGCCGGGCCCGACCGCCTGCAGCCGGCAGGTGATTCCGGCGGGTGCTCCCCCGGCGGAGACCTGCAGGACACTGCCCCAGGCAGAGGGCCAGACCTTCACCGAGGCGGAGACGCCGGTGGTGGCGTCGCTTCCGGAGAAAGTGCGCCAGGCAGTCGGCGCGGTCGGCCCAGGCGGCCTCGCCTGGCTGCCCACGGATCCGATGGTCGCCAGCCATGTGCCGCCGGCCGCCGCCGCGATGAGCGTCAGCGAGGCTGCAACGCCGGCCAGTTGCAGACGCCAGGACTTGCGGCGCCTGGTCGCGGCCTGCTGAAGCAGCCTCTCCAGCACACCCTCCTCCGGCGTCTGCGACACCGCGGGCGCGGCGGGCCGTTCGGGCAGGGAGCCCTGCGCGCTTTCGGCTGCCCGTGTCACCAGCCGGTCGGCCAGGTCCCTGTCGACTGCCGGCACCGTCTGGCCCGCGGCTTCGGCTTCGGTCACCGTCGCCAGCAGCGCGGGCAATCCCGCCAGCTGGACGTGTTCGGCCCGGCATTCGGCGCATGCCGCGAGGTGGACGCGCACCTGTTCCATCTCCGCCGAGGGCAGCGTGCCCAGGATGTATCCTCCCAGCGTCAGCCGGAGGGCGTTGTGCTCCGCACTCATGGTCACCGCCTCCTGCCCGCCACGGTCATGGCTCGAGCCCTCGCTCTTGCAGCGCCAGCCGCAGGGCGTGCAGGGCGTAGTACGTACGCGACTTCACGGTGCCCAGCGGGATGCCCAGCACCTGTGCGGCCTCCACCATGGTCCGGCCCCGGTAGTAGGTCTCCAGCAGGACGACCCGGTGGTCCGGGGACAGTGACCGGATGGCGTCGGCGACCGCCCAGCTCTGCAGTGCCTGCTCGATCTCGTCCTTCCCCGGTTCCTGCTCGGCGGCTCGCTCCAGCACATCGCCGCCGATCTCGGCCGGCCTGGACTGCCGGGCCCGGTGGGCGTCGATGACCAGGCGCCGGGCGACCGTACACAGCCATGCCCGGGCCGGGCCGCGTGCGGGGTCGAACGCGGCGGGATGCTGCCACGCTCGCAGCAGTGTCTCCTGCACCACGTCCTCTGCCCATTGCCAGTCTCCTGAGGTCAGTCGCAGCACGTAGTGGAAGAGGGCTCCTGCGTGCTCCGCGTACAGAGTGCGCAGCAGTTCCTCGTCTACGGCCGAAAGGGTCCCTCTAACAGAGACACGGTGCGCGGAGCGATCCGGATCGATCCTTGGACCACGCTTTCGGGAACTCCAGGGCATACGACGATCATCATGCATATGCCCTGCTTTGTCCTGCATGGACAGTTCGGAGTCGGTCACACACTGTGAGTGCCGCGGGTGGCACGTCCTTGCGGCGTTACGGCCTCACCAGGATCAGGCATGGATGGCGCCCGAGGTCGGCTGATCTGCGGCGATCCCAAGAGATCTCACAAAAGGTGCGTATCCACCGAACCGCAGGACCCTCACCGTCCGTGGAGACGAACAAGAACCGACTTACGCGCAACTCCTCATCGCTTCCCCATGCGGCAGACGACGGAACAGAGGTGACCGAAATGCACCACGCGACGCACGCGCTCTCGCCACCGGCCGCGCTCACCCCGTTCCCGTGCATCGAAGCCGCTGCCACCGTGCAGCCCCGGCCTGTGCCCGCACACACCACGGCGATGGTCCCACGCACAGTGATCGGGGGCCGCGCGACCACCGGGGCGGAGCTCCATCCAGGCCAGTGTGCGCATCACCCGTATGGGCGACTCCGACCTGCCCCGAGTCACTCGCGGCTGCCTGCTCGGGGGAGCTGCCGACTGCATGTTCGTGGGGTGGCAGGGCGGATGCGCAGCGCGGGGCACGTAGAGGCGGGCAGCCGCGGCGGGGCAGCATCCGGACTCGCTCGCTGGGTCCGGGAGGCACGCGTGCCCATCAACACGGCATCCACCACACACATCCCTGCGGTTGCGTGCGCCCGAGCCGGCGCAGTTTCTGTCTCCGCCTGATCAGTGAGGAACGGACACCATGTACTTGAACCTTCGCCCACCAGGTCGGCGATCACGTGCTGCGGCCGGGCTCGCCGTCGCCACCATTGCCACTGCCGGTGCGCTGGGGCTCCTCAGCTCATGCGGCCAGTCGTCGCATTCCCCGTCCATCGGGGCCGGCGCCATCACACCCGGGCCGGGTCAGCATCAGACGGCTGGAATGCCCGGTGCCACGGGGTCGGGGAAAACGGTGGGCTCCACTCCCGGCGCCTCCCCGATGCCCGGCATGAGCATGCCCATGAGTCCCTCGCGTACGGGCGCGGCGGCCGCGCCGGTGACCGGGAATGCCGTGGCGATCAAGAACTTCGCATTCTCCCCGGCCACGCTGAAGGTCAGAGCGGGCACGACGGTGACGTGGACGAATCAGGACACCGACGCCCACACCGTCACCAGCGCCGGATCGGGCGGCCCCTTGCATTCGGCCGCCCTGGCCACCCATGCCACCTACAGCCACACGTTCGCCAAGCCAGGCACCTACGCCTACCTCTGCACCATCCATCCGTTCATGACCGCCACCGTGGAGGTGACCTGATGACCGGCTACTACGACGGTCACGACGGAGCAACGGCCGACGACGCCGGTCAGCCTCAAACCGAACACGGTATGACCCGGCGTCAACTCATCCGGCACGCAGGGTGGTTCGGCGGCGCGGTGGTGCTGACCGTGGCCAGCGGAGAGGTGATCAGCCACATCGCGGACTCCCGCGACACCAACGCCGGGGCCGCCGCCGGGGCCGTCGCGGCGGGAAGCAGCGCGCTGCGGTTCGTGCAGGTCTCCGACAGCCATATCGGGTTCCAGGGTCCGGCGAACATGGACGTGGCCGGCTCATTCACCAAAGCGATCAACCAGGTCAACTCACTCGGATTCAGACCGGACTTCGTCATGCACAGCGGCGACCTGACCCATCTGTCCACGGCCGGGCAGTTCGACCAGGTCAAGCAGATGATGGCTGGAATGAAGACAGACCGTGTCTTCACCGTGCCGGGCGAGCACGACTCCATCGGTGATGCAGGCCGCGCCTACCGGCGGACCTTCGGCATGGGCACGCTCGGCGATGGCTGGTACAGCTTCGACACCCACGGCGTGCACTTCATCGCCCTGGTCAACACCCTGAGCCTGGAGAAACTCGGGCACCTCGGCGACGCGCAGATCGACTTCGTACGCAAGGACCTGGCGGGACTGCCATCGGACACCCCCGTCGTGGTCTTCAGCCACATCCCGCTGTTCGCCATGTACCCGAAGTGGGGCTGGAGCACCGACGACGCTCTCAAGGTCATCGCCCTGCTGCGCCGCTTCTCCTCCGTCACCTGTCTCAACGGGCACGTCCACCAACTGTTCACCAAGACAGAGGGCAACATCACCTTCCACTCGGCCACCACCACCGCCTACCCCCTGCCCAAACCGGGCCGCGCCCCCGCCCCCACGCCCCAGGTCGTCCCTGCCCGGCAGCTCAGAGACGCACTAGGCATCCGCAGCGTCGACTACCGCCAAGGCGACCGCGAACTGGCCATCAAGGACCAGAGGCTGGCATGAGTACACAAAGATTCCTCGTCCCCACCCTGCGGGCGGCGACCGCCGCAACCCTCGCCGCGGGCGGATACATCCACGCCCAGCTCTACACCGACGGGTACCGCTTCATCCACATCATCGGCCCCCTGTTCCTGCTCCAGGCCAGCGCCTCTTTCGCCCTCGCTGCCCTGCTGCTGATCGGGACTCCGCCCCTGCTGCTGAGGATCTCCGAGGCAGGCGTCGCGCTCGGTGCCCTCGGCGGCTTCACCGCTTCGCGCACCGTAGGCGTGTTCGGATTCACCGAGCGCGGTCTGCAGCCAGCACCACAAGCCGTCCTCAGCCTGCTCGCCGAAACCGGCACGCTGCTGCTCCTCGCCATCTGGCAGGTGAGTGCGGCCAGACAACGCCGCGCTGTCCGACCGCCCGTCAGTACACCCGTCTGGAACCGGGCCATCACCCGTACACCACCCAACTGAACGACCACCACGAAGCCGCCCGGGATGCCTGTGCTGCGAGGGGCCCTGTACGCACCATGTCGCAAGCTGGAGGGCAAGAGGTGCGGCCAGGACGGCACGGCGCAAGAGGGCCGCGTCAAGGAGGTGGATCCGGCATACGTTCCCGATCCGGCCCAGGTCAACCGGCTGCTCGCGGCAACTGCTCAGCAGCCGGGGCAAGGCCCTCATCTCGGGGGATGTTGCGAAGTACTTGCCGTAGCGGATACGGCTGCTGATGGTGCGGCACTTCAGCGACATCACCCCCTCCCGGAGAGTTCGCACACTCCGATCGGTCTTCACCCGGTCGGCGCGGTGAGGGGGCTTCGCGCGGCGGCAGGGGAACCGTGTGGCGGTCCCCCGGCGGCCGGGACCGCTGGGGAGCCCGGCGTCAGGCGGATCGCAGAAGCTGGCGCAGCCCGTTGGTGTCGAGGAGGTGGGCCCGGGAGGGGAACACCTTGTCGAGCAGCACCCGGTGAGTCTCCGGATCGGGGTCGGCGACACCGTCGGTCAGCACGAAGACGCGGTAGTCGCGGTCGGCGGCGTCGATGAGCGTGGACAGCACGACGCCGCTGGTGCTGATCCCGGCGAGCACCAGGGTGTCGATGCCGCGGTCGCTGAGCTTCTGGTGGAGATCGGTGGTGGAGCCCGAGCCGAAGCGGACCTTGCGCACGACGAGGTCGCCGTCCTCCGGCGCGATCCGTGCGTCGATCCCGGTGGCGGGGTCCTCGTGGTGCAGCATCTTCGCCGCGGCTACGGCGGTGAAGGCCTTGTTGGTCGCCTGCCGACCGGGCTGTCCATCAACAGCTCCAGCGGCCTGATCTCCGGTACGGCGTCCACCGCCGGCACCTACCAGGTGACGGTCACTGCGACCGACTCCACCGGCGC
>NZ_JBFAWF010000022.1:0-157099 GCF_040680195.1 Streptomyces sp. NPDC052109 | reverse complement strand
CACGGCGTTGATGGCGAGTCCGGAGAAGAGGAAGACGACAGCCGCGCCCGCGATGAGGCCGACGAGGTTGTTGGGCTGCGAGGACGGCTCACAAAAGACGCCCCCTGAGGACGGCTCGCGGGTGCGATCCCCTCGGGACGGCTCCCGAGGGACGTCCCCTCAGGGAACCGACGTCACTTGTTGACGCAGGTGTTGCCGAAGGCGGGGTTCAGGAGCCCGATCACGTTGACCGTGTTGCCGCAGACGTTCACCGGCACGTGCACGGGCACCTGGATGACATTGCCGGAGACGACACCCGGGGAGTGCACGGCGGCACCCTGGGCACCGGAGTCGGCGACGGCGAGGCCCGCGCCCGCGAGAACCAGCCCACCGGTGGCAGCCGCAGCAGCGACGACCTTCTTGATCATTATTCCTCCTTGTTGGCAATGCGATCCCAAGGTGCGGGGATCGCATCACCTGTAACGAGGAGGGAGTAATGGAGCTACGAGCTTATGGTCCGATTCACCCTTCTCAGTCGATCTCGTACGGCTGCCCGAATTCCCAGGGCCAGGGCCTCACGAGGTGTTCCCTCCTCGGCCCAGGACCTCACGACGCGTCGATGAACCGGTCGAGCACCCGGACGCCGAACCGCAGTCCCTCTACCGGCACCCGCTCGTCCACACCGTGGAACATGCCGGCGAAGTCCAGCTCCGGCGGCAGCTTCAGCGGGGCGAAGCCGAAGCCGCGGATGCCGAGGTCGTCGAAGGACTTGGCGTCGGTGCCACCGGAGAGCATGTACGGGATCGCCTTGGCGGTGGGGTCCTCGGCGACCAGCGCGGACTGCATGGCCTCCACCAGCGGCCCGTCGAAGCCGGTCTCGACGGCCTTGTCGGTGTGCACGTCCTCGCGTCGCACGAGCGGCCCCAGGAGCCGGTCGAGGTCGCTCAGGAACTCCTCCTCGTATCCCGGCAGGAAGCGTCCGTCGATGTGCGCGGTGGCCTCGCCCGGGATGACGTTGACCTTGTAGCCGGCGTTCAGCTGGGTCGGGTTGGCCGTGTTGCTCAGGGTCGCCCCGATGAACTTGGCGATGCCGCCGAGCCGGACCAGGGTGGACTCCATGTCCTCCGGGTCCAGCTCGGTCCCGAGCGCGTCGCCCAGCTCGTCGAGGAAGGCCCGGGTGGTCTTGGTGACCCGCACCGGGAACCTGTGCCGGCCGACCCGGGCCACGGCCTCGGACAGCTCGGTGATGGCGTTGTCCCGGTGGATCATGGAGCCGTGCCCGGCGGTACCGGCCACGGTCAGCTTCATCCAGTGCATGCCCTTCTCGGCCGTCTGGATCAGATAGAGCCGGCGCTGCTCGTTCACCGTGAACGAGAAGCCGCCGACCTCGCTGATCGCCTCGGTGACGCCCTCGAACAGCTCGGGGTGGTTGTCGACCAGGTGGCGGGCCCCGTAGGTGCCGCCGGCCTCCTCGTCGGCGAGGAAGGCGACCACGATGTCCCGCGGCGGCCGCCGCCCGCTCCTGAGCCGGTCGCGCACGACCGCGAGGGTCATGGCGTCCATGTCCTTCATGTCGACCGCGCCGCGCCCCCACACGCACCCGTCGGCGATCTCACCGGAGAACGGGTGATGGGTCCAGTCGTCGGCGTTGGCCGGCACGACGTCAAGGTGGCCGTGGATCAGCAGCGCGGGCCGGGAGGGGTCCTCCCCCTCGATGCGGGCCACCGTGGAGGCTCGGCCCGGGTGGGACTCGAAGATCTTCGGTTCCAGCCCGACCTCGGCGAGCTTCTCGGCGGTCCACTCGGCCGCCCGGCGTTCGCCGGGGCCGGAGTGGTCGCCGTAGTTGCTGGTGTCGAACCGGATCAGCTCGCGGCAGAGGTCCACGACCTCGTCCTCGCCGGTGACGCCCCTGGCCGTGTCCGTCTCGCTCACGTGCTTCCTCCCACACTGTCGCTGCTGGTGGTCCTCCTCATCCTCTCTCCGCCCCCACCCGCGGCCCAAGACCGGTCCCGGCCCGACACACGCCGTTCACGCGTGACCCCCCGCCGGGGCGGGGGGTGATCAGCCACCCCCGAAAGCCTGGTAATGTTTCCTTCGTCGCCGCGAGGGAAACCCCAACGAAAGGGACTCCCCCGCACGACAGACACCTTGTCCGGGTGGCGGAATGGCAGACGCGCTAGCTTGAGGTGCTAGTGCCCTTTATCGGGCGTGGGGGTTCAAGTCCCCCCTCGGACACCAGTGAGGACCCCTGCGCAGCAGGGGTCCTCTGCTTTTGCCCCGAGCCTGCCAGAAGGCCGAACTGCCCCCGAACGCCCGCTCCTTGACGGTGTGTGGGCCATCTCTCACCCCATGTGAAGGTCGGCAGGTCAGCGGCCCTGGACGGGGCGCCGCACTCATCCGAACGGCCCGCGCGGGCAGCCGGACGAAGGGGCGGAGCCTAGCGTCGTACTAATATTTCCGGCTTGTTACTCGGCCGGACCCGACGTGAGGACCCGATGGCAGCCATAGACGAGAGCAGCGCTCTCGCCCTGCTCGACGACGAGATCCGCACGCAGTTCGGCGACAGCGCACGCTTCTCGGCGGCGCCGGCGGCCTCGCCGCGCACGCTGGTCGACGTCTTCGACGCGACCGTGCGGTCCCATCCGGACGAGCCCGCCCTGGACGACGGTACGACGTGTCTCACCTACCGTGCGCTGGCCGGTGAGGTGGAACGGCTGCGGCAGCGGCTCGCCGCGGCGGGGGTCGGGCTCGGGGACCGGGTCGGTGTGCGGGTTCCCTCGGGGACGAACGAGCTCTATGTCGCCGTCCTCGCCGTCCTCGCCGCCGGTGCCGCCTACGTCCCCGTCGACGCCGAGGACCCGGACGAGCGGGCCGACCTGGTGTTCGGGGAGGCGGGGGTACGGGCCGTCATCGGAGCCGGGCACACCCTCACCGTCCAGGGCACCGCCGGCTCTCCCGCCGCGCGGCCCGGCCCCGGGTACGACGCCTGGATCATCTTCACCTCCGGGTCCACCGGGAAGCCCAAGGGCGTCGCCGTCACGCACCGCAGCGCCGCCGCGTTCGTGGACGCCGAGGCGGCCCTGTTCCTCACCGAGGAGCCGATCGGGCCCGGCGACCGGGTCATGGCGGGACTCTCCGTCGCCTTCGACGCGTCCTGCGAGGAGATGTGGCTCGCCTGGCGGTACGGCGCCTGTCTGGTGCCCGTGCCGCGTGCGCAGGTCAGAAGCGGTGCCGACCTCGGGCCCTGGCTGGTCGAGCAGGAGATCACCGTCGTCTCCACCGTGCCCACGCTCGCCGCGCTGTGGGAGCCGGAGACGCTCAACGACGTACGGCTGCTGATCTTCGGCGGCGAGGCCTGCCCGCCCGAGCTGGCGCAGCGGCTGGTCACCGAGGGGCGCGAGGTGTGGAACACCTACGGGCCGACCGAGGCGACCGTCGTGGCCTGTGCGGCACTGCTCACCGGTGCGGAGCCCATCAGGATCGGGCTGCCTCTGAACGGCTGGGAGCTCGCCGTCGTCGACGACGCGGGCGAGCCGGTGGCCATGGGTGACAGTGGGCAGCTCGTGATCGGCGGGGTCGGGCTAGCACGGTATCTCGATCCCGAGAAGGACGCCGAGAAGTACGCGCCGCTTCCGTCGCTGGGCTGGGAGCGGGCCTATCGCAGTGGCGACCTGGTCAGGGCCGAACCGGAAGGGCTGATCTTCCTGGGCCGGGCCGACGAGCAGATCAAGCTCGGCGGGCGGCGGATCGAACTCGGGGAGGTGGACGCCGCGCTGCAGGCGCTGCCCGGCGTCGCCGGGGCCGCGGCTGCCGTGCGCACAGCCCGCAGCGGCAACCAGCTCCTCGTCGGCTATGTCGTCACCCAGGACGGCTGGGACCACACGGCCGCCGTGGAGAAGCTTCGCGCCGAGCTGCCGGCCGCGCTGGTGCCGCTGCTGGCGCCCGTCGCCGAGCTGCCGACCCGGACGTCCGGCAAGGTGGACCGGAATGCCCTGCCCTGGCCGCTGGAGGGCGTGCAGGCCCCGAAGGCAGAGCTGTACGGCACCGAGGCCTGGCTCGCCGAGCAGTGGGCGGAGGTTCTGGGCATCCCGGTGACCGGCGCGCACGACGACTTCTTCGCCATCGGCGGCGGCTCTCTGGCCGCCGCCCAGCTCACCACCCGGCTGCGCACCCGCTACCCCAGCGCGGCCGTCCTCGACATCTACCAGCAGCCCACCCTGCGCAAGCTGGCCCGGCGGCTGGAGGCCTCGGCGCAGGACGACGGCAGCGCCCGCACGGTCGCGCCGGTGCCGGTCCGCGCCCAGGCCGCCCAGCTGCTCTTGCTTCTGCCGCTGGTGACCCTGCTGGGGCTGCGCTGGACGGTGGTCCTGGCCGCCGTGGGGAATTTGCTGCCCGGCTACGGCTGGCTGCCGACCGCCCCCTGGTGGCTGCTCGCGGCCGGCGCGCTGCTGTTCTTCAGCCCGCCCGGCCGGATCGCGCTCGCGGCGGGCGGGGCGCGGCTGCTGCTGCGGGGCCTCGCACCCGGGCGGTATCCGCGCGGCGGGAGCGTGCACCTGCGGCTGTGGACCGCCGAGCGGCTGGCCGAGTTCAGCGGCGCCACCTCGCTCACCGGGTCCTGGCTGGAGCGGTACGCCCGGGCGCTGGGCGCCAAGGTCGGCGCGGACGTGGACCTGCACTCGCTGCCGCCGGTCACCGGCATGCTCAGGCTGGGCCGGGGCGCGGCCGTGGAGTCCGAGGTCGACCTGTCCGGGTACTGGCTGGACGGCGACCGTCTGGAGATCGGCCCGGTCAAGGTCGGCGCACACGCCACCGTCGGGACCCGCAGCATGCTCTTTCCCGGGGCCCGCGTCGGCAAGCGGGCCGAGGTGGCGCCGGGCTCCGCGGTCTCCGGGCAGGTGCCCACCGGTCAGCGGTGGGCGGGGGCGCCCGCGGTCAAGCTCGGCAAGGCCAAGCGCAACTGGCCGAAGGAGCGGCCGCAGCGGGGCACGTACTGGCGGGTGATGTACGGCGTGGCGGGTGTCGCGCTCGGCGCGCTGCCGCTGCTCGCGGGGGTGGCCGCGCTGCTGGTCGCCCGGGTCTTCGTGACGCCCGGCGGCTCGCTCGTCCAGGCCCTGCGCGGGGCCGCGCTCGGGCTGGTCCCGGCCACGCTCGCCTATGGGCTGGCGTACGCCCTGCTGATCCTGGTCGCCGTCCGCGCGCTCAGCCTGGGGCTGCGCGAGGGGACGCACCCCACGCACAGCCGGGTCGGCTGGCAGGCGTGGACCGTGACGCAGCTGATGGACCGGTCCCGCGAGGCGCTGTTCCCGCTGTACGCGGGGCTGGTCACGCCGGTGTGGCTGCGGCTGCTGGGGATGCGGATCGGGCGGGGCGCCGAGGTGTCGACCGTGCTCGCGCTGCCGAGCCTGACCACGGTCGGCGACGGGGCCTTCCTGGCGGACGACACACTGACCGCGCCGTACGAGCTGGGCGGCGGCTGGGTGCGGATCGGGCGCGCGGAGATCGGGCGGCGGGCCTTCCTCGGGAACTCCGGGATGACCGCGCCGGGCCGGAGCGTGCCGGACGGCGGCCTGGTCGGTGTGCTGTCGGCGACGCCGAAGAAGGCGAAGAAGGGCACCTCGTACCTGGGGCTGCCACCGGTGAAGCTGCCGCGCAGCGCGTCCGGCGGGGACCAGAGCCGTACCTACGAGCCGTCCGCCCGGCTGCTGTGGGCCCGTGGTCTGGTGGAGCTGTGCCGGCTCGTGCCGGTGCTGTGTTCGGCTGCGCTGGCCGCGGCGACGGTGGCGGCGCTGTGTGCGCTGGGGCCGTGGGCCTGGGCCCTGTCAGGACTGGTGCTGCTGACGGCCGGTGCCGCGGCGGCCGTGGTGTCGATCGTCGCGAAGTGGCTGCTCGTGGGGCGGCACCGGGCCGGGGAGCATCCGCTGTGGAGTTCCTTCGTCTGGCGCAACGAGCTGGCGGACACCTTCGTCGAGGTACTGGCGGTGCCGTGGCTGGCCGGGGCCGTGCCCGGAACGCCGGTGATGACGGCGTGGCTGCGCGGGCTCGGCGCGCGCATCGGCAGGGGCGTGTGGGTGGAGAGCTACTGGCTGCCGGAGACCGATCTGGTGACCTTGGAGGACGCGGCCACCGTCAACCGCGGCTGTGTACTGCAGACCCACCTCTTCCACGACCGGATCTTGCGGACGGATACTGTGATCCTCCGTGAGGGCGCCACGCTGGGCCCTGGCGGGATCGTGCTGCCCGGCAGCACGGTCGGGGCCCGTACGACCCTGGGTCCCGCGTCACTCGTCATGGCCGCGGAGTCCGTCCCGGACGACAGCCGCTGGCTCGGCAATCCGATCGAGGCATGGCGTCCCTGAGCGCGGGCCGCTCGGGGCCGGTGGGCGCACCGGCACCTCGTGGTGGCACAGCGCAGGGAGCAGACACAGCAGTGGCAGTTCAGCAGTCGGCCGGCCCCGACCCGTACTTCCCGGACAACGGCGATTCCCGGTACCGGGTGCACCGGTACGAACTCGCGCTGGACTACCGGCCCGGCCCGAACCGGCTGTCCGGCACGGCGCGGATCAACGCCATAGCGGGCCGGGCGCCGCTCGCCGAGTTCCAGCTCAACATGGCCGACTTCAGGATCGGCCGGGTGCGGGTGGACGGCCGGCAGCCGCACTACACGCACCGCGGCGGACGGCTGCGCGTCCGCCCGGCCAAGCCGATCCGGGCCGGGGCCGCCTTCACGGTGGAGGTCCACTGGTCCGGCAATCCCAGGCCGGTGGCGAGCCCCTGGGGCGGGATCGGCTGGGAGGAACTGGCGGACGGGGCGCTGGTGGCGAGCCAGCCGGTCGGGGCGCCGTCCTGGTTCCCGTGCAACGACCGGCCCGCCGACAAGGCGTCGTACCTGATCTCGGTCACCACGCCGTCCGCGTACGCGGTGGTCACGGGCGGGCGTCTGCTGACGCGTACGACGAAGGCCTCGACCACGACCTGGGTGTACGAGCAGTCGGCGCCCACGCCCAGCTATCTCGTCGGCCTGGTGATCGGCACGTTCCAGACGGTGCTGCTGGGCGACCCGGGGCCGGGCGGCGTGCCGCAGCCCGGGCACATACCGGCGCAGCTGCTGCCCGAGTTCTCCCGGGACTTCGCGCGGCAGCCCGCGATGATGGAGCTGTTCCAGGAGCTGTTCGGGCCGTACCCGTTCGACAGTTACGCGGTCGCGGTGACCGAGGAGGAGCTGGACGTGCCTGTCGAGGCACAGGGGTTGTCGCTGTTCGGCTCCAACCACGTGGACGGCGCCCGCGGTTCGGAGCGGCTGGTGGCGCACGAGCTGGCGCACCAGTGGTTCGGCAACTGCCTGACCGTCGCCGACTGGCGGCACATCTGGCTGAACGAGGGCTTCGCCAAGTACGCGGAGTGGCTGTGGTCGGAGCGCTCGGGCGGCCGTGGCGCCCAGCAACTGGCCGCCGCCGCGCACCGGTCGCTGTCCACACTGCCGCAGGACCTCAGGCTGGCCGACCCGGGCCGCAAGGCGATGTTCGACGACCGGCTCTACGAACGGGGCGGCCTGACCCTGCACGCGGTGCGCTGTGCCCTGGGCGACGACGCGTTCTTCCGCATGCTGCGCGGCTGGGTGCGGCTGCACCGGCACGGGGTGGTGACGACGGCGGCGTTCGCCGAGCACGTGGCCCGGTTCGCGAACGAGCCGCTGGACGGGCTGTTCCAGGAATGGGTGCACGGGGCGAAGCTGCCGCCGCTGCCGGTGCTCCGTGACCTTCCCTAGACTTGAGGGGTGGCCCGGCCCAATGACGAGGTCGAGGCGCTCCTGCGGGAGTACGCGGACCTCATCGCCATCACGGGAGGCGACGCCTTCAAGGCGCGCGCCTACGAGAAGGCGGCGCGTGCCATAGGCGGGTATCCGGCCGACATCTCCAAGCTGGACGAGGACGGCCTGAAGGAGATCCCGAACGTGGGCAGGTCGATCGCCGACAAGGTCGGCGAGTACCTGCGCACGGGGAGGATGGCGGTGGTCGAGGAGCGCCGGGCGAAGATTCCCGCCGGGGTCCGGGAGCTGATCACGATCCCCACGCTGGGTCCGAAGAAGGCGCTGCGGCTCTACGAGGACCTGCACATCTCGTCGGTGAGCGAGCTGGCCGCGGCGATCGAGGCGGACGCGCTGGCCGATCTGAAGGGCTTCGGGGAGAAGACGCAGGAGAACATCCGGCACGGGATCGAGCTGCTCCAGCGGGCGGGCGACCGGGTGCCGCTGTCGCTGGCGCTGGACACCGCCGAGGAGATCGTCGCCGAGCTGTCCGCGGTGACCGGGTGCAAGCGCTGCGCGTACGCCGGCTCGCTGCGCCGGATGCGGGAGACCGTCGGGGATCTGGACGTCCTGGTCGCGGCGAAGCGGTCGGACGCGTTCATGGCGGCGCTGTGCGAGCTGCCGACCACCGCGGAGGTCATCGCGCGGGGCTCGAAGAAGACGTCGATCCGCACGGGCAAGGGGCTCCAGGTCGATCTGCGGGTGCTGCCGCCGGAGTCCTGGGGTGCCGGGATGCAGTACTTCACCGGTTCCAAGGCGCACAACATCCGTACCCGCACGATCGCCGTGCACCAGGGGCTGAAGCTGTCCGAGTACGGCCTGTTCGACGCCGAGAGCGGGGACTCGCTCGCCTCGCGCAACGAGGAGGAGGTGTACGCCCGGCTCGGGCTGCCGTGGATCGCGCCGACGCTGCGGGAGGACCGCGGGGAGATCGAGGCGGCCCTGCACGGCGAGCTGCCCGAGGTGGTGCGAGAGCAGGACATCCGTGGTGACCTGCACACCCACACCGATCTCACGGACGGGCTGGCCCCCCTGGACGCGATGGTGGCGGCGGCCGCCGACCGTGGTTACGCGTACTACGCGGTCACCGACCACGCGCCCGACCTGTACATGCAGCGCATGACCGAGGAGAAGATCCTCGCCCAGCGGGAGCGGCTGCGGGAGCTGGACGGCACCCACCACCGGATGCGGCTGCTGCACGGCACCGAGCTCAACATCGCCCCGGAGGGCGGGGTGGACTGGCCGGAGGAGTTCCTGGCCGGCTTCGACCTGTGCGTGGCCTCCCTGCACTCGCACTTCGACCTGGACCGCGTGGCGATGACGCGACGGCTGGTGCGGGCCTGCGAGAACCCGTACGTCAGCATCCTCGGCCATCCGACGACCCGGCTGATCGGCAGGCGGCCGGGCGTGGACGCCGACTGGGACGAGGTGTTCGCGGTCTGCGCGCGCACCGGGACCGCGCTGGAGGTCAACTCCCAGCCGGACCGTCTCGACCTGCGCGACGAGGACATCCTGCGTGCACGGGGGCACGGGGTGAGGTTCGCCGTGAACACCGACGCGCACTCCATTCCGCACCTGGCCCAGCTGCGCTACGGCGTCGGCACGGCGCAGCGCGGCTGGCTCACCCGGGACGAGGTGATCAACACCTGGCCGCTGACACGGCTGCGCCGGTTCCTGCGCAAGGGGCGGTGAGAGGGGCCCTGCCCCGGCCGGGGGTCATTCCCGGTCCAGCCACAGAGGTGAGAGGTCCTCTTCCGCGTCGAACGCTCCCACCGCCTTGATGTCCCCGTCGGCGGCGCGCAGCAGTACGCGGCCCATGGCGATCAGGGCACGTCCGGCGGCGAGTTCGTCGCCTATCTCCGGTACATCGGGGTCGTAGGGGCTGCGCCGGGCCTCCGCACGGCTTTCGAGGACGTTGTCGCCGGTGTCCAGGACGATCCGGGCGGTGGTGTCCGGGTCGTGCTCGGAGAGGTACAGGTTCAGCCGCCACTCCTTGACGGCCGGAGAACGGCCGCGCATGGGCTCGGTCATGGTCCGCCTCCTGCTCCGGGGGGCGCGGCGCCAGTCCTTCGGTCGTGTGCGGCGCCGTCGTGGCTGGTCGCGCGGTTCCCCGCGCCCCTCGCGGGGCGCATTGGTTCAGCCCTTCCACTGTGCATCCGGTCCGATGCGGGCGCCTCCTACGGGCAGAATGTGCCCCATGACCTCGCGCACCTGTCCCTGCGGACTCCCCCGGCCCTACGACGCCTGCTGCGGCCGCTTCCACACGGGATCCGCGAGCGCACCGACCGCGGAACGGCTCATGCGCTCGCGGTACAGCGCGTTCGTGACGGGGAACGCGGGGTATCTGCTGCGCACCTGGCATCCGCGGACCCGGCCCGAGCGGCTGGACCTCGACGCCCGCATGAAGTGGACGGGCCTGGAGATCCTGGACACGACCGACGGGTCCGCCTTCCACAGCACGGGCACGGTGACGTTCCGCGCCTCCTACCGGGGTGGTTCGCTGCACGAGCGGAGCCGGTTCGAGCGGTTCGACGGGGCGTGGGTGTACGTGGACGGGGACTTCCTGGACTAGCTCCGGCTAGGGCGCCAGGATGTCCAGTTCCTGCAGGGCGCCCACGGTGATCTCCCTGGTCAGCTGCTCGGCGCGGGTGGCGTCGCCCGCACGGACCGCCTCCGCCACCTGTACGTGCAGGGTGACCGCCGCCGGGTCGGGGTCCTCGAACATGACCTCGTGATGGGTGCGGCCGGCCAGCACCTCCGCGACGACGTCACCGAGCCTGGCGAACATCTCGTTGCCCGAGGCGTTCAGGACGACCCGATGGAAGGCGACGTCGTGGACGAGGTACTTCTCCAGTTTGTGGCCGCGTGAGTTGGCCACCATGCCGAGCGCGCACTCGGTGAGCTCGGCGCACTGCCGTGCCGTCGCGTGCTTGGCGGCGAGCCCGGCCGCGACCGGTTCGACGGCGGAGCGCAGCACGGTCAGCGAGCGCAGCTGGTGCGGGCGGTCGGCGCCCGCGAGGCGCCAGCGGATGACCTGCGGGTCGTAGACGTTCCACTCGGCCTTCGGACGGACGGTCACGCCCACCCTGCGGCGGGACTCGACCAGGTGCATGGACTCCAGCACGCGGACCGCCTCGCGCATCACGGAGCGTGAAACCTCGAAGTGCTGTGCGAGTTCGTCCGTGCGCAGCACGCTGCCCGGCGGGTACTCGCCCGCAGTGATGGCGGGGCCGAGGGAGTCCAGTACACGGCCGTGCAGCCCCCGGCCCGGTGTGGTCATGCACTCAGCGTACGGCGTGGATCACCGAGGGAAAAAGTCAGACTTATATGTCACAGACTCTTGAATTCGTCGTACCTAATGGGTTTCAGTGTGGCGACGCCGACGCGGCGTCGGATGTCGAGGAAGACAGCGAGGCACTCATGCGAACCCCCCAGGTCGTCGTCGTGATGGGCGTCGCGGGGACGGGCAAGACCACCATCGGTCCGCTGCTCGCCGCGCGGCTGGGCGTCCCGTACGCCGAGGGCGACGACTTCCACCCGCAGGCCAACATCGACAAGATGTCGGCCGGGATCCCGCTCGACGACGCCGACAGGTGGCCCTGGCTGGACGCCATCGGTCACTGGGCGCACAGCCGGGCCGGACTGGGCGGCGTGGTCAGCAGCTCGGCGCTGAAGCGGTCGTACCGCGACCGGCTCAGGGCCGCCGCTCCTGGTGTCGTGTTCGTGCACCTCACCGGGGACCGCGAGCTGATCGAGGACCGGATGGGGCAGCGGCAGGGGCACTTCATGCCGACCGCGCTGCTGGACTCCCAGTTCGCCGCGCTGCAGCCCCTGGAGCCGGACGAGCCGGGAGTCGCCGTGGACGTCGGCGGCAGCCCCCAGGAGATCGCCGAACGCGCCGTGCGGGCGCTGGATTCGCTTCCCGTGGCATCCGAGTAGCACTCACCCCCGTCCCCCCGTTACCGCAAGGGAACCCCCGTGACCAGACTCAGCGTCGAGATGCTGGCAGCGGACGCACCTCCGCCGATCACCTCCGCCGGACACGCCCAGCTGGGCATAGCCGTCCTGGTGGGCATCGCCGTGATCGTCCTGCTCATCACCAAGTTCAAGCTCCATGCCTTCCTGGCGCTGACCATCGGGTCACTGGCGCTCGGGGCGGCCGCCGGGGCACCGCTCGACAAGGCCATCACCAGCTTCACCACCGGGCTCGGCTCCACGGTGGCCGGCGTGGGCGTCCTGATCGCGCTCGGGGCGATCCTGGGCAAGCTCCTCGCCGACTCCGGCGGCGCCGACCAGATCGTCGACACGATCCTCGCCAAGGCGGGAGGCCGGGCCATGCCGTGGGCGATGGTGCTCATCGCCTCCGTGATCGGCCTGCCGCTGTTCTTCGAGGTCGGCATCGTGCTGCTGATCCCGGTCGTGCTCATGGTCGCCAAGCGCGGAAACTACTCCCTGATGCGCATCGGCGTCCCGGCGCTGGCGGGCCTGTCCGTGATGCACGGCCTGATCCCGCCGCACCCCGGCCCGCTGGTCGCGATCGACGCGCTGCACGCCAACCTGGGCGTGACGCTGGCGTTCGGCATCCTCGTCGCCGTCCCGACCGTGATCATCGGCGGCCCGCTGTTCTCGAAGGTCGCGGCCCGCTGGGTGGACGTCCCGGCGCCCGAGCGGATGCTGCCGCAGCGCCCCTCGGAGGAGCTGGAGCGCCGTCCGGGCTTCGGCGCGACGCTCGCCACCGTGCTGCTGCCGGTGGTGCTGATGCTGGCCAAGGCGCTGGTGGACATCGTCGTCGACGACGCCGCCAACACCACCCAGCGCGTCTTCGACGTCGTCGGCTCCCCGCTGATCGCGCTGCTGGCCGCCGTGATCGTCGGCTTCTTCACACTGGGCCGGCCCGCCGGGTTCAGCAAGGAGCGGCTGCAGCAGACCGTCGAGAAGGGCCTGATGCCCATCGCCGGCATCCTGCTCATCGTCGGCGCCGGCGGTGGCTTCAAGCAGACGCTGATCGACTCCGGCGTGGGCCAGATGATCCTGGACATCTCCAAGAACTGGTCGATCCCCGCGCTGCTGCTGGCCTGGCTGATCGCGGTCGTGATCCGGCTCGCCACGGGTTCGGCGACGGTGGCGACGGTCTCGGCGGCGGGCCTGGTGGCCCCCCTCGCGGCCGACATGTCGACCACCCACACCGCCCTGCTCGTGCTGGCGATCGGCGCCGGCTCGCTCTTCTTCAGCTTCGTCAACGACGCCGGCTTCTGGCTGGTGAAGGAGTACTTCGGGCTGAGCGTCGGGCAGACCGTCAAGACCTGGTCGCTCATGGAGACGATTCTCTCGGTGGTCGGCGGCGGCCTGGTCCTGCTTCTCTCACTGGTCGTCTAGGGGCGCGAGGATGAGTCACCCGCTCTTCGACATCGGCGGCCGTACGGCCCTGGTCACCGGATCCAGCCGGGGCATAGGCCTCGCGCTGGCCCGGGGCCTGGCCGAGGCGGGCTGCACGGTGGTCCTCAACGGGCGTGACGCCGGCCGGCTGGCCGAGGCGGCGGCCTCGCTGCCCGGTGACGTCCGTACGGTGGTGTTCGACGTGACCGACGGTCCGGCCGTGGCCGCCGGGATCGCCGAGGTCGAGGAGCGGGTGGGCCCGCTCGACATCCTGGTGAACAACGCGGGCATGCAACTGCGCGCCCCGCTGCTCGAGTTCACGGACGCCGACTGGCACCGGATCCTGGACACCAACCTCACCAGCGCGTTCCTCGTCGGCCGCGAGGCCGCCCGGCGGATGACGGAACGCGGCCACGGCAAGATCGTCAACATCTGCTCGCTGCAGAGCGAGGTCGTCCGGCCCGGCATCGCGCCGTACGCGGCGACCAAGGGCGCGCTGAAGATGCTCACCAAAGGCATGTGCGCCGACTGGGGGCCGCACGGCGTGCAGGTCAACGGTCTCGGCCCCGGCTACGTCGAGACCGAGCTGACCCGGCCGCTGGTGGCGGACGAGGAGTTCAGCTCCTGGGTCCGCCGGCGCACCCCGGCCGGGCGCTGGGGCCGTACCGAGGACCTGGTGGGCGCCCTGCTCTTCCTCGCCTCGCCGGCCTCGGACTTCGTGGGCGGCCAGATGCTGTACGTCGACGGCGGTATGACGAGCGTCCTGTGAAAGGGGCTGCGGCGATGCTGGGTTGTGTGATCCACGGGGCCGGCGACCTGCGGGTGGCGGAGCTGCCCGTGCCCGAACCCGGGCCCGGCGAGGCGCTGGTGGCCGTCCGCTACGGCGGGGTGTGCGGCTCCGATCTGCACTACTGGCGGCACGGCGGGGTCGGGGACTTCCGGCTCCGCGAGCCGATGGTGCTCGGGCACGAGGTGGTGGGCACGGTGGTGGCCTACGGCGCCGGGGCCACGGGTCCCGAGCCCGGTACGGCGGTCGCCGTGCACCCCGCCGGCCCGTGCGGGCGCTGCCCGGAGTGCGCCGACGGGCGGGCGAACGTGTGCCGGGACACCCGGTATCTGGGCAGCGCGGCCCGTTTTCCGCACGTCCAGGGCGCCTTCGCCGAGCGGATCGCCGTACCGGCCGGGCGACTGCGGGCGCTGCCGGACGGGCTCGGGCTGCGCAGGGCCGCGCTCGCGGAGCCGCTGTCGGTGGCGCTGCACGCGGTGCGGCGGGCCGGGGACGTGTCCGGCGAACATGTGCTGGTGACCGGGGCCGGACCGATCGGGTGCCTGGTCGTGGCGGCGGCGAAGGCGGCCGGCGCGGCCCGGGTGACGGCGACCGACCTGGTGCCGGAGGCCCTCGGGTACGCGGCCGTGGCCGGGGCCGACACGCTCGTACGGGCCGACGATCCGGACGACGCCGGGTGGCCCGAGGAGGTGGACGTGGCCGTCGAGGCGTCGGGGGCCGCGGCCGGGCTGGACACGTGTCTGCGGCTGGCGCGGCGCGGCGGTGTGGTCGTCCAGCTCGGGACGCTGCCGCCGGGACAGAGTCCGTTCGCCGGAAATCTGTTGGTGAGCCGGGAGATCGAGCTGCGGGGCGCGTTCCGGTTCGACGCCGAGTTCGACGACGCGCTTCAATTGCTCGCCGGTCGCGGAGAGTTCGAGGGGCTGATCAGCGCGGTGGTTCCCGTCGGGGAAGCCGGCAGCGCGTTTGCGCTGGCCGCTGATCGAGGGCGGTCCTGCAAGGTGTTGCTGGAGTTCTGAGCCGGTTGCGGTGAGTTCGGCACCGCCGCAGTGCGCCGTCGCGGCGGACACGGGTCACCGGCGCGGCAGGGCGCTGCTCACTGGCGCCACAGCGGGTGCTCCCGTTTCGCCCACTCCCTGCTCACCGTCCCCGTGCGCAGCCCCCTTCTCGCCTCCGGATCCCCCAGGGCCATGCCGATGTGGCCGGCCAGGACCACACCGATCGTCAGGGCCAGCCAGTCGTGGACGAAGGTCGCCGAGGTGCGCCACATCAGGGGGGCGAGGTGGGTGAACCACATCAGCAGGCCGGTGCCGAGCATCACGAGCGTGGCGCCGGCGATCCAGGCGGCGTAGACCTTCTGGCCGGCGTTGAACTTGCCCGCGGGGCGCGAGGAGCGGCGCTTGTCACGGCGCAGGGCGGCGCGCAGCCAGAGCCGGTCGTGCGGGCCGAAGCGGTTGAGGAAGCGCAGGTCGGCGCGGAAGGCGCGGGAGGCCAGGCCCAGCAGGACCGGTACGGGCAGGGCGAGCCCGGCGCACTCGTGGACGCGGACGACCAGTTCCCGGCGGCCGACCACGACCGCGAGCTGGGGGATGTAGAGGACGGCCGCGGTGACGACACAGACGCCCATCAGCGCGGCCGTCGCGCGGTGCACCCAGCGTTCGGCGCGGCTGAAGCGGTGGATGCGGGCGCTGGTCGGGGCCGGGGTGTCAGCTCGTAGGCTCATCGGTCCGTCCGTTCGACCGGCCGACCCAGGCGTCGACGTCGTAGCCGAGGTGCTCCCAGTAGCCGGGCTCGACCCGGTCGGTGACCGTGATCCCGGAGAGCCACTTGGCCGACTTGTAGAAGTACATGGGGGCGACGTAGAGGCGGACCGGACCGCCGTGGTCGTGGGAGATGTCCTTGTCCTGCATGCGCAGCGCGACCAGGACGTCCGGGCGGCGGGCCTGGTCGAGGGTGAGGCTCTCGGTGTAGGTGCCGTCGAAGCAGGTGAAGTGGATCGCCTTCGCGGTGGAGCGGACTCCCGCCGCGTCCAGCAGGTGGGAGAGGCGTACGCCCTCGAAGGGGGTGCCGGGGACCCGCCAGCCGGTGACGCACTGGACGTCCTTGACCAGCCGGGTCTGCGGCAGGGCGCGCAGGTCGGCCATGGTGTAGGTGCGCGGGCGGTCGACCAGGCCGCCGATCTTCAGGTGGTAGTCCGTGGCGTTCAGGCTCGGCACCGACGCGGCGACCGAGTAGTAGCGGAAGCCGCCGCCGTTGGGCAGCAGGCCGGTCAGGCCCGTGGGGTCCTTGCCGGCGACGGCGCCGAGGAAGCCGTCCAGGCCGCGTTGCAGCGCGGGCGCGGCGACCAAGCCGAGCGCGCCCAGGCCGAGGGTGCCGAGGAAGACGCGTCGGCCGACGGGTGTGCCGTCCTGCTCCCCGGATCGTTCAGAGTTCACGTATTCATTCGAGCACTCGGGGCCCCGTGGGGCCAGGGGATCGGGTCCGCGGTCAGACTTCCGTAATCAGTTCTTACGCGGGTGTAGGAAACCCATACGCACGCACGGGCCCGGTTGCTCAATGCCCGAGCGCGCGGGCGCGGGCCGTCTGGAAGGCCGTCCAGGGGTCGCGGTGCGCGTAGGACCAGGGGGCCGGGGTGGCGTGCCGGCCGATGCGCTGGAAGAGGGCCGCCGCCTCGGCCGGGCGCCCGGCGCAGGACAGGGCGAAGGCGAGGTGGTTGAGGTCGACGTGGCGCCGGGGGTGTTCGTCGTGCTCCCACTCCAGCCACCAGTCGAAGCAGGCGCGCAGGATCCGGCGGGCCCTGGGGCCGGACCAGTGCCCGGAGGCGGCGGGGTCGGCCGGGGCCAGGCCGCTGGCGGCGAGGACCCGGTAGCGCTCGGCGTAGGCGACGACCGGCAGGACGGCGAGCGGGGAATCGGCCGGGGCCTCGGCGGCGGCCAGCTCGGCGAGGTCGTACACCTCGTGGTCCTCGGCCACCCGGCCGCCGGAGGGCCGTTCGGCGAGACGGGCGAGGAGCAGATGGTGGGCGTGGTGGTGCTCGGGGTGGCGGCGGCGCAGTTCGGCGAAGGTGCCGAGCACCTCGCGCTCCGGGCCGAAGGCGCGGGCCAGGAGGAGCAGGCCGAGCCAGGGGCTGGGGTCGGCCGGGGTGTGCGCTGCGGCGGTGGCGCAGGCCTCGCGGGCCCGGTCCGGGTCCTCCTTGCCGCGCAGGGCGCGCTGGACCCGGGCGAGGGCGTGGAGCACGGCGGCGTCGGCGGAGCCTGGTTCGGCGTGCAGCCAGTCGCGGGACCAGGCCACGGCGTACGGCTCCTGGGCGAGCACGGTGAGCCGGTGACCGCGGCGGTCCCAGTCGTCGCCCGTGTGGAGCAGCAGGGAGCGGGCGGCCTGGCGCCGGCCCTGGACCAACGCGGCGCGCGCGGTGCGCAGTTCGGCGTCGTCGAGGGCGTCGTCGAAGGCCCCGGAGTCGTCCGGGGCGGTGTCGCCGGACCGGTGCGTCAAGGCCCGGCCGGCGCCGAGCAGGGGTGGGAGTGGGGGCACCGCGGGACTTCCTGTTTCTCGGGCTGCCATCGACCGATCACTCACAGCAAACCCGCAGCCAAGGTTTGCGTCAAGCGGAACAGGGCTGTTAATGGGTTCAACTACCGTTACTCGCAGGGAAATTGGGAAACCCAGCGCAGGTGAGCCGCTGCCCGGACGGGGGTACCCGATGGTGGTCTGTGGCGTACGCCATGGCGCGGGGCCGCCCCGCCCCGGACCATGGCGAGTCAACTGCCCTGTTCCACGCGCTTGCGGGTCAATGCCGCCCCGGGGGCGCTACAGTCGGCCACTACGCACCCGTGGTCCGGCCGGATGATCGAGGTACGCAGCGTGTCCGTTCTGGTTCTCCTTCTCGCCGTGAGTGCCGCCTGCTGTCTGGGCTTCGGATTCGTCCTCCAGCAGAACGCCGCGCAGAAGGCGCCGCTGAGCGACTTCCTGTCGTTCCGGCTGCTGCTGGACCTGATGCGGGTGCCGCGCTGGCTGGGCGGGCTCGGGCTGATGATCGCCGGCATGGTGCTCGGCGCGATCGCCCTCGGCAAGGGCGAGATCTCCCTGGTCGAACCGCTGCTCGCGACCAACCTGCTGTTCGCGCTCGCCCTCTCCCGGTACCAGACCAAGCAGCCCCTGGGCCGCCAGGGCTGGGCGGGGCTGCTGCTGCTCGCCGGCGGGGTGAGCGCGTTCATCATGGCGGGCGAGCCACGGGCCGGCAGCGCCATCTCCGATCCGCTGCGGCACTGGCTGATCATCGGCGCGACGGTCGGGGCGGCCCTGGTGCTCACGACGTACGGCAAGCGTTCCCGGCTGAGCTGGGGACCGGTGCTGCTGGCCACCGCCGCCGGGCTGCTGTACGGCGTACAGGACGCGCTGACCCGGGTGAGCGGCACCCGGTTCTCCGAGGGCGGCTTCACCGAGCTGTTCACGGGCTGGCAGCCGTACGGCGTACTGGTGTGCGGGGCCACCGGGCTGCTGCTCGTGCAGAGTGCCTTCGAGACGGCCCCGCTGCGCATGTCGCTGCCCGCCCTGACCGCCGCCGAGCCGCTCGCCGGGATCCTGTGCGGCGTCGGCTTCCTCGGGGACCGGCTGCGCACCGACACGGGGGCACTGGCCTGGGAGGCGGCGGGGCTCGCGGCGGTGGTCGCGGGCATCGTGCTGCTCGGACTCCACCCCGCGATGCCGTGCGGCCCGGGGGAGACGGAGCCCTCGGCACGGGACCTCCAGCGCCGCTGAGCGGACCCCTGCTTTGATGGGGCCATGAACCCCGCGGACGAGATCCTCGACATCGTCGACGAGAACGACCAGGTCGTCGGCCAGTACCCGCGCGGCGAGGCGTATGCAAAGGGCCTGCGCCACCGCTGCGTGTTCGTCCAGGCCCGGGACGCGGCCGGCCGGCTGTTCGTGCACCGGCGCACGGCCACCAAGCTGGTCTTCCCGGCGCTGTACGACATGTTCGTCGGCGGGGTCGTCGGGGCGGGCGAGTCCTACGACGAGGCGGCCCTGCGGGAGGCCGAGGAGGAGCTGGGGGTGACGGGACTCCCCCGGCCGACCCACCTGTTCACGTTCCTGTACGACGACGGGGCCGGGCACAGCTGGTGGTCGGCGGTGTACGAGGTGCGCTGCGAGCTGCCGGTGCGGCCCCAGGCGGAGGAGGTCCAGTGGCACGACTTCCTGCCCGAGGAGGAGGTCGAGCGGCGGCTCGGCGCGTGGGAGTGGGTACCGGACGGGCTGGCGGCGTACGAGAGGCTGAAGGCGTTCCGGGCGGGCCGGTGACCGCCCGGTAGGGTCGGCCGCGTGAGCGAATTCGTACGGAACATCCGGCTGTGGTTCGCGCCGGAGCAGATGCGGGCCGAGGGCGGCACGCCCGACTACCGGTTCTCGTTGGCCAACGAACGCACGTTTCTCGCCTGGCTGCGCACGGCGCTCGCGCTGATCGGCGGCGGATTCGCGGTGGACCAGTTCCTGCCCGAGCTGCGCAGGGCGTGGCGGGTCGGTCTCGCGCTCGCGCTGCTCGGCGCCGGCGTGCTCTGCTCCCTGCGCGCGGTGAACCACTGGGTGCGCTGCGAGCGGGCGATCCGGCGCGGCGAGGACCTTCCCGCGTCCCGGTTCCCGGCGGTGCTGAGCCTGGTGGTCGCCGTGGTGGCCGTGGCGATGGTCGTGGTGGTGCTGGCCGGATGGGCGGGATGAGCACGGCCGGGCGCGACCCGGGGCTGCAACCGGAGCGCACCCGGCTGGCCTGGCGTCGTACGACCCTCTCGGCCGCCGTCGCCGCCGTACTCGCGATCAAGACCGCCCTGCACGGCGGCGCCTCCGCCACCGCGGTGACCGTCTGCGCCCTGTGCTGTGTGCTCTTCCTGGGCTTTCTGGGGGTGGCCCACCGCCGCATCCGGGCCCTCGCGACCGGTCCGCGTCCGCCGGCGCTCGCCGCCCGGCACGCGGCGGCGGCGGCGCTGTGCGCGCTGGCGCTGGCGCTGTGCGCGGCCGCGCTGGTCGTCTAGCCCGGGGGGTGTTCCTCGCTCTCCCGGTCGATCCTGACCACGATCTTGCCGCGGGTGCGGCCCTCCTGGTTCAGCCGCTGCGCGTCCGCCGCCCGTTCCAGCGGGAACGTCTCCTGGACGTGTACGCGGACCGCGCCCTGTTCGGCCAGGCGGGAGAGCTCGCCGAGATCCCCGGCGTCCGGGCGGGCGAAGCAGTAGCGGCCGCCGTGGCTCAGCACCTCCGGGTCGGCGATCGACGCCAGGCGGCCCTCCGGGGCGAGGAGATGGGCCGAAATCCTCAGCGTGTCGCCCCCGACGGTGTCGAAGACGGCGTCCACGCCCTGCGGGGCGAGCGCGCGCACCCGCTCGGCCAGGCCCTCGCCGTAGGCCACCGGCTCGCCGCCGAGACCGCGCACATGGTCGTGGTTGCGCTCGCTCGCCGTGCCGATCACCCGGGCGCCGCGGTGGACGACGATCTGGACGGCGAGGGAGCCGACCCCGCCGGCCGCCGCGTGCACCAGCACGGTCTCGCCCCGTTCGACCTCAAGCGCCTTGACGAGTACCTGGTAGGCGGTGAGCCCGGCGAGCGGGAGCCCGGCGGCCTCCTCGAAGGAGAGGTTCCGCGGCTTCCGGGCCAGGGTGCGCACGGGCGCGGCGACGTACTCGGCGAAGGTGCCTCGGGAGAGGAAGTCCTCGCGGCAGTAGCCGATGACCTCGTCGCCGGCCGCGAACTCCGTGACCGCGATCCCGGGCCGGACGACGACCCCGCTGACGTCCCAGCCGGGGATCACCGGGAAGACGGTGTCGAGGAGCGTGTCCAGATGGCCCTCGCGGCACTTCCAGTCGACCGGGTTGACGGCGGCCGCCCGGACCTTGACCAGCACCTGGTCGGGACCGACCTTCGGGTCGCGCACCTCGCCGTACTCCAGCACCTCGGGTCCGCCGTACTGGCGGTAGCTGATGCCCTTCATGCCCTCGACCCTCCGGGGTACTCGTGCGCCACGCAAGCGGTATGCACCGATATCCGCCACTTCGCGCATAGCCTGTCCGCCGTCAGATCCCCGTATCCCGAAGGTGAGCACCATGACCGCCCTTCACCAGGAACACACCGCACACGGCACGCACCGCCACGGTCCGGGCTGCGGGCACAACGCCGTGCCGCACGGCGACCACCTGGACTACGCGCACGACGGGCATCTGCACCGAGAGCACGAGGGCCACTGGGACGAGTGCGAACCGTCCGCGCACACCGTCCACCAGGACCATGAGCACGTGCACTACGACGAGTGCGGGCACGCCCAGGTGCGCCACGGCGACCACGTCGACTATCTGCACGACGGACACCGGCACGCCGAGCACGAGGGCCACTGGGACGATCACTGACGGCAGCCAGAACAGGGGCCCACGGCTCTCCGGGCGGCGTGCCCGGGGGGCCGTCGGCCTATCGTGGCCCCGGTCACGTTTGACCTCGTGTCGAGCACATGCACTGGACGACATACCGACCGGTCGGCATCATAGTCGAGTCCTGTTCACCCGTTCGTAGGAGTGACGTATGAGCGCCGACCACCCGCCCGGACTCGACCTGCATCGGCTGCGCGCCCTGCTCGACCGCGAGCGCCCGGGTCTGGTGACCGGCCCCCTGACCGGCCGGCTCATCGAGGGCGGACGGTCGAACCTCACCTACGCGCTCTCCGACGGCACCTCGCGGTGGGTCGTACGCCGCCCCCCGCTCGGCCATGTGCTGGCCACCGCGCACGACATGAAGCGCGAGCACCGCGTGATCAGCGCCCTGCACCCGACCCGGGTGCCGGTCCCGCGCCCGGTGCTGCTGTGCGAGGACGAGGAGGTGCTCGGGGCGCCGTTCTACGTCATGGAGTTCGTCGAGGGCACCCCGTACCGCACAGCGGAGCAGCTCGCCCCGCTCGGCGCCGAGCGCACGCGGAACGCCGTGCTGTCCCTGGTGGACACGCTCGTCGAGCTGCACGCGGCGGATCCAGGCGAGGTGGGCCTTGCGGACTTCGGCCGGCCGGAGGGCTTCCTGGACCGGCAGCTGCGCCGCTGGGGCAAGCAGCTGGACGCCTCCCGCAACCGCGAACTCGCGGGCATCGACGAGCTGCACGCGGCGCTGGGCCGGGAACTGCCCGTCTCCCCCGCGCCGACCGTCGTCCACGGCGACTACCGGCTCGACAACGTCCTGATCGGTGACGACGACCGGATCAAGGCGATCCTCGACTGGGAGATGTCGACCCTCGGCGACCCGCTGACCGACCTGGGTCTGCTGGTGATGTACAGCCGGCCGCTGGAGCTGCCCGACTCCCCCATCTCCACGACCGCCACGGCCGTCGGACACCCCTCTCCGCAGGAGCTGATCGAACGGTACGCCACGCGCTCGGGGCGCGACGTCTCCGCCGTCTCCTGGTACACGGCGTTCGCCTGGTTCAAGCTCGCCGTGATCCTCGAGGGCATCCACTACCGGTACACGCTCGGCCAGACGGTCGGACGCGGCTTCGACCGGATCGGCGACCTCGTCCCCGTCTTCATCGACCACGGACTGACCACTCTTCAGGAAGGCTGAACGTTCATGGACTTCGCGTTCGACGCGCACACCGAGGAACTGCGCGCCAAGCTGCTCGCCTTCATGGACGAGTACGTCTACCCGGCCGAGGCGGTCGCCGAGGAACAGCGGGCGCGGCTGGCGTCCCCGTGGGACATCCCGGCGGTGGTCGGGGAGCTGAAGGCCGAGGCGCGCAGGCAGGGGCTGTGGAACCTGTTCCTGCCGGACGCCGAACACGGCGCGGGACTCACCAACCTCCAGTACGCCCCGCTCGCCGAGATCACCGGCCGCTCCCCGCACCTGGCACCCACCGCGACGAACTGTGCCGCGCCCGACACCGGGAACATGGAGGTGCTCGCGCAGTTCGGCAACGAGCAGCAGAAGAAGCAGTGGCTGGAGCCGCTGCTGGCCGGTGAGATCCGCTCCGCGTTCGCGATGACCGAGCCGGAGGTGGCCTCCTCGGACGCCACCAACATCACCACGCACATCCGGCGGGACGGCGACGACTACGTCATCACCGGCCGCAAGTGGTACATCTCCGGCGCGATGAACCCGGACTGCAAGATCTTCATCGTCATGGGCAAGACCGACCCGGACGGTGCCGACATCCGCCGCCAGCAGTCGATGGTCCTGGTGCCGCGCGACACGCCCGGTGTCACCGTCAAGCGCGCGATGCGGGTCTTCGGCTACGAGGACCACTTGCACGGCGGCCACGCCGAGGTGATCTTCGACCACGCGCGCGTGCCGGCGGCCAATCTGATCGGCGAGGAGGGCGGCGGCTTCGCCATCGCCCAGGCCCGGCTCGGCCCCGGCCGGATCCACCACTGCATGCGGCTGATCGGCATGGCCGAGCGGGCGATCGAGCTGATGTGCCGGCGGGCCGTCTCGCGCACCGCGTTCGGCAAGGCACTGGCCCAGCAGGGCGTGGTCCAGAACTGGATCGCCGACGCCCGGGTCACCGTCGAGCAGCTGCGGCTGCTGGTGCTGAAGACGGCCTGGCTGATGGACACCGTCGGCAACAAGGGCGCCCACACGGAGATCCAGGCCATCAAGATCGCCACTCCGCGCGCGGTGGTGGGCATCCTGGACCGGGCCATCCAGCTGCACGGCGCGGGCGGGGTGAGCCAGGACTTCCCGCTGGCCGAGCTGTACGCGGGCGCCCGCACCCTGATGCTGGCCGACGGCCCGGACGAGGTGCACCAGCGGTCGCTGGCGCGGCGGGAGTTGAAGAAGTACCTCTAGTAGCCGCCCGAGTAGGGGTGGTCCTCACGGGCGAGGGCTCGGAGAAACGCCAGGAACCGGTGCAGGAGAGTCGGTCTGCGTGTCATGCGTCCAGCGTGGCCCGCAGGCCGGCCACCGGTCCAACAGATGGATTCGCTGGACACCATCTCCACGATGGATGGATGGAGATCCGTCAGCTCCGCCACTTCATGGCCGTCGTGACCGAGGGCAGCTGCACCGCCGCCGCCCGCGCCGAACTCATCGTCCAGTCGGCGCTCAGCACATCCGTCCGGAACCTGGAGCGGGAGCTGGGCGCCGCCCTGTTCGACCGTACGGGCCGCCGCGTGGTGCTCACGGGGGCCGGCCGGGCCCTGCTCCCGCAGGCCCGCGCGCTGCTGGCCGGGGCCGAGGCGGCCCGGGACGCGGTCGCGGCCGTCGCGGGCCTGGCGAGCGGCCGGGTGTCCGTGGGCACCATCCAGACGCTGACGTGTGTCGACCTGCCGGCCGAACTGGCCGCCTTCCACCGGGAGTTCCCCGGCATCCAGGTGTCCGTCCGGGACGCGGCCGTCACCGAGCTGACCGAGGCGCTCCGGGCGGGCGAGCTGGACCTCGCTTTCGTCGCCCGGACACCCGGCAACCGCCCGAGGGCCTCACCGCGCACGCCACCTGGCACGAGGAGCTGGTGCTGATCACCGCGCCGGGGCATCCGCTGGCCCGGGCGGGACGCACGCTCATCAAGGACCTCGCCGAGGAGCCCTTCGTCGACTTCCGCGGGCACCGGACTGGAGACGGCCGTGCGGCGTCTGGCCGCACACTGCGGACTCGACCGCCGTATCACCTGTGACGTCACCCAGGTCGGCCTGCTGGTCGACCTCGTCCGCGCCGGGATCGGCGTGGCTTTCGCGCCCCGGGCCATCGGCGAGCGGGCCGGGCTGCCGTGCGTGCTGATACGGCAGCCGGAGCCCGGCCGTACGGTCGTCCTCGCAGGACGCGGCCCGCGGCCCGGGAACCCGGCGGCCGCAGCGCTCGTCCGTCACCTCACGGACGGTCGCCTCACGGACGCAGTGCCCGCAGCAGCAGGTCGGCGAGGTGGTCGGCGACCTGCTGCGGGGTGAGGGGGCCGTCCGGGCGGTACCAGGTCGACAGGTGGTGCACGGAGCCGAAGTGGTAGTCCACGACCAGGTCGGCCGGGGTCGCCGTGGAGAAGACGCCCTCCTTCTGGCCCTCCTCGATGAGCGCGCGGAACCGTTCGTGGTAGCGCCGTCGCTCGGCGCGGACCTGCTTGTTCTTCTCCGGGCTGAGGTGGTGCATGGACCGGAAGAAGATCATCGCGTCGTCGAGGTTGTCGATCGTGGTGACGACGACGTCCGCCGCGGCGGCTCTGAGTCTCTCCTCCACCGGCGCGTCCATGCCCGCGAAGTGGTCGAGCCGTTCCTGCTGGACGCGCAGCATGCGCGCGTACACCTCGTGCAGGAGGTCGTCCTTGGAGCCGAAGTAGTGGTACAGCGCCCCCTTGGTGACGCCGGCCGCCTCCACGATCTCCTGCACCGAGGTCCGGTCGTAACCCTGCTCGGCGAAGAGCCGGGTGGCCGCGGCCAGCAGCCGCTGCGGAACGGGCGTCCCGTCTCCGTCCGTCGTCCTGGGCACTGCCGCCACCTGCCTTTCCGAGATGCTTACCGATTGTCCTGCGCACGGGAACGCAGTTCCCGACGGAGGATCTTCCCACTAGCCGTCTTGGGCAAGTCGGGCAGGATCTCCACCTGACGCGGATATTTGTAGGCGGCCAGTCTCTCCTTGCAGTACACCGCGAGTTCGTCCGGGGCCGCCTCGGCACCCGGACGCAGGCTGATGTAGGCCCTGACGGTCTCTCCGCGGTAGCCGTCGGGGACGCCGACGACGGCCGCCTCGCGCACCGCCGGGTGGGTGTACAGCACGTCCTCGACCTCCCGGGGCCACACCTTGAAGCCGGACGCGTTGATCATGTCCTTCTTGCGGTCGACGACATAGAGCCAGCCCTGCGCGTCCATGAAGCCGATGTCGCCGGTGCGCAGCTCACCGTCCGGGAAGGACTCGGCGGTGGCGTCCGGGCGCCGCCAGTAGCCGGGGACCACCTGGGGCCCGCGTACGGCTATCTCGCCCTGCTCCCCGAAGGGCACCTCCTCGCCCTGCTCGTCGACGATCCTGACGACCGTGTCGGCGCCGGGCAGGCCCACCGACAGCGTCCCGGAGACGGGGTCCACGGGCGCCTCCAGACCGGGCGGGACGGCGGCGCAGGGGGCGGTGCACTCGGTGAGGCCGTAACCGACGCGGATGTACGGCCCGAGGCGCTCGCGGAACTTCTCCACCAGGGCCGGGGGCACGGGGGCGCCGCCCGAGGAGATGTTCACGAAGGAGGCGAAGTGCTCGCGGGTGACGTCGGGGTGGGCGGCCAGCGCCATGAAGGCGGTGGCGGGACCGACGGTGTAGTGCGGGCGGTGCTCGGCGAAGGCCTCCAGGACGAGTCCGGGCTCGAAGCGGTAGGCGAGCACCAGGGTGCCCGCGCTGTTCAGGCAGGCACCGAACTGGCAGACCATGCCGGTGATGTGGAACAGGGGCGCGAGCGCGTAGTAGACGGGCGCCTCGGGCAGCGCGAGCCCGGTCCGCTGCCGCTCGGCGTTGTACATCATGTTGCCGTGCAGGTTGGTGGCGCCCTTGGGGGTGCCGCTGGTGCCGGAGGTGTAGCTGATCAGCGCGATGTCGTCCGGGCGCGGGGCGCGGCCCTCGGGTGCCCTGCCGCCCTGCCGGGCGACGGCCACGAGGTCGTCGGCGTCCGGGGACTGGGGCAGCCGCTCGAAACCGAGCACGCGCGCGTCGTCGCGGGTCTGGAAGTCCCGCTCGGATGCGGTGAGCACGATCCGCACCGGCGTGCCGGCGGCCGTCTCCCTGAGGTACGACTCCCAGGCCCGGTCGGAGCAGACCAGCGCGGCCACCTCGCCGTCCCGCAGGACGTGCCCCACCTCCCCCGCCTTGTACATGGGGTTGACCGGGACGACGGTCGCGCCGGCCTTCCAGGCACCGAGGACGGCGAGGACGAAGTGCGGGGAGTTCTGCAGCAGCACGGCCACCCGGTCGCCGCGCTCCAGCCCGCGCGCGGCGAGGTGGGCGGCCACGGAGTCGCTCAGCTCGTCCACCTCGCGGTAGCTCAGCCGGGCGTCGAAGTAGGCGAGGAAGGTGCGCTCCGGGGCCTCGGCGACCACGGTCCGCAGGGCGTGCACGAGCGAGTCGGCGGGGTCGACCGGGCCGCGCTGGGCTTCGTCGAGCAGGGCCAGCCAGGGTCGTGCCGCGTACCGGGAGGCGGTCACCGGGCCTCCTCCCACTTGCGCTGGATGTGGTTCATGCCGCTCAGCCAGCGCTCCGGATCGGTGGCCCGCGCCTCGTAGTACTCGGCCACCTCGGGGTGCGGCAGGATCAGGAAGCGGTCCTCCTCGATGCCCCGGAACAGGGCGTCGGCGACGGCCTCCGGTTCGATCGCGGTCGGCTGCAGCACCAGGTCACCGGCGCTGCCGGTCGCGGCCAGCATGTCGGTGCGCACGCCCTGCGGACAGATCGCGTGCACCTTCAGGCCCCGGTGGCGGTACGTCAGCGACAGCCACTCCGCGAAGGCGTGGGCACCGTGCTTGGTGACGCTGTAGGAAGGGGCGCCGATCATGGTGAGCAGCCCGGCGGCGGACACCGTGGACACGAACCTGCCGGCGCCCCGCTCCAGCCAGGACGGCAGCAGCTCGTTCGCCGCGCGGACGTGGGCCATCACATTGACGTCCCACGACACCGCCCAGGACCTCTCGTCCAGCGGTCCGCCCGCGCCGCCGTCCTCGAAGGCGACACCGGCATTGGCGCAGTAGACGTCGACGGTGCCGCCGAGCGCGTCCCGCGCGTCGCCGACGATCGCGGAGGCGTCGCCCGGCACGGCGATCCCGCCGATCTCCTCGGCGACCGCCTTGGCCCTCTCACCGTCCAGGTCGTTCACGACGACCCGGGCGCCCTCGGCGGCGAACCGCCGGGCCAGCGCGGCCCCGATCCCACCGCCGGCCCCGGTGACGACCACTCCCGCATCCTGCACGGCTTCCACCATCGGTCTCCTTCGACACGACTTCGCGCGGCGCGCATCGGCTCTGATCGGGCCAGACTAACCGGTCGGTATGTGTGAAGGAAGGGCCACCGCACCAACCTCTAGCCATGCATCTGTCTCGACGGAACCTGCTCGCGTCAGCCTCGATGGCAGCCCTTCCCGCGACGCCCCGGCACCGAGAACGACTGCGCACGGGGTTCGAAAGACTCGCAGCCGACGGCTACTCCCTGCTGAAGGGCCGGCGCGTCGGCATCGTGACCAATCCCACCGGCGTCACCCGAGACGTCCAGCACATCGTCGACGTCATGCACGCCGACCCCCGGGTGAACCTGACGGCCGTCTTCGGCCCGGAGCACGGCTTCCGCGGCACGGCGCAGGCCGGCGGCTCCGAGGGCCGCTACGACGACCCGGCGACCGGCCTGCCCGTCTACGACACCTACCTGAAGAGCGGACAGCCACTCGCCGACGTCTTCACCACCGCCGGCGTCGACACGGTCGTCTTCGACATCCAGGACGTGGGCGCCCGCTTCTACACGTACATCTGGACGCTGTACGACTGCATGGAGGCCGCGCGGCTCGCCGGCAAACGGTTCGTCGTCCTCGACCGGCCCAATCCGGTGACCGGCCGCGCGGCCCAAGGGCCGGTCCTGCACAAGGAGTTCGCCACCTTCGTCGGCCGGCAGCCCATCGCGCAGGCGCACGGCATGACCGTCGCGGAGTTGGCGCGGCTGTTCAACGGGGAGTTCCTGAGCAGGCCGGTCGCGCTGGACACCGTCCTGATGAGCGGGTGGCAGCGGTCGGACTGGTACGACACCGCCGCGCTGCCCTGGGTGCCGCCGAGCCCGAACATGCCGACCCCGGACACCGCCCTCGTCTACTCCGGTACCTGCATGTTCGAGGGCACCAACGTCTCGGAGGGCCGGGGCACGACCAGACCCTTCGAACTGCTCGGCGCCGACGGCATCGACGGCCGCTGGGCCGCCGCGGTGAACGAGCTGGCCCTGCCCGGCGTCCGCTTCCGCGAGGCGTACTTCGCGCCCACCTTCTCCAAGTTCCAGGGCAAGACGGTCGGCGGGGTGCAGATCCATGTGCACGACCGGGCCGCCTACGACCCCGTACGCACCGGGATCGCACTCCTGGTGACCGCGAGGAAGGTCTGGGACGGCTTCGCCTGGCGGCCGGACGACTGGATCGACAAGCTCACCGGCTCCACCCGGGTGCGCACGATGATCGACGCGGGGGCGACCACCGACGAGGTCACCGGCGCCTGGCAGGACGAGCTGGCCGCGTTCCGGCGGGTTCGAAAGGAATATCTCCTCTACAGGTGAGACGCGGTGTATGGCCAACCCTGCCCCACGGCGGGACGATGCGTCCGCGACGCATGGTTTCCGGGGGGACGAGGGAGCCTGACATGGCGGATCCTGGAATGAGCGTGACTCCCTACTGGGAGCTGACCTTCGACGCCGACGGGGACGTGGACGGCCCCGAGCGCGACCGGCTGCTGGCACAGGTCACGGAGCACGGCGTCCGTGACCTGGTCGTCTTCTCGCACGGCTGGAACAACGACCGCTCGGGTGCGACCGCGCTGTACCGCCGCTTCTTCGCGCCGATCCCGGCGCTCGCCCCACGCGCCCGGCTCGGGTACGTGGGCGTGATCTGGCCGTCGATGCGGTTCAGCGACGAGCCGATCCCGAACTTCCCGAGGTCGGTGGCGGCCGAGGCGGCGGTGGCGGCCCCGGTCCCGGCCCTGGACAGGGACACCCGGCGGGCTCTGCTGCAGACCTTCCCGGGCCGGGCCACCGTCGTCGACCAGCTGGCCCGGATGCTGGACGAACGGGCCGGCGGGGCCCGGGCGCTGACGGAGTTCGGACGGCTGGTGCGGCTGCTGGTGGACGGGGAGCGGCCCGGTGTCGCCGACACCGGGGAGGAGGGCGAGCCGGCCGTGTTCACCGAGGACCCGGCGACCGCCTGCGACGAGTTCGCCGAGGCACTGGCCGCGGTACGGTCACCCGGTGAGCCGGCCGGTTTCGGCATTCCGAACCCGTGGGACGGCGCCAAGGAGCTGTTGCGGCAGGCGACGTACTACACGATGAAGCGGCGCGCCGGGACGGTCGGCGAGCAGGGGCTCGGGCCGGTGGTCGGGAAGTTGGCGCAGGCGGCGCCCGGGCTGCGGGTGCACCTCGTCGGGCACAGCTTCGGGGGGCGGCTGGTGGCGTTCGCGCTGCGCGGGCTGCCCGACGGAGTGCGTGCGGTGAAGTCGGTGACGCTGCTGCAGGGCGCCTTCTCGCACTACGCGTTCGCCGACCGGGTGCCGCAGGACCCGGACAAGGCCGGGGCGCTCAAGGACCGACAGCTGTGGATCGACGGGCCGCTGGTGTGCTGCCACTCGCGCTTCGACACGGCCCTCGGCACGTTCTATCCACTGGCCTCGCGGCTGTCCGGGGACGACCGCTCGTGCCTCGGCAGCGAGATCGCGGCCGTGTTGGGGCCGGAGTGGGGCGCGATGGGGCACGACGGGGTGCAGGCGGTGCCGGGGACCGTCCGGCTGGACCTCGCGGCGGCCCTGGGCGGCCCGCTGCCCGCGTCGGGGTGCGTGAACGTCGACGCGGCCTCGGTCGTCTGCCGGGGCGGCCCGCCGACCGGGGCACACAGCGACATCGTGCACCCCGAACTGGCGCGGCTGGTACTGGCGGCGGGCCGCATCACCTGACCCACCGCCAAGGACCGTCGGCCTACCGGTGATGACGAACTGGCCTTGACCCACCGGTCGGCCGATGGCGTTCACCCACCGGCGTCGGCCCACGGGCGCCGGCCCACGAGCGCCGGCCCAACGGCGTCGGCCAACAAGCGTGGGCCCACCGGCGTCGGCCAACACACGTTGGCCGACCAGTGTTGGCCCACCATCGTTGGCCCACAGGCGTGGACCTACCGCCGGTAGCCCACCGGTGTTGACCTACGGGTGCCGCCCCACCGGCGTTGGCCGACGAGCATGGGCCAACGCCGGTGGGCCAACCGCTGTTCAACGGTGCGAGGTGTACTCCACCACCTGCTGGAAGGTCGGCCGGTTCTGCCAGCTGATCTTGCCGTGCTTGATGCCGCCCAGCGTGCGCTGGACGATCGAGTCGGCGCACCACTGGTCGCCGGCCGAGCACTGGTCGTCGCCCGGGTAGACCTGGGCGGCGGTCATCCCGGCCGCCTGGTCGAGCGTGCTGATCAGGGTGTCCCGGCAGGCGCTGAGGCTGCCGCCGCCGCAGTACTTCTCGGCGAGGCCGCCCTGCACGTTCTCCCCCAGCACCGCCCGGATGTCCTTGTCGACATAGCTCCACCAGCCGAACTGGAAGGAGCTGCCGGCGTGCGAGCCGGTCGGGCCGTGTCCGGCGGACGGGGCCTCGTCGATGGACAGGTTGGAGGTGAAGTCGGTGTACAGGTCACTGCCGAGGCCCGGTTGGAACTCGGCCTTGACCAGCAGCGGCCACCAGGCGTCCAGGATGCGGACCGCGTCGGCGTTGGCGTAGGTGTGCGAGCCGGCGGACGTCTCGGTGCGCTTGGCGCCCGCGCTCACCCATGCCTGCAGCTTGCTCACCGCCGCGGCGGCCGTGGAGTCGGTCACCGTGGAGGAGTTGATCACCTTGAGCAGCCTCGGCAGCACGTCCTCGGCGCGCAGGTCGGCGAGGGCCGCGTCCGCCATGGCCTGCACCAGCTTCGTGCGGGTCACCCCACCGGCCGCGACCAGCTTCTTCACCCGGTCGTCGAGCAGGTTGCCGCGGTGCACGGAACCGTCGCCCCAGGCGGCGGCGGCGTAGTCCTCGGCCTGCTTGTTGTTCCAGGAGATGTAGTAGTCCTGGTCGATGGAGTTGGGGTGGGCGGAGGGCGGGGTGTAGTCGGCGGTGTTGGTGGCCGGATCCCAGTTCTGCCACTCGTACGCCGGCTGTGCCCAGACCGGGAACTCGGAGTCGACGCCGGACGCCCGCACCGGGTTGTCACCGCTGTTGTAGTACGCCGTGTGCTGGGAGTCGGCGTAGAACCAGTTGAAGGTGTAGTTGATGTGCTGGGCCGCGCTCTGGAAGTCCTTCGGGCCCTTGATGAAACCGGGGTCGTTCAGCATCTGGAAGCCGATGATCGAGTCGGCCTCGTGCAGATAGGAGGAGCGCAGCGTGGTGTAGGCGACCTTCTTGCCGCCGACGGTCGCGCGGTACTCCACCGGTCCGTACTTCGTGCGCCAGACCCGCATGGTGTACGACCCCGCAGGCGTGCTGTCGGCCGTGGTCGGCGACCAGGCGTCCTTCTGCTGGATCTCGTCCATGGCCGTGCAGGTCCCGTGGTACAGGTAGTGGTAGTCGTCCTGGCACAGCTCGACGGCGTAGCTGTCGATGATGTCCTGGCCCGAGGTGGTCGCCGACCACGAGTAGTCCTGGCCGCGGCCGAGTTCGACGTACATGCTCAGACCCGCGAAGGAGGCGCCGCGGGCGCTGATGCCCGGGCCCTGGATCTCCTGCAGCATGAGCAGTTGCGGCGCGAAGTAGCCGGTCTGCGGACCGAAGACGGCGATCGGGTGGCCGCTCGCGGTGTACTTGCCGCTGACCACGAGCGCGTTGGACATCCCGCGCTTGGCGGAGCCGAGCGTGGTCTTGGCGGCGGACGCGGAGGTGCTCTCGGCCGCCGCGGTGGCCGCGCTGCCGGTGCGGTCGTAGACGAGCGGTTCCTGGGTGACCGAGCCGGGGTCGGGCAGGGCCTCGCCCTTGGCGTCGGCGGGCTTGGTGCCGTACGGGAAGCTCTCGCCGTTGTGGACGGTCAGGACGGCCTCGGGGTCGTTGCGCTCGCGGAAGGACTCCCAGACCTTGGTGCCCTCCTCGACACCGTACTTGTTCTGGGCGGCGAGCAGGGAGATCGCGTTGTTGACCTCACCGCCTCCGCCGGAGCCGAACAGCGAGCCGATGACGGAGGCGAGCGCCACCAGGTCGGTGATCTTGAAGTGGTCGATGGTGCCGGCGTTGGTGATCGCGTCCTTGTGGCCGGTCAGGACGTACTCGCCGGGGAAGTAACGGCCGCTGTCCGAGGCGTCGATGTAGGCGTTGATGCCGTCGAGATAGGCGTCTGCGTCGGCGAGGGCCTGCTGGCCGCGGGCGCCGTTCCTGGCCACGGCGTTGTCGATCTGCGCCTGCAGGTCGGCCTCGGTGTACGGGGCGTTGCGGTAGAACTCCTGCTCCAGGCCCTGGTTGGCGGCGGCGCCACCGGCGAACGAGGTCAGCTGGCCGCGGCCGACGTGCCGGAAGAGGTCCATCATCCACAGCCGGTCCTCGGCCGCGGCGTAGCCGGCGCCGTACTCGGTGCCGTACCGGGTGGTGCCGGTGATGTGCGGCACGCCCGTCTTCTTGTCCCGGACGATCGTCACGTCGCTGCGCCCGCCGGGCTTCTCGGTGGAGGCGACCTGGTCGGACGGGACGCCGAAGGAGGCGTCGTTGAAGAAGTTGTTGATGGTCGAGTCGGTCAGGCCCGAGTAGCCGGTCGCGAGACCGGCGTACGGGCCGAGCTGGTCCTCGGCGTGCGAGGGCTGGGTGCCGAAGGCCTGGTTGAGCAGGATCTGCGCGAGCGTCGCGTTGCCGTTCTCGCCGGGCGGCAGGATGTCCGAGCACTGGCCGCCGCAGTAGTCGTTCGAGGTGGTGGCCGCGGCTGCGGCCGCCTGTTGGGTGAGCGGGGAGAGAAGTCCGCCGACTAGTACGCATATCGAAGCGGTCTTCAGGAACCCGGTGAAGCGGCGGGACGTTCTCAGTCTGTCAAGGGCGGTACGTGGGGTTCGCCGTGGCATGGCAGCTCCTAGCGACAGGGGTGGCCGAACGTTACCGCCGGTATCCCCGAGTGTGAAGCTGAACATGCGTCACTTTCTGGAGTCCGCAGGAGAAGAGATGGAGCCGAATCGCCTGTCGATACGTCTATTCGGCGACGTCCGTACGAAGACGCCGAAGTGACCGAAGTACAGGTGCAGGTGTGACGGAGGTGCAGGGCGATGGCCGGTTTCCGGAGTCTGGCGAGACAGGTACGCGATCCGGACTGCGATCTGGCACTGCGGCGCTACTCACTGCGCAAGTGCCTTGAGAAGTTCGCCCCTTACGGGCATCGGGCGACCTGGGACCATCTGTGCTCCCGGGCGGGCTTCGGCCCCGAGGACCGCTCTCCCGACCCGGCGCGGCTCGTGGCCGCACTGGAGGAGCTGGAGGAGGCGCGGTCCGTCTGGCTCGCCTACGAGACCGACTTCACCGAGCGGCGCAGGAAGGAGAAGCACGACGGGCTGCGCCGGCCGGGCAGCGTGGACGACTGGCACCGGCTGACCTGGGGCGGTTTCGGGGTCGCGTGGTGCGACGACCCGCGGGTCCACCCCGACGAGCCGCTCGCCGAGGTGCTGCGCCGGCTCATCGCCGCGCTGGAGCGCGAACCGGGCGCGGGCTGCCCGGTGTGCGGCGGGGACCGCCTGGTCTGGCGGTACGGCCTGGCCCACGAGCCGTCCTCCGGCCCGGTCTGCACGGACTGCGGCATCCTCGTGCCGCGTCCGGTCCTCACGCCACAGGCGCTGGCGTTCGTCAGGCGGGGGCGGCTGCTGATGTCGGCCTGAGCTGCAGGGGGGTTCCCGGGGGGTGCGTTGGGGGATGCCGCACCCCTGCCGGGGCCGGAGGAGTCGTCAGCGCGCGGCACCAGCGCTCCGAAGGAGCACGGCGAACTGCGCGCCCAGCCACGAAGAAGCCGCAGCCGACCGGCGGCCGGTCGTGGCACCACGGAATCACGGCCACCTCACCTGGAGCGCCATGCAGGCTTGCCTGAACGGCCGCCGAACCCCGGCGGACAGCGCCACCGTGCCGATGTCACCCGAGGACTTGGCCCGTTGCGCGGCGGGTGCGGTCGCGGCCGGGGCCACCTCGGTCCACGTCCACCCCAAGACGCCCTGCGGGCACGACAGCCTCTCCCCGCGAGTGGTCGCACCGGCCCTGGAGGCGATCCGGGCGCGGGTGCGCGTGCCGGTCGGGGTGACGACCGGTGCCTGGGCGGAGCCCGGTCCGGCGGCGCGGCTCGGCCGGCTGCGCGCTTGGTCGGTGCTGCCCGACTTCGCCTCGGTCAACTGGCATGAACCGGGAGCCGAAGCGGTCGCCGAACAGCTCCTGGCCCTGGGCGTGGACGTCGAAGCGGGCATCTGGTCCGGCACCGACGGCGCGGCGCGGTTCGCGGCCTCGCCGCTCGGGCCGAGGGTGCTGCGGGTGCTGGCGGAGGTGACCGACCCGGATCAGGCGACGGCAGAGGCCTCGGCGCGGGCGCTGCTCGCCGAGCTCGGCCCCGCCCAGGGCCGCCCCGTGCTTCTGCACGGCGAGGAAGGCGGCACATGGCCGGTACTGCGCCTGGCCGGCCGACTGGGCCTGGAGACGCGCATCGGCCTGGAGGACACGCTGATGCTGCCGGACGGGCAACGCGCGGCCGGCAACAGCCAGTTGATCGCGGCAGGGCTGGCCCAGTACGCGTCGTTCCGGTGCTCGTCGTAGGGCATGCCGAACCCGGTGTCGATGTCCGCGAGCGCGGCGTCAACGCGGGCGCGGGCGCGGGAGGCGGGCCCTTTTCGGTCCATGGTGCGCGGCGGTGAGGCCGGTCGAAGAGGCCGACGCTAGCAGCCGCAAATCGACTCGCTCCACCCGTTTCCCGTAGGGACAGTGGTGCCGATGAAACCGAACCGATGACCACGGGGAGTCCCATGTCCACGCTGCGCGTCACCGCCGAAGTGCTGACCGTCCACGAGCATCCGAACGCCGATGCGCTCGAGCTGGCCCAGGTGGGCCTGTACCGGGCCGTCGTCGCCAAGGGCGCGTACCGCACCGGTGAGGCCGCCGTCTACATCCCCGAGCAGTCGGTGCTCCCGCCCGGACTGATCGAGGAGCTGGGGCTGACCGGACGGCTCGCGGGTGGCGAGGCCAACCGGGTCAAGGCGGTGCGGCTGCGCGGCGAGCTGTCGCAGGGGATCGTGTGCCGGCCGGAGGCGCTGGCGGACGTCGATCTGCCGCGGGCGGCGGCCGAGGGGACGGACTTCGCCGCACGGCTGGGCATCACCAAGTGGGTCCCGCCGGTCCCCCCGACCATGGACGGCGACGTGGAGTCCGCTCCCGACCTGCTGCCGTGGGTCGACATCGAGAACATCCAGCGTTACCCGGGCATCTTCACGCCGGGCGAGCCGGTGGTCCTGACGGAGAAGCTGCACGGCTCGGCCTGCCTGCTGACGTACGTCGCCGACGAGGGACGGGTGTACGTGTCCTCCAAGGGCTTCGGCGCCAAGTCCCTGGCGCTGAAGGAGGACCCGCGCAACCTCTACTGGCGGGCCGTGCGCGGGCACGGGGTCGCCGAGGCGGCGGCGAGGCTCTGCGAGCGGCTGGGCGCCTCGCGGATCGGCGTCTTCGGTGAGGTGTACGGCGCGGGGGTGCAGGACCTGTCCTACGGCGCCGACGGGCGGCGGGAGACGCTGGGGTACGCAGCGTTCGACGTCTCGGCGGAGGTCGACGGCAGGGTGCGCTGGCTGGACGCGGCGGAGCTGCTGCAGGAGGAGCTGCCGGTGGTGCCCCGGCTGTACGCGGGGCCGTACGACATCGAGCGGGTGCTGGAGTTCGCGAGCGGGCGGGAGACGGTGTCCGGGCGGGGGCTGCATCTGCGGGAGGGCGTGGTGATACGTCCCGCGGTGGAGCGGTACAGCACGGTGACCGGGGGCCGGGCGATCGCCAAGGCGGTGAGTCCGGCGTATCTGACGCGGAAGGGTGGCACCGAGTACGAGTGAGGCGCGCCTGGCCGGGGCCGGGCGGGCCGGCGACGCGCTCCCGGCGCTGACAGGTGCCGCCCGAGGGGACGCGGGGAGCCGCGCCCCCTCCCGCACCCGGCCGACGGCGGAAACGCCCTCCCGCGTAACCGACTCTCAGCGCCTCTCCGCCAACAGCCGCGACCCCGTCAACCGTTCGCCGAACACGTCGTCCGGGTTGGACAGCACACAGTTCTCCAGCGAGAGGCACCCGCACCCGATGCAGTCGGTCAAGTGATCGCGCAACCGGTTCAGCTGCTTGATGCGTTCGTCGAGTTCCGACCGCCACGCCTCCGACAGCCGCGCCCAGTCCTGCCGCGTCGGCGTCCGTTCCTCGGGCAGTTGCGCCAGGGCCTCCCTGATCGTGGCCAGGGGAATCCCGACCCGCTGGGCGGCACGGACGAAGGCGACCCGGCGCAGGGTGTCGCGGCTGTAACGGCGCTGGTTGCCTGAGGTGCGCCGGCTGGTGATCAGGCCCTTGGACTCGTAGAAGTGCAGGGCGGAGACGGCGGCGCCGCTGCGCGCGGACAACTGGCCGACGGTCAGCTCGTGGATCTTCTCGGGAATCTGGGGCACTCCGCAGAGCCTAGTCGCCCCGCGTCGGCCGCGGTCCGTTGACAGGCGCCCCGCACCCGACCATGCTAAGCAGTTGCTTAGAGATGAGCGAGCGAGAGGCCGGGAACATGGCAGAACCGAGGACCTTCACCTCCCCCGACGAGCTGAAGGCGGCCGTCGGCGAGCAGCTGGGGTACACCGACTGGCTGGAGGTCGACCAGAAGCGCATCGACCTGTTCGCCGAGGCCACCGGTGACCACCAGTGGATCCACGTCGACCCGGAGAAGGCGGCCGCGGGGCCGTTCAGGACCACCATCGCGCACGGCTATCTCACGCTGTCCCTGCTCCCGCTCTTCGGCCCGCAGCTGATCCGGGTCGAGGGCGTGACGATGGGCGTGAACTACGGCACCAACAAGGTCCGCTTCCCCTCCCCCGTGCCCGTGGGCTCGCGGCTGCGCGCCACCGCGAAGATCACCGGCGTCGACGACGTCACCGGCGGTGTCCAGGTGACCGTCGCCTTCACCGTCGAGCGCGAGGGCGGCGACAAGCCGGTGTGTGTCGCGGAGTCGGTGTCCCGGTACTACCTCTGAGCCGAGGGACCGGCTACTTCGCCCCGACCATCCGGAGCACGAGGTCGGCGTAGAGCGCGCCGACCTCCTCGGGGGTGAACGGGCCGTCCACGTTGAACCAGCGGGCCACGTCGATGCACAGCGACAGCACCGCGAGCGTGGTGCCCTGGACGTCCAGCACGTCGAACTCGCCCGAGGCCACGCCGTCCTCGATGATCCCGCGCACCTCGGCGTCGACCTGGCGGCGCAGCGCGACGATCTCGGCACGGGCCTCGGGGCCGAGCGCGTCGAGTTCGTACTGCACGACCCGCGCGGTGGTGCGCCGGCCCGCGTGCCAGCGGACGAAGGAGCCGACCGCGTCGGCGAGCCGCTCGGCCGCGGTGCCCTCCCGCCGCGCGGCCGTGCGCAGGATGTCGAGGGCCTTGTCGTGGCCGATCCGGCTGATCCGGTGGAGCAGCTCTTCCTTGGTCTTGTAGTGGATGTAGAGCGCGGCCGGGCTCATGCCGGCGCGGCCCGCGATGTCGCGGGTGGTCGTCGCGTGGTAGCCGCGCTCGGCGAAGGCCTCCACGGCGGCGACGAGCAGCCGTCGGGCCGCTTCAGGGGTGACCTCTTCCCACGGCTCCACTTCGCCGCCGGTCGTCTCCGCCGTACTCATCGCTCGCTCGCCCCTCTCGGTGACAGGAGGACCACCATACCGCCGAAGGTGAGCGGGCGCTTAGCGTGCCTGCTCAGATCTTCTCGAAGGGGTCGTGCTCGGCGAGCAGCTTCTCCAGGCGCGCCTGGTCGACGCGACTGACGATCTGCCCCGCCTCCTGCCGGTCCCGGATCACCTTCGCGAGGGTGAAGGCGGAGGTGACGAGGTAGAGGACCGCGATGGCGAGGAAGGCCCGGACCCAGGCGTTGGTGTCCAGCTGGTAGATGCCGACGGCGGTGGCCGACATGGCGACCGCGAAGGAGGCGACGGCCTGGCCGTAGAAGGCGGCCGTGCTCTGCTGCTTGACCGGTGTGTCACTCATGGCAAAGAGCATCGGCGGACGTGGCCCGCGCCACATCCGCCGAAGTACTCAGACGCGTACTCAGTCGCGCACCGCTCAGAACGCCGAAACCCCGGTCAGGGAACGGCCGATGAGGAGTTTCTGGATCTGGCTCGTGCCCTCGTAGAGGGTCATCACGCGGGCGTCGCGCAGGAGTTTGCCGGCCGGGTACTCGTCGATGTAGCCGTAGCCGCCGAAGACCTGGAGGGCGTTGTTGGCGGCGCGGACGGCGGCCTCGGAGGCGAACAGCTTGGCCTTGGAGGACTCGACGGCGAACGGCCGCCCGCGGTCGATGAGATCGGCGACCCGCCAGGTGAGCAGCCGGGCCGCGTCCACGTCCACGGCGATGTCGCTGATCAGCTCCTGCACCAGCTGGTGGTGGGCGATGGACTTGCCGAACTGCTCGCGCTCACCGGCGTGGCGCACGGCGGCGTCCAGCGCGGCCTGGGCGATGCCGACGCAGCCCGCCGCCACCGACATCCGCCCCTTGGCGAGGGCCGACATGGCGACGGAGAAACCCTTGCCCTCCTCCCCCAGCATCGCGGCGGCGGGTATCCGCACGTCCTCGAGGACGAGTTCGGCGGTGGCCTGGCCGCGCAGGCCCAGCTTGCCGTGGATGGTGCGGCGGGTCAGGCCGGGGGTGTCGGCGGGCACCAGGAAGGCGCTGACCCCCTTGTGGCCGGGGGCGTCGGTGGAGCGGGCGAAGAGCAACACGACGTCGGCCCACGTGCCGTTGGTGATGAACATCTTGGTGCCGTTGACGACGTAGTCGTCGCCGTCGCGTACGGCACGCGTGGTGAGGTTGCCCGCGTCGGAGCCGGTGCCGGGCTCGGTGAGGCCGAAGCAGCCGACGTACTCGCCCGAGGTCAGCCCCGGCAGCCAGCGCCGCTTCTGCTCCTCGTCGCCCCAGGCCGCGACCGACTTGGCGACGAGCCCGAGGGACACGGACACGATGCCGCGCACGGAGGAGTCGCCGCGCCCCAGCTCCTCGGTGACCAGACAGTACGCGAGATGGTCGCCGCCGGAGCCGCCGTACTCCTCGTCGACGGTCAGCCCGAGGAAGCCGACCTCGCCCAGCTTCTTCACGATGCCCCGGTCGACCTCCTCGGCCCGGTCCCAGGCGACGACGTGCGGGGCGATCTCGCGCTCCACGAAGTCCCGGGCGAGCTGCCGTACGGCGGCCTGCTCCTCGCTCAGCTCCAGGTTCACCACGCGATCACCCCACAACAGAAAGAATCCGACGACGGACCTCGGAAGCCGTACCCTTAAATTAGCACTGCTAGTTTCCAGTCGCAGCCCTACTATGTGCGCCATGGCCCGACCGCGCAAGCCCCTCCTCAGCACCGACCGGATCGTCGAGACGGCTCGGGACCTCGTGGACCGGGAGGGCCTGGCGGCCGTCTCCACCCGTCGGCTCGCCGCCGAGCTGGGGGTGAGCGGGCCCTCGCTCTACAACCACTTCCGCACCAAGGACGAGATCCTGGAGGCGGTCGCCGACTCGGTGAGCGCGCTGGTCGACCTGTCGATGTTCGAGGACGGCCGGGACTGGCGCACCGCCCTGCACGACTGGGCCGTCTCCTACCGGGCCGCCCTGCGCGCCCACCCCAACATCGTGCCGGTGCTCGCGCGGGGCCCCGGGCGGCGCCCCGCCGCCCTGCGGGTGGCCGACGCGGCCTACGGCGCGATGGCCGACGCCGGCTGGCCGCCGGCCCAGGCCACCTCCATCGGCGCGCTGATGCGGTACTTCATCATGGGCTCCGCGCTCGGTTCGTTCGCCGGCGGTTTCGTGGACGACGCGAGCGCCTACGACCCCGCCGACTATCCCCACCTCGGGCAGGCCCATCTGCTCGCCGAGCAGCAGGAGAAGATCGACGAGCGGGCCTTCGAGACGGGGCTGACGGCGCTGCTGGACGGGCTGACGCAGCAGTACGCGCAGGTGCGGCAGCAGGTACAGCAGAGCGGGCAACGATAATTCGGCCGGGGCCGAAGTGTCCGTGCCGCATGCTGGGTCGCATGACCGCCAAGGATCCCCAGGCCGCCGGTCTCGCCGCGCTCGCCTCACTGATCGCCGACGAGACCCGGGCGGCGTGTCTGCTGGCCCTGCTCGACGGGCGGGCCTGGACCGCCGGTGAGCTGGCCCGGCGCGCCGGGGTCGCCGCTTCGACGCTCAGCGAGCACCTGGACAGGCTGGCGGCCGGCGGCCTGCTCGCACAGGAGCGGCAGGGGCGGCACCGGTACGTACGGCTGGCCGACGCGCGCGTCGCGGGGCTCGTCGAGGACCTGGCCGCACACGTGCCCCCGGCGGCTGTACGGCAGCCTCCTCGTACCCTGCGTGAGTCGGGTGCCGGATCGGCCATGGCTCGGGGGCGTACCTGCTACGACCATCTCGCGGGCCGGATCGGGATCGCGGTCACGGATGCGCTGACCCTGCGGGGGCTGCTCCGCCAGGACACCGGGTTCGCCCTCACGGATGCGGGGCTGGAGTGGTTCAGGGCTGCGGGTATCGCCCTGGACGTGTCGAGCCGGCGTCCGCTGGCCCGGGCGTGCCTTGACTGGACCGAGCGGCGGCCCCATCTCGCGGGGACGGCGGGGGCGGCCCTGTGCCGGCATGCGCTGGACGTGGGATGGTGCGTGCGGATCGGGTCCGAGCGGGCGGTGAAGGTGACTCCGTCGGGGAAGCGCGCGCTGTCGGAGCTGTTGGGCATCTCGCCGGAAGAGCTGTGTTGAGTGCGGCTGACGAGGTGGGGCGTGTTCTCGTCTGCCGGGTGCGGGGCCGTGGTGGGCCGCTCGCGCCGTTCCCCGCGCCCCTCGGGTACTCGTCGCGCCGCCCGCCGCGACGGCACCGTCCGATTTCCGCCGGCCCAGACCGTCGCCGGTACCTAGCCTCGGGAGCATGATGAACGCCGCCCCACGTCACCGCCTGCTGCCGGCCGTCGCAGCCGTCGTCACCGTCGTCCTGTGGGCGTCGGCCTTCGTGGCGATCCGAAGTGCGGGGCAGGAGTACTCCCCCGGTGCGCTGGCTCTCGGCCGGCTGGCGTCGGGGGCCGTGGCCCTGGGGGTCATCTGGGCCGTACGGGGGGAAGGGCTGCCGCCCAGGGCCGCGTGGCGGGGCATCCTGCTGTCCGGGCTGCTGTGGTTCGGGTTCTACATGGTCGCCCTGAACTGGGGCGAGCAGCAGGTGGACGCCGGTACCGCCGCCCTCGTCGTGAACGTCGGCCCGCTGCTGATCGCCCTGCTCGGCGCCCGCCTGCTCGGTGACCCCATGCCGCCGCGGCTGCTGGCCGGGATGGCCGTGTCCTTCGCGGGCGCGGTGACCGTGGGACTGTCGATGTCGGGCGGGGGCGGATCCTCCGTCCTCGGTGTGGTGCTCTGTCTGCTCGCCGCGGTGGCGTACGCCGGCGGGGTCGTGGCGCAGAAGCCGGCCCTGGGGCATGGGAGTGCGCTGCAGGTGACGACCTTCGGGTGTCTCGTCGGGGCGGTGGCGTGTCTGCCGTTCGCCGGGCAGTTGGCGCACGAGGTGGCCCACGCGCCCGCGCAGGCCACCCTGGACATGGTCTACCTGGGCGTCTTCCCGACCGCGCTCGCCTTCACGACCTGGGCCTATGCCCTCGCCCGCACGACCGCCAGCCGGATGGGCGCGACGACGTACGCGGTCCCGGCGCTGGTGGTGCTGATGTCGTGGCTGGTGCTCGGCGAGGTGCCGGGCGTGCTCACGCTGGCCGGCGGAGTGCTGTGTCTGGCGGGCGTGGCGGTGTCGCGGTCCCGGGCGCGCGGTGGCCGGACCGTCCGGGTCGCGGCCGGCGAGGAGCCGCGACCCGAGAAGGTCACCTGAGGCCGCCGCGGATCCGGCGGGCGACCGGCGTCAGAACACCACCAGCGCCCGGCCTCCCTTGCCCCTGAGCATGTTCTCGAAGGCGGCCGGGATGCCTTCGAGGCCGATCCGCTCGGTGACCAGCGCGGAGAGGTCCAGGCGGCCCTCGCGCACGTGCTCGGCGAGCACCGGCAGATCGCGGGCCGGGTCGGTGTTGCCGTACACACAGCCGGACAGGGTGCGGCCCCAGTGGAAGATCTCCAGGGCGTTGAAGGTGACTTCCTGGTCCTTGCCGCCGATGCCGACCACGGTCGTACGGCCGCCCCGGCGAGTGGACTCCCAGGCGGCGCGGATGCTGACCGCGCGGCCCACGCACTCGACCGAGACGTCGACGCCCTGCTTGTCGGTGAGGGAGCGGATCTCGCGGGGGGTGTTGTCGGAGGCGAGGACGTAGTCCGTGGCGCCGGCCGCCCGGGCCAGCTCCTCCTTCTCGGGTGAGACGTCGACGGCGATGATCCGGGACGCGCCCGCGATTCGGGCGGACTGGAGGGTGGCGAGGCCGACTCCGCCGACGCCGAAGACGGCCACCGTCTCGCCCCGGCGGACCTTCGACGCGTGGTGGACGGCGCCGTAGCCGGTGAGGACGGCGCAGCCGAGGAGGGCGGCATCGGTGAGGGGGATGCCCTCCGGCAGCGGCAGCACGCAGGACGCGGAGACGACCGTCTCCTCGGCGAACGCGGCGACGTTCAGGCCGGGATGGAGGTCGGTGCCGTCGGCGGTGCGGGCGTAGACGTCGGCGGCGCCGTTCAGGGCGTTGGCGCACAGCCACACCTCACCGAGTGCGCAGGCGTGGCAACGCCCGCAGGACGGGGCCCAGTTGAGGACGACGGGGTCGCCCTCGGTGACGTGCGTGACACCCTCGCCCACGGCCACGACCGTGCCGGCGCCCTCGTGTCCGAGGACGGCCGGGACCGGAACGCGCATGGTGCCGTTGGACAGGGACAGGTCGGAGTGGCAGACACCGGCGGCGGCGAGGCGCACGCGGACCTGTCCGGGGCCCGGGTCGGGCAGGTCGATGCCGGTGATCTCCAGAGGGGCGCCGATGGCGGGCAGGACGGCGGCTCGTACGGCCATGGGTCGCGTACTTCCTTAGAACTGGAGGGACTTGGTCTGGAGGTACTCGGTGAGCCCGTGCGCGCCGAGTTCCCGGCCGACTCCGGACTGCTTGTAGCCGCCGAAGGGGGCGAGGGGGTTGAACCGGCCGCCGTTGATGTCGACCTGGCCGGTGTCCATGCGGCGGGCGAAGGCCACGGCCTCGGCCTCGTCGCCGGCCCAGACGGCGCCCGCGAGACCGTAGACCGTGCCGTTGGCGATGCGCAGGGCGTCCTCCTCGTCGTCGTACCGCAGAATCGTGAGGACGGGTCCGAAGATCTCCTCCTGGGCGACGGTCATCTGCGGCGTCACGTCGGCGAAGACGGTCGGGGTGATGAAGTAGCCCTTGTCGTGCGGGGATTCGGGGCCGCCGGCGACCAGGCGGGCGCCCTCGGCGATGCCCTTCTCGATGTAACCGCGCACCCTCGCCTGCTGTTTGGCGTTGACGACGGGCCCGATGCGGTCGCCGTACTTGGCGGCGGCCACGGCGGCCAGCTCGACGGCCTCGTCGTAGCGGTCGCGGTGGACCAGCATGCGGGTCCAGGCGCTGCACGTCTGGCCGGAGTTGGACATCACGTTGGCGACGCCGACGTTCACCGCCTTGGCGAGGTCGGCGCTCGGCAGGATGACGTTGGCGGACTTGCCGCCGAGTTCGAGGGCGACCTTCTTGACGGCGGCGCCGGCCACGGCGCCGATCTGCCGGCCGACCGCCGTGGAGCCCGTGAAGGAGACGAGGTCCACGTCGGGGTGCTCGGCCAGGGCCTGGCCGGCGACCGGGCCCGCACCCGTGACCAGGTTGAACACACCGGCCGGCACGCCCGCCTCGTGGACGGCCTCGGCGAACAGCTGGGCGGTGAGCGGCGTGTCCTCGGCGGGCTTGAGGACGACCGTGCAGCCCGCGGCGAGTGCCGGGGCGACCTTGGCGACGATCTGGTGGAGGGGGTAGTTCCACGGGGTGATCGCGGCGACCACGCCGATCGGCTCGTGCAGGACGGTGGAGTTGCCGACCTTCTCCTCGAAGGGGTGGGTCGCGGCCAGCTCGGCGTAGGAACCGGCGACCGCGATCGGCACGGCCGCGTGCACGGCCTGCGAGAACTGCAGCGGGGAGCCCAGTTCGGCGGTGACCGTCTCGGCGATCTCGTCCTTGCGGGCCACGAGGACGTCCCGGAGGGCGGTGAGGCGCGCGGCGCGCTCGGCGGGGGGCGTGGCCGCCCAGCCGGAAAGGGCCGCCCGCGCGGCGCGTACGGCGGTGTCGACGTCCAGGGCGCCGCCCGCCGGCACCCGGGCGATGACCTGCTCGTCGGCCGGGTTCACGACCTCGATGACGTCCGTGCTCGAGGCGGGGCGCCAGGCGCCGTCGATGTACAGGCCGTCGTGTGCCTTCATGCTGCTGCCTCCCGGCGGGTCTACGTCGTCCGACACACAAACTAGCGGCGTTAGTTTTTCGACGCCAGACGTACTCGGACATCATCGCCGGGCGGCCGCGCCGGCCCGTCACTTGGTCGCGGTCAGGTGTGCGAAGACCACCACGTTGCTGGTGTAGCCCGTGCGCCGGCTGAAGTAGCCGCCGCAGGTGAGCACCCGGAGTTCGGGGCGCCGGGTCTGGCCGTAGACCTCCTTGTCGGGAAAGCCCGCCTTGTCGAAGACCGTCACCCGGTCCACGGTGTAGACGGCGGTACGGCCGTCGGCCCGCTCGACCTCGATGAGCTTGCAGGGTTTGACCTGGGCGAGCGCGGCGAAGACGGCCGGACCGGTCAGGGTGTCCCGGTGGCCGACGGCGATCGCGGTGCCGGACTCGCCCGGCGTGGGGCCGCCCTCGTACCAGCCGACCAGCTTGGGCCTGTCCACGGGCGGCGTCTCCAACTGCCGGTCCTTGTCGAGCCGGAGGGCCGCGATCCGGGCGTCGACGCCCAGATACGGGATGCGGAAGGACGTCGGCCGGGACCGGGGCAGCGGTCGGGGCGGGGCTCCGGAGGCCGGCGCGCAGGATCCCTTGCCACTCGCGCCCCCGCCGCCGGCGGCCGCCACCGCGTCCGGGCCGTCCGACCCGGCATGCCCGACATACCCCTCGCAGCGGTGGCCCACCGTCACCAGGACGGTCACCAGCAGGGCCGTCCTGGTGAGGCGGTAGGCGCGGGTCCGGTACCAGGGCCTGCGTCGGCGCCTACGCGGCGCCATGAGGCCGCCGGCGGTTGCGCCGGAGATACATCACACCGCCGACCGCGCTCAGGCCCACGGCACCCGCGGCGGCCACCGGCGAGTACGCGGCGGCCGTGTCGACGAGACCGCCGCCGCCCGCGTGCACACCGCCCCTCGGCGGGTCGTCGCGGTCCCGGCCGCCCCAGGCCGGACCGTCCTGCTGGTGGTGGTCCTGGTGGTCCTCGATCTGCCCGTTCGGACCGTGCCCCTCGTCGTGCTCGTGCCGGTCGTGGCAGTTGACCCGGAAGAGCTTCTCCTTGACGGCACCCGCCGCGACCCAGGTGAGCTTGTACTGCCCGTCGGCCAGGCCGATCACGTCGGTGTGTCCGGCTCCTTCGGCGAGCTGGATGACACCGGTGAGGGTGGCGGCGCTCGGCAAGGGGGGCTGCGCCTGGATGATGTAGGGGATGTTGGGCAGGATGTCGAAATTGACGGCATCGAGGGTGAACTTGCAGACCACCGGATCGTCCTGCGACATCCCGGGGCGCTCGCCCACGCTGTGCACTCTGATGTCGCCGTTCGCCCCTTGGGCAGCCGCGTTCGGTGCCGCCACCCACGACGCACCCACCGTGGCGAGGGCGGCGAGGACGACAGTGGCGCCCGCACGGGAGCCGAAGGCACGTGGTGAGGTGTGGGTGGGCATGCACATTCCTCCGAGTCGGACGATTTTCATACAAATCGCTCTTTCGCCTGGACTCTGCGCGATGGACGCCCCGACGCGCGGCACCGACGCCCGACGCGCCGTCAGAGATCGCTCGTGCGGCGCAATCCCGTGCGCCGCGCCCGTTCTCCCGTCACCCGTCCGGGCCCCTTCGGCCGCCCGGGCGAGCGCATCCCCACCACCGACGACAGCAGCAGCAGCGCCCCCAGCATCACGAACGGCGCCGCCACCCCGGCCAGGCCCGCGACCAGGCCCGCCGCGGCCGGCGCGGCGACCTGGCCCAGCCGGTTGCCGGTCAGGCGCAGCGCGAGCGCCGTGGAGCGGGCCTCGTCGGGCGCCGCCTGCACCACCGTCGTCATCGACAGCGGCTGCCCCACGCCCAGGCAGAAGCCCAGGGCCGTGAGCATCGCGCCCAGCGCCCACACCGGCGCCGGAAGGGCGACCCCGGCGCACAGGACCGCCGCCAGGAAGCAGGTCAGGGCGAGCAGCGCGGGGCGGCCGAGCAGCCGGAGCAGCGGGGTGAGAACCAGCCGGCAGGCGATGGTGGCACCGGCGCGGAGGCTGAGCAGGACGCCGACGACCGAGGGGGCGATGCCCCGGTGTTCGCCGACCACCGGGAGATAGGCGGTGAGGATGTCGGTGGCGGACAGGACGGACAGGCTGATCAGCATGCCCGCCGGCACGCCCCGGGCGCGCAGGATCCCGGCGACCGGCACCCGATCGCCCTGCGGTGAGCGGGAGTTGACGGTCGTACGGTCCTCGATGCGCCACAGCGAGGTGAAGGCGACCGCCGCGCCGGCGCCCGCCACCACCAGGGCGAGCGCGCTGCCGGCCGCCATGTCCGGAGCGCCGATCAGGGCGCCTGCGGCGATCGGGCCGACGAGCTGGCCGAGGGAGGCGCCGATGGTGAAGTGGCCGAAGTTGCGGTCCTGTTCGTGCGGCGCGGACCGGCGGGCGACCAGCGACTGGGCGCCGATGACGAAGCAGAGGTGGCCGAGGCCCATCACCCCGCTCCACAGGGCCATCGCCCACAGGGAGTCGACGAGTCCGCTGAGCGCGCAGCCTCCGGAGATCAGGACCACGCCCGCCGGGAGCAGCGGGGCGCAGCGGCCGTGGTCGGTGCGCCGGCCGAGGGGGACGGCGGCGAAGAGCGGGAGCAGGGCGTAGACGCCGGCGATGACGCCGACGGCGCGTTCGTCCGCACCCAGCGCGAGGGCCCGGTAGGAGACGGCGGGGCGGGCCATCGACACCGCCCCCTGCGCGAAGCCGAAGGCGAGGACGAGGCGGAGCAGCCAGCCGCGGTTCCCACCGGGCGCCATGGATCGGTCCCTCCCTGGAGATTTCAGATGATGCCGAAGAGGATTCCCGCCCCGAGGACCACCAGGGAGGTCAGGGCGGCCCACTTGACCACGAACCGGGTGTGGTCGCCGAACTCCACCTTGGCCATGCCGACGAGGACGTAGACGGCGGGGACGAGCGGGCTGGACATGTGCAGCGGCTGGCCGACGAGCGAGGCGCGGGCGATCTCGAGCGAGGAGACGCCGTGTGCGTGCCCCGCCTCGGCGAGTACCGGCAGGATGCCGAAGTAGAAGCCGTCGTTGGACATGAAGTACGTGAGCGGGATGCTCAGCACGCCGGTGACCAGGGCCATGTGCGGACCCATGCCGTCCGGGACGTTGTCGACGAGCCACGTGGCCATGTGGTCGACCATGCCGGTGCCCTGGAGCACACCGGTGAAGACGGCGGCGGCGAAGACCATGCCGGAGACGTTCAGGACGTTCTCGGCGTGGGCGGCGATCCGGGCCTTCTGGTCCGGCATGTGCGGGAAGTTGACGGTCAGGGCGAGGGCCGCGCCGAGCAGGAACAGCACCGGGATCGGCAGCCACTCCATGATCATGGCGGTGAGCAGGGCGATCGTGAGCAGCGCGTTGAACCGGTACAGCCCGGGGCGCAGGGTCGCCCGGTGCGGGTCGAGGCCCTGGAAGCCCTCGTCGCCGTCCGGCCCCTCGGGCAGAGCGGAGCCCGAACCCCCCGTGCGCACCGCGACCGTGCCGGGGCCGGCGCCCACGAGAACGGTCTGCTCCTCCGCCACCAGAACCTCGTCCAGGGTGAGCACGCCGAGCCGCTTGCGCTCGCGGCGGCCGAGCACACAGGCGAGGACGAGGACGAAGAGCAGGCCGACGGCCAGGGCCGGGACCATGGGCACGAAGATGTCGCTCGCGTCGACCTTCAGCGCGGTCGCGGCACGGGCGGTCGGGCCGCCCCAGGGCAGCGTGTTCATCACGCCGTTGGCCATCGCGGCGACGCCGGTCATCACGACCAGGGACATCTTCAGGCGCTTGTACAGCGGGTACATGGCCGAGACAGTGATCATGAAGGTGGTGGAGCCGTCGCCGTCCAGGGAGACGATCGCGGCGAGTACCGCCGTACCGACGACGACGCGCAGCGGGTCGGCCTTGCAGAACCTGAGGATGCTCCGCACGATCGGGTCGAAGAGCCCGACGTCGATCATCACACCGAAGTAGACGATCGCGAACATGAGCATCGCCGCGGTGGGGGCGAGGCCGGTGACGCCGTCGATGACGTAGTCGCCGAGCTTGGCGCCCTTGCCCACGAACACGCAGAACAGCGCGGGTATGAGCACGAGCGCCGCGATCGGCGACATCTTCTTCAGCATGATCAGGACCAGGAAGGTCGCGATCATGGCGAAGCCGAGGATGGTCAGCATGAGTGGATACCTAACGTTCGCCCTTGAACATCCCACCTGGGGGTCGGCGGTGCGACGACGTTAGGTCGCGTCGACTGGCGTTAACAAGATGTTGACGCGTGAGCAATAAGCGCGAAAGTCCAGGTCACAGGCTTGCGGAGAGCTGGACGGGGACTCCGTTCAAGACAGCGTTGCCCGACAGCGGGTCCAGCAGGCTGCCGTCGAGCAGCTGGTTGACGTTGACTCCGGGCGCGGTCGCGGCGTGGCCGAGGCGGGTGCCGGGGCGGTCGTGGCCCCAGCCGTGCGGCAGGCTCACCACCCCGGGCCGTACGGCGTCGGTGACCTCGGCCGGTGCCACCACCTCTCCCCCGGCGCCCTTCACGGTCACGTCCGCGCCGTCCCGGACGCCGAGCCGGGCCGCGTCCTCGGGGTGGATGTGCAGGGTGCAGCGGTTGGAACCGCCGGTGAGGGCGGGCACGTTGTGCATCCAGCTGTTGTTGGAGCGCAGATGGCGACGGCCGACGAGGACGAGTCCAGCGGGCCGTTCGCGCAGCGCCCGGCGGAGCCGGGGCAGGTCGGCGGCGATCGGGCCGGGCAGCAGCTCGACCTTGCCGCTCACGGTCTTCAGCGGCTGCGGCAGGCGCGGGCGCAGCGGGCCGAGGTCGATGCCGTGCGGGTGGGCGAGCAGCCTGTCCAGGGTGAGTCCGTCGGGTCGTACGCCGAAGCCGTCGCCGTACGGGCCGAGGCGGAGCATCATGTCCAGCCGCCGCTCGGGGCCGGTCTCTCCGGTGAGCTGCCCGGCGAGTTCGCGCGGGTCACGCCCGTACACCGGCGAGTGCTTCTCCTGTACGGCCTTGCCGAGGGTCTGGTCGACGACCATCGCGTCGACGGCGGCCGGCTCGGTGCCGTGCATCCCGGTGGCCGCGAGGATCAGCCGGGCGTGGATCTCGCTCTCGGCCATCCGGCCGGGCTCCGGCGGGACGGCGGGACGGGTGTAGCGGACCTGGTTGCGCACGGCGAGGGTGTTGAAGGCGAAGTCGTGGTGCGGGCTCTGCGAGGGCGGCGGCGGGGGCAGCACGACGTCGGCGTGGCGCGAGGTCTCGTTCAGGTACGGGTCGACGCTGACCATGAAGTCCAGCGAGTCCATGGCCCTGTCGAGGCGGTCGCCGTCGGGCGCGGACAGCACCGGGTTGGCGGCGACGACGATCAGCGCGCGGACCGGCTCGCCCTCGTCGGTGGCGGTGTCGATCTCCTCGGCGAGTGCGGAGAGCGGCAACTCACCCTTGGCCTCGGGAAGCTGCCGTACCCGGGAGCGCCAGCGCCCCAGTGCGAAGCCGCGCCCGGGGCCGGCCGGACGGGGCGTCCTGTCGGTGGCGGCCTGCGGGAAGAGGGCGCCGCCGGGCCGGTCCAGATTGCCGGTGAGGATGTTGAGGACGTCCACCAGCCAGCTGGCCAGGGTGCCGTGCGGGACGGTGCAGCTGCCGATGCGGGCGTAGACGGCGGCGGTGGGGGCCGCGGCGAGTTCGCGGGCGAGGGTGCGGATGGTCTGCGCGTCGATGTCACAGGCCCCGGCCACGGCGTCGGGAGTGAAGTCCGCCATGGCCGCACGGAGGTCGTCGAGGCCTTGGACGTGCGGGGCGAGGTGGGCGAGGTCGACCAGGTCCTCCGCGAAGAGGGTGTGCGCCATCGCCGCGAGCAGCAGGGCGTCGGCGCCCGGGCGGATCGCGAGGTGCCGGTCGGCGAGCTTCGCCGTGCGCGTGCGGCGCGGGTCCACCACGGTCAGGTGGCCGCCGCGCGCCTTGAGCGCCTTGAGCTTGCCGGGGAAGTCGGGGGCGGTGCACAGACTGCCGTTGGACTCCAGGGGGTTGGCGCCGATGAGGAGCAGATGGTCGGTGTGGTCCAGGTCCGGCACGGGGATCGCGTTCGCGTCGCCGAACAGCAGCCCGCTGGAGACGTGCTTGGGCATCTGGTCGAGCGTGGAGGCGGTGAACACGCTGCGGGTGCGCAGGCCGGCGAGGAGGAGCTGCGGGTAGAGGGCCCCGGCCACGGTGTGCACGTTGGGGTTGCCGAGGACCACGCCGACCGAGTCGGGACCGTGGCCCTCCAGCACCGGGCGCAGGCCGGCGGCGACCGCGTCGAAGGCCTCCTCCCAGGTGGCCTCGCGCAGCTCGCCGTGCCGGCGCACGAGCGGCGTGCGCAGCCGGTCGGGGTCGGAGTCGACGGCCGCGAAGGAGGCGCCCTTGGGGCAGATGAACCCCCTGCTGAAGACGTCCTCGCGGTCACCGCGGGCGCCGGTGACGCGGGTGCCCTCGATGGTGAGGGTCAGCCCGCAGGTGGCCTCGCACAGGGGGCAGATTCGCAGGGCGGTGCGGGACACGAGTCCTCCCGGAGGGTCGGCGGCGATGCCGGGCGAGCACGGAGACGGCGTGACCGGCTCGGCATGAGCATACCGACCGGTATGCATGGCGGGGAGCCCTTGAGGACGATCGTCAGTCGAGCACGCGTCCCAGATACGCCCGCAGCAGTTCCCGGGTCTCGGCGATGATCGCCTCGTCCCCGGCCGGGTCGGTCCGGAAGGCCAGCTGGACGAGGGTGTCGGCGCTCTCCACGGCGACCAGGAAGACGCGGCGCAGGTCGTCGTCGGGGGTGCGGTCGAGATAGCCGGAGAGCAGCTTGGTGAGCCGGTCGGCGACCCGGGTGTTGGGCTCGGTGTGGCGGGCGCCGACCGGTATCTGATTGCCGAAGTCGACCAGGGAGAAGCCGGGTGCGGTGCGTTTCATGGCCAGGTACTCGTCGAGCACCGCGTCCATCGCGGCCCGCCAGTCGCCCTTGCCCGCCTTCCTGAGCCGCTCGGTGACACGCTCGGTGTACCGCTCCAGGTTGCGCTGGGCGAGGGCGTCGGCCATCTGCCGCTTGTTGCCGAAGAACCGGTAGACGGAGCCGATGGGCACACCGGCGCGCAGGGCGACCGCGCGGGTGCTCAGGTCGTCGTAGCCGACCTCGTCGAGGAGTTCGGCGCAGGCGTCGAGGATCCTGGTCAGCCGTTCGGCACTGCGCCGCTGAACGGGCGCACGGCGGAGCGATGTCGCATGGGGCACGGGCCTCATGATGCCTCTCCCCTTCGGTCCGGTGAACCTCACCCTCTCGTACGCAGAAGTGTGGCCGGCGCACTCATTTTCCGGCGGCGACGGTCGCCGTACCGGTCGCGGGCCCGGGCGTCGCCGCCTCCGCGCCCGACACCGTGATGTCGGCGGTGCTCTGCACCGGCTTGCCGTGGACGGCCCACACGGTGCCGTCGTCGGCGTAAAGGCGCGCGGTGACGTGGTGGGTGCCGTGCGGCACGAGGCCCTCGGGCAGGTGGTACTCGTGGGAGCGCAGTCCGGTGATGCGCCGGCCGTCGACGAAGAGGTACACCAGACCACGCCCGGGGACCGCCGTGGACCCGGCATGGGGTGCGGAGCAGCGGAAGCGGTGGAACGCCAGCCGGACGTCCCAGCCGCCGCCGGAGTCGGGGGTCACCTCGACGCCGACCTGCGGTGCGTCCCTCTTGTCGACCTCGCGCAGGTGCCGACCCGTCCCGTCGGTGTCGTCCAGGACCTTGCCGACCGGCGAGGGCGAGAGCGTGCCGCCGCGGGCGTGACCGGTCGCGCAGCTCGCGGCGCCGAGCGGCAGCAGGACGCTCGCCACGAGTGCGGCGAGGCTCCTGCGGGTCCACGACGTCCTCGGCATGCCCGGAGAGTAGAACAACGCCCCGGCCGGCCGAATCCGCCTCAAGTCTGGTTCCGGCCGCCCCCGGAAGTCCCTCTGGGGGACTACCCGGGGTCCTCTTGCGCCCGCCCCCCGCTATTCCTACGGTGTTACATAGGAATCAGGAGCGCAAGGGAGCGATCATGAGCGGGGACGCGCGCAAGACCGCCGCGGGACTGTCGTATCTCACCGGTTTCGGCAACGAACACGCCTCGGAGGCGGTGCCGGGCGCCCTGCCCGAGGCCCGCAACTCGCCGCAGCGGGCTCCGCTCGGGCTGTACGCGGAGCAGCTGAGCGGCACGGCCTTCACCGAGCCGCGGGCGCACAACCGCCGCTCCTGGCTCTACCGCATCCGCCCGTCGGCCGCGCACCCGGCGTTCACCCGCACCGACAACGGCGCGCTCCGCACGGCCCCCTTCACCGAGACCGTGCCCGACCCCAACCGGCTGCGCTGGAACCCGCTGCCCGAGCCGCCCGCCGGCACCGACTTCCTCGCCGGTCTGTGGACCCTCGGCGGCAACGGCGACGCGGCCCAGCGCACCGGCATGGCCGTGCACCTGTACCACGCCAACGCCTCGATGGAGCGCGCCTTCTCCGACGCCGACGGCGAGCTGCTGATCGTGCCGGAGCGCGGCGGACTGCTGCTGCACACCGAGTTCGGCCGGCTCGCCGTGGAGCCCGCCCATGTGGCGTTGATCCCCCGTGGGGTGCGCTTCCGCGTGGAGTTGCTCGACACCGCGTCGGACGGCGGGCCGAACCCGACGGCCCGGGGCTATGTGTGCGAGAACTACGGCGCGCCCTTCCGGCTGCCCGACCTCGGCCCGATCGGCGCCAACGGCCTCGCCAACACCCGGGACTTCCGGGCGCCGGTCGCGGCCTACGAGGACGTGCCGGGCCCGGTGGAGGTGGTGAACAAGTTCTGCGGCAACCTCTGGACGGCGATGTACGACCACTCTCCGCTCGATGTGGTCGCCTGGCACGGCAACCATGTGCCGTACGTCTATGACCTTCGCCGTTTCAATGTGATCGGCACCATCTCGTACGACCACCCGGATCCGTCGATCTTCACGGTCCTGACCTCTCCCTCCGACACTCCGGGCCTGGCCGGCGTCGACTTCGTCGTCTTCGCTCCCCGCTGGCTGGTGGGCGAGGACACCTTCCGGCCGCCGTACTTCCACCGGAACGTGATGAGCGAGTACATGGGCCTGATCGAGGGGGCCTACGACGCCAAGGCGGAGGGCTTCGTGCCGGGCGGCGGCTCGCTGCACAACATGATGTCGGCGCACGGCCCGGACCAGGAGACCTTCGACCGGGCGAGCACGGCCGAGCTGAAGCCGCAGAAGATCGACGACGGGCTGGCGTTCATGTTCGAGACCCGCTGGCCGGTGACCCTCACCCCGCACGCGGCCGGCGCCGACCACCTCCAGCAGCGCTACGACGACGTGTGGCGGGGCCTCGAGCGCCATTTCCGCGCATGACGCCTCGGTTGCGCCTCGTGTTCATCGACAGGTACGGATAATCGCGTGACCTCCTTCGCCCCGGATTCGATCGTCCTGAACCGCAAGCTACCGCTGTGGTACCAGGTGTCGCAGTCGCTGCGCGCCTCGATACTCGGCCGCTCCCCCGCGGACCCGCTGCGGCTGCCCACGGAGGAGCAGCTCGCGGAGCACTACGGCGTGAGCGTGCTGACCATGCGGCAGGCGCTGAAGGAGCTGGAGGACGAGGGGCTGATCAGCCGTCACCGGCGGCGCGGCACGTTCATCGAGCCCGACGTGCGGCGCGGGGCGCCGGTGCGGCTGCTGGGCTCGGTGGACGCGATCGTGGCCCAGCAGTCCGGGATGACGACGGAACTGCTGGACCACGGCCGCGTGCCCGTGCCGGCCGGGCTCGCCGAGTACTTCCCGGACCTCGCCCGGGTGGCGGCGTACCACCGGCTGCGCAGCGACGAGAAGACCGGCGAACCCACCAACCACGCGGTCAACCACATCCGCCCCGAACTCGCCGCGCGCGTCGACCTGGACGACCTGATCCGCTGGCCGATGACGAAGGTGCTGCGGGACGTCGTCAAGGCGGACATCAGCCGCATCACGGACACCGTGGAGGCGCGGCTCGCGGACCCGGAGACCGCCCGGCTGCTCCAGGTGCCGCTGCTCAGCCCGATCCTGCACTACACGGGTGTGACGTACGACAGTGGTGGGCGGGTGCTGGATGTGGCGGTGATCCAGTATCGGGGGGACCGGTTCTCGTTCACGGTCACGTTGGAGGCGTGAGCCCGGCGGGGGACGCCGCCGTGTGCCGTGGGGCGGCCGCGGATCCGTCGCGGCTGGTCACGCCCGCGCGGCGGAGCCGCAAGTCAATCACAGCCCCGCGCCCCTTCGGGGCGCTGTCGTAGCATGCCCTGCGTGACGTACGACGCCGCTCCGCTGCTGGCGGACCTCATGCCGTGGTCCGTCGCACCGCTGAGGCCCGGCCGGGCCTGGCCTACGGCACCCGACCCCGGCTCCCTGAAGGCCCGCTGGGACGCCCTGCTGAGGGCCGAAGGGCCGGACCGGGAGGCCCTGTTCGAGCCGAGCCGCACCCGGACGCTCACCAGTGCCGTGGGCCAGCTGCCCGGCCAGTCCACCGGCACCGAGCGGCTGGCCCGTGCCGAGGGCCCGTGCGCGGAGCCGGTCCGCGTGCTGGCGGCGCCCTTCGACGAGCAGTGGCTGATCCCGGACCACCGGCTGATCGACACCGCTCGGCCGGAGTTGTGGCGGGTGGCGGACGCGTACCAGGTCTTCACGGTGGAGACGGCAGACGCGGCCGACCCCCTCCTGGTGACCTCGCTGCTGCCGACGCTGCGCACCGGCCGCGTCCGCCCGCTGTACCGCCGCCCCGGCGGCGAGGAGCCGAACCTCGCGCCGGGCCTGACGGCCCACCTGGCCGACCGCCTGGGCGGCGCCCCGACGTCCCCCGCGGACATCCTGGCCTGGATCCTGGCGGCCACCGGCCCCGACCTCACCGTGCCGCTCACCGACGACCCCGGGCTGTGGACGGCCGGCGTCGAGCTGGGCCACCGCATGCTGTGGCTGATGCGCCGCGACGGCGAACGCCCCAAGCTGCCGGGCGGCCGCCGCCCCTACGTCCGCGCCCCCCTGCCGGCCCGGCCCCTCACCCTGCACTTCGACCGGGACGGGGAGACCCTGGACCTCGACGAGGGCCGCATCTCCCCGGTGCCGCCGCAGGCCTGGGACTACGAGGTGGCCGGAGTCCGGGTCCTGGAGACCTGGTTCACCGCCCGCACGACCGCACCCGAACCGGGCACCCTCGCCGCGATCCGCCCGCCCGCCTGGACGCCGGCCTGGACGTCGGAACTGCTCGAGCTGATCACGGTCCTGACACTCCTGGCGGAACTGCGGCCCCGGCGGGCCGAGTTGAAGGTCACGTCAACGGTCACGGCAACGGATCTGCGCGAGGCGGGCATCCTCCCCGCACCGGAGGCGTGCCGCCGCCCCGCCTCGGTCCTGGACCACCACGAGGAGGGCCCGGAGGGTCAGTTCGCGCTGATCTAGCGGCGGCGCAGAGCGGCTTCCGGGCGAGCGACGTCCTCGGCGTCCTCGGGGCGGCGGGGCCACGAAGGGTCCCAGAAGGACGTCAGGCGCTCGATCTCGATGGGCGACAGGGCCGGCGACCGGCCCCTCGGCGTCCGACCCGTCCCGCCGCGCCCCGGTCCACCGGGTGAGGCTGCTGTCCGGTCCGTCCTTGACGAAGTCGAGCTGAAGACCGGGAGGTGGCCCGGCCACGGGCGTGCGCCCGAGCCCGGCCGGCATCTCGGCGAGGGCCGCCGAGCCCCAAGGAGCGGGGGCACGTGCGACATGCGGCTGCGTGGCGTGGCAGGACCGGCCACAGCGACCCGCGTGCGCCGAACCGCCGGCTAGCGCGGCGCGAACGCGTCCAGAACCCTCGCCAGCGCCCGCTCGAACACCGCCTCCAGATCGATCGGCCCCGCATCCTCCGCGAACGCCGCGGCCATCCTCGGATACGCACCGGATGCGACCTGCCTGCCGAGATAGGCGATCCGCACCGCGTTCTCCTCGTCCTCCGACCACGGCAGTGCCCGTACCCGCTCCGCCGTGTCGAGCTCGTTGCGGACGTACGTCGTCACCACGCCGTTCACCATCGCGATGAGCTCCAGCTTGGTGCCGTACGACGCCTCCAGCGGATCCAGACAGGCCAGGCAGTGCTCCAGATAGCGCAGAGCATGCGGGCTGAAGCCGTACACCGGGGACATCAGCCGCGGCACCCACGGATGCCGGTGCATCAGGGACCGCGTCTGACGGGCCACCCGGAGCATGTCGGCCCGCCAGTCGCCGCTCGGCTCCCACGGGACGTGTTCCGCGCCGACCGCGTCCACCATCAGCTCGTACAGGTCCTCCTTGCGGGGGACGTAGTTGTACAGCGACATCGTGCCGCAGCCCAGCTCGGCCGCGACGTGCCGCATCGACACCGCGTCGAGCCCCCGCTCGTCGGCGATCCGGACGGCAGCGGCCGCGATGTCGTCGCGGGTGTACGCCGGCTTCGGACCCCGGCCGGTGCGCTCGGGGCGCGCCCAGATCACCTCGGGAACGGCCCCTCGGACTGCCATCGGTCATCACCTCGGCCACCATCGTAGTTACGTACGGCGTACGTAATGCGCTATGGTCGGCCCATGACTACTACGTACGCCGTACTTAGTGAAGGTCTGGAGAAGCGCTTCGGCGCAGTGCACGCCCTGCGCGGGCTGGATCTGGCCGTGGCCGAGGGCACGGTCTGCGGGCTGCTCGGACCCAACGGTGCCGGCAAGACGACGGCCGTCCGGCTGTTCACCACGTTGCTGCGGCCGGACGCCGGTTCGGCGCGGGTCGCCGGGTGCGACCTGGTGCGGGAGGCCGCCGCCGTGCGGGGCCGCATCGCCGTGACCGGGCAGTACGCCTCGGTCGACGGCGACCTCACCGGACGCGAGAACCTACGACTGTTCGCCCGGCTGCACAGGGTGCGCGGTCCGGCCGCCCGGGCCGACGGCCTGCTGGAGCGCTTCGGCCTGACCGAGGCCGCCGGCCGCAGGGTCTCGACCTACTCGGGCGGCCTGCGGCGCCGGCTCGACCTGGCCGCGAGCCTCATCCGCCGCCCCGCCGTGCTCTTCCTGGACGAGCCGACCACCGGACTCGACCCGGCCAGCCGCGCCCGCATCTGGCAGGCGGTGCGCGATCTGCGGGCGGACGGCACGACCGTCCTGCTGACCACGCAGTATCTGGAGGAGGCCGACCAACTCGCGGACGACATCGCGCTGGTGGACCGGGGCCGCGTCGCGCAGTCCGGCTCGCCCGCCGCACTCAAGGCGCTCATCGGGTCGTACGCTCAGGCCGTGGTCGCCGACCGGGAGGCGCTGCCGCGGGCGGCGGCCGTCCTCGACCGGCTCACCGGACGGCAGCCGGAGTTCGACCACGAACGCAACGCCGTCGGCGCCATGACCACCGACCCCACCCTGACCCTGCCGCGCCTGGTGCGCGAACTCGACGCGGCGGGGGTGCCGTTGCTGGACGCGAGCCTGCGTCCGCCCACGCTCGACGACGTCTTCCTGCGGCTCACCGGGGAGTCCGGACCGGGGCCCACCGACAGCGAGGAGCTCGCGGCATGACCATGTTGACGTCGGCGTACGACGGCCTGGCGATGACCGGACGGCAGCTGCGCCGGGTCCGCAACAACCCGGGCCTGGCGATCCTCACCCAGATGATGCCGGTCAACATGCTGCTGTTCTTCGGCTATGTGTTCGGCAGCGCGCTGGCCATGCCCGGCCGCGAGTACCGGTCCTTCCTGGTGCCCGGGCTGCTCGTCGCGACCGCTGCCGGCGGGCTGATGACCGGCATGTTCCAGGCCGCCGCGGACACCCACCGGGGCGTGATGGACCGCTTCCGCACCCTGCCGGTGAGCCGGGCCGCCGTACCCCTCGGGCAGGCGGTCGCGGACCTCGTCGTCACGACCGGGGGGACCGTGCCCCTGCTGCTGGCCGGGCTCGCGGTGGGCTGGCGGATCGAGGGGTCCGCGCTGGACGCGGCCGGTGCGGTGGGGCTGCTGCTGCTCTTCCGGTTCGCCTGCACCTGCGCCGGCATCTTCCTCGGGCTGCTCACCCGCAGCGAGGACGCGGCCGGGCAACTCGGCGCCTCCTCCTTCGTGCTGCCGCTGCTGTCCAACGCCTACATCCCGACGGACCACCTGCCGGGCTGGCTGCGCGCCCTCGCCGAGTGGAACCCGATCAGCGCGGTGACGACCGCCCTGCGGGACCTCTTCGGCAACGCGCCGGTTCCGCCGGACTCCGCCTGGCCGGTGGCGCACCCGGTCGCCGGGGCGCTCGCCTGGAGCCTGGCCCTGACCGCGGTGTTCCTGCCGCTCGCCGTGCGCCGGTACGCGCACGGGCGGTGACGGGTCCAGCCGGGCCCCGGTGGTGACCGGGTACTGACAAACCCGCCGGTCACGGGCCATGATCCGGTCATGGAACAGCGCACGGATCAGCAGCCCCTGCCCCTGGAGGGCATCACCGTCGTCGCCGTCGAACAGGCCGTGTCCGCGCCCTTCGCGACCCGGCAGCTCGCCGACCTGGGCGCCCGGGTCATCAAGGTGGAGCGGGTCGACGGCGGCGACTTCGCGCGCGGCTACGACACGGCGGCCCGCGGCCTCGCCTCGCACTTCGTGTGGTGCAACCGCGGCAAGGAGTCCCTGGCGCTGGACCTGAAGGACCCGCGCGGCCGTGCGGCCGTGCGGCGGCTGATCGCGGACGCGGACGTCTTCGTGCAGAACCTCGCCCACGGGGCGGCGGCCCGGCTCGGCCTCGACGCGGCCACGCTGTGCGCGGCGCATCCCCGGCTGATCGCCGTGGACATCTCCGGGTACGGCTCCTCGGGGCCGTACGCGGACAAGCGGGCGTACGACATGCTCGTGCAGTGCGAGGCGGGGCTCGTGTCGGTCACCGGGACACCGGAGCAGCCGGTGAAGGCGGGGGTCCCGGCGGCGGACATCGCTGCGGCCATGTACGCGTTCTCGGGCGTGCTGGCGGCACTCGTGCGGCGGGGTACGACCGGGCGGGGCGGCCCGGTGGAGGTGTCGATGCTGGAGGCGCTCGCCGAGTGGCTGGGGCATCCGCTGCACCACACGATGCACGGGGGTGAGCCCCCGGCGCGCACCGGCCTGGCGCACGCCGTCATCGCGCCGTACGACGCCTATCCGACGGCCGACGGCGGGCGGGTGCTGCTGTCGGTGCAGAACGACCGGGAGTGGCGGCGGCTGGCCGACCAGGTCATGGAGCGCCCGGAATTGGGCATGGACCCGGCATACGCGACGAACGCGTCACGCGTCGCGAACCGGGAGAAGACGGATGAGCTGGTGGCGCGGGCGCTCGGCGCGCTGGACGCCGAGGAGGCGCTGGCCCGCTTGGAGAAGGCGGGCATCGCCTGTGCCCGGCTGCGGGATCTGCACGAACTGGCCGGGCATCCGCAGCTTGCGGCCCGGGAGCGGTGGCGTGCGGTGGGGTCGCCGGTCGGGCCGCTACGGGCGCTGCTGCCTCCCATCACACTGCCGGGCGGGGACGAGGCGCGGATGGGTGATGTGCCCGCGCTCGGACAGCACACCGAGGCGCTGCTGCGTGCCGTGGGGATGACGGACGACGAGATCGCAGCGATGCGCCGGGACGGTGCGGCGGTCTGAGCACGGGCACCCCGGAGGGCTCCAGGGGGCCGCCTGTGCCGCAGGCGGGCTCAGTGGCCGCTCAGTGGCCGCCGAACAGCGAGCGACGCAGCCGGCGCAGCGGCGCGAACAGGGAGACACGGCTGACCCGCCGGCCCTGGTCACTGCGCTCGTGTGCGGTGTCACGCGCCGTCAGCTCACGCATGAGCGAGGTGGCCTCGACCGTCTCCCGCTGCGGTATGGCGGGGCCCGCCAGCACCGACAGATGGCGGTCCAGCCGCGAACTGGTCGCGCTGCTCCCGCAGGTGATCGCAGGGACCCTGGCCCTGCTGCGCACTGTTATCTGCTCCATGTCACTCCCCACCCGTACGAGTCCACCCGGCCCGGGCAGGGTAACCCTATCGCCCCACCGGGGCACGCGTGTATCGCGGCCACAGGATTCACCTTCCCTGCAAGGCGGTTGACCATGCGACGTCGACTACTCTCCGAATCCGACCGGTTTCAGGGTGAGTTGGACAATGGGCTGGCCGGTGGGCTGCGCTGAGCCACCGTCAGGCTCGACGGTTACGGCGAGTGACGTCGAGGACGGGCCGAGACCTGTCGCGACCAAGGGCGTGTCGCCCGCGAAGAGCCCCAGAGAGCGCGGTTGCGCGCGGGGGCGCATGAGCCAGAGCTGGCGGACGCGGCCGCCGGGCGGGGCGCCGTATCCGCTCAGGGTGACGACGGCCTCTCCCGCCGAGGCGGAGGCGACCACCGCGATGCCGCGGCCCCGAGCGTCCTTGCTGCTCGTGGCGCGGGCGTCGGACGCGGCCAGAACGTGGGCGATCTCACGTCCCCTGGCCTGCTCCGCGTCGAGCCGGCCCTGGGTGCGGTGCGCCTGGACGGCGAAGAGGGAGGCGACGACGAGGGCCGCCGCCGCGGTGGCCGTGGCGAACGGCACGAACAAGGGGCGCGTGCGGGGTGTACGGGTGCGGCCCGGCGGGGGCCGGGTGCCCCAGACGTGCGGCGGCAGCTGCGGCGTGCGCTCCGGTGCCCGGGCCTGGTCCTGCGGAGTGCTGCGCACCGCGGTGAGCACGCGCTCGCGCAGGCCGGCCGGCGCGGGCGCCGCCGCGGACCAGGCCAGGCGCACCGCGTCCTCGGCCAGCTCCCGTACTTCGGCCGCGCACCGGTCGCAGGCGCGCAGGTGTTTCCCGAACCGGCGCCGCTCACCCGGCTCCAGGGCGTCGAGCGCGTAGGGCGCGGCGAGGGAGTGCAGGTCCTCGCGGCGCAGCAGCTTGCCCAGGATGGTCATGCGTTCCCTCCCAGGCACTCGCGGAGCCGGGTGAGTCCGTCGCGCATCCGCGTCTTGACCGTGCCGAGCGGCAGCGAGAGCCGCTCGGCCACCTCACGGTAGGTGTAGCCGTCGTAGTAGGCGAGGGTCACGGACTGGCGTTGCAGGTCGGTGAGCCGACGCAGACAGCGGCGCACCCACTCGCGCTCCATGCCGGCCTCGACCTCCTCGGCGACCTGGTCGAAGGCGGGCTCCCCGGCCCGCAGGGCCTCGCGCTGCTCGCGTTCGCCGGCCGCGCGGGCGCTGCGCACCCGGTCCACGGCGCGGCGGTGGGCGAGGGTGAGGATCCAGGACAGCGCGCTGCCCCGGCCGGGGTCGTACCGGGTGGCCGAGCGCCAGGTCTCCAGCAGCACCTCCTGGGCGACCTCCTCGGACTGGGCGGGGTCGCGCACCACCCGTCGGACGAGCCCGAACACCGGCCCCGACACCAGCGCGTACAGTTCCTCGAACGCCCGCTGGTCGCCGCCCGCGACCAGCACCAGCAGCTCGTCCGCCTGCACGCGGGCCCCCTCTCCGTGGCCGCAGCCGGCTCTTCCGCGCACTCCACGCATCCGCACGAACGCACACCTCCCGCGGGTGATACGCATCAGCGGGGCGAAAACGCGGGTCGGGAAGTGCCCAAAAGTTTTTCCGCGGCCGACCAATCCGCTCGGCCCGCCGGCTCCGTATACCCGTCCGTCAAAGGCAAGTCGGCACCGAGGACGGACGGCATGACACCTCTCTTCTCCAGGAGCGGCACGGGACGCACGGGCCTGGTCTCGCTCCTCTGCGGTGCGCTGGCGGCCGGGGGGCTCACCGCCGCCGGCGTGGCCGCGCTGGCGCCGGGGGCGGCCTCCGCCTCCTCCCACCGGGAGGCCCCGCTGATCTCGGGGACCCCGCAGTACGACAACACCGACCTGTACGCGTTCGTCAGCCCGGACAAGCCCGACACGACGACGATCGTGGCCGACTGGATCCCGTTCGAGGAGCCGGCGGGCGGACCGAACTTCTACACGTTCGCCGACGACGCCCAGTACGACATCCACGTCGACAACAACGGTGACGCCCAGGGCGAGTTGGTGTTCCGCTACACGTTCAGGACGCACACGAAGAACGGGAACACGTTCCTCTACAACACCGGTCCCGTCACCAGCCTGGACGACCCCGACCTCAACGTCACGCAGACGTACGACATCGATCTGATCCATCTGAAGAACCAGCACGTGATGTCGGACACCAAGCTCGCGGACGACGTGCCGGTGGCGCCCTCCGACGTCGGCAGGGCGTCCATGCCGGACTACGGCAGACTGCGCGCGCAAGCCGTGTACAAGACCGCGGGCGGCGCCGCGACCTTCGCCGGGCAGGCGGACGACCCGTTCTTCGCCGACCTGCGCGTCTTCGACCTGCTGTACGGCGGGAACCTCAGCGAGGTCGGCCGCGACACGCTGAAGGGCTACAACGTCAACACCATCGCCCTGCAGGTGCCGAACGACCTGATCCGGGAGTCTGCCGCGCAGCCGGTCGTCGGGATCTGGTCCACCACCCAGCGCCGCAACGCCCAGGGCTACTACACACAGGTCTCCCGCCTGGGCAACCCTCTGGTCAACGAGGTCGTCAACCCGCAGAAGGACAAGGACAAGTTCAACGCGTCGCAGCCCGCGTACGACGCCCAGTTCCTGAAGAACGTCACCAACCCCGAACTGCCGAGGCTCATCGAGTCGATCTACAAGATCAAGGCGCCGAGCCAACCGCGCAACGACCTGGTCGACGTCTTCCTGAAGGGCGTGAAGGGCCTCAACCAGCCGCCGAACGTGCGCCCTTCGGAGGAGCTGCGCCTGAACACGTCCATCAAGCCGGCCGCGCACCCCAAGCGGCTGGGCGTCCTGGACGGCGACAACGCGGGCTTCCCGAACGGGCGTCGCCTCACCGACGACGTGATCGACGAGGCGTTGCAGGTCGTCGAGGGCGAACTCGTCGGTTCGAAGAACGACCTGGGCGACGCGGTGGACAAGAACGACAAGGGCTTCGAGAGGTACTTCCCGTACGTCGCCGAGCCCACCGCCGGTTCCCGTGGCCGGCTCGCCAAGGGCACGACCGCCGGCGCGGACGTGCGCAGCCAGCTGGGCGACGCGCTCCAGCCGGCCGGGTCCTCCTCGGGCGGGTCCGGCAACACGGTCCTGATCGCCGCTTCGGCGGCCTCGGGCGCTGCCGGGATCCTGCTGCTCGGCACGGCGGTCGCGTGGTGGCGCCGCCGCATCCGGCGCCCGTACTGACCGCCACCCACCCCAGTCCGGCGCGGCCCGTTTCCCCCTCCCCCACGGCGGGCCGCGCCTTCCACACGACCGACGGACGCAGGAGACGGCATGGCCCCGCGCAGACAGGACGACGACATGGACGGGCGGAAGGACGGCACGGGACGGCCGGACAGCGCCGCGCGGAAGTCGAGCGCCGGGCCGGCGGTGAACGCCGGACCCGACGAGCCCGCCGGTGAGCCCGCGGACCCCGGTTCCGAAGCGCCGCCGGCCGTCGGTCCCGACCAGCGCGTGGCCGCCCTGCGGCGGTTCGCCGCTGCGGGACGGCGGTGGCGGGGGGTACAACTCGCCGGTTGTGCCGCCCTGTTGGCCGTGGTGCTGACCGGTGGGGCGATCGCCCTCGGGGCCGGCCGGGCGCCCGCCACCGTGCCGGCCGCCTCCACCGCCGTCGATCCCGGGGTGCTGGGCGGCGGCGATCTGGACGCGAGCATCTCCGCGCTCCAGGCGCACCTGCGCACCCAGCCCAGGGACTCCGCCAGCTGGGCCACCCTGGGCCTGGCCTATGTCGAGCAGGCGCGGACCAAGGGCGATCCCTCCCGCTACCCCCAGGCGGAGCAGGCGCTGTCGCGGTCACTCGCGCTGGCCCCGGACAACGACCAGGCGCTGGCCGGCCGCGCCGCCCTGGCCGCCGCCCGGCACGACTTCAAGGACGCCCTGACCTACGCGGAAGCGGCGCTGCGGCAGAACCCCTACAGCGAACGTGCGCTGTCCTCCCGTATCGACGCCCTGGTCGAACTCGGCCGGTACGCCGAGGCATCGAAGGCCGCCGAGACCGCAGACGCCCGCAAGCCCGGTGTGCCGGTCTTCACGCGGTACGCGTACGTGCGCGAACTGCGCGGCGACGTGACGACGGCACGCCAGGTGCTCGAGCAGGCGCTGTCGGGCGCCACTTCACCGGGCGACATCGCGTACGTGGCGGCCCAACTCGGCCAACTCTCCTGGAACCAGGGCGACTACAAGACGGCGCTCGGCTACTACGCCCGCGCCCTCGCCGCCGACGACACCTATCTTCCGGCGCTGGAGGGCCGCGCGCGGGCCCAGGCGGCGAGCGGCGACCGCGCGGCGGCGATCAAGGGGATGGAGACGGTGGTGTCGCGCTATCCGCTGCCCGGCCCGCTCGTCGAACTGGGCGAGCTGTACGAGGCGCGGGGCGCCGCCGGCGACCCGGGCAGGGCACACCGGCAGTACGCCCTCGTCGACGCCTGGATCGCACTGGCCCGGGCCAACGGCGTCAACGCCGACCTCGACACCGCGCTGGCCGCCGCCGACCACGGCGACAGGGCGGCCGCCCTGCGCGCGGCCCGCGCCGAATGGGCCCGCAGGCACACCGTGCACACCGCTGACGCGCTGGCCTGGGCGCTGCACGTCAGCGGCCGTGACGCCGAGGCCCTGCCGTACGCCGGCCGGGCCACCGCCACCGGGTACCGCAACGCAGCCTTCCTCTACCACCGCGGCATGATCGAGCTGGCCACGGGCCACCGCACGGCCGGCCGCGCCTCGCTCGCCGCGGCCCTGCGCCTGAACCCCGGCTTCTCCCCGCTCGGCGCGGCCGAGGCCCGCAAGGCACTGGGGGCCGCGCGGTGAGGCCTCGTCTCGCGTTCCTCCTGCTGGTCACGGGCGCCCTGGCTCTCCTTCCCGCCGGCGCGGCGACCGCCCACCCGCTGGGGAACTTCACCGTGAACCGGTACGACGGCCTGGTCGCCGCGCCGGGGCAGCTCCGCGTCGACCATGTCGAGGACCTCGCCGAGATCCCGGCGACCCAGGCCGGACCCGACCTGAAGCGGCTGGGCACGACCGGGTGGGCCCGGCAGCGGTGTGCACGCGCCGCCGAGGACAGCGGGCTGACGGTCGACGGCCGTACGGCCCCGCTGACCTCCGTGGGCGGCACGGCGCGGCTGCGTCCCGGTCAGGCCGGGCTGCACACCCTGCGGGTGGAGTGCCGGCTGACCGCGAGGCTCCCGCGCGGCGCCACCGTGACCGTCGTCTTCCACAGCGCGGGGGCGGCGAGCGGGCCGGGATGGCGGGAGATCACCGCACGCGGCGACCGCGTGACGCTCACCGCGACGGACGTGCCGAAGGCATCGGTCTCGCACGAACTCACCACGTACCCGAAGGACTTGCTGTCCTCCCCGGCCGACACCACCGCCGCCGCACTGCGTCTGCGTCCCGGCGGTGCCGCCCTCGCCGGGGAGCGGCAGGCGGAGCCGGGCGCCGCCGTCCTGCCGCGGGGCGCCGACCGCTGGACGCGCGCGCTGGACGACCTCGTGGCCCGTCACGACCTCACCGTCGGCTTCGCCGCGCTCGCGCTGCTCGTCGCGGTCGTCCTCGGCGCGCTGCACGCGCTGGCTCCGGGCCACGGCAAGACGCTGATGGCCGCGGCGGCGGCGGCGCGCGGGGGCCGGGCCCGGCTCCGGGACGTGTTGCCGCTGGCCGCCTCGGTCACCGTGACCCACACCCTCGGCGTGGTCGCCCTGGGCCTGCTCGTCACGGCCGGTTCCGCCGCCACGCCCGCGGTGATCGCCTGGCTGGGCATCGCCGGCGGCGCGCTGGTCCTGGCGGCGGGCGCCGGCCTGGTACGCCGGGCCTGGCGCGGCCGCCGCGCGCACGGACACGACCATGACCACGGACACTCCCACGGACACGGACACGCCCACACCCACGGACACTCCCACGCCCAGGGACACGCCCACACCCACAACGAGCCCCCGGAGCACGCCCTGGTCCTGGTCGCCGCTGACGCCCACGGCCACGAACACCCGCCGGGCCGCGGAGGGTCCGAAACCGACGGACACCCCAGCGCCGTGCACGGTCCTGCGCACCACCACTCGCACCCTGACGACCACCGTCCCGCCCGACCGGAAGCCGCACGCGCTCACCCACGTCACTCCCATGGGGGCCGCACCCATACGCACCCCGCCGCCCCCACCCTCCGCGGCACGATCCTGCTCGGTTTCGCCGGTGGGCTCGTGCCCAGTCCGTCCGCCGTGGTCGTGCTGGTCGGTGCGGCCGCGCTCGGCAAGGCCTGGTTCGGGCTGCTGCTGGTCGTGGCCTACGGCGCCGGGCTCGCCCTGACGCTCACGGCGGCCGGGTTCGCCGTGGTCCGGCTGGGCTCGGGGATGACCCGCCTGCTGGAGCGGCGTCCGCGCTGGACCGCCCACCCGGTGGCCGCGCTGGTGCGCCGGTCCGTGCCGCTCGCCTCCGCGCTGGTCGTCACGGCCCTGGGCGCCGGACTGGTGCTCAAGGGGGCCGCATCCGCGCTTGGCTGAGCTACGTTGGGGAGACATCACGCGACTTGCCTGGGGGCGCCCGTGACCGAAGAGCCGGGCCGCGAACGTGTGATCGCGGGCCGCTACCGTCTGCTGTCCACGCTGGGCGAGGGCGGCATGGGCACCGTGTGGCGTGCCCGGGACGAGGTGCTGCACCGCGAGGTGGCCGTCAAGGAGGTGCGGGCCCCGGCGGGGCTGCCGGCCTCCGACGTGGAGCGGATGTACGCGCGCCTGGAGCGCGAGGCCTGGGCGGCGGCGCGGGTGTCGGACCGCAACGTGGTCACGGTGTACGACGTGACCGTGGAGGACGGCCGCCCGTGGATCGTGATGGAGCTGGTGCGCGGGCTGTCGCTCGCCGACCAGTTGGAGGCGGAAGGCCCGCTCTCGCCGCAGCGGGCCGCGCACATCGGTGCCGAGGTGCTGTCCGCGCTGCGCTCCGCGCACGCCGCCGGGGTGCTGCACCGGGACGTGAAGCCGGCCAACGTACTGCTGGCCGACGACGGCCGGGTGGTGCTGACCGACTTCGGGATCGCCTCGGTCGAGGGCAGCTCCGCGCTGACGATGACCGGCGAGGTGATCGGCTCGCCCGAGTTCCTGGCCCCGGAGCGGGCGTTGGGGCGGACGCCCGGGCCGGAGTCGGATCTGTGGTCGCTGGGCGTGCTGCTGTACGCGGCCGTGGAGGGCGTGTCGCCGTTCCGGTACGACACCCCGATCAGCACCTTGCGGGCCGTGGTGGACGAGGAGTTGCCGCCGCCACGCCGGGCCGGGCCGCTGGCCCCGGTCATCGAGGGGCTGCTGCGCAAGGACCCCGCCGAGCGGCTGGACGCCGAGCGGGCGGAACGGGAACTGCGGGTCGTCGCGGCCGGGGGTGCCCCCTCCGGGGGAGGGACTCCGCGGACGGCCGCGCTGCCGGTGCCGCCGTACGGCGCCGTACGGCGGCCGTTCCCGGAGCCGTTCTCCGAGCCGTCCCCCACCCCGCCCCCGCCCGTGTCCGGCACCACGACGTCCGAGGCGCCGGAGCGCTCCCGGCGGGCGGGTGCGGTGCTGGTGGCGGGACTGCTCGCGCTCGTGCTCGCGCTGGCCGGACTGACGTACGAGCTGCTGGGCCGCGACCACGGCGGGGGCCGCGGGGAGGCGGGCGGCGACCGGACGAGCGGCGGTCCGCGGACGCCGAGCGCGCACAGCAGCGCCGACTCGGACACGACGTCGCCGCCGACGGCGAGCCGCAGCGCGCCGTCGAGCGCGCAGCCGGCGCAGTCCGTGCACGTCACGCTGACCGGCGCGCACACGACGTACTCCGGGAGCTGTCCGCCGCCGGCCGCGCAGACGCCCGTCTTCACGGCGACGTTCACGGTGGGGCGGCTGCCCGCGCAGGTGGAGTACCGGTGGGTGACGACGCGCGGGTCGGTGTCGGATCCCGGCTGGCGTACGCTGTCCTTCCCGGACGGGGGCGGCAGGACCCGGCAGGTGCGGGTGACCCTGGCGGTGTACTCCGGCGGCGGGACGACCGAGGATCGGATCGGTGTGAAGGTGCGTGCTCCCGTGCAGGCCGCGTCGGACGCCGTCCCGTTCACGGTGAGCTGTACGGCGACGGCGACGGCGACGGAGACCCCGTCGGACGGGGTCTCCGCTTCACCGTCGGGCTCGCCTCGGAGTTCACCGTGAGGGGCGAGCCCGTTCGGGTCACGCGTTGTTCGTGAACACCGGCAGGTAGCCGCCCGACTGTCCGGCGGCGGTGGGGTGGTACGACTCGCCGATGTCGAGCCAGTTGACGCTGTGCAGCCAGGAGTCGCCGGAGCAGATCTCATGGCTGGAGAACGCGGAACGGATGTCGCCGAAGACGAAGCCGTGGGCCTGGGCGCGCTTCTGGATGGCGGCGTCGATGTAGTCGGCCGCGCCGTTGATCGCGGACCGCTTGGTGTCGGAGAGGCCGAGGCAGGTCTGGCCGAGCAGGTAGAAGCGGGGATAGCTGAGGACGACCACCCGTGCGTTGGGGGCCTTGGCGCTGATCGCGTTGTAGACGGTGTCCAGCTTGCCGGGGAGCGTGGAGTCGACGTACGCCTCCGCCGTGGCGATCTTGGAGAGGCAGGCGCTGTCGGACTGGATCACACAGGTCGTCATGACGTCGGAGAACCCGGCGTCGTTGCCGCCGATGGTGAGGGACACCAGCGAGGTGGAGGAGCTCAGCGAGCCGAGCTGATTGGCCATCACGTCGTCCGTCGTGGCACCGGAGCAGGCGTTGAAGGCGAACGAGGACGGGCTGTGGGCGGCGTTCCACAGGTACGGGTACGCCTTGGTGCTGCGGTCGCAGGAGCCGCTGGAGCTGATGTAACTGCCCGAGCCGACGCCTGAGGAGTAGGAGTCGCCGAGTGCCACATAGCCGCCGGTCGCGGCCGCCGATGACGCCTGCGCCGAAGCGGCCCCGGTGAGACCGAGGCCGGCGGCGAGGAGGAGCGAGGTAACGATTCCGGTAAGTCGGGAACGTCTCATGGAACCTCCCTTTAGCAGGATCTCTGCCGCAACTGTCGTAGCAACTACGCGTGTTGACGGGAAGTGTTCATGCCAAGACTTTTAGGGTCTCAACAGGAACAACCCGAAAGATTCACAGCCCATCTATTGCGCGTACATGCCAATTCTGTTGACGGTTCGACAACCACCGTCTTGACGCGCCCGCTTGGCTGCGCCACATTGAAGCCCGGCATCCGGCGCGTCGGGGGGCAAAGTCGCCAATGCAGACCATCCGCATCAAGACATCTTCATTGCCGCTGCTCGCAGGGGCCGCGACCGCCGTCGCCCTGGTCGGTGCGCTGCTCGCGCTCCTCGACTCCGCCTCTTCGCTGCGCGGCCCGTTCGCCCTGTTCTTCCTGCTCGTGGCGCCGGCCGTGGCACTCGCCGCGGCGCTGCGCGGGCTGGATCCGTTCGGGCGGGCGCTCTGCGCGCTTGCGGGCTCGGTCGTCGTCAACATGCTGGTGGCCCAAGGCATGCTCGCGGTCCACCGCTGGTCGGTCCGCGGCGGCGTGGTCACGGTGACCGCGCTGAGCCTGCTGCTCCTGCTCCTGGTCCTGCTCCGGGAACGAATTTCCGGAAAACACACACAAGACCGAGCAACACCGGCCAAAGTAGAGTAACGGCCAAACCAACAAAAACGTGAGGCAGCCTTCCAGGTCTTGCCTTTCGGGTTCAATCGTCAATACCGTCATACATCTCACCCGCACCGGCACGTCGGCACACGGCTCCAGGGGAGGGCTCAGGGCCGCGGCGTCACCGGCGCGGGGCGCGGTAGGGGGGTGCCGTGCTCGGTGACCGCAACTGTGACCGAGTCGTGCCGCGCGACCGGCTGCCGTCTTTCTCCGGCAGACCGGCCAGCTTTGCCAGCTCGTCGGCGTGCACGGAGATCGATTCGCGGATGGATCTCCCGTGCCGAAGACGAGAACCCCCCTTTCGAACCGGACACAGATCCGGGCTGCCCGGGGGTGGGCGGTCCACCGGACGAGAGGGAAAAGACTCATGAGTTCCGTTCTGCGCCCGCCGGGTTCAGGGCAAGATCCGTTAATCGCCGCCGACTACCGTCCGATCTCCTCCCACCTGGCGATCACTCCGCCGGTGAGCGTGGTGATTCCCGCCATGAACGAGGCGGAGAACCTGCCCTACGTCTTCAAGACCCTTCCGGACTGGATACACGAAGTCGTGCTGGTGGACGGCAACTCCACCGACGACACGGTCGACGTGGCCCGTTCCCTGTGGCCGGACGTCAAGGTCGTCGAACAGCACGGCAAGGGCAAGGGGGACGCCCTGATCACCGGGTTCGAGGCGTGCAGCGGCGACATCATCGTGATGGTCGACGCCGACGGCTCGGCCGACGGCGGAGAGATCGTCAGCTACGTCTCCGCGCTGGTCTCCGGCGCCGACTTCGCCAAGGGCTCGCGCTTCGCCAACGGCGGCGGCACCGACGACATGACCTTCATCCGCAAGCTCGGCAACTGGGCGCTGTGCACGGTCGTCAACCGCAAGTTCGGCGCCCGCTACACCGACCTGTGCTACGGCTACAACGCGTTCTGGCGGCACTGCCTCGACAAGATCGACCTCGACTGCACCGGCTTCGAGGTCGAGACGCTGATGAACATCAGAGTGGTCAAGGCCGGTCTGAAGGTCCAGGAGATTCCCAGCCACGAGTACCTCCGCATCCACGGCACCAGCAATCTGCGGGCCGTGCGCGACGGGTTCCGGGTGCTCAAGGTCATTCTCGGGGAGCGCTCCAACCGGCGCGAGCTGCGCCGCCAGGAACACCACTCGCCGATGCTCGACACGGTCCGGGGAGAGGTGTCTTGAGAGATCCCGGCATCTCCGTCGTGATCTGCGTGTACACCGAGGACCGCTGGGAGGACATCCTCGCGGCGGTCTCCTCGGTGCGCGCGCAGTCGTATCCGGCGCTGGAGACCCTTCTGGTGGTGGACCACAACCGGGCCCTCAAGGACCGGCTGGCCCGCGAGTACAAGGAGACCGCGGGCGTCCAGGTGCTGGCCAACGCCGGCCCGCGCGGGCTGTCCGCCGGCCGCAACACCGGCATCGCCGCCTCACAGGGCGAGGTCATCGCCTTCCTCGACGACGACGCCGTGGCCGAACGCGACTGGCTGCGCCGCTTCGCCGAGGGCTACGCCGACCCGCGCGTCATGGCGGTCGGCGGCCGTACCGAGCCCGTCTGGGCGTCCGGCCGGCGGCCGGCCTGGTTCCCGGAGGAGTTCGACTGGGTGGTCGGCTGCACCTACAAGGGGCTGCCGCCGGGCCGGGTCAGGGTCCGCAACGTCCTCGGCGGCAACGCCTCCTTCCGGCGTACGGCGTTCGAGGCGGCGGGCGGCTTCGCCACCGGCATCGGCCGCGACGGCGACCGGCGCCCGCTGGGCTGCGAGGAGACGGAACTGTGCATCCGCCTCACCCGCGCCCGCCCCGACGCCGTCCTGCTCATCGACGACCGCGCGGTGATCCACCACCGGGTGCCCGCACCCCGCGAGCACTTCGCCTACTTCCGCACCCGCACCTACGCCGAGGGCCTGTCCAAGGCGCTGGTCGCCCGCAGCGTCGGCGCCGGCAAGGGGCTGGAGTCCGAACGCCGGTACAGCACCAGGGTGTTGCCCGCAGGGGTCGCCCGGGGTCTGCGGGACGCACTGCTCGCCCGGCCGGGCGGCGCGGGACGGGCGGGCGCGATCGTCGCCGGGGCGCTGAGTGCCGCCGGCGGCTACGCGGTGGGCAGTCTGCGGGCGCGCCGGAACGGCACGGCCTTCTCGTCGGCACCGATCCCAGCAGGCGGCGAGCCGGCCCCGAGCGGCGCTGAACCGGGCGGAGGCGGAGGCGCACCCGTCCACGCCGGGCAGACCCCGAGCGGCGGCGAGCCGGCCCCAGGAGGCCGCCATGGCTGACACCCCGGTGCCGATCCTCATGTACCACTCCGTGGCCACCGCACCCAACGACGCCACCCGTGCCCTCTCGGTCGCCCCGGAGGCCTTCGCGGAGCAGATGGCGCTCATCGGCGACCTGGGCCTGACTCCGCTCACCACCGCCGACCTCGCGGACCGCTGGCGCACCGGCCGTCCGCTGCCCGCACGGCCGGTACTGGTCACCTTCGACGACGGCTACGAGGGCGTGCACCGGCACGTCCTGCCCGTCCTCGCCAAGCACGGCTACCCGGCCACGGTGTTCGTCTCCACCGGCTGGATCAGGGGCGCGTACGACACCGGGGGCGGCCTCGACACCATGCTCGACTGGCCGCAGGTGCGCCGACTGGCCGCCGCCGGCGTGGAGATCGGCGGGCACAGCCACACCCATCCGCAGCTCGACCAGCTCGACGACGGCGCGCTGCGCAGGGAACTGACCCACTGCACGGAGATCGTCGCGGACGAACTCGGCGCCCGGCCGGTGTCGTTCGCCTACCCCTACGGCTACTCCAGCCGCCGGGTCCGCCAGGCCGTGCGCGAGCACGGGTACGGCCAGGCCCTCGCCGTCGGCAACGCCCTCGCCCGCCGCCACCAGGGACCGTACGCGCTCCGGCGGGTCACGGTCCGGCGGAGCACCGGCGTGGAGGAGTTCGAGCGGCTGCTGCACGGCCGCGCCATCACCCGCACCTTCGCCGGGGACCGTGCCCTCACCAAGGGGTACGCCCTCGTCCGCAGAGCCCGCCAGGTCCGCCGGAAGGCCATCCGTTCCCGTGTCTGACACGACGACCACGACCGAGTCCGCGACGACCGGCGCCGAGACGCCCGAGAGGTCCGGGCGCCGCTTCCGGCTGCCCGGCACGGGACGGTCCGGCGACGGCAGCCCGCTGTTCCGCAACGCCTACGCGCTGATGCTCAACACGGGCATCTCCGCCGTCCTCGGACTCGGCTTCTGGCTGGCCGCGGCACGCTACTACTCCGAGTCGGCGGTCGGACAGGGCTCCGCCGCCATCGCCGCGATGAAGTTCCTCGCCGGACTGACCGCGGTGACCCTGACCGGCGCCCTGGCCCGCTTCATCCCGGTCGCCGGGAAACGCACCGGCAGGCTCATCTTCCGTACCTACACGGGCAGTTCGCTGCTGGTGGCGGTCGCTGCGGGCGTCTTCCTGCTGACCCTGGACGCCTGGGGACCGTCGTACCGGTTCCTGCACGGGACGGTCAACGGCCTCGGCTTCATCCTGGCCGTCATCGCCTGGAACGTGCTCACCCTGCAGGACGGCGTGCTGACCGGACTGCGCAGCGCGACCTGGGTGCCGGTCGGCAACACCGTGTTCTCGGCCGTGAAGCTGGCCCTGCTCGTCGCGTTCGCCGTCGCCATCCCGACCACCGGTGTCTTCGTCTCCTGGGTGGCCGCGATCGCCACCTCGGTGGTGCCGCTGGGCTGGCTGGTGTTCCGGCGGCTGGCGCCCCGGCACGTGAAGGCGACCGAGGGCCGTGCCGAGCCGCCGACGCTGAAGCAGGTCGGCAGGTTCCTGGCCGGGGACTACACCGGCTCGCTGTTCTCGCTCGCCGTGATCTACCTCGTCCCGGTGATCGTCGCCGCGCAGGTCAGCTCCGCGGAGAACGCCTACTTCTACATCGCCACCACGATCGGCGGCACGACGGACCTGCTCGCCATCAACATGGGTGCGTCCCTCACGGTGGAGGGCTCGCACGACCCGACGCGGCTGGCCGCCAACACCCGCGCCGCGCTGAGTCGGATGGCGCGGATCATGCTGCCGATCGCGGCCCTGTGGATGGTCGGGGCCCCGTGGATCCTCGGCGTGTTCGGCGACGGCTACGCGGACGCGGCGACCCCGCTGCTGCGCTGGCTCGCGCTCGGCTCGGTGCTCCGGGTCGTGATCGAGACGTACTTCGCGGTGCTGCGCGCCCGCAGCCGTACCGCCGGACTCGCCTGGCTCCAGGGTCTGTTGTGCGTGCTGGTGCTGGGCCTGACCCTGCTGCTCCTGCCCCGGATGGGGCTGACCGGCGCGGGCGTGGCCGAGGCCGCCAGCCTGGCCGTGATCGCTGCGATCGCCGCGCCGAAGCTCTGGAGGACCATCCGGACGGCACCCGCCACCGTGCCGGACACGGCGGCACCCGACGGGGACCTCGCCGACCTGGGGCCGCGCGAGATCGCGGCCGCCTTGCCGGCGCGCCGGCACAGCCCGGCCTGGGCGCTGGACTCCGACACCCTCGCCCTCGGCATCCATGTCGACTTCGACCACGTGGAGCGCCGGCCGGACGTCCGCCCGGGTCCCGGCACCCCGCCCGCCGGTACACCGGCGCCGGCGGTTCCGGTCGGACTGCCGGTGGAGGAGAGGGAACCGGGCAGCGAGGCCTCGCTCGGCCCGGCCGAGGCGCAACTGCTGCGGGAGGCGGAGGCGGCGGAGGTCGACGCACCCTTCTCGGCGGAGGAACTGGCGGCGTCCGTGGGGACGATCGACCCGCACGCCGCGCAGTGGGCCGCCGACACCCCCGTACCGGACGAGCCCCTGACCGAGGAGCCCGTGCCCGGCGAACCCCCGGCTCCGGTGCCGCTGCGGCAGCGGCTGCTGCCCACCCGCTCCGGCGTCGTCCTCGGCTGTCTGCTGATCGCCGCGCTGCTGCTGTACTGGGTGCCCGCGCTCAGGCTCGGCGAGGCCGATCTGGACCGGATGGGCGGTCTGGGACTGATCTCGGTGCTGCCGCTGCCCACCCTCGTCGGGGCGGCCCTGCTGGTCAGCGTCTTCGCCGCGCTGCTCTGGCTGCGCCGCGAGCACCGGGCGCTGCTGCTGCTCACCCTGCTCGCGACGGTCGTGTCGCTGCACTCGCTGCCCGCCGTGATCGAGACCGAGCCGCGGTTCCCGACGGCCTGGCAGCACCTGGGGTTCATCGACTACATCGACCGCACCGGGTCCGCCGTACCCGACCTGGACGCCCGCTGGAGCTGGCCGGGCTTCTTCGCGGTGGCCGCGTTCGTCGGCCGGGCCTGCGGGGTCACCGACTTCACCGAGGTCATCCGCTGGTGGCCGACCGCCATCCAGTTGTCCTATCTGGCCCCGATGTTCCTGCTCACCCGGTCGCTGCGGGCGAGCTGGCGGGCGAAGTGGACCGGCGTGTGGCTGTTCGTGCTGTGCGGTTGGGTCGGCCAGGACTACTTCTCGCCGCAGGGCTTCACCTATCTGCTGTACCTGATGTTCGTGGCGGTCCTGCTGGTCTGGTTCCGGCCACCGCGCGTGATCTGGACGAAGTTCCGTCCGGGCGAGGCAGAGGTGGAACCGGCCGACCGCCGCCAACGTGCCGTCCTGCTCCTGGTACTGATCGGCCTGTACGTGGCGAGCGTGCCCGCGCACCAGCTCACCCCGTTCATCATGCTCGGCGTGCTCGCGACCCTGGTCCTGCTGGGCCGGTCGGAACTGCGCGGGCTGCCGCTGCTGTTCGCGGTGCTGGTGGCGGTCTGGGTCGGCTTCATGGCCGAGCCGTACTGGTCCGGCCACTTCAACGACCTGTTCGGCGGGGTCGGCGGGGTCGGCAGCAATGTCTCCACCTCCGTCTCCGGCCGTATCCAGGGCGGCAGTTCGACGCACAAGCTGGTGCTGTACACCCGGGTGCTGCTGGCCGGCTCGGTGCTGGCGTTCGCCTGCTGGGGCTGGTGGCGCCGGCGCTTCCACCGCTACCGCGAGCGCTCGCTGCTGGTCCTGGCCTTCGTGCCGTTCCTGGGCTTCGGCATGCAGTCGTACGGCGGTGAGATGGCGCTGCGCGTCTTCATGTTCGCGGTGCCCGGCGCGGCCCTGCTCGGCGCCCTCGCCCTCTTCCCGCGCGCCGGCGTCACCGCCGAGGAGCGCGAGAAGGACCGGGTGAGCCTCGCCCCGCTGGCCGCGCTGCTCGCCGGGCTGCTGCTGATGGGCGGCTTCCTGGTGGCCCGCTGGGGCAACGAGCCGTTCGAGCGGACCCGGCCCGGCGAGGTCGCGGCCATGAACTGGGTGTACGCCCACGACAAGCCGACCGTGCGGCTGCTGTGGCTGACCCAGGACACGGTCAACGACGTGACCCCGGCGATGCCGTGGGGCGCGAAGGACATGGAGCGGGTGAACTATGTGCCGACGCTCGCGCCGACCGATCCGGTGCTGGTCTCCGGCCTGGTCAAGGCGCTCAAGGACGCGGGCCCGAACTCGTATCTCATGATCAACGAGAGTCAGGTGACCTATCTGCAGCTGGACGCGGGATACTCCGCGACCTGGGAGCCCCGGCTGATCGAGAACCTGGACAACCGGCAGGAGCTGACGAAGGTCCTGGTCAACGACGACGTCACGGTGTTCGCGCTGCGCAGGCAGCCGGCGGGCGCGGTGCCGCAGCCGCATCCGGGGCCGATCGGGCCGCAGGTGACCTGGACGCCGTGGTCGGTGGTCGGCGCGCTGGCCGCCGTCGTCCTGATCCTGCTGCTGGCCGCGCGCGAGGGGGTCCGGGTCGCGGTCCGGCCGGGCGTGCGGCACCTGCGGTTGCTCCAGGGCTCGTTCTGGTTCGCGCTGCCACTGCTGGCGGTGGTGCTGGCCTCGCTGGCACAGCGGTTCCTGACCATGAAGTGACGCATGGCGTGAGGGGTGTGGGGTGGCTCAGCGGTCGAGCCACCTCACCTCGTACGGCCGCATGTCGAACCGTTTGCCGTCGACCTGGGCGCTGATCGTCCGGTTCCGCGTGTTGACCACGAGGACGGTCCTGGCGCTGGCCAGAACGCGGACATTGGGCACGTCGTCCGGAGCGACCCGGACCGTCTCGTACGTGGTGCCGGGCGGGAACGCCTCGGCGAACCGGGACACCAGCCCGTACATGGGAAGCGCCTGCCCACCGCCGCCCGCGTCGGTCGGCGTCCACAGACAGCCGGCGCAGTCGGTGCCCGCCTTCTCCTCCGGGTTCCAGTAGAAGCCGGAATCCGCGCCGCCCTCGACCATGGCGATCATCCCGGCGGCCTGGACGGCGACCCGGTGCGGCTCGGTCCAGCCCTTGCGGTCGTCGTTGCCGTCGCCGGGCTCCACGTAGTACTCCGCCCACCACAGGGGCAGGTCGTGGGTCTGCTGCCGCACCCAGGCACTGACGGCCGTCAGCTTGTCGGTGGCCGCGAACTCGTCGGGGAGCATCTCGTCGTCGCGGGTGTAGCTGGAGCCGTCGACCACCGTGAAGTCGGCGCCGGCCTTGTGCGCGTTCCAGTACGAGAAGGCGTCGAGCACCCGCTGGTCCATGGCGCCCCAGGGCCCCTTCAGCACGGTGGACGCGTTCTGGTCGCGTGGGTCGACGCTGTCCATCACCAGGTAGGGGCCGCCGACCATGATGTCCTTGTCGACCTTCTTCAGCGCCCGGTACACGAGGTTGTACAGCCTGGTGTACCCCTCGTAGTCCCAGCGGGACTTGGCGTCGTTCCAGAAGCCCTTGAACTCGTTCCAGACGATGAAGTGCTTCACGTCCGGGTAGCGCCGGGCCACGGTGGCGGCGAGGTCGGCGAAGTCCTGGTAGTGACCGGGTGTGGGCGCCGTCTCCAGGGCGGCCTGGCTCCAGTTGGTGTTGTCGACGCCGGCGTTGCCGCCCTTCATCCAGTCCGGGGAGCAGCACAGGGTGATCACGGGGGTGCCGCCGGAGGCGCGCACGAAGTCGACGCGGCGGTCGAGGGCGCCGAAGTCGTAGTGCCCCTTGACCGGTTCGGGGTTGTCGGCGCCCCAGCCCATGATGTGCTGGTTCTGCGCCAGACCGGAGTTCTGCCCGAGCAGTTGCCTCACCCGCGCGGTCGCCGCCCCGTCGCCCTCGTCGGCGCTGTACTGGGTGTGGGTGAAGCCCCAGCCGACGTACGGCTCCGGTTTCGCGGCGGAGGTGGCGGGGGTGCCGTGCACCTTGTCGCCGTCGCGGGAGGTGCCCGCCGTGCTGGGCCCGCCGGACAACGTGCTGAACAGGGTCACCGCCAGGGCGAGCGCGGCCGCGCCCACACCGAGCAGGGCGGTGAGCCGCCACCGCCGAGTATCCGAATCCCACCCATGACGTCCCATCGAGGACAACAGTAACGGCGGAACCGATGGCTCGGGCAGGTCTTGGGAACACCCGGAACAGTCGTGGAACACCGGGGGCAAGGGGTGGGAAATGCCGTGCGCGGAGCGCATCCGTGCCGGATCATGGCGGCATGTCTGCGAACCCACACGACGCTCTGCCGATCCGGCTCCACGTCGACGACTCCGACTCGCCGTCCGACGTCGTCGACGCGCTGTTCCTCGGCCGCTTCGCGACGGGCGAGCAGCCGTACTCGCACGCGGCGAACATCGACCGCGTGCGTTCCGGCGCGACCCTGCTGCCGGAGGGCGCCCGCGTGCTCAGGCTCGCCCGTGACGACGACCGCAGCGCGACCCTCGCCGAGGGCGACGGCTGGACCCTGCTGGTCTCCCGCTGGAACCGCGGCGCGGACGTCACCGTGACGGCGACCAGCGCCGAGCTGGCGAAGTCGGTCCTCGACCGGGCCACGGACGGCGCGGCCGACGAACCGGAGCCGCAGCCGGAGAACGTGACCATGGGCTTCTGGTACGTCTCCCCGCGGCGCGGCCCGCACCGCACCACCCGCCAGATCTCCGCGGGCACCTGGGGCGAGGTCCGGGCCAACTACACGGCACCGGTGGCGGAGGCGATGGACCGCCTGATGAAGACGACCCCGGAGGACATCGCCGGCCGGCTGCTCCTGCTGCACGGCCCGCCCGGCACCGGCAAGACCTCCGCCCTGCGCACGCTGGCCCGCTCCTGGCGCGACTGGTGCCAGGTGGACTGCGTCCTGGACCCCGAACGCCTCTTCTCCGACGTCGGGTATCTGATGGACATCGCGATCGGCGAGGAGGACGGCGCGGGCAAGGGCCGCTGGCGGCTGCTGTTGCTGGAGGACTGCGACGAACTGATCCGGGGCGAGGCCAAGCACACGGCGGGACAGGCGCTGTCCCGGCTGCTGAACCTCACCGACGGCCTGCTCGGCCAGGGCCGCAACGTCCTGGTCGGCGTCACCACCAACGAGGACCTGGAGCGCCTGCACCCCGCCGTGGTGCGCCCCGGCCGCTGTCTGGCCCGCATCGAGGTGGGCCCGCTGACCCGCCGCGAGGCGGTGAACTGGCTCGGCAGCGAGGAGGGTGTCGGCCGCGACGGGGCGACGCTGGCCGAGCTGTACGCGCTGCGCCGGGGCACGGCGCCGACCTCGGTTCCGGGGGCGCGTGACGGCGCGGACGCGGGCCTGTACCTGTAGTGCTTTGATGGTGCTGTGACCCTGTTCGTCGGCACCTCGGGGTGGCAGTACAAGGACTGGCGGGATCTCGTCTATCCGGCCGGGGTCCCGGCGCGGCTGTGGCTGGAGGAGTACACACGCCTCTTCGCGACGGTGGAGATCAACAACGCGTTCTACCGTCTTCCCTCCCGGGAGAACTTCGAGGCCTGGCGGGACCGGGTCCCGGAGGACTTCGTGGTCGCGGTCAAGGCCAGCCGCTTTCTGACCCACATCAAGCGCCTGAAGGATCCGGAGGAACCGGTCCACCGTCTGATGAGCCACGCGGCGGGCCTCGGCGACCGTCTGGGCCCGGTCCTGCTTCAGCTCCCGCCGACCCTGCGCGCGGATCCGTCCCTGCTGGACGCCTGCCTGGCCCGGTTCCCGTCCGGTACGCGGGTCGCGGTGGAACCCCGCCACGACTCCTGGTGGACGCCCGAGGTGCGCGCGGTGCTCTCGGCCCGCGGCGCGGCCCTGTGCTGGGCCGACGTGCAGGCCCGCCCGGTCACCCCGCTGTGGCGCACCGCCGACTGGGGCTACGTCCGCTTCCACCAGGGCCGCGCCCGGCCCTGGCCCCGCTACGGCAAGCGGTCCCTGGAGACGTGGATCGACCGCATCGCGACGACCTGGGAGCAGGGAGAGGACGTGTACGCCTACTTCAACAACGATCCGGGGGGTGCGGCGGTGGCGGACGCGGTGGTCTTCGGGAGCACGGCGCGGCGGGCGGGGTTGGCGGTGACCAGAACTCCGGAGCCGGCGTCACGCCGGTGAGTGCTTTCCGCCGCGACGACGCCGAGCCACGCCCACACCTCTCCCCTACTCCCCATAAGCGGCCCGCAGGGCGTCCCGCACGGCGGCCAACGCCTCGGACTCCCCGAGGCCCAGCCTCCGCACCCGCTCCGCATACGCCTGAGCGGCCAGGGAGGCCTCACGATCCGCGGCCGAGCCGGCGGCGGCCACGAACGTTCCGTTGCGCCCCCGCGTCTCGATCACCCCGTCGCTCTCCAGCGCGCGGTAGGCCTTGGCGACCGTGTTCACCGCGAGGCCCAGGGCCTCGGCCAGTCCGCGTACGGTCGGCAGCCGGTACCCCACCGGCAGTGCCCCGGACCGCGCCTGCTCGGAAATCTGCGCCCGTACCTGCTCGTACGGGGGCGCGCTGTCGTCGATGCGGATCTTCAGGCTCACGGGCCGATTGTCGCGCACCCGCCGGAAAATGAGAGGCATCCCCGGCCCGCCTGCGCCTACCGTGCCTGCCCATGACTGTGATCGTGCGCGACCTGCGCCCCGACGACCGATCCGATGTCGAGTCCTTCGCCCGGGTACGGCATCTCGCTCTGCCCTACATCCTGTGGACCCCGGACGGCATCCTCCACCACCTCGACCACACCCCGCCCGAGGCCGGGCACAGGTCCCTGGTCGCGGAGGAGGACGGCGAGACGATCGGCACCGCCCAGGTGGCCCTCGCCCATGACAGCCCGGAGCCGGGCCAGGGGCTGCTCAACATCTACGTGCATCCGGAGCGGACGCGGCGCGGCGCGGGCGGGCTGCTGGTCCGTGCGGCCGAGGAGCACCTGGCCGCGCACGGGGCGACGAAGCTGTTCGCCTGGCTCCTGGACGAGCCGGCCAACCGGGCCTTCGCCGAACGGCGCGGCTATCACGCCGGCCGCTCCGCCCACTTCCTGCGCCTGGACCTGGCCCGGGCCGCGCTGCCGCCCCTGCCGGCTCCTCCGGCCGGCGTCGAACTGCGCACGGCCGCCGATTTCGCGGACGACCCGCGTCCGTTGTTCGAGCTGGACGCGGAGACGATGTCGGACGAACCGAGCGACGTGGACTCCGAGTTCACCGACTACGAGGCCTGGGTCGAGCAGAACTGGAAGCACCCGCTGCTCGACCGTGAGCTGACCACGGTCGTGATGGCCGACGGCCGGCCCGCCGCGTTCAGCGTGGCCTACACCGACGGCGGCTCCCGGTACGGCACGGCCATGACCGGTACCGCGCGCGCGTACCGCGGGCGGGGTCTGGCCAAGCTCGCCAAGGTCCACGCACTGCACCGGGCCCGCGCCGCCGGCTGCACGGAGGCGCTCACGGGCAACGACACCGGAAACGGCCCGATGCTCGCGATCAACAAGTGGCTCGGGTACGAGGTCTGCGCGACGGAGGTGCGCTATGTCCGCGAACTCGGCTGACGGGGCGACGCGGTTGGAGGTCGTCCTGGTCAAGGCCGGCCGGACGAAGATCCGTTATCCGGCCGAGCTGCTCCAGGACGACGGCACGCGGGTCGCCGTACGCGCACCCTGGGCGGGCGCGGGCGTGCGCGACTTCGGCTTCGTCCGCTTCGAGCCGGGCGACCTCTTCACCGAGTACTACTGGCGGGACCGCTGGTATGCGGTGAAGGAGGTCCGCGCGGCGGACGGGACGGTGAAGGGCTGGTACTGCGACATCACCCGCCCTGCGGTCCGCACCGGCGGTGAACTGGTCGTGGAGGACCTCGACCTGGACCTGTGGCGCTCCGCGGACGGCACGGACGTACGGCGTCTGGACGAGGACGAGTTCGCGGAGAGCGGGCTGGCGGAGACGGATCCCGGGGCCGCGTCCGCCGCCGTGGCCGCCCTCGACGACCTGGAGACGCTGGCCCGCGCCGGCGGCTTCGAACGGTTGCTGGCCTGACACTCGCGGCGACCGCCCGCCCCGGCCCCGTCACACCGTCGCCACCACCGCGTACCGCTCGTCCTCCACAGCCCTTCCCCACAACAGCGGGTCATCGGTCAGTCGCTCCACGCGCGCGTCCGTGCTCAGGGGTGCGAGCAGCTCGGTGAGCCGGGCGGCGGGGACGCCCACCGGGTGCAGTCGGCCCCAGACGCCCTCGACCAGGACGAAGCGGCCCCCGGGCCGGAGCAGGTCCCGCCAGCGCCGCAGTGCCCGGTGCGGTTCCGGCAGCGCCCAGAGCACGTGCCGTACGAGGACGACGTCGAAGCGCTGCTCCCCCACCGGCGGAGCCGCCGCCTCCCCGTGCAGGACCACCGCGTGCCACCCGGCGAGCTTGGCGCGGGCCCGCTCGACCATCGCCGGGGAAGAGTCGACGCCCGTCACCCGGTGTCCCTGCTCGGCCGCGAGGAGCGACAGGCTGCCGGTGCCGCAGCCGAGGTCGAGGACGTCGGCGGGGCCCCCTGGCAGCCAGGAGCGGAGCCGGGCCGCCCAGGCGGCGCGGGTCCGGGGATCGCGCAGGCCGTGGTCCGGCTGGTCGTCGAAGGCGCGGGCCTCGGCGTCCCAGTCGACTTCCGGGGCACCGGCCGCAACCGTGTCCTCATTCACATGCGTCATGCCCCAAGAGTGACAGCCGCCACTGACAATCCGGTTCCGATGAGTAACTCTCCCCAAAAGCGTCTATCTCCGTGACACCGCGGAACTCGGTAGACACCGAAGGAGGCAGCCATGCGCCGCGAAACAGCGCAGAAGCCCCTGAAGAGGACGGTCAGCCGCCGGCTCCGCGACGAGGCGGAGGAGCGTCCCGCAGGGCGCCCGGAGGTGCGCAAGGACATCGCACGCACCTGGTGGCCCGACGGTTGAGCCGCGGGGCCGTCAGTCCAGCAGCTTGCGGTAGTGAATCCGGTCGTAGGGCCCGTCGACACGGCGTTCCACGACCTCGTATCCGTACCTCGGATAGATCTTCTGGTTCTCCCACATCAACGCGTTCGTGTAGAGCCTGATCTCGCCGAGACCCAGTTCACGCGCGCGTGCGTCGACGAAGTGCAGCAGCCGCCGCCCGACGCCCCTGCCGTGGGCGTCGGGATGGACGGCGACGCTGTCCAGGAGGAGGTGCCCGGCGAACGCCTCGATCACGACCAGCCCCTGCAGGGGCTCCCCGGTGACGAACACCCTGCCTGCGGCCACGTTTCCGGCGTGGTCCGCCTCCATGGGCTGCGGCACCACGCCGATCCGCGCGATGTAGGGGCGGTAGGCCGCGTCCGTCACCGCCTGTACGGCCGGCACGTCGGCGGCGACGGCCGCCCGGACCCGCTCGGGCCTCTCTTCGGTCATGACCGCACGCTACCTGGCGGATCCGGCAGGTTGTGCCACGCGTGACCACATCCCCCGGCGCAGTACAGCGTCCGCCTGCGGGTGTGCCTCCATTGCCAAGCGCCACTCCGTGAGCATCACCGCCGGCGTGTGGCGGCGGCGGCCTCGCGGGCCGCCGTTCCCCTCTCCGTCTGCTCAGTTCCGGGTAGACCGGCCGCGCACCGGCGGTCGTTCAGCGTCCGTAGACGTGACCGCGCACCAACGGGTCGTGTTCCAGGATGAAGTCAGAGACCTGCCAGAACTCCGGCAACCTTGGATGTCGCAGGGCGGATTCGCGGTCGAGCTTGTGGCCGAAGAGAGGTCCATCGGGATGCGCGAGACCTGCTGCGACCAGAGTGGATGCGGGATCGTCCTGGCCGACGACGGGACCCACCCGACATGCGAACGAGACGTGGTCGTCCCACTGGTCGGACCCGACGCCCCACGTTCCGAAGATCACGTCTATCCACGCGTCATGATCGCGGTCCCGGTGGTGGTAGCAGTTCGCGAAGTACACGGCGTACGGCGCGCCGTCTGCGTGGACGAAGTTCCAGGCTCGCTCGATGGGGGCGTTGCAGCAGTCGCACTGGAACTCACGGGTCTGCCGGTCGGGGCCAAAGGTCAGTGACATGACGCACATGATGAAGGAGGGCCCAGACCTCGGGGACACCTGGGCCGCCCCCGGCCCGTGCGGGGTCGGCCGACGCCGACCGACAATGACGAAAAGCCCACGGCATCTGAGCTGTTCAGAGCCGTGGGCTTCTCCAGTCTCGCTGGTCAGCGGGACCGCCGGACGGGAATGCCGGGGATTGGGGCGAGGGAAGGACGGGGTCTCACTTGCAGGTGCCGCTGCCGGAGTCGTGGTACTGCAGCGCCGTGGAGTCGAAGCCGGGGCCCGGCAGGACGGGCTTGTAGTCCCAGCTGTAGCTGTTGGACTTGAGGGTGAGCTTCATGCCGCCAAAGGCGCTGGCCTGGGCGGTCACCACGTTGGGGTTGGCGTAGTTGCCCGGCGTGCCGGCGAGGGTGTCTATGGCCTCGCCGCCGGAGCCGACGATGAACTCCGGGATGCCGTGGGTCGGGTCGTACTGGCCGGCCGGGTTCATCGGCCGCAGCCGGGCGTACGCGTGCTCGTGGCCGTTGAGGATGAGCGTGGCGTGGTGCTGGTAGAGGAGCTTCCACCACGCGTCGGTGGCTGCGCCCTCGGTGCCGCCGGCGCCCGGCGCGGACGCCGGAACTGTGGCGGTCGATGCCGTCGTGGCGCTGAAGGTCGGCTGGTGCCAGTACGCGATCGTGCACTGACGCGTGTTGGCGGCCAGGTCCTGCGAGAGCCACTGGGTCTCCTGGCCGAGGAGGCCGTTGTCCGTCGTGGAGCAGTCGTGGCTGAACGCGTCGGAGTCGCACTCGGCGTTGAGCGAGATGATGTGCCAGTTGCCGAGGTTGTAGGAGTACCACCCCTGCCTGTCGGCGGTGTCGTCGCCGGCCTGGCCCTGGCTGTTCGGCGTGCCGGCCTGGTCGTGGCCGTTGAAGTAGCCGAAGTAGCCGGCACCGTTCTGGCCGGACTCGTTGTCTCCCTTCTTGGTGTACGGGTAGTACTCGTGGTTGCCCGGCGCCGGACGCTCCAGCATCTTCAGGCCGCCCCATGCCTGCTCGAAGGACTGCTCGAAGTCGGTCAGCTTGCCGACCTGGTACTGCTCGTCACCCAGCAGTGCCACGGCATCGGGGTGCATGTCCGTGGCCTGTTTCGCGGTGGCGAACTCGGCGCTCATGCCGCCCAGAGTCGGGCTGCCGCACTTGAGCGACGTCGGGGTGGCGGCGTTCTCGGCGTCGTCGGGCTCGCAGGCGATGTCGCCGACAGCCGCCAGGGTGTACGACGCCGCGCTGTGGTGGGCGTAGGGCCAGTCGTTGTCACTGTGGTTCGCGGCGGCGACGGCGGTACCGGTGACCGCGAGGACGGCCAGGCCGACAGCTGCGGCGGAGGCCTTGGTGGCGCGTCTCATGTGGGTGTCCTTCCAACTGCAGAAGTGATCAGCGCACGCTAAGCAGCCGATCCAGCAGTTGCTACAAACGCGTTCCAACGGCTCGGTGAACTCCGTCCGCGACTGGGCGACCACGTGGGCCGCCTGAAGGAGCCACGGGCCCGAGCACCGGCGAACACGGGAGTTGCCGATCAGCTCGTAGGCCGTCGGACAGATTGGCTGACGGGCCGTCGCCTGGGCCGTCTCCGGGCCGTCCGGGGCCGCTCGGCGGTGGCCGACGACGACCACTCGGCCGCCCATGAGCACCACCTGACCAGCGAGAACCCAGCCCCTCAAGTTCCCGGACCGGGGGAGTCTGGTTCGGCTGCTGCCTCAGTTCTGCCTGTCCTCCCGCATCGCGCAGGGCCGCGACCGCTCTCTCGGCGGTCTCTTCCGGAATGCGGTCGAGCACCACGACAGGGGGCACGGGTCCCCTCACGGCAACTCGGCCGAGCAACGGGCGAGACGGCCCGCTACTACCGGAGCACCGACCGGCCACTGGGGACGCCGGCTGCAGGAACTCCTCGACACGGTCGGCAGCTACCTGCTGAACGTCCTGCCGAAGGCGGTGGAGGGCCCCCTGCCGTACCGCCTTCCGCTCGCGTTCGTCGCGTACTTCCCGAAGGCGTTCGGCCATGTGCCGCTGATCGACACGGCACTGCGGCTGACGGCGTCCGGACGTACGGGGGCGGAGAATGCAGGCCGACTGCCCGACGAGTTCACCCTTGGCGGATGGCTGAGGAACCTGGCACGGTACGAGGAGAGCCCGCATGGATACTCGTCCGCGCACCGCTGCGGTGCGCTCCCGGCTGGTGGCCGGGTTCGGGGACGGAGCGATGGTGGCGCGTACCGCGGTCGCCGCCGGGCTCTCCTGGTGGATCGCGACCGCGCTTCTGCATTCCGACTCGGCCTCGCTGGCGCCCGCGGGGGCGATTCTGGGGGCGCACGCGACGCCGTTCGCGACCGCGCGCAAGAGCCTGCAGCGTGCGGCCGGGATCGGTGTGGGGTTCCTGCTGGGCGTGGCAGCCGCCGCGTCGCTGGGTGTGAACGCGGTCACGGTGCTGCTTGCCACCCTGATCGGTCTGTACGCGGGGAGACTGCTGCGGCTCGGACCGCAGATGCATCAGGTCGCCTTGACCGCGGTGCTGGTGATGGGCACGGCCGCTCACTTCGGATACGGTGCGACCCGCTTGGAGGACAACGTGGTGGGCGTCCTCATCGGCACCCTGGTCGGCCTCCTGCTGCCCGCACCTGGATTCACCCGGCGTGCGGGCGAGGAACTGGCCCGTCTGACCCGGCAGATCGCCGACCTGCTGACCCAGGTGTCCGATCAGCTCGCCGCGGGTGACTGGACGGCGTACAGCGGGCAGTGGGTCAGCCGCGCTCGGGAGCTGTCCAAGCGGCTGGAGTCGGTCCGCAAGGCGGTGCGCGACGCGGAGGACGCCATTCGGCTCCGCCCCCGCGCAGGCAGCGCCCGGCCCCGGATCAATCGGCTTGCCGAGGCCACCCAGTGTCTGGACCACGTCGGGCACCAGGTCCGCGGCATCACCCGCGGCCTGTACAACCTGACCTTCCGTGAAGGTCGGCCGCCCGACCTTCGCCGGGACCAGCACGACAGCCGTCTGCCGCCTGAACCTGCGAGCGCCCCACCGGGTCTGGACCGGGTCCTGGCCGACCTCGCCGCCCTGCTCGGACAGCTGGCCGACGTCCACACAACGGAAAACCCACCCGACACCCACCTGCTCCAGCGGCTCCGGCCTCTCCTCGGTGCCGCCGAGGCCGCCTTCCTACGTACGGCCCTCGACCAGTCGCCCGACTATGCGGACTGGAAGGTGCTGTGCACGGCGGGCATCCTCGAGGACGCCCGCAAGATAATCCACGAACTCGACCCGGACATCGGCCCACATCGCGGCGCCTTCCACGCATGAGAGGGCAGCGGCGTGCGCGCACTGCCGCCGGCATCCGCAGCGCAGGCCTGCGCACCGCTGCCCGGCGGCTGTCCGCCGCGACGGGTCACCCTGGTGGTTCCTGCCGTCCAGCCGGCAGCTCGGGACGAAGAGGCCCCGTGTCCGTTGCGTGCCCGTTCCGAGGGGACGCAACGAACACGGGGGAGCAGTGGCGCTCGCAAGCGGGTGCGCTGCCACTACCGGGGCAACGCGGCCGGCTCGACGCTGCGGCTCACCTCGGATGCCTGATCCAGCAAGCACGGGACTTGCCCATCAGCTCGGCGTGGGGCATTCGAGATCTGCGACGTCTGCCACTGGGAGGACGACGGCCAGGACGAGCACGACGCGGATGAGGTCCGCGGCGGCCCGAACCACTACCTCGGCCTGCGACAGGCACGCCAGAACTTCCGGGGCGCTACTCGGGCGCAGGTGGCCACCCGGGCCCCTCCCCCCTTCCTGAGCCCCCGGTTAGTCCGGCCTTAACGCCACCATAAGGATCCCCTCCGCCCCCCTCCGGCAGGCGATTTCACGGTTTCTCCGGGCTAGCTTCGGATCGCCCCCCACGGGTTCCCCGCCCCGCCGAAGGACCGCCCGCCGAGGAGTTCCGCATGCCCGTTCGCGCCCGTCGTACGGCCGCCGCCGCCGTGCTCGGTCTGCCCGTCGCCCTGACCGCGCTCGCGGCCGCCCCCGCGTCCGCGCACGGTTCGATGGGTGATCCGGTCAGCCGGGTCTCTCAGTGCTACGCGGAGGGGCCGGAGAGCCCCGGGTCGGCCGCGTGCAAGGCGGCCGTGGCGGCCGGGGGCACGCAGGCGCTGTACGACTGGAACGGCGTCCGGATCGGCGACGCCGCCGGGCAGCACCGGAGGCTGATCCCGGACGGCAAGCTGTGCAGCGCGAACAACGAGGAGTTCAAGGGACTGGACCTGGCGCGCGCCGACTGGCCGGCGACGCGCGTGCACAGCGGCTCGTACACCTTCAGGTACCGGGTGACGGCGCAGCACAAGGGCACCTTCACGGTGTATGCCACCAAGCCCGGTTACGACCCTGCCAAGCCGCTGGCCTGGTCCGAGCTGGATCTGGAGCACCCGGTGGCGACGGCCACCGACCCGGTCGCCTCGGGTGGCTTCTACGCCTTCTCCGGCACGCTTCCCCAACGGTCCGGCCGGCAGCTGCTGTACGCGATCTGGCAGCGCTCGGACAGCCCGGAGGCCTTCTACTCCTGCTCGGACGTGGACTTCGGCGGCGCCGGTGCGGGAAGCACGGGCGCGCCCCCCGCTCCGTCCGCCTCCGCGCCCTCCGACCGGCAGATCGCGGCCGGCGCCGACAAGTCGACGATGCGGCACCACGGTCACGGCGGTGCGGGAGCGGCCACCCCCGCACCGCGGCCCTCCTCGGCGCCCGACACGCCCGGGGCGGCCGGTGCGCCGGAGAACCTCGCGGAGACCGGCGCCTCCTCCGGCACCACGTACGTCGCCATCGGCGGCGCGGCGGCGCTGGCGCTCGGTTCGGCGGCGCTGTTCCTGTCGGTGGGACGGCGCGCGGACGGCGCCCGCCGCCGGTGAGGGTTCCGGGGCCTGTCCGGCGGCTCAGGCCGGACGGGCCCCGGCGGCACGTCAGCTGAAGGCCGACGCGCAGGTGGTGTCGGTGGCGTGGGCCGGGTCGAGTGCGTCGGCCACCTCGTGGAAGGCGATGCGGTCGAACAGGCCGATGGCGACGTGCTCGGAGAGGTCGAGCGGGCACAGGTCCTGGAGCAGGACGTTGTGGACGTCCGAGCCGCTCAGGTACTGGCTCTGCCAGGGCGTGGCGACCTCGTCGTACTTGGTGGCGATGACCGTGTAGTGCACTCCGGGGACGGTGTCGCCGCCCGCGTTGAGTTTGGCGAGGAAGTCGGAGCCGGGGATCTGGTCGGCGAGGCCGGGGGTGGTGGAGTTGATCAGGCCCGAGGCGCCGGGGAAGTACGGCAGCAGGTTGGTGAGACCGCTCAGGGTGGCGCCGTGGTTGTCGGGGGCCAGGCCGACGAGGGCGTTCACCTTGGCGGCTCCGCCGAGGAACCTGAGGTAGTAACGGGGCATCATGCCGCCCTGGGAGTGCCCGACCAGGTCGGCCTTGGCGGCTCCGGTCGCGGCGAGCACCTTGTCCACGAAGGACGACAGCTGTTCGGCCGACTTGTCGATGGGACCGAGGCCGTAGAAGAGGGGTACGCCCGGCAGTTGGCCGTAGTCGAGGGAGTAGACGCAGTAGCCGCGGTCCTTCAGGTACGGGGCGAGGGAGAGCCAGTTGTCGACCGAGTTGCCCAGGGTGCCGTGCACCAGGACGACCGGGCGGGGGTGGGTGGCGGAGGGCTTGCAGGAGTAGTCGTTCCAGCCACTGCTCGGAGCGGCGTCGGCGGCGTGCGCGGTGGCGGCGGGGACGGCGGCGACGGCGGCGGTGAGAAGCAGCGCGGCGAGGGGTCTGAGCACTCGCTTCCAGGGCAGCATCGTGTGATCTCCTTGCGGCTCAAGGGAGGTGCGACGGCCTTACCCTGTGATCCGGATCACGAGGATGCTGTTCATTCGTCAAGTTACGAGTGAGTAGTGAAAGTGTGAAGTTACGTGTCAGTAAAAACTTCCAGTGATAACCAGAGCCTCATCGGGCCCTGACGGATCATCACCAGGCAGGCCGGATCGGACCATAGGGAGCGATCCGCGCCAAACGCTCCCCCAACACGCGGACTTCACCCTCGCCCAGCAGTTCGGTCCATCCCCCCACGACCTCGGCCGCCGCCGCCTCCGCCGCGCGGGTGCAGGCCCAGCCCATCTCGGTCAGCACGACCAGCCGGGCCCGCGCGTCCCGCGGGTGCGGCCGCCGCTCGGCGTACCCCTTGCGCACGACCTCGTCCACCAGCTGGCTCGCGGCCTGCTTGGTCACCCCGAGGTGCGCCGCGAGGTCGGTGACGGTGGCCCCGTCCGGGGCGAGTCGCGCGAAGGCGAAGCCGTGCGCCGGCCGGAGATCGGCGAACCCGCGCGCCACGACCCCGTCATGGATGCGTTGCGTGAGGTCACCCGCTACGGCGAGCAGGGCGGCGGACAGGGCCATGGCTTCGGAGTTCTGCACGGGGGCATTGAAACACCCTTGACACATTGGTCAAGCAGCTTGACCATATAGTCAAGCCACTGGACCACTTGAACGGAGATCACCACCATGCCCGTCGTCCGCTCGTCCGAGGCCACGACCCATGAGATCCACGGCGCCCGCTTCGTCTCGTACGCCACCCCGCTCACCGGCAGCAAGGAGCTGTGCGCCTGGCGCGGGGAGATCCCGGCGGGCACCAAGGCGCCCGCCCACACCGTCAGCCGGGAGGAGATCTTCCACCTCCTCGTCGGCGAACTCCTGATCAGCCTCGACGGTCACGCCGAGCGGATCTCGGCGGGAGACACGGTGATCATCAACCCCGGCGCGACCCTGGCCGTCGAGAACCCCACCGACCACACCGCGATCTCGTGGGTCACCACCTCGATCGGCCTGGAGGCGCAGCTGGCCGACGGCACCCGCATCACGCCGCCCTGGGCCAACTGACGGTCGGGGAGCCGCCGCCACCCCCCAGCGCCCCCGGCATCACCGCGCGCGGCCCGAACTTCGCCCGCGCACGGTCCGCGACCTCCTCGATGCGGCGCACCTTCTCGTCCACGGGGTCGAAGGTGAGCTGGTGGGAGGCCTGGTCGGCGGGGGCCAGGCCCTCGGCGCGCAGGGCGAGCGCGCGGACCCGCGCGCGCTGCAGGCCGAGCGCCTCGTACATGCCGTAGGCCGCCCTGGTCAGGGCCGCCGAGTGCGCGGTCGGCTCCTTCAGGGTGCGGCTGCGGGTGGTCGAGGACCGGTCGGCGTAGCGCACGGTGAGGGTCAGGGTGCGGCAGATCTTCCGCACGGCGCGCAGCCGCGTGCCGAGCTCCTCGGCGGCGGACAGCAGCGCCCTGCGGTGCCGGTCGGGGTCCAACTCGTCGATGCCGAAGGTCCGTTCCGTCGTCAGCGAGCGCGAGACGGCGTTCGGCACGACCCGGCTCCGGTCGATGCCGCTCGCCTTCTCGCGCAGCTCGCGGGCCGCCTTCGCGCCGATCAGCCGCTGGAGCGTGGACAGCGGCGCGCCGGCGACCAGGCCCAGGGTGTCCAGGCCGTACTCGCTCAGGGTGCGGGCGGTCGCCGCACCGACGCCGGGCAGCGCGGACACGGGCCGCCCGGCGAGGAACTCCGCGATGCCCTCCGGGTCCTCGGGCACGGCACACGTCACCCCGGGCCGGGCGTCGCGCAGCGCCACGCGGGCCAGCATCGGGCCCGGGCCGGCGCCGATCACACAGTCGACGCCGTACCGCGCGAGGGCCCGCACCCGGATCACCGCGGCCAGCTCCACCGCGCTGCGCCCGAAGTACCGCTCGGCGCCGCGCAGATCGGCCAGCGCCCCGTCCGGGGGCAGCGCCTCGACGACGGGGGTGAAGTCCTCCAGCAACCCGAGCAGTCCCGGCAGGGCAGCCTCGTACATCGGCGGCAGCTGGAAACGTACGCAGAGGATGGTCATCCCGCACTCCCCGGACTCTGGTGCCACAACTTCCTTACGGCAGCAGGCCCTTGTGAGACCTCCTGCCCCGCGGGCCGCAGATCGGCCCACGGATGCATCTGGTATCCGGTCGGCAGCTGGATCCGCCGCCCGCCCGTCGGATCACCGCCCGCGCCCTCGGCCGCCGGCTCGGCGAGCCGCGCCGCCACCTCGTCGAGGCCGCCCTCGGCACGCAGCTCGACCAGCTCGGCGAGGTTCCAGGCGGCGGAACCCACCACGCTCAGACTGCGCGGACCGCGCCGCTGCACCACTCCGCGCACCAGCAGCAGCCACGAGTGGAAGACGGTGTGCGCACAGGCGTCGTGCGAGTCGTCGAAGAACGCCAGATCGACCAGCCCCGTGCCGTCGTCCAGCGTGGAGAAGATGACCCGCTTGCCGGACCGGATCGGCGGTGTCTGGGTGGCCGCCTTGGCGCCCGCGACCAGCACGGCCTCCCCGTGCCGCGCCTCACGCAGCCGGCGCGCGGAGACCACGCCCAGCTCCTTGAGGAACTCCCGGTGGTCGTCCATCAGATTGCGCGAGGCGTCCATGGACAGCACGCCCAGCTCGGCGCTGAGCCGCTCCGCCGACGTCAGATCCGGCAGCCCCGCCGGCGCGGTCTTCCGCCCACCCGCCAACGGGAGCTGTCCGCCGCCACCGCCTCGGGCGCCCCGGTGCAGCTCGGTCAGGTGCAGCTGCAGATCGCGCCGGTTGGCCCCGAAGGCGTCCAACGCGCCCACCTGCGCGAGTCTTTGAGCCAGCGGACGGCTCGGCCGGGCCCGCTCCCAGAAGTCCAGCAGGGAGGAGTACGGCTGTCCGTCCGCGATCCGCCGCGCCTCGGCCTCACTGATGCCGTGCACGTCGGACAGGGCGAGCCGCAGCCCCCACACCCCCGATTCAGACACCAGTTCGATCCGGTGGGCGATCCCCGAGACATTGACGTCCAGCGGCAGGATCGGCACCCCGCGCCGCCGCGCGTCCGCCAGCAGCAGCCGCTTGGGGTACATCCCCGGATCGTGCGTGAGCAGCCCGGCGTAGAAGGCGGCCGGGTGATGGGCCTTCAGCCAGGCCGACTGGTAGGTCGGCACGGCGAACGCGACGGCGTGCGCCTTGCAGAACCCGTACGAGCCGAAGGCCTCCACGATCTCCCAGGTCCGCTGGATCGTTTCCGCCCCATACCCCCTGGCCGCGGCCTGCTGCGCGAACCACACCTTGATCCGCCCCTGCGCCTCCGGGTCGGACAGGCCCCGGCGCACCCGGTCGGCCTCGCCGCGCCCGCAGCCGGTCATGACGGCGACGATGTCGATGACCTGCTCGTGGAAGACGACGACGCCGTACGTCCCCTTCAGCGCCCCTTCCAGATCGGGGTGCGGGTAGCGCACCGGCGCCCGCCCGTGCCGCGCCTCGATGAACGGCCGCACCATGTCGGCGGCGACGGGCCCGGGCCGGAACAACGAAATGTCCACGACAAGGTCATGGAAAGTACTCGGCTGGAGCCGTCCCACCAGGTCCCGCTGCCCGGGCGACTCGATCTGGAAGCACCCCAGCGTCTCGGCGGACCGGATCAACCGATATGTCTCCGGATCCCCCGCCGGCACCGCGTCCAGGTCGATCCGCTCCCCCGTCACCCGCTGCACCTCGGCGACCGCGTGCGCCATCGCCGACTGCATCCGCACGCCCAGCACGTCGAGCTTGAGCAGCCCGAGGTCCTCCACGTCCTCCTTGTCGAACTGCGACATCGGCAGCCCCTCACCGCTGGTCGGCACCACCGGCGTACGGGCGAGGAGCGAGGCATCGGACAGCAGCACCCCGCACGGATGCATGGCAATCCCGCGCGGCAGGGCGTCGAGGGCCTCGACCAGTTCCCACAGCCTGTCGTACCGCGTCCCTTCCCGCTGAAGCTCCCTCGCCAGCCCCTTCAGCTCGGGCAGCTCCTCCAGCGCGGCCCGCGCGTCCCGGGCCCGGATGTGCGGAAAGGACTTGGCCAGCCGGTCGATCTCGGCCGGGTCCACGGACAGGGCGGCACCCACGTCCCGGATGGCGTGCCGCACCCGATAGGTCTCCGGCATGGACACGGTCGCGACCCGCTCCTCGCCGAACCGCCCGATGATCGCCCGGTACACCTCGAGCCGGCGTGCGGACTCCACATCGATGTCGATATCGGGCAGCACCACACGCTCCTTGGACAGGAAACGCTCCATCAGCAGCCCGTGCTCGACCGGATCGGCGTGCGCGATCCCCAGCAGATGGTTGACGAGCGACCCGGCCCCGGACCCCCGGGCGGCCACCCGGATCCCCATCTCCCGCACATCGTCGACGACCTGGGCGACCGTCAGGAAGTAGGAGGCGAAACCGTGGTGGCCGATGATGTCCAGCTCGTGGTGCATCCGCTCCCAGTACGCGCGCCTCCCGCCGTACCCGAGCCGCACCATCCCCGCCACCGCCCGCGAGGCGAGCGCCCGCTGGGCGGTGCGCCGCCCGGCCCCCACCAGATGCGCCTCGGGAAAGTGAACGGTCCCGATACCGAGATCGCCCTCGGGGTCGACCCGGCACTCCCCGGCCGTGGCCAGGGTCTGCTCCAGCAGTCGGCGGGCGGTGTCCCGCCGGTACCCGGCAGCCTCCACGACCCGCTCGGCAACCCCGGCCATCGCCCGCGCGTCCTTCAGCCACGCCTCTCCGGAATCCAGCTCCCCGCGCGGGTCGATCGGCACCAGCCGCCGTGCGGCGTCCAGCACATCGGCGACGGGCCCCGCCCCCGGATCGGCGTACCGCACGGCGTTGCTGAGCACCGGCCGCACCCCCTGCTCGGCGGCGAACCCGACGGTACGGGCGGCCAGCCGCAGGGAACCGGCCCCGGTGCCCGTACGCCCGTGCCAGAAGGCCTCCAGCCGCAACGCGTCGCCGTAGACCTCACGCCATGCCCCGAGCAGCTTCGCGGCCCGGTCGGGACGCCCCGCCGCGAGGGCCCGCCCCACGTCCGACCCGGGCCCGAGCAGCACCACGAGTCCGTCCCCGTGATTGCCGGACCAGGGAAGCAGCGGAGCCCCCTCCCCCGCATGCGCCGCCGTCACGATCCGGCACAGGTCGGCCCAGCCCCGGGCCCCGTCCCGCGCGAGAAAGGTCGCACGGGGAGCCGACTCGTCGACAAAGGCCCCGCCCCGCACCGGCACCTTCCGCCGCTCACTCCGCGCGGCCTCGGCCTCCTCCACCGCCAGATCCACCCCGAAGACCGGCCGCACCCCCACCCCGGCACAGGCCTTGGCGAAGCGCACCGCACCGGCGACGGTGTCACGATCAGAGAGGGCGAGGGCGTCCATCCCCCGCTCCGAGGCGCGCTCGGCCAGCCGCTCCGGATGGGATGCCCCGTATCTCAGGGAGAACCCGGAGACGGTGTGCAGATGCGCGAAGCCCGGCACACGCACCTCCCGCACTCGCACGGCTCTCGAACATCAGTTCCCCACTTCCACCCCCACCATACCCCCATTCCCGAACATGTGTACGACATCCTTTCGGCCGCCTCCGACCTGCGCAAACACCGCTCACCAGGACCGTTGGGGACATGACACCAGGACGATGGCAGCCCGCCCGGCGAAACGAGCCGCGACGCGAAAACGAAGCCCCGCCCCCGGGCACCCAGGGCGGGACTCCACGGAAGGCACGCACGCCCGAGGGCGTCAGCCGATCTGCGCCCCCGTAGCGGACAGCGCCGCGCTGACGGGCTGGAAGAACGTCTCCCCACCGGAGGTGCAGTCACCGCTGCCCCCGGACGTCAGCCCGATGGCGTTGCTCCCCGAGAACAGCGAGCCGCCACTGTCTCCGGGCTCGGCGCACACATCGGTCTGGATGAGGCCACTGACGGTGCCCTCCTGGTAGTTCACCGTGGCGTTCAGCCCGGTGACCGTACCGTCGTGCACATGGGTCGTCGACCCACTGCGCGTCACCTTCATCCCCACCGTCGCCTCGGCGGCACCGGTGATCTTCTGAGAGGACCCGTTGTACAGGTCGACCTCGCTCGGGTGGTCCACCTCCGCGGTGTACTTCACGAGCCCGAAGTCGGTCCCCGGGAAGTGGGACTCCGCGTTCTGCCCGATCTCCTTGCCGCTGGAGTCCGACCAGGTGGAGATGGCCGCGGTGCAGTGCCCGGCCGTCAGGAAGTACGGCTGCCCGTCCTTGACCACGTTGAAGCCGAGCGAGCACCGCCCGCCGGACCCGCTGATCGCGTCACCGCCGGCGACGAAGGGCTTGAACTCCCCCTTCGAGCGCTTCAGTTCGGCCTTCCCGCCCAGCCCGTCGACCACCTTGCTCAGCTTGGCCCACTGCGCGCCGGAGACCGTCTTGTCGGCGGTGACGACGACCTTGTTGCTCACCGGGTCGGTCGCCCACGACGTCCCCGGGATGGTCGCGTCCTTCTTCAGTGTCGTCCGCGCGCCGTCGAGCGCGGCCGGCGAGTTGGTGACGAGTCTCGCCCTGGCCCCGGCCGCCTCGACGGTGTGCGCCGCACCCCCGTCGAGGACGTTGACGACGAGACTCCTGGTCCGGGCGTCGTAGTAGCCGCCGGCCGCGTCGGACCCGAGGCTCTTCAGCAGCGTCGAGGCGAGGTTTCCGGCCGCCGGAGCGGAGAGGACCTTCGGTTCCGGAGCCGACTTCACAGGCTCACTGGCGTTCGCATTCTGCAATGTGACACCCGCGGCGACCAGTGCGGCGATTCCCGCCCCGGCCACGGCGGCCCGCCGGCCGGATATGCGTCGGTGCTTCAACTCACGTCCTCCTGTGGGGGGATGGTCCGCGGGTTGTGGGGACCCGACGGACCGGAAGGCTGGTTGACGAGCGCCCACTCTTCCGAACGGCACAGGGAGCACACAAGGTTGACTTCAGGACGCGCGGGGAGAGGGCTTGCGCCCCCCTCCCTTTTTGACCGTGCACAGTCACTCCAGGCGAATTCGCACAGCAAACACGTCCCGCACGTGACCCACACCGGACGGTGACGACACCGGCTGGCCGAAACCAGGCGCATCCACCTGCGACACCCACCCCCAACCCACCAAGAAGCCCCCGCACACCGAGCGGCGTGCGGGGGCTCACAGGAGCGGAGCGTCAGGGCAGCGTGACCCCGTAGTAGCTCAACGCCTCGGTCACCGGCTGGAAGAACGTCGTACCACCGGAGGTGCAGTCACCGCTGCCTCCGGAGGTCAGCCCGTAGGCCACGGTCCCGGCGTACAACGGACCACCGCTGTCACCGCCCTCGGCGCACACCGTGGTCTGGATCAGCCCGTAGACGACGTCACCGCCGCCGTAGTTGACGGTGGCGTTCAGCGCGGTGACCCGCCCGCTGTGCGTACCGGTGGTGGAACCACGCCGGTACACGGTCGTGCCCACGGACGGCGTGGCCGCGCTCGTGATGGACTGGCTGCCCACGGCGCTCGGGTGCGAGATCGAGGAGTTGGTGTAGCGCACCAGCGCGAAGTCGTTGCCAGGGAAGCTGTAGCCCACGTTGGTGCCGAGCACCGTGCTGTGGCTGGAGTTGCTGTACCAGGTGGAGGCCACCTGGCCGCAGTGACCGGCGGTGAGGAAGTAGTACGTGCTGCCGCTGTGCACGTTGAAGCCGAGTGAACAGCGGTACTGGCCACCGTAGATGGCGTCGCCACCGCTGATCAGCTTGTTGAACCTGCCGCGGGTGTGCTTGACGGTGAGGGCGCCCGCCTCGGCTCCGGCCTGCTTCTTGATCTTGGTGATCTGGGCCTGGGAGACCCTGCTGTCGACGGTGAGGACAACACGGTTGGTCTTGCTGTCCACGGCCCAGGCGGTGCCGGGCACGTCGGCCTTCAGAATGGAGTCACTGGCCTTGACGAGCTGGGTGGCGCTGAACGTGCCGTCGTCGCCGGCGTTCGCGGTGGGGGCGGCGAACGCGGCCGCGGCCAGGAAGCCTGTCGCCACGGCGATCAGCCGGGTCCGTCTCGCAGTGCCGTTGCGGGGAGTGGTGCGCTTGATCCTCACTTTTCGTTCCCTCCCAGGGGAAGTCGGGGGCCCGCGTGGGGTCGGGGCCCGTGAGTCGCAGCCAGGGGGCCGCCGGATTCCGAACACGCATGCCCCCTGACAAGCGCTGAGGGGGAGTATTCGGCCGAACGACCGGTCGCCACAAGGGTGCCTTTCGGCCGTCGGACTTTGAACCACTCTTACGTCGCAGGCCTTGACATCGGCTCAGCACACGCTGACGCCGACCCAGCCCACTTCCGACAATCAGCCAAACGCACGCCGAGGACGGCCCAGTGCACGTTCCCCCGCCTCGATCGCCACGTCCAGCGTGTTGCCGGGCGGCGGGAGGGGGCAGATGAAGTGGTCGGCGAAGGCGCACGGCGGGAGCTGGGCGCGATTGAAGTCGACGGTCGTACGCCCCTCGCCGTCCGGGGCCGGCGGATAGAGGAAGCGGAACCGGAAGCTGGTGTCGCCGCTGGTGGCGTCGGCGAACACGGCCCACAGCAGCCCGTCGCCCTGCTGCGCGACCCGCAGCGTCCGCTGCCGTCCCGCCAGGGTGAAGGCGAGCTCACCGGCGAGGGCGAGCCCCCGTTCGCGCCCGTCCGCGTTGCCGACCCGCACGGTGCGGGTGTCGTCGTACGGCGTGAAACGAGCCGGCACCGACCAGCGCGGGTCGTACGGGGTGGCCTCGATGCCGTGGAAGCCGCGCCGGGCCTCGGACGCGGGGTCGTAGACCCGCACCCCCCACACACCTTCGCGCACCAGCACGAGCAGCCGCTTCTCCCCCAGCGCGACCCGGGCCTCCGCCTCCGGCCCGGGGTCGGCGGCGAGCCGGACCTCACCGGCGAAGGGCCGCCCGTCCACGGTCAGACCCTCGGCACCGGTGGCGGTCAGCACGACCCCGTCGGCATCCGCCACCCAGGTCCCGGGAATGGCCGGAAGTCGCCCGTCCGGATGGTCCTCGACCCAGTGCGTGGCGGTCAGCGCGAGCGGCCCGTAGGGCGCGGAGACCTTCTCGGCACGCTTCTCGCGCCACTGCTTCCACGCGTCGGCCGCGCCCGTCGTCATGTCGTCCTTCCTTTCCTCCGCGATCAACTTTCCCGGTCCTCCCTCCATGCCCGTCCTCACAGCACCTTCGCCAGAAACGCCCGCGTCCGCTCCTCGCGCGGAGCGACCAGCACCGCGTCGGGCGGTCCCTGTTCCACGATCCCGCCGTCGGCCATGAACACCACCGTGTCGGCGACCTCACGGGCGAAGGCGATCTCGTGCGTGACGACGATCATCGTCGTGCCCTGCGCGGCCAAGTCCCGTATGACGTCGAGGACTTCACCGACCAGCTCGGGATCGAGCGCCGAGGTCGGCTCGTCGAACAGCAGCAGCTTCGGTTCCGGCGCGAGCGCCCGCGCGATGGCCACCCGCTGCTGCTGACCCCCCGACAGCTGCCGTGGAGAGGCGTCGGCCTTGTCGCCCAGCCCCACCCGCTCCAGCAGCAGCCGCGCCGCCTCCACCGCCTGCTTCCGTGGCCGTTTCAGGGCGGACACCGGTGCCTCGACCACGTTCTCCAGGACGGTGAGGTGCGGAAAGAGGTTGAAGTTCTGGAAGACGAACCCGATCCGGGTGCGCTGCCGGAGCACCTCACGCTCGGGCAGCTCGTACAGCTTGTCCCCCACGCGCCGGTACCCCATCAGCGAGCCGTCGACGCTGATCTCGCCCCCGTCGACCTTCTCCAGATGGTTGATGGTGCGCAGCAGCGTGGACTTGCCGGAGCCGGAGGGGCCGAGCACGACGGTGACCTCGCCGGCGCGCACCTGGAGATCGATGCCCCGGAGGACGTGGAGCGGGCCGAAGTGCTTGTGCACCGACCTGATGTCGACCATGAAGCTCATCGCGTGGGTTCCTTTACGAGTGACGTGCCCAGAAAGGCCAGCACCGCCCGCGCGGTGGCGTCGTTCTGCCGGAACGCGGCCCCGCCGGTGCGCGGCCGGGTGAAGGCGCCGGGGGTACGGGCGTCGGTGTACGGGCCGAGCGCGAAGCGCCGGGGATGCGGGCGGCCGGCGCCGTCGAGGATCCGGCCGTCGCCGGGGTCGACCCGGAGCAGTCCGTCGGGGGTCTCGGCGGCACCGTCGGCGTGCAGTTCGCGCAGCAGGCTGTCGCGGGCCCGCCCCACGGTGGGCTCGGGCAGCCGGGCCTCGACCAGCGCCCGGGCCTCGATGCGGAAGCCCGGCACGGTGGGGCTGGTGGCCCGGAACACCCCGTCCTCGGCGGTGAGGCTCATGTCGGCGCCCACGAACGTGAGCAGTCCGGCCCGGGACAGCGCGAGCATCTGCCGCAGCCGGGGTCCCGGCGGCCCGGACGCCAGGTAGCTGAAGAACCCGTGCCACCAGGGGCCGATGTTCCCGAGCCGCACGAGCTGCCCGTAGACGGAGAGCAGCCCCAGGAAGACCCCCAGATCGGCACTGTGCGAGGAGTCGTGCCGGCGGATCAGGTCGCCGGCGATGTACGCCCGCATGCCCTCCTGGAAGTCCTCGTGGGAGGCATGACGCACCCCGTCGAGCGGGTGGTCGAGCGCGGCGAGGTCGAGCCGGTCGGCCGGAGCGGGCACGGCGGCGGCGACGAGCGCCCTGGTCTCGGCGGGGCCGTCGGCGGCCGCGTACTTCTCCTCGAAGTCGGTCCAGCTCATCGCCGTACGCTCGGCGTGGGCGGTGAACAGCCGGTGGTAGTGGGCGAAGCCCAGCTCCTTCTCCACCAGCGGCCACACATGGCGCCGGAAGTCGAAGCCTCCGGGTCTGGCCAGCAGGTCCTCCACCTGGGCCGGCCCGAGGAAGCGGGGCAACGGGGGCCGGTCGCCGGTCCAGCCGTAGCCGATCTTCGAGTGGTACGGCACTCCGCGCCGCGAGCCGACGTGGAGCACCGGCTCCCGCCCCGAGGGAACGTAGGTGCCGCCCTCGTACCGGCCGCCGCGGCCCTCGGTGAGCAGGACCATCAGGTCGACGAAGGCCAGGCCGAAGCCGCGCACGAGGACGGGTTCACCTGCCTTCAGCGGGGACAGGTCGCTGTCGGCGGTGAAGTCGGGCGGCAGGTGCACCAGGCCGTGCTCGCGGGCGTAGGCGGCCAACGCGGTCTGTTCTCGGTCGGGTTCGGCGTCCAGGTGGCCGATCGCGAGGATCACGAGGTCGGCGAGGAGAGGGCGGGACAGTCCCTCCAGCCACACCTGCTGACGGCCCTCGCACGGGCCGCTGATCCGCAGGGCGCGCCGGGGGTGGTGGTGGACGGTGACGCCGGGCGGCAGGTCGGCTCGGGCCCGCTCGTACACCCAGCGCAGATAGCGGCCTTGGAGCTGCCGGTCGGCGAAGGTGCCGCCGTCCACCGCGGCCCACTCGTGCAGGGTGGGGCCCTCGCGCACCGGGCCGGCCATGGTCACCGTCTCGTCGGTGAACATGGTGACGTCCTCGGCGTGCGAGTTCATCCACAGCAGCGGTGACTGCTCCTGGCGCCAGATGCGGCCGCCACCCGGCGGATGCGGGTCGACCAGATGGATGTCGAGGCCCGAACCGGCGTACAGTTCCGGGGCGTTGGCGGCGAGGCGCTCCAGGATTCCGGTCCCCCGCGGCCCGGCTCCCACGATCACCAGCTGCGGCCTCATCGGGCGTGCTCCGTGCCGCGGGCGTAGTACTTCTCGATGTAGTGCTGGCCGAAGCCGAGCACCGAGGTGACGACCGCGTACCAGAGGGTCGCGACCATGAGCAGCGGGATCACCTGGTAGGTGCGGTGGTAGATCAACTGGGCGGAGAACAGCAGGTCGTTGACGGCGATGACGCTGACGATCGAGGTGCCCTTGAGGGTGCCGACGAGCATGTTGCCGGCGGGCGGCACGATGGCGCGCATGGCCTGCGGCAGCACGATCCGCCACCAGCGCCGCGAGCGGCTGAGTCCCAGCGCCTGGGCGGCCTCGATCTGCCCCCGGTCCACGGAGAGGATGCCGGCCCGGACGACCTCGGCGGCGAAGGCCGCCTCGTGCAGGGTGAGTCCGACGATCGCGACGGCGACCGGGGGGAGCAGGTTGACGGTCTTCACGCCGAGGACCTGCGGGTACAGCGCCCCGATGTTGAACCACAGCAGCAGCTGCACCAGGATCGGGATCGACCGGAACAGCCAGACGTAGCCCCAGCCGACCGCCCTCAGCACCGGGTTGGCGGAGAGCCGGAACGCGGCGAGCAGGGTGCCGAGGGCGAAGCCGAGGACCATCACCACGACGGTCAGCCACAGCGTGAGCCACAGTCCGCGCAGGATGGAGTCGGAGGTGAAGTAGTCGGCGACCACGTCCCACTGGAACGCCGGGTTGCGCACCACGGAGGTGACGGCGAGTCCGAGCAGCACGAGGACGACGACGGCTGCCGCCCACTGCCCGTACCGGCGCTGCGGGACGATCCGCGGGACGTCAGCGGGCTCGGGTATCTCCGGCGCGGTGGGGACTTTGGCGAGGGTGTCGGATGACATGCGAAGGCTCCGTGACGTGACAAGTCAGGGTGGTGCCTTCACACGGCCGAGCCCCTCAGCAGGGCCGTCCATCGAGAGTACGCGGGCGTTTCGGTGCGTTGTCAAGGCTGTCCGAACTCCGAGCCGTACGTCTCACGTCAGTTGACGCGGAACCGGATGCCTGTTCCACTTGGCCCATGCATCCACAGCAGTGGCTGGTCACCCGCTCCCACATCGACTTCGGTCGCGTGTGGTCCTCTTCCTGTTGAGCTGACCCCCCTGCAGCGCCTGCCCTCCGGGCGGGCGTGCTCGCGTTCTTCCTCTTTCTCCACCTTCTTCCTCGCCTTCACACGCGCATCCCTCCCCTCGCGCTCTGCACCCTTTCTGCTCCCAGGAGACCGCTACCGATGCGTACGCGAAATTTCGCGGCTTTTGTCAGCATTACGTCCGCCGCTCTGCTCCTCACCGCCTGCGGCTCGGGCGGGTCGGCCGCGTCCGCGGTGGCGGCCAAGTCCGACGAAGTGCCCACCACCGACGTCGTATCCACCGAGAGGAAGGACGACGCCGCGGCCCGGTTGCTCCCCGCCGGCACGACTCACCTCACCGTCGCGATCAGTGTCGGCGGCACCCCGCCGGGCACCACCTACCTGTCCGACGGCAAGACGCCGACCGGCCAGGACGTCGACTTCACCAAGGCGGTCGCCAAGGTGCTGGGCGTCGGGCTCACGGTGGAGCAGGCGAGCTTCGAGGCGATCCTGCCCGCGCTGGACAGCGGCAAGTACGACTTCGGTGCGAGCAACTTCGGCGTCACGGACGAGCGCCGCAGGACCATCGACTTCGTCACCTACATCAACGACGGCCAGGGCTTCGCCGCCCGCAAGGACAGCAAGCTGACGAAGATCACGGACCTCGGTCAGCTCTGCGGGCTGAACGTGGCGACCGGCGCCGGCACGACCTTCGAGGCCACGCTGGAGGAGAACAAGCACGTCTGCACCGACGCCGGCAAGAAGCCGTACCAGGTGCAGACGTACTCCGAGCAGAGCGCGATCTGGTCCTCGGTGCAGCAGGGCCGCAGCGATGTGGTGATGTCGACGATCAACGGCCTGCGCTATGCCGTGGCGCACCAGCCGGGCCTGAGGTTCCTCAACGAGTACCACCGCCTGGACGTGGGCTTCGCCTTCAAGAAGGGCACCAGGCTGGCCCCCGCTTTCCAGGCGGCGGTGAACAGGCTGCTGGCCGACGGCACCTACGACAGGATCCTGAGGAAGTGGGGGACCACGGGTTCGGCGGTCCACACCTCGCGGATCTCCCCGCCCGAGCTGAGGAACTGAGCGGGACGGTCACAGCCCGCAGTCGCAGCACGAGCAGCATTCACAGCACTCGCAGACCTCGCAGCACGACGGGTCGCAGTCACAGTCGCAGTTGGCGCAGCAGCCCTCGCGCCTCTTCCGCGACCAGGGCCCCTCGAACTCGTCGGCGCAGCACACCTTGCAGGTGCAGCACAGGCCGAGGGCGGCGGCGCAGCCGGCCCAGAAGCCCCCCTTGTCCGGCAGCGGCGGCTGCCCGCCGAAGGGATTGCCGTGCGGGTGGCCCGGCGCCTCGGGTGCCTGGTGACCCGGCGGCGGTCCGAACGACCCCTCGGGCTCGTGTCCGCACGCGCGCGTGCCGAACGCGCGATCCACGGAGCGCCCCAGCTCGTGCACGAGGAGCAGGTGGACCAGCCTGCCGTCGGCGAACTCGGCCTCCCGCAGGGCGAGCCGGATGCCCCGCAGGGCGTCGTCGGCGAGCCTACGGGCCTCGGTCCGTGACGTCCCCGTGGCGGCGAGGGGGTTCCAGGCACCCGACAGGGCGTCGGCCTGCTGGTCCTCCACGGCGTCCAGCAGATGCGCGAGCCGGCCGAAGAGCCGTCCGGCCTCCGCGAGCGGAGTCGCGTTGCCCGGCCGTCCGGCCAGTACCGCGGTGTGGGCGAAGGCGGCGGCGGTCGCGGTCTCGGTCGGCTCGGTCACCGTCAGGATCGGGGTGCCGGGCCCGGCGAGGGTCTCCAGGCCGAGCTGCCGGTCGACGGCCTCGACGAGGACGCCGGTGTCGAAGCCGACCGTGGCGCCGCTGTGGGCGCCGGCCCTGCCCCAGCCGGCGGCGACCCGGCGCGCGGCGGCGGCCATGGACCTGCGGGCCAGCAGCCCGTCGCGGTCGGCGACATGGTCGCGCACCTTCGCCGCGGCGAGCACCAGCGAGACGGCGGCGGCGAGCCGCGCGCCCTCACCCCGGGCGACGGACGCGGTGCGCATCCCGCGCAGCGCGCACGGCCCGGCCGTACGGCGGCCGTCGGGGGTCCGTCCGGCCTGAGCCTCCGTCAGAACCGAGAGGAGAAGGCCGTCATAGTTCGTCACGATCCGCGCGAGCTGGCCGTGGTCGCGGCGCAGGGTGAGGCAGAGCCCGCACAAATGCGCCATCCACTCGGTCTTGAGACTCTCCCCGAGCCGATGAGAGCACGGTCTGACGATTCCGAACACGACGATCCCCCGTGATGTGGTACGACGTTGACGTTCACCCGTACGCAGTGATCTTCACCCATCCGCAGCTGACAATCATATTTCACTCTCAGTCAGCAGCCGTATGAGTCAGGACCCTTGGGGCACAAGGACTCTCGACGGATCGGCTGTGCACCAGTACCGTCACAAACCCCCCGCGCGGCGTCTATCCACTTGGCGCGCCGTCCGCATCATGGATGACCATAGAGACGCGGAAAGCAAGAAAGACCGCTGTGAGAGGAGGCGTCCATGGGATCGGTACGCAAGGCGAGTGCGTGGCTCGGCCTCGTCGACGACAACGATGACGAGCGTTACTACGACGACGAGTACTCCGAGGGCACCGAGTCCGAGGGCGCCTGGGTCACGGACCCCCGGGTGAAGGTGGCCACGGACACGGCCGAGGAGAAGGGCCGCCGGATCGGCACGGTCACCCCGGACAGCTTCCGGGACGCCCGCGCCATCGGCGAACTGTTCCGGGACGGTGTCCCGGTCATCATGAACCTCACCGCGATGGAGCCCGCCGACGCCAAGCGCGTGGTGGACTTCGCGGCGGGGCTCATCTTCGGTCTGCGCGGCTCGATCGACCGCGTGTCCAACCGGGTGTTCCTGCTGACGCCCGCCGACACGGAGATCATCAGCGGCGAGGCGTCAGGCCGCCGCGAGGACGGCTTCTTCAACCAGAGCTGAGGCAGGGCCGCTCACCGGCCCTGCCTCCTTGTGGGGCTCACCGGAAGGCGTCGAGCCCGGTGAGCGCCTTGCCCAGCACGAGCTGGTGCATCTCGACGGTGCCCTCGTAGGTGAGCACCGACTCGAGGTTGGTCGCGTGCCGCATCACGGGGTATTCGAGGGAGATCCCGTTGGCACCGAGGATCGTCCGCGCCGTACGGCAGATCTCGATGGCCTCGCGGACGTTGTTGAGCTTGCCGAAGCTGACCTGCTCGGGGCGCAGGCGGCCGGCGTCCATCCGCCGCCCCAGATGGTGGGCGAGCAGGATTCCCTTGTGCAGTTCGACCGCCATGTCGGCGAGCTTGGCCTGGGTGAGCTGGAAGCCGCCGATGGGCCGCCCGAACTGCTCCCTCGACCGCGCGTAGTCGAGGGCCGCCTCGAAGCTGCTGCGCGCCGCGCCCATCGCGCCCCAGACGATGCCGTACCGGGCGTGGGACAGACAGCTGAGCGGTCCGCGCAGCCCGGTGACCTCCGGAAGTACGGCGTCCGCGGGCAACCGTACGTCGTCCATCACCAGTTCGCTGGTGACGGAGGCGCGCAGGGACCACTTGTGCTTGATCTCGGGCGCCGAGAAGCCGGGACTGTCGGTGGGGACGACGAAGCCGCGGATGCCCTCCTCGGTCTGTGCCCAGACGACGGCCACCCCGGCGACCGACCCGTTGGTGATCCACATCTTGCGCCCGTTGAGGACCCAGTGGTCGCCGTCACGCTTGGCGTGCGTGCGCATGGAGGCGGGGTCCGAGCCGTGGTCCGGCTCGGTCAGCCCGAAGCAGCCTATGACCTCGCCGGCCGCCATCCGTGGCAGCCACTGCAGCTTCTGCTCCTCGCTGCCGAACCGGTGGATCGCGTACATGGCGAGGGAGCCCTGCACGGAGACCAGGGACCGGATGCCGGAGTCCGCCGCCTCCAGTTCCAGGCAGGCCAGGCCGTACTGCACGGCACTGGCCCCCGCACAGCCGTACCCGCTGAGCGACATCCCGAGCGCCCCGATCCCGCCGAGCTCCTTCGCGAGCTCACGGATGCCGGGCAGCTCCCCCTTCTCGTACCACTCGGCGACGTGCGGCAGCACCCGGTCCGCCGCCCAGGCCCGCACGGTGTCCCGTACGGCCAGGTCTTCCGGTTCCAGCAGGTCGTCGATCCCGAGCGGGTCGGCGGGATCAAAGGGGGGCAACTTCGAGGACGCGGACATGGAACACCCTCCGGCACACAAGAAAACTAGCACCGCTAGTCATTGTGAGGCCGACGTTACGGTGCGGTGTCCCCCACGTCCAGTGCGTCAGGCCGAGACGCGGGTCTGCGCCACTTCCCTCGGCGCGGGCAGCTCCACCGCCGCCGCGGGCTCCGCGCACTGCATGATCCGCGGCAGTCGCAGCGCGATCACCGCGCCCAGCAGCAACAGCCCCGCGCTCACCACCAGCGTGACATGCAGGCCGTGCACGAAGGAGTCCCGCGCGGCCCGGCGCAGCGCCGCCCCGGCGGATCCGCCGAGTCCGCCGGCGATGTCGTAGGCCTCGCCGAGCGAGCGGCCCGCACGGTCGGAGGCGTGGTGCGGAACGCCCGGCACCGAGCGCAGACGGGGGGTGTAGGCCGCGTTCATCACGCTGCCGAGCAGCGCGATGCCGATGCCCGCGCCGAGCTGGTACGACGTCTCACCGATCGCCGCCGCGCCACCGGCCTGGTCCGCGGAGCATTCGCTGAGCATCGACTCGTACGCCCCGAAGAGCGTGGTCTCCAGGCCGAAGCCGAGCAGCACGAAACCGGACAGCAGCAACGGCGCGTTGTCGGTGCCGCCCATCGCGGTGAGCGTCAGGACCGCGGCGGCGGTGAGACAGAAGCCGAAGGAGACCATCCGGCGCGGCCCGAAGCGGCGCAGCATCCGCGCGCCCGCCAGACCCGCCGCCATCGCCGCGACGGTCAGGGGCAGCAGCCTGAGGCCGGTCTGCAGCGGGGAGAGCCCGAGCACCAGTTGCAGGTACTGGGCGGCGATCAGCTCCAGGCCGACGAGCGCCAGCATCGCCAGCACGATGCAGCCCACCGAGGTGCTGAAGGCGGGCCGGCGGAACATCCGCAGGTCCACCAGCGGGTGCGCAAGGCGCCGTTGCCGCCGCACGAAGAAGAAGAGGAGGACCGCGCCGGCCAGCAGCGGCAGCACGGTGAAGGGCCTCGCCGGTGCCTCGTGGCCGCCCAGTTGCTTCACGCCGAGGACGACACCGAAGAGGCCGCCGGCCGCCATCAGGGCGCCTACGACGTCCCAGGGGCCGTCGCCGGCACCGCGGGACTCCGGCAGCAGGATCCGCCCGACCGGCAGGCTGACCAGCATCAGCGGGATGTTGACGAGGAAGACCGCGCCCCACCAGAAGTGCTCCAGCAGGAAGCCGCCCAGCAGCGGGCCGACGGCCGCGCCGACGGCGGCCACCGCGCTCCAGATGCCGATCGCCAGCGCGCGCTCGCGCCGGTCGGGGAAGACCTGACGGAGGATCGACAGGGTCGCCGGCATGATCATCGCACCGCCGACACCGAGCAGCGCGCGGGCCAGGATGAGCATCTCGGCCGTCTGCGCGAAGGCGGCCACGGCGGAGGCGACGCCGAACAGTCCGTAGCCGAGCAGCAGGACACGTCTGCGGCCGACCCGGTCGCCGAGCGTGCCGAAGAGGATCAGAAGCGAGGCGCAGACCAGTGGATAGACGTCGACGATCCAGAGCAGTTCCACGGCGCCGGGCCTGAGGTCCTCGGTGACGGCGGGGACCGCCACGTGCAGCACGGTCGCGTCCAGGGCGACCAGCAGCAGGCTGACGCAGAGGACGACGAGGACGACCCAGCGGCTCGCACCGGCTCCGGCCGCCCGAGGGCACGGCCGTGCGGCAGCCGTGGTCGTCCCGGACATGTACCTACCTCCCAGATGTGCCTCGCGCGGGGCGGACCGACGGGGTGGGGACTCCCTGTCGTACGGCCGGAGAGGAGCGGGGTCTCCGGCCCGCGCGAACCCACGCGGGTGACTCGTCAGCGTACGCGAGTTCGCCACCGGGGCACGTGGCGGACCTCTCACACGCATGACGGAACCCGTGTGGCGTACGCCACGCCGTTCTCTCTCGACCACGTCCCGGGGTCGGGTCCGGTTCCGCCGCCGGTCGATAATCGAGTCCGTGACCGATCTTGAAACGCGCGTGGCGCCCTCCCGCGCCCCCCTCCCGCGCCGGGCGGCGCCGGCCCTCCTGGGCTATGCGGCGGTCCGCGCCCTGGGGCTGGTCGTGCTGGCGGTGTGGAGCGCCGCGCGCGGCAAGAGCGCGTACACCGTGCTGACCGCGCGCTGGGACTCGCTGTGGTACACGCGGGTCGCCGAACTGGGGTACGGCTACGAGGTGCGGCTGCCGGACGGGGACGTCCACTCCGACCTGGCGTTCTTTCCGCTGCTGCCCTGGCTGGAGCGGCTGCTGCACGCGGTCCTGCCGCTGTCGTACGCGGACGCCGGTTTCGTCGTCAGCCTGCTCTCCTCGCTCGTCGCGGCCTGCGGGATCTTCGCCGTCGCCGACCGGGTGTACGGCCCCCGGGTGGGGGTCTGCGCGGTCCTGCTGTGGGCGGTGCTGCCGGTCGGGATCGTGCAGTCGATGGCGTACAGCGAGTCGCTGTTCACGGCGCTGGCGGCCTGGTCGCTGTACGCGCTGCTGACGGACCGGTGGCTCACCGCCGGCGCGCTGGCGGCACTGGCGGGGCTGACCCGGCCGGTGGGGGCGGCGGTGGTCGCGGCGGTGTGGGTGGCGGGTGTGACCTCGTTCGTGCAGGACCGGAGGGCGATGCGCACCCCCGGCGCGGAAGCCGACCCGCACGCCCCGGCGCACGCGCCTGGCGTATCTGACGGCACGCAAGCCCCGGCGCTCACTCCGGGCGCACCGTCCCCTTCCGCACCGTCTGCCCCACCAGCCCCCGCCTGGCGCCGGGGCCTGGGCATGCTCATCGCCCCCCTCGGGGCCGCCGGTTATGTGCTGTGGGTCGGTCACCGCACCGGCAAGGGCCCGCTCGGGTACCTGGACGTGCAGGCCGGATGGCGCAACGGGTTCGACGGCGGCTATGCATTCGCGCGCTTCGTGGCCGACAAGTTCACGTCATTTCCGTCCGCGCTCGCCGGCGTCGGCCTCATCGTCGGGGTCGCCCTGCTGCTGTGGCTGTACGTGACCGGGGTCCGCCGGCGCCAGCCCGTCGAACTGCTGGTGTACACGGGTGTCGTCCTGGCGCTTGCCCTGTGCGCGTCAAGCTACTTCGGCTCCAAGCCGCGGCTGCTGCTGCCCGCCTTCCCGGTGCTGCTGCCGCTCGCCTGCGCCCTCGCCCGGCTGCGCACCCCTCGATCCGTGCTGGTCACGGCCGTGTTGGCGGTCGCCTCGGCGATCTACGGCGCCTTCTGGCTGAACGGCTCCGGTCCCCCATGATCGACATCGACGGGCCGGTGACGCCCCGGAGAATTCCGCACCAGGACCGGGTTAACGCATTCATAAGCGCCATATAAACAACGCCCGGCATGATCAAAGGAATTGAACGGAACAGCCTCACAGGATTGCGGAATCCCTGGAATTCGGACCGTCCTTGAGAGGTTTGCCACATCACATCGTCATCACAAAGCCGCTGTTTCGACAGGGTTCACACCTCACTCGCTGTAACGTCGATTGGGTGCGTACCGAACGAAACCTCACCCGGCGTCTGGACCGGGTGTTCGCCAGACTCGACCGTGAGCCGGAACGACCGGCCCACATCGATGTGCCAAGGATGAGCCGGCACCGGGTCGTTCTGTTCACGGCGACCCTGGCTTTCTACCTGGCGATCGTGTGGGCCGTGGTGATCACGTCCTGGCTGGTCCGGCTCGACTGGCAGGTCATGTTCTTCCGGCCGTACCAGCAGTGGCCGCAGATCCACGCCTTCCTCGACTACTACGTGGTCCTCGGTCAGCGCGGTCCCACCGCGGTGATGGTCGCGGCGTGGCTCGGCTGGCGCTCCTGGCGGCAGCACACGCTCCGCCCGCTGCTCACCCTGGCCACCTCGCTGCTGCTGCTGAACATCACGGTCGGCGCCGCCAAGTACGGCATGGGGCGCCTCGGTCCGCACTACGCGACCGTGATCGGCTCGAACGAGATGATGCGGGGCGGCGATATATTTCCCAGCGGCCACACTGCCAACGCCGTCGTGACCTGGGGAATCCTGGCCTATCTGGCCTCCACCCCGAGAGCGCGCCGCTGGCTGTCGGCGCTGTCCGCGATCACGTCACTCGGCGTCGGCCTCACCACCGTCTACCTCGGTACGCACTGGCTGAGCGACGTGCTGCTGGGCTGGGCCGCGGGCCTGCTGATCCTGCTTGCCCTGCCCTGGTTCGAGCCGCTGATCGCCAAGACCGAGACCGCGCTGTTCGATCTGCGCGACCGCTGGCGCGCCCGCCGCGCCCGCCCCGTGCCCGAACCGGCCGTTCCGGTCACCCCGGTGGTGCTCAGGCCGCGCGGCGCGGCGGCCGAGCAGCCGACCCCGGCTCGCGAGCCGGTCGCCTCGACCCGCGCCTCCAGAGGGCCGGCGCATCTGGCCCCGGGACCGCACACGACCCGTTCGGAACGCACTCCGGTCACCCCGGTGGGCAGTCGCCGCCCGCCGCACACCGACCACCGCGTGCCGCGCGGCACGGCCCAGCCCGCCCGGCCCCTTGCGGGCGGCTGACGGCCGGCACGGCGGCGGAATCGGTACGCACAGCCGCTCCGCACCACGTCGAAGGCCCCGCTTCCCTCCTCCGGGAAGCGGGGCCTTCGGCGTGCCGAGCGCCGAAAGCGCCCCTTCGGGGGCGCGGGGCCGAGTCGAGAGCGGCCACCGCAGCGTGGGCGCGACAAGCCACGCCGGAGCCGCAGCCGAACGGGTCGGGCCCCGGCACGCCCCCTGCGGGCGGAATCCGGCGGAGCGTCACCCCTTCCAGGCGCGGACCACCAGACCGTCCCGCACCTCGAAGTTCAGCCGGCCCATCCGGTACTCCATGGTGATGATCGCGCCGGGCGGCAGCGACCGTACCGTGGACCACCCGCGTTGCCGGGCGAGTCGCTCGGCGTTCGCGGCGTCGAGGCCGACGTAGCCTTCCGGGCTGTCCTGGGGCTCCGCCGGCGGAGTGGGAATCGGTGCCATGCCGCCACGCTAGGCCCCCACGGGCGGCGACGGAAGCCGGGCACGGGCGGGTAAGAGCCGCATCCGGCTCCCGTCACACTTCTGTCACAGCTTCCCGGCGCCCGTTTCCTCGCCGCGTCATTAGCCGCTGTCGCGGCGGCCGTCACACGTACGAGGGTTTCCGTAGGGCCCTCCGGGGTAATCGAACGGAATTCACATACCCCGGTGCGGCCGTCCGAATTACCGGCGGAAAGGTCCGCCGTGGGGATCCGGATGGGCCCGGTGAAGTGATTACGCGCGCAATCCGGCACGATGCCCCGGCAGCTGACGCCGCATAGGAATTTCACGGATTCAGCACATGACGGCCGTTTGCCCCCTGTCGGAGCACCCGGCCCCGCGCGCGTCACGGCGCCGGCTCGCGGGTACGCGAGCCGGGGCGGGCCCGGCGCGAGGATGCGGAGGGGCGGGCGAGCGACGGGGACCGAGACCGCAGGAGCCACGGCAGGACCGGTGCGCCGCGGGAACCGGGCCGGCCGGCTGGCTCACCACCACGGACCACAAGAGAGCCGCCCCGGCGCGACTTCGTCACGCTGCCCCGGATCCGCTCGGAGCCCCCGGCGTACGACCCGCGTCACCCGGAGTACGCGGAGCGGGCGCGGCGGCCCGAGCCAGAGCCGTATCGAGCCGGTCCCGGACCGTCCTGATCGCCTCCGTCAGCTCGGCGGGCTCGATCACCTCGAACGGAAAGCCCAGCATCATGATGTGAACGACCATCACCTCGAGATTCGCCGCGCCGGAGCGCAGGATGCAGGTGTCCGCGCCGTCCGCCTCCAGCGTCCCGGCGGACGGTGAGATCCGCTCGGCGGCCTCGTGCAGCGGCACCAGCAGCCGTACGGCGGAGTGGGTGGCGTACGCGCGCGTGGAGACGCCCTTCGAGACATAGGCGGCCAGGTCCTCGGCGGGCGGCTCGCGCGGGGTGAAGCGGGGCCCGTGCGGGGGCCTGGGGGTGATGCGGTCGACGCGGAAGGTGCGCCAGTCCGCCCGCTCGACGTCCCAGGCGACCAGGTACCAGCGCCGCTCGGTGCACACCAGCCGGTGCGGCTCGACGGTACGGCGGCTGTCCGCACCGTCGTGGGCGCGGTACTCGAAGCGCAGCCGCTCGGTGTCGCGGCACAGGTTGGCCAGTTCGGTGAGGAGCGCCGGGTCGACGTCCGCGGCCGGCGGGCCGCCGCGCAGCATCGGCACGGTGAAGGCGCCCAGGGCGCTCACCCGGCGGCGCAGCCGGTTCGGCAGCACCTGCTCCAGCTTGGCGAGGGCGCGTACGGAGGTCTCCCCGATGCCCTCGATCCCCTGGCCCGCGGCGGTGCGCAGGCCGACCGCAACGGCGACGGCCTCGTCGTCGTCCAGCAGCAGCGGCGGGAGTTCGGCGCCCGCGCCCAACTGGTAGCCGCCGCCGGTGCCGGGGCTGGCGTTGACCGGGTAGCCGAGCTCGCGCAGCCGGTCGACGTCACGGCGGACGGTGCGCGCGGTGACGCCCAGCCGGTCGGCCAGTTCGGCTCCGGACCATTCGCGGTGGGCCTGGAGCAGCGAGAGCAGGCGCAGCAGGCGGGCCGAGGTCTCCAACATGGGGCCGAGTCTGCCAGGGGATGCGGACAGCCGCTGTCCTCGACGGACAGCGGCTGTCTGCGGGGGTGCTCGGCGGTCAGAGCGCGAGGCGCTGGCCGGGCACGATCAGGTTCGGGTCGTCGCCGATGACCTTCTTGTTGGCGGCGTAGATCCGCTGCCAGGTGGTCCCGTGCCGGGCGGCGATGACGCTCAGCGTGTCGCCCTCGCGGACGGTGTAGTCACCGCGGGAGTCGCTGCGTCCGGTGCGGACCGCGGGGCGTTCCGGCGCCTTCGCCGGGGCGGAGTTCGTCGGGGCGGACTTCGTCGTCACGCTGCCCTGGGAGGCCGCGGTTCCGGAGGAACCGGTGCGCTCCGCGGCCGGGGCGGCGCCGGAGGCCCCGGCGCGGCCCGAACAGACCGGCCAGGCGCCCCAGCCCTGGGCCTGCTGGACCTTGGTGGCGACGGCGATCTGCGCGCTTCTGGAGGCCTGGTCGGCCGTCGCGGCGTAGGCGGTGCCGCCGTACGCGCGCCAGGTCGAGGCGGAGAACTGCAGCCCGCCGTAGTAGCCGTTGCCGGTGTTGATGTGCCAGTTGCCGCCGCTCTCGCACTGGGCGATGCGGTCCCACACTCCGTTGTCCGCGGCGGCGGCGTTGCCGGTGGCGGCCAGCAGGCCCAGCGGGGCCAGCAGGGCGGCTCCGGCGAGCACGGCCTTCGTGCGGCCCTTGCGGGCGCTGTCGGTACGGGCGGTGGTACGGCTGATATCGGCACACTCGGACATGTAATTCCCTCTCCACGAACCCGGGCTCCCCCGGGCGGAGCACGCCTCCCCGCGCTTGAGCGCGGCTGCTCGTGCCCGCCCCGTCCGTGTGGCCGGTGCCGGCGTCGGTGCTCTGCCGGTGCCGGCCGTCGGACGTACCCGAGCGGTGCTCGTTGCACACGGCGGAGGAATGTAGGGAGAAGGAGCGGCCGGAATCAACCAACTCCCCGTCATTCCAGGCCAGTTGCCTGTTACCCCGGGTATCGGCGATTTTCGGCCACCCACTACATCCCCTGATTTCGTGATTTGTCGACCAACGACTGAAGTGATCTGTGACCCACTTCACCGCCTCAAGTTCCTTGACACCACAACGAGTTGACGGGGAGTGCCCGGTTCCGCACTCCTGGTGACCGTGTGCGCCGGTTGGTTCGAACCGGTTGTCGTCGGGGCGTGACTCCCACCACAGGACGCCCGTTGTCTTCTTCATGAGCCCGGAACCCCGCCGGCTCATCGGCCGGGAGCCACCCGTCCGACCCAGCACCGCATCCCGAGGGAGCCACCGTGCCGCGCATGCTCGACGTCAGTGACGCCGTACGCGCCGAGATCGGCGACGAAGAAGCCGACCGGCTGCTCGCCGGAGAGAACGCCCCGGGCAGTTACGACTGCACGTCCTGCCGCACCCCGGGCGACTCCGAGCAGGAGCGCACCAGCACCGTTCTGTTCGTCGGTGACGAGACCGCCGTCCTCGCCTTCGCCCACGCCAGCTGCCTGCCCTCGCAGGTCGTCCAGGTCACCGAGGAGCAGTTGCAGGGCGCCGTCCGGTCCATCAGCGGCGTCGGCGGTGGCGAGGCCGCCGCACCGGGTGCGCCGCAGAAGGCCGTGCCCGAGCAGGCGGTGCTCGGCGTGACCAGCGGACTCGTCCTGATCGAGGGCGAGTTGCACCCCGGACTCGTCGTCGAGCCGACCTCGCCGATCGTGCGCCCGGGCTCCACCGGGGCCGGCGACGACTTCCTTCCGCTCCTCATCGAGCAGGGGTTCATGCCGGTGACCGAGCTGACGTCCGTGCCGCCGGTGCTGCACGGCTGGTCGGTGCTGCTCGCCATGGGCCAGCTGCACGCGGTGCTGCAGCCGTCGGCCCAGGGCGGGCAGCCGGTCGCCTGGTGGCAGGCGCACCAGCCGCTGCAGGTGACGGACAGCTGGCGGGCCGCCGCCAACAAGCACCAGCAGGTGCTGATGTACGCGGCGCCGGTGGGGTCCATCGGGCGCCAGCCCCGGGAGGATCTGCTGCGGGAGTCCCTCGACAGGGCGGCGGCGCAGGGCAAGCTGGTCGCCGCGGCGCTTCCGCTCGCGGGTACGTGATCCTTTCGCCACCTCCCTTCGACGGCGCCCGTATCTCTTCAAAGGCACCGTCGTTTGGACATACGTGCACGCATACGACGCTCCCTCTCCCCGCCGGTCCACCTTCGTCTCCGTCCCGTCCGCCCGGTTGACGCAGGACGGGGTCGTGGCCTCCGCCACGCCCATCTACGACATGCTCTACGCGGAATGGGTCAAGACCTTCCGCACACTGCCGGGGGACCGCAGCGGGGAGGAGGGGCTGAGGTTCAGCCCCTTCGGGGAGCTTCCCGGCGGCACGGGCTCGTACGGAGGCCACCGGGCGGGGTCGTTCAGCAGCTCGTACAGCGCCTACAGCGCCGGGGCGTACAGCGCGCGGCAGCAGTCGCAGTGGCAGCGGATCGGCACGCTCGGGCGGCAGCAGGACACCGGGATGCTGCACGTTCCGGCGGCGCTGCCGCCGGGGCCGCGTCAGGGGATGTGACCGGCGCACGGTGAAGGGCGGCTCCCGGATCTCCGGGGGCCGCCCTCCGCGTCGTGGAGCCGTTACTTCTTCTTCGCGCCGCGCTTCTCGCGTACCCGCACCGAGATGTGGATCGGGGTGCCCTCGAAGCCGAACTCCTCGCGCAGACGGCGCTCGATGAAGCGCCGGTAGCCGGCCTCGATGAAGCCGGAGGCGAACAGGACGAACCGCGGGGGCTTGGTGCCGGCCTGGGTGCCGAACAGGATGCGCGGCTGCTTGCCGCCCCGGATCGGGTGCGGGTGGGCGGAGACCAGCTCGCCGAGGAAGGCGTTCAGCCGGCCGGTGGGGACGCGGGTCTCCCAGCCGGCGAGGGCGGTCTCGATGGCCGGGACCAGCTTCTCCATATGCCGGCCGGTGCGCGCCGAGACGTTCACGCGCGGGGCCCAGGCGACCTGGCCCAGCTCCGTCTCGATCTCCCGCTCCAGGTAGTAGCGGCGCTCCTCGTCGAGGGTGTCCCACTTGTTGTAGGCGATGACCACCGCGCGGCCCGCCTCGACGGCCATGGTGACGATCCGCTGGTCCTGCACGGAGATGTTCTCGGAGGCGTCGATCAGGATGACCGCGACCTCCGCCTTCTCCACGGCGGCCGCGGTGCGCAGGGAGGCGTAGTAGTCGGCGCCCTGTTGCAGGTGGACGCGCTTGCGGATACCCGCCGTGTCGACGAACTTCCAGGTCACACCGCCCAGTTCGATCAGCTCGTCGACCGGGTCGCGGGTGGTGCCCGCGAGCTCGTTGACGACGACGCGCTCCTCGCCGGCCACCTTGTTCAGCAGGGAGGACTTGCCGACGTTCGGGCGGCCGATCAGGGCGATCCGGCGCGGGCCGCCGATGCCGCCCCCTCCGAAGGTCTCGCGCGGCGCGTCCGGCAGCACCTCCAGCACGGCGTCCAGCATGTCGCCGGTGCCGCGGCCGTGCAGGGCCGAGACGGGGTGCGGCTCGCCGAGGCCGAGGCTCCACAGGTAGGCCGCGTCGGCCTCGCCGCTCGGGCCGTCGACCTTGTTGGCGCACAGCACGACCGGCTTGCCGGCCTTGCGCAGCAGCCGTACGACCGCCTCGTCGGTGTCGGTCGCGCCGACCTTGGCGTCGACGACGAAGACGACCGCGTCGGCCGCCTCGATCGCGTACTCGGCCTGGGCGGCCACGGAGGCGTCGATGCCGAGGACGTCCTGCTCCCAGCCGCCGGTGTCGACGACCTTGAAGCGGCGACCGGCCCACTCGGCCTCGTAGGTGACGCGGTCGCGGGTGACGCCCGGCCGGTCCTCCACGACCGCCTCGCGGCGGCCGATGATCCGGTTCACCAGGGTCGACTTGCCGACATTCGGTCGGCCGACGACGGCGAGCACGGGCAGCGGACCGTGGCCCGCCGCCTCGATGGCGCCCTCGACGTCCTCGATGTCGAAGCCCTCTTCGGCGGCGAGCTCCATGAACTCCGCGTACTCGGCGTCGCCGAGAGCCCCGTGCTCGTACTCGTGCTCAGCCGAGTCGCCGGGCTGGATGTCGTCGTTCATGAAGTCCGTACCTCGTCGTTCATTCGTGGTGATCGGTGGAAAAGCCCCGCATGGGCTGATCCACTACTCAAGTGTCGCCTAGCGCCCGGTCAGGCGCCTGGCGTTTTCCAGGTGGCTGGTGAGCTGCTTCTGGATGCGCTCGGTCGCCTCGTCCAGCGCCTTGCGCGTACGCCGCCCGCTGCCGTCGCCCGCGTCGAAGGGGTCGCCGAAGACGACGTCGACGCGGGAGCGCAGCGGGGGCAGTGCCTTTATCAACCGTCCCGGCCGCTCCGCGCTTCCCAGTACCGCGACGGGCACGATCGGCGCCCCGCTGCGGACCGCGAAGTAGGCGAGCCCGGCGCGCAGCGAGGCGAAGTCGCCCTCGCCCCGGGTGCCCTCCGGGAAGATGCCCAGCACTCCCCCGGCCTCCAGCACGCCGAGGGCCTGGGTGATCGCGGTGCGGTCGGCCGAGGCGCGGTCCACCTTCAGCTGGCCGATGCCGGTCAGGAAGGGGCCCAGGAGGCCGACGAACGCCTCCTGCTTGATCAGGAAGTGCGTCGGCCGGGGTGCCACGCCCATGACCATCGGACCGTCGATGTTGTGCGAGTGGTTCACCGCGAAGATCACCGGGCCGGCGGCCGGCACCTTCCAGGCGCCGAGCACGCGCGGCCTCCACAGGCCGTGCATGAGGCCGACGCCGATGCGCCGCCCGACCTCGGCCCCCCTGAGGGAGGGAACGGACGGCTGGGTCACTTCCCGGCCCGCTTCTCCTCGACCAGGGTGACGACGCACTCGATGACCTGGGCGAGAGTGAGCTCCGTGGTGTCCACCTCGACCGCGTCGCCGGCCTTGGCGAGGGGCGAGGTCTTGCGGGAGGAGTCGGCCGCGTCCCGCTTGATCAGCGCCTCGCGGGTGGCGTGGACGTCCGCGCCCTTCAGCTCACCGCTGCGCCGGGCCGCGCGGGCCTCCGGGGAGGCGGTGAGGAAGATCTTCAGGTCGGCGTCCGGGAGGACGGTCGTACCGATGTCCCGGCCCTCGACCACGATGCCGTTCTCCGCGTCGGCGGCCAGCGAGCGCTGCAGCTCGGTGATCCGGGCGCGCACCTCGGGCACCGCGCTGACCGCGCTGACCTTGGAGGTGACCTCCTGGGTGCGGATGGGACCGGCCACGTCGACGCTGTCGACCGTGATGGTCGGCTTGTCGGGGTCGGTGCCGGAGACGATGTGCGGCTTGCCGGCGACGGCGGCGACGGCGGTCGGGTCCTCCAGGTCGATGCCGTTGTTCACCATCCACCAGGTGATCGCCCGGTACTGGGCGCCGGTGTCCAGGTAGCTCAGGCCGAGCTGGGCGGCGACGGCCTTCGACGTGCTCGACTTGCCGGTGCCGGAGGGGCCGTCGATCGCGACGATCACGGGCCTGGCGGTCGGGGCGGCGCCGTTTTCCACGGAGGGACACCTTCCTGGTGCGGTGTGGGCGGGTGCGGGGGGCGGGAGCGCCCCGCACAAGGTTACTGGGTGCGGGTCACTCGTCCGGACGCCCGCGGGTGCTCTACTGCCGCAGCGCCCAGCCCCGGTCCCGCAACGCCTCCTTCAGTACCGGTGCCGCCTTCGGCTCCACGCTGAGCTGGACCAGCCCGGCCTGCTGCCCCGTCGCGTGCTCGATGCGCACGTCCTCGATGTTGACCCCGGCCCGTCCCGCGTCGGCGAAGATGCGGGCGAGCTGGCCGGGCTGGTCGTCGATGAGCACGACGACGTTCTCGTACACACGCGGGGCGCTGCCGTGCTTTCCGGGTACCCGCACCTGGCCCGCGTTCCCGCGGCGCAGCACGTCCTCGATGCCGGTGGTGCCCTCGCGCCGCTTGGCCTCGTCGGAGGACTGCAGGGCGCGCAGGGCCTCGACGGTCTCGCCCAGATCGGCGGCGACGTCGGAGAGCAGGTCGGCGACCGGGCCCGGGTTCGCGGACAGGATGTCGATCCACATCCGCGGGTCGGACGCGGCGATCCGGGTCACGTCCCGGATGCCCTGCCCGCACAGCCGTACGGCGGCCTCCTCGGCGTGCTCCAGGCGCGCGGCGACCATGCTGGAGACCAGGTGGGGCATGTGCGAGACGAGGGCGACGGCGCGGTCGTGGGCGTCGGCGTCCATGACGACCGGTACGGCCCGGCAGTGCGAGACCAGCTCCAGCGCGAGGTTGAGCACCTCGGTGTCGGTGTCCCGGGTCGGGGTGAGCACCCAGGGGCGGCCCTCGAAGAGGTCACCGGTCGCGGCCAGCGGTCCGGACTTCTCGCGGCCGGACATCGGGTGCGTGCCGATGTACGCGGACAGGTCCAGGCCGAGCGCCTCCAGCTCACGGCGCGGGCCGCCCTTGACGCTGGCCACGTCGACATAGCCGCGGGCCACGCCACGGCGCATGGCGTCGGCGAGGACACCGGCCACATGGGCGGGCGGGGCGGCCACGATCGCCAGGTCGACCGGGCCGCCGGGGGCCTCGTCGGTGCCGGCGCCGAGCGCGGCGGCGGTACGGGCCTGCTCCGGGTCGTGGTCGGCGAGATGGACGGTGACGCCGCGCTGGACGAGGGAGAGGGCGGCGGAGGTGCCGATGAGGCCGGTGCCGATGACGAGTGCGGTTCTCACTGGGCGATGTCCTTGCGCAGAGCGGCCGCGGCACCGAGGTAGACGTGGTTGATGTCGGCACGGGACTTGTCCGACTCGATGTGCGCGAGGATCCGTACGACCCGGGGCATGGCGCCCTCGATGTCGAGTTCCTGGGCGCAGATCAGCGGCACGTCGACGATGCCGAGCTTGCGGGCGGCGGCCGCCGGGAAGTCGCTGTGCAGGTCGGGGGTGGCCGTGAACCAGATACTGATCAGGTCGTCGGCGCTCAGCCCGTTCCGCTCCAGGACGGCGGTGAGCAGTGCCCCCACCTGCTCGTCCATGTGCCCGGCCTCGTCCCGCTCGAGTTGGACGGCCCCCCGGACCGCTCGTACCGCCACGGCGCTGCTCCCTGCTGACATGCGGATCTGTTGTTGGTCCGTCCAGCGTAGTCAGCCCGCGCGGACACGGCGCACGGCGCCCGATCGCTGAGACGATGCGGAGAATCCGGTATTCACCGAATCCGACGTGTTGTACGGAGGGCGGCATGGCTGAGGGCGCGACGCGGCGCACGGTTCTGGCGACGGGCGCGGCGGCGATCGTCGCACCTGTGGCGGCATGCGGCGGCAACGCCGGCGGAACGGGCGGGGATCTGGGCAAGACCAGCGACATCCCGGAGGGCGGCGGCAAGGTCTTCAAGGACCAGAAGGTCGTCGTCACCCAGCCCCAGAAGGGCGACTTCAAGGCCTTCTCGGCGATCTGCACGCACGAGGGCTGCACGGTCAACAAGGTCGCGAACGGCACGATCGACTGTCCCTGTCACGGCAGCAAGTTCCACATCGCCGACGGGGCGGTGGCCCACGGTCCCGCGAAACGGCCGCTCCCCAAGAAGTCGATCAAGGTGGAGGGAAATTCGATCAAACTGGCGTGACGGTCGGCGTACGCTCCCGGCATGCAGCCCGAGACCCTGGTCCGCGACCACACCGTCTACACCTGTGTCATGGGTTCCCGGGCCTTCGGGCTGGCGACGGACGCGAGCGACACCGACCGGCGGGGCGTGTTCCTCGCCCCCACTCCCCTGTTCTGGCGTTTCGAGAAGCCGCCCACGCATGTGGAGGGGCCGGGCGAGGAGCAGTTCTCCTGGGAGCTGGAACGGTTCTGCGAACTGGCGCTGCGGGGCAACCCGAACATCCTGGAGTGCCTGCACTCCCCGCTGGTGGAGCACCTGGACGACACGGGGCGGGAGCTGTTGTCCCTGCGCGCCGCCTTCCTCTCCCGCCATGCTTACGGCACCTTCACCCGCTACGCCCTCGGCCAGCGCAAGAAGCTCGACGCCGACGTCCGCGCGACCGGCGCCCCGCGCTGGAAGCACGCCATGCACCTGCTGCGCCTGCTGACGGCCGCCCGCGACCTGCTGCGCACCGGGGAGCTGCGGATCGACGTCGGCGACCAGCGCGAGCCGCTGCTCGCGGTGAAGCGGGGCGAGGTCTCCTGGGCCGAGGTCGAGCGGTGGATGACCCGTTTGGGCACGGAGACGGAACAGGCGCTGCACCGCACTCCGCTGCCCCCGGATCCGGATCACGCGCGCGTGGCCGACTTCCTGTTCCGGGTGCGCCGCGCCTCAGCTCTGCAGGCGGACGCGGACCACGAAGTCGTGCAGGGCGTCGTACGCGCTGGGCGCGTCGGGCAGGGCTGACGCGGCCTGGGCATCGTCGAGGACGGCGTGCAGTCGGTCCACGTCGGCCTCCACTCGGGCGTGAGGGACATGCGCCGCGCCGTGCTCCCGCTCGGCCTTGGCGGCTATCAGCTCCGGCAGGTAGCCGGGGGCGTGGCGCTGCTCCAGGAGCGTGGGCAGGTGCGCCTGGACCTCGCCGGTGCGCATGAGGTGGATGCCGGTGAGCAGCACCCGGAACGTGTAGAGCAGCGGCTTGAGTTCGCCGGTCTTCTCGAACAGCCGCCACTGGGTCACCGCGAACCCCCGGTAGTGGTGGGCGTGATGGCCGGTGAGGACCCCGGGGGCGAGCGCGGCCAGCTCCCGGTGCGTGTCCCCGGTGTGCACGACCAGCGGCGAGAGCAGCTGCTCCAGCACATAGCCGTTGCGGCGCAGCATGAGCCGGACGAACTTGCGCAGGTCGTGGGTGACGAGGTCCAGCTCGACGCCGTAGCGCACCCAGGTCCGCGAGCGGGTCTCGTCCGGCTCGCGCAGCCCGACGAGGTCGGCCGCCGGGAGCAGATGGACGCCCCGCAGGTCCACGTCCGAGTCCTGCGAGGGGAAGCCGTACAGGTGGGCTCCGGAGACGGTCGCGAACAGCAGGGGGTCGGGCTGCTCCGCGACCACGGGCTTCAGGTCGATGTCGAGGTCGTCGATCATGGCCTAAGCGTCCCAGAGTGCTCCCAGGGCCAACAGACCGTCCCGGTACTCGATCCGGTCGGCCCAGTCGGCCGGCCAGGCCTCCGCGCCCAGCCAGGCGCCCGCGAACGCGCCGGTGAGGCAGGCGATGGAGTCGGAGTCGCCGGAGGAGCAGGCGGCCCGGCGCAGGGCCGTGACGGGCTCGTCGGGGAAGAGCAGGAAGCACAGCAGCCCCGTGGCGAAGGCCTCCTCGGCGATCCAGCCCGCGCCGGTGGCCAGACACGGGTCGGTCTCCGGGGAGACGGTCCGCACGGCCTCCTGGAGACGGTCGAGGACGGCGAGGCACTCGTCCCAGCCGCGTGCGATGAAGTGCTCGGCGCCCGGGTCCTGGGAGCGCGTCCACAGGTCGCCGAGCCAGGTGTGGTCGTAGTGGGTGCGGTGGTCCAGGGCGTAGGACCGCAGCCGGCCGACGAGTCCCGTCGGGTCGGCGCCCTGGGCGAGCAGGTGGACGGCGTGGGCGGTGAGGTCGGAGGCGGCGAGCGCGGTGGGGTGGCCGTGGGTGAGCGCGGACTGCAACTGGGCGGCGCCGGAGCGCTGTTCGTCGCTCAGACCGGGCGCGAGCCCGATCGGGGCGACCCGCATGTTGGCGCCGCAGCCCTTGGAGCCGATCCGGCTGGCGTCCTGCCAGGCCCGCCGGTCCTCCTCGAGCAGACTGCACGCGGTCAGACAGGTGTTGCCCGGGGCGCGGTTGTTGTCCGGCGAGTGGTACCAGTCCACGAACTCCTCGCGCACCGGCCGCTCCAGCCGCCTGGGCGCGAGGTACCCGCGCTCCATGGCCGTGGCGAGCGCGCGGCCGAGGGCCAGGGTCATCTGGGTGTCGTCGGAGACGAAGGCGCGCTTCGGCAGCTCCATCTCCCGCCAGGGCCCGCACTTGGCGAGGATCGAGGGCACGTCGTTGAACTCGGTCGGGAAGCCGAGGGCGTCCCCGAGGGCGAGGCCGAGCAGTGCTCCGGTGGCAGCGCGCTTGGACATAGGATCACCGTCCCCCTTTTATCGTCACCTTGACCGTAAAGGGGGACGGTGATCACGGCAAGGCCTTTTAGAGGTCGACTTCCTTCATCAGCATCCCGACCTCGGTGTTGGACAGGCGCCGCAGCCAGCCCGACTTCTGGTCGCCGAGGGTGATGGGGCCGAAGGAGGTGCGCACCAGCTTCTCGACCGGGAAGCCGGCCTCGGCGAGCATGCGCCGCACGATGTGCTTGCGGCCCTCGTGCAGGGTCACCTCGACCAGGTAGTTCTTGCCGGTCTGCTCCACGACCCGGAAGTGGTCCGCACGGGCGTAGCCGTCCTCCAGCTGGATGCCGTCCTTCAGGCGCTTGCCGAGGTCGCGCGGGATCGGACCCACGATGGCGGCGAGGTAGGTCTTCTTCACGCCGTACTTGGGGTGGGTGAGGCGGTGCGCCAGCTCACCGTGGTTGGTGAGCAGGATGACACCCTCGGTCTCGGTGTCGAGCCGGCCGACGTGGAAGAGCCGGGTCTCGCGGTTGGTGACGTAGTCACCGAGGCACTGCCGGCCCTCCGGGTCCTCCATGGTGGAGACGACACCGGCGGGCTTGTTCAGCGAGAAGAACTGGTACGACTGCGTCGCCACCGTCAGGCCGTCGACCTTGACCTCGTCCTTCTCCGGGTCGACGCGCCTGCCCTGCTCCAGGACGATCTCGCCGTTGACCTCGACCCGCGCCTGCTCGATCAGTTCCTCGCAGGCCCGCCGGGAGCCGTAGCCCGCGCGCGCGAGGACCTTCTGCAGCCGCTCGCCCTCCTGCTCGGCACCCGGGAACGTCTTGGGGAGCTTCACGTCCTTCTTCCCGGCGTACCGCTCACGGTTGCGCTCCTCGGTCCGGGCCTCGTACTCACGCGAGCGCGCGGGGGCCGTACGGCCGTGCCCGCCGCCCTGCTGGGGCTGCTTGGGGCCGCCCTTCGCGCCGCCGCGGGCCGCGCCGCCCCGGCCGGACTTGGGGCCGTCCTTCGTGGCCCCGGGGCCGACGTCGTAGCGGCGCTCCTCGGGACGGGGCTTGCGGGGACGGCCCTGCCCCTGCCGCTCGTCCCGGTTGTTGCCGGCGCCGCGGTGGTTACCGCGCCCGCTGTTCCTGCCGCTGCCGCTGCTTCGCATCAAGGTTTCCGTCTTAGTCGTCTGCGTCCTGAACACCGGGCGCGTCGGGCGCGTCCGGGTCGAACGACGGAACCCCTTCCTGGGTCTCGGCCTCGATCGCCTCCGCCTCCGGGAGGAAGGGCGCGAGCTCCGGAAGCTCGTCCAGGCCACGCAGGCCCATCCGCTCCAGGAAGTAGTTCGTCGTCCTGTACAGGATCGCACCTGTTTCGGGTTCCGTGCCCGCCTCCTCGACCAGACCCCGCTGGAGCAGGGTGCGCATCACGCCGTCGCAGTTGACCCCGCGTACGGCGGACACGCGGCTGCGGCTGACCGGCTGGCGGTAGGCGACGACCGCGAGGGTCTCCAGCGCGGCCTGGGTGAGCCGGGCGGTCTGGCCGTCCAGGACGAGCCGCTCCACGGCCGGCGCGTACGCGGCTCGGGTGTAGAAGCGCCAGCCGCCCGCGACGAACCGCAGCTCGAAGCCCCGGCCCTGCACGGTGTACTCGTCGGCCAGCTCCCGCAGCGCGTCCGCGACCTGCCGCTTCGGCCGCTCCAGCAGCTTCGCCAGGTGCTCCTCGGTCGCGGGCTCGTCCACGACCATCAGCATGGCCTCCAGGGCGGGCTTGAGGTCGAGGTCGGTCACGGCCCGCAGCCCGGCCGGCACCTCCGTGGTCTGCTCACTCATGGCTTGTTCTCCTCCTTGGGCAGCTCGGCCGGCCGGTCGAACTCGTCGGTGACCATCGGCGCGGAGTCGGTGTCCCCGCCGGTCCAGCGGACCAGCAGCTCCCCGAGCGCGGCCTCCTGCTCCAGGGCGACGGCCTTCTCGCGGTACAGCTCCAGCAGGGCGAGGAACCTGGCCACCACGGTGAGGGTGTCGTCGGTGTCCTCGACCAGGGCCCGGAAGCTGGCCTCACCCAGCTCCTTCAGCCGGGCGACCACGATCCCCGCCTGCTCCTGCACGCTGACCAGCGGGGCGTGGATGTGGTCGACGTACACCTGCGGTTTGGGCTTGGGCTGCATCGCCTTGACCGCGAGCTTGGCGAAGCCCTCGGGACCGATGCGGATCACGACCTCGGGCAGCAGCTCGGCGTGGTGCGGTTCCAGGCCGACGGTACGGGGCCAACGGCGGGCCTCCTCGTCCAGGCGCGCGTTGAAGATGTCCGCGATCTGTTTGTACGCGCGGTACTGCAGCAGCCGCGCGAACAGCAGGTCCCGCGCCTCCAGCAGCGCCAGGTCGGCCTCGTCCTCGACCTCGGCGGCGGGCAGCAGCCTGGCCGCCTTCAGGTCCAGCAGGGTGGCCGCCACGACGAGGAACTCCGTCGTCTGATCCAGGTCCCAGTCGGGTCCCATGGCCCGGATGTGTGCCATGAACTCGTCGGTGACCTTGGAGAGGGCCACTTCGGTGACGTCCAGCTTGTGCTTGGAGATCAGCTGGAGAAGCAGGTCGAAGGGGCCCTCGAAGTTCGACAGACGGACCTTGAAGACACCGTCGGAAACCGGCCCGCTCTCGACGGGTTCGGGTTGCGCACGCTCGGACCGAGGCCGAGCGGGTTCGGCCTCCGGCTGCGAAGCACCGGGCTCGGGCTGAGGGATCTCCGGCTGCGAAGCCCCGGGCTCGGGCTGAGGGGCCTCCGGCTCCGGCTGCGGAGGTTGCGGCTCGGGCAGCTCCTGCTCGGGGACCTCCACGGGCGCCGAGGCCGGCGCGCTCCCCGGCCCCCGCCCCAGCGCACGCCGCCGCCCCGGAGCCGGGCCGGGAGCGGGGACGGGAACGTCGGACGAGGTCATAGCCCCCGCAGGCTACCCCTACCGTCCCCGCAGCCGTCGTACGAGGATGCTCGCGTCCCCGCGGGACTCCAGGTCGGCCAGGACCACGGCCACCGCCTCGCGCACGATGCGCCCGCGGTCCACCGCCAGTCCGTGCTCGCCCCGCAGCACCAGACGCGCGTGCTCCAGGTCCATCAGCTCCTCGGCGGACACATACACCGTGATCTTCTCGTCGTGCCGCTCGCGCCCGCTGGGCCGCCGGTTCGCCGCCCGCCCCCGCTTGCGGGGCTGGGCGGCGGCGCCGGAACCGTCCTGAGCCGCCTGCCGACGCGCCGGGCGGGTGCGGGACTCGCCGGCCTCGGTCTGCTCGGCCTCCGCGGCGACGTGCTCCGCACCCTCGCCGTCGCCGCCCTGGACCGGCACCGACTGCGGTGCGTCCTCGGCGGCGGCCGCGTCGTCGCTCTCCCCGGCGGGAGCCGGCACCCGGGCCTCACCGTTGGCCGCGCGTCGGGGAGTCGACGGCTGGAGTGCCGTCCCCCCTGTCGTACGGAAGAGTTCGTCGGCCCCCGGCAGACTCACTCGGCGTGACACCGGGCGAGCACCTCCCTGGCGAGCTGGCGGTAGGCGGCGGCACCGACGGAGTTGGAGGCGTAGGTGGTGATCGGCTCACCGGCGACCGTGGTCTCCGGGAAGCGGACCGTGCGGCCGATGACCGTGTGGTAGACGTGGTCGTCGAACGCCTCGACGACACGGGCCAGCACCTCGCGGCTGTGTACCGTGCGCGAGTCGTACATCGTGGCGAGGATGCCGTCCAGTTCGAGCTCGGGGTTGAGCCGCTCCTGGACCTTCTCGATGGTCTCGGTCAGCAGGGCCACACCACGCAGGGCGAAGAACTCGCACTCCAGCGGCACGATCACCTTGTGGGCGGCCGTCAGGGCGTTGACGGTGAGCAGGCCGAGCGAGGGCTGACAGTCGATCACGATGTAGTCGTAGTCGGACATCAGCGGCTTGAGCGCCCGCTGGAGGGTCGACTCGCGCGCGACCTCCGACACCAGCTGGACCTCTGCCGCCGACAGGTCGATGTTGGAGGGCAGCAGGTCCATGTTGGGGACCGCCGTCTTCAGCAGGACCTCGTCGGCGGACATGCCCCGCTCCATGAGCAGGTTGTAGACCGTCAGGTCGAGTTCCATCGGGTTGACGCCGAGTCCCACCGACAGCGCGCCCTGCGGGTCGAAGTCCACGAGCAGCACGCGCCGGCCGTACTCGGCGAGCGCCGCCCCCAGGTTGATGGTCGACGTCGTCTTGCCGACGCCGCCCTTCTGGTTGCACATCGCGATGATCTTCGCGGGGCCGTGGTCGGTCAGCGGGCCCGGGATCGGGAAGTACGGCAGCGGGCGTCCGGTCGGGCCGATGCGCTCACGGCGCTGGCGGGCCGCGTCGGGCGCGAGCGTGGCCGCGTACTCCGGGTCGGGCTCGTACTCGGCGTCGGGGTCGTAGAAGTGCCCCTCGGGCAGTTCGTCGTAGTCGGCGAAGTGGTTGTGGGGCGCGCCACTTCCGTCGCCGGCCATGGCGTTCACGTGATGGCCATCCATGCTCTGGTGTGCTGTCCCGGCCGCCTGCGGACCGGAACTCTGGTGGGCTGCGAAGGTGCGCACAGCTACGGAGCCGACAGCCTCGAATCCCGCGGAGCCCTGGCCCCGTGCAGGCATTCCTGGTTGACCACCCCCGGGAGAAAATGTCGACTCATTCACAAGTCGTCTTACCTCCTTGGTGACCAGGAAACTTCTAGACAAGGTCAGCGTGGCACCATGCCGACGGTTGGCGACTCTATGGCGTGTCGGCGGTCCGCAGCAACACAATCCGCCGGACCCGGCAGGATGTGTCGGCAATGAAACATCTCGCTGTCAAGGGCGTACGGCCGTCGCACAGCAGGTTTCACCGGTGTACGAATCGGTCGAAGGGTTGCGTTCGAGGCGAGTTGACCAAGAGTCGCCAAGTGACCATACACACATCCGGCCGGACCTTGTCTGGCAAGGTCCGGCCGGGTGCGCGGGGTTGACGAGACGTGTTGACGTATCGCCTTTTACCTGTTGGTGACTTAATGACTCACCAGGTCACGGGGTCAGCCGAGCAGGGACTCCAGCTCGACGTGCTCCAGGCCGTGGGCCTCGGCGACCTCCCTGTAAACGACCTTGCCGTCATGGGTGTTGAGCCCCTTGGCCAGCGCGGGGTCGCGGCGCAGCGCCTCGACCCAGCCGTTGTTGGCCAGGGAGACGATGTAGGGCAGCGTCGCGTTGGTGAGGGCGTTGGTGGAGGTGTTGGGCACCCCGCCGGGCATGTTGGCGACGCAGTAGAAGACCGAGTTGTGCACCTGGAAGGTCGGCTCGGCGTGCGTGGTCGGGCGGGAGTCCTCGAAGCAGCCGCCCTGGTCGATGGCGATGTCGACAAGGACACTTCCGGGCTTCATGCGGGCCACCAGCTCGTTGGTGACCAGCTTCGGGGCCTTGGCGCCCGGGATGAGGACCGCGCCGATGACGAGGTCGGCGTCGAGGACGGCCTTCTCCAGCTCGAAGGAGTTGGACATGATCGCCTTGACCTTCGTACCGAAGATCTTGTCGGCCTCGCGCAGCTTGTTGATGTCGCGGTCGAGCAGGGTCACGTCGAAGCCCATGCCGACGGCGACCTGGGTGGCGTTCCAGCCGGAGACACCGCCGCCGATGACGACCGCCTTGGCCGGGGTGACGCCCGGGACACCGCCGGGCAGCACGCCACGGCCGCCGGCCGCGCGCATCAGTTGGTAGGCGCCGACCTGCGGGGCCAGGCGGCCCGCGACCTCGGACATCGGGGCGAGCAGCGGCAGCGCCCGGTTCGGCAGCTCGACGGTCTCGTAGGCGATGGCCGTGGTGCCGGACTCGATGAGCGCGTCCGTGCACTCCTTGGAGGCGGCCAGGTGCAGGTAGGTGAACAGGATCTGGTCCTTGCGGAGGCGGTGGTACTCCTCCGCGATGGGCTCCTTGACCTTCAACAGCAGGTCGGCGGTGGCCCACACCTCGTCGGCGGTGTCCAGGATCTGGGCACCGGCGGCCACGTACTCGTCGTCCGTGATCGAGGAGCCGACGCCGGCGCCCCGCTCGATGACGACCTGGTGGCCGCTGCGCACCAGCTCGTGCACACCGGCGGGGGTGATGGCCACCCGGAACTCGTTGTTCTTGACCTCGCGGGGGATGCCGACCTTCACGTCGATCACGGTCCTTGGCTCAGAGGGTATGGGGGGTGCATTACAAGACATACCCAGGCATGCAGGGCACACCGGGAGACACCGCAGGAGAACGTGCGGCAGAGCCAGTTTAATGAAGGCGTTCCGCGTGTCTAGCCTTTCATTGCATCAATCTTCGCTGGGTGTACTGCGGATTTCGCAGGCGTTGGCGTCCTGTTTCCGGCTCGCGCCGTCCTCCGCGGCCTCCTCGTCCAGCATGCGCTCCGCCGCCACGCGGTGCAGACGGGCGGCGGCGCCGTCGCCCAGACGCTCCAGCGTGTCGGCCAGCCTGAGCTGCAGCGCGGCCTGCAGCCGGACGTCGTCGGCGCGCCGTGCCCACTCCGCCGCCTCCTGGCACGTGCGCAGCGACTCCGCGAACCGCCCCGCGTACTCCTGCACCCGGGCCAGCTCGCTCAACGCCCGTGCCTGGGCGGCGACATCACCGCTCCTGCGGTAGCCCGCGACGGCGGCCCGCCAGTTCCGCAGGGCCTCGCCGTAGCGGCCCGCATAGGTGTGGGCGGTGGCGATCCGGCCGTACAGCCGGGCGGCGTGGTCGCGCTCGCCCCGGGCCAGCCGCTCGGCCAGGGCCCGGCCGAACCAGTCGGCGGCCCGGTCGTGGTCCTCGAGTTCCTGGTAGGCACCACCTACGGATTCCATTGCGCGGCCCGTGGCATACGGGTCATTGGCTCTGCGTCCCGCGTCCAATGCCAACCGATATCGCGCGAGCGCGTCCTGGGTACGGCCGGTCTGAGCGTCGACGTCGCCGAGGTTCAGCAGCGCCGCCGCCTCCTCGCGGGCGAGCCCGCGCCGCCTGGCGACATCGAGGACCAGGCCGTGCACGTCGTACAGGTCGGCGGCCGCGGCCTGGGTGCCCTCGTGCGCCACCATGGCCCTGACCAGCTGGGACATCAGCCGCCGTGCGAGGTTGTCCAGCTCGCCGTCGGCCACCGCCAGACGCGCGCACGCCAGCAGCGCCGGGCGCCGGATGCGCAGCCAGTCGGCGGCCGCCCGGGGGTTGGGGAAGCGCACCTCGCGGGGCATCGCGCTCAGCTTCTCCCGGGCCTGCGGGCTGTCCGTCTCGGTGATCGCCCGGCACGACTGCAGCAGCCGTACGGTCCGCTCCAGCATCCGGGCCCGGGCCAGCTGCAGCTCCGCCGGCCGCTCCTGGCTCTCGGCGCAGGCGCGCAGCAGCGGGTGCAGGCAGCCGGGGACGTCGTACTGGGGCAGCGGGGAGTCGACAGCGTGCAGCAGGCCGAGGGCGACGAGGTCGTCCAGGATGGCCCGGGCGGTGCCGACCGAGCAGCCGGCGAGCGCCGAGGCGGTGTGCGGGTCGATCAGGCCGGCCGGGGCGAGGGAGAGCAGGCGCAGCATCCGGGCGGCCGGGCCGGGCAGGTCACTGCGGACGTGCCGGAAGACGCGGGCCAGCGGGGTGCCGTCCATGCCGTCCTCGGCGGCGGTGTGCAGTCGTTTGGCCAGGTCGGAGACGGCGGCCTTGGGCCGGGCGGCGAGCCAGCCGCCGGCCAGGACGAGCGTGGCCGGGTGTCCCTGGCAGGCCTCGACCAGGCTCTCGGCGGCGCGCGGGTCGACCGTGATGCGCACGGTGCCGGTGTAGCGGGTGAGGAGTGCCACCGCGGACTTGGTGTCCAGGCCGCCCAGGGTGCAGGGGCGGACGTCCGCGATCCCGGTGAGGGGACCCGAGGAGACGGCCAGCACCAGGCAGTCCGGGGCCTCGGGGAGCAGCGCGTCGACCTGCTCGGCGCCCGCCGCGTCGTCCAGGAGCAGCAAGATGCGCCGGTCGGCGAGGGCGGTGCGCAGCGCCTCGGTCAGCTCGTCCTCGCCGGCGCCGGCCGGGGCCGGCAGCTCGAGCGCGGTGAGCAGCTCGCGGGCGGTGCGCTCCAGGGGGACGGGGGTGCCGTCGGGCTCACTGAGCCGGGCCCGCAGCACCCCGTCGGGGTAGCGGTCCCCGACCTGTCGCACGAGTTCCTCGGCGAGGGCGGTGCGGCCGGAGCCGGGGCGGCCGGCGATCAGGAGGACGCGCGCGCGGGGTGCCTTGCGGCCGGAGAGGGTGTCCAGGCCGGCGCGCTCGATGTCGGCGCGAAGCTCCTTCAACTCCCGTGTACGGCCCAGGAAATGGCCTTCCGCGCTCTCGTGTGCCGAGAGCCGCACCCCGCCTGTGTCCACCGCCTGATCCGTCACGGGCCACACTCCCGTCCCACCGCACGCGCAAGCCCGCCGGATCTTCCGCTACGGGCGTGCAAGAGCCTAGTTCACGCTCTGCGACGCGCCGGGAGGAGCGCGGCGGACAGGTCCCCTGATCGGATCAGGCGATCGTCACACCGGACACCCGAACGGGTGCGGTCCGGGACGACGGGTGCGGCTCAGGACTCGGCGGCTCAGGACTCGAAGGGGCGGGCCGGCCACGGTGCGTCGGCCGGGCGGAGGGCGTCGAGGCCGTCGCCGCCGCGGGCGGCCACCAAGGAGAGGACCCCGACGACCAGGCAGTTGTTGTGCACGTCGCCGGCCAGGACGCGGCGCACCAGCTCCTCGACCGGCACACGCGCGTGCTGCATGTCGGTCTCCTCGTGCTCCGCCGCGAACCGCTCGCCCTCGATGTCGGACAGATCGCGGGCGAGGAAGATCCGTACGGCCTCGTCGCAGCCGCCGGGCGTGGTGTACACATCGGTCAGCACCCGCCAGTCCCCGGCCTTGACGTGCGCCTCCTCGTACAGCTCGCGCTGGGCGGCGTGCAGCGGGTTCTCCCCGGGGATGTCGAGCAGGCCGGCCGGGATCTCCCACAGCTTGTGCCGCACCGGGTGGCGGTACTGCTTGATGAGCAGCACCCGGTCGTCCTCGTCCAGGGCGAGGACGGCGACCGATCCGGGGTGGACCTGGTAGTCGCGGCGGGCCACCGAGCCGTCGGGCATGACCACGTCGTCCGTGCGGACGGAGGTCTTGTTGCCCACGAAGGGGGTCTCCGTCGCCCGGATCTCCCACTCCTCGGGGGTGTCCTTGATCGTCATGCCTGTCCTTCCACACGTGCACAAGCGGCCGGGGCGCGATCCTCTTGAACGAGCGCGCCCCGGCCACCGTACAACTCCTGTGTTACTTCGCGATCTTCCGCTCGACGGCGGCCTTCACCAGGCCGGCGAACAGCGGGTGCGGGCGGGTCGGCCGCGAGCGCAGCTCGGGGTGCGCCTGCGTGGCGACCAGGTAAGGGTGCACGTCGCGCGGGTACTCGACGTACTCGACGAGCTTGCCGTCGGGCGACGTCCCGGAGAACAGGATGCCGGCCTTCTTCTCCAGCTCCGCGCGGTAGCCGTTGTTCACCTCGTAGCGGTGGCGGTGCCGCTCCTCGATGTACTCCTTGCCGTCGTAGACCTCGCGCACGATCGAGCCCTCGGCCAGCTTGGCCGGGTACATGCCCAGGCGCATCGTTCCCCCCATGTCACCCTCGCCGGCGACGATGTCGAGCTGCTCGGCCATGGTGGAGATGACCGGGTGGGCGGTGGCCGGGTCGAACTCGGTGGAGTTGGCGTCCGGGATGTCGGCCAGGTTGCGCGCGGCCTCGATCACGATGCACTGCAGGCCGAGGCAGAGGCCGAGCAGCGGGATCCTGTTCTCGCGCGCGAAGCGGATCGCGCCGACCTTGCCGAGCACCCCGCGGTCGCCGAAGCCGCCGGGGATGCAGATGCCGTCGACGTCGGACAGCTGGGCCGCCGCGCCGGCCGGGGTCTTGCAGTCGTCGGAGGTGACCCACTTGATCTTCACGCGGGCCCGGTTGGCGAAGCCGCCGGCGCGCAGCGCCTCGGTGACCGACAGGTAGGCGTCGGGCAGGTCGATGTACTTGCCGACCAGGGCGAGGGTGATCTCGTGGTCGGGGTTGTGGACGCGGTCGAGCAGGTCGTCCCACGTCGTCCAGTCGACGTCCCGGAAGGGCAGGTCGAGCTTGCGCACCACGTAGGCGTCCAGGCCCTCGCCGTGCACGGTCTTCGGGATGTCGTAGATCGAGCGGGCGTCGGGGCAGGCCACCACGGCGGCCTCGTCGACGTCGCACATCAGCGAGATCTTGCGCTTGATGGCGGTCGGGACCTCGCGGTCGCAGCGCAGCACGATCGCGTCGGGCTGGATACCGATGTTGCGCAGCGCGGCGACGGAGTGCTGGGTCGGCTTGGTCTTCAGCTCGCCGGACGGGCCGATGTACGGAAGGAGCGAGATGTGGACGACGAAGACGTTGTCGCGGCCGACCTCGTGGCGGACCTGGCGGACGGTCTCCAGGAACGGCAGCGACTCGATGTCGCCGACCGTGCCGCCGACCTCGGTGATGACGACGTCCACCTCGTCCGTCGCCATGCGCCGGATGCGGTGCTTGATCTCGTTGGTGATGTGCGGGATGACCTGCACGGTGTCGCCCAGGTACTCGCCGCGCCGCTCCTTGGCGATCACCGTCGAGTACACCTGGCCGGTGGTGACGTTGGCCGAGCCGTCCAGGTCGCGGTCGAGGAAACGCTCGTAGTGGCCGATGTCCAGGTCGGTCTCGGCGCCGTCGTTGGTGACGAACACCTCACCGTGCTGGAAGGGGTTCATCGTGCCCGGGTCGACGTTCAGGTACGGGTCGAGCTTCTGCATCACGACGCGCAGGCCGCGGGCCTTGAGCAGCATGCCCAGGCTGGAGGCGGTCAGGCCCTTGCCGAGCGAGGAGGCGACACCCCCGGTGACGAAGATGTGCTTGGTCGTCGTGGATTTGGGCGGCATGGCCAAGAGGGGGCTCCCGTGGTCGCTGTCTGTGATGCGGTGCGGCTGCCCGGCCGGAGACCTCCGGGGGTGCCGTCGCTGCGGTTCGGGGGTTTCGGGCCCACCGGTCCACGGGCTACCAGGGTATCAGCGCCTGGACGAGATGGCTTCCGGCCACGCTCCGCACTCGCCCGAGCACAGACACGCACAGGTCACATGGTCATCACCTGCTGCTCACCCGTTCGGCCCACACAGGTTGCCCGGAGCGGCACGCAGATCATCTACGTGCGTCGTATCCTGCTCGGACATTCGCTGCCGAGCCCGGCCGGAACGACGGCACACCCCCGCCACCATCACCCGGAACAACGTGAGCGCGGCAGTTCGTTGAGCAAAGACTGTCGTGTTGCCTCAGGGCTCGGCGGACTGCTTTGCTTCACCGCTCAACGACGCACAACAACGACCCCTTGACCGCACTAGCGACAGCCCCCCTGCGCGGGGGTGACGTGGCCGTTCGACTGGAGTTGCACGTGGCCGGGCGCATCGAAGACTACGCACTCATCGGAGACATGCAGACCGCAGCCCTGGTCTGCCGGGACGGCACGGTGGACTGGCTGTGCCTGCCCCGCTTCGACTCGCATGCCATCTTCGCCGGCCTGCTGGGCACCGAGGAGCACGGCTTCTGGCGGCTGGGCCCGGCCCACGCCGCCGACTGCCCGCCGCCCGCGGCCGCCCGGCGCAGCTACCGGGGCGACTCGCTGGTCCTGGAGTCCGAGTGGGACACCCCGCGCGGCACGGTCCGCGTGACCGATTTCATGCCCCCGCGTGCGGGCGCGCCGCAGCTGATCAGGATCGTGGAGGGCGTCACCGGCCGGGTACCGATGCGCTCGGCGCTGCGGATGCGGTTCTCCTACGGCCGTGTCGTGCCCTGGGTGCACAAGCACGAGGGCCGAACGGTGGCGGTCGCGGGGCCGGACTCGGTGTGGTTCGACACGGAGGCGGAGACCTACGGAAAGTCACTGACGACGTACTCCGACTTCACGGTCGCCCCGGGGGACCGGATCGCGTTCACCATCTCGTGGCGGGCCTCGCACAAGGAGCCGCCGCCGCTGCCGGAGCCCGAGGCCTCGCTGGAGGCGACGGAGGACTTCTGGCGCGAGTGGGTCGAGCACTGCACGTACCACGGGCCGTACCGCGAGGCGGTCGTCCGCTCCCTGATCACCCTCAAGGCGCTGACGTACGCCCCCACGGGCGGCATCGTCGCGGCCCCCACGACCTCCCTGCCGGAGGACATCGGCGGCGTCCGCAACTGGGACTACCGCTACACGTGGCTGCGCGACGCCGCGATCACCCTGTCGTCGCTGCTGCGCACCGGCTACCGCGAGGAGGCCCGCGCCTGGCGCGAGTGGCTGCTGCGCGCGGTCGCCGGCGACCCGGAGAACCTGCAGATCATGTACGGCATCGCCGGCGAGCGCGAACTGGGCGAGGCCGAGCTGGACTGGCTGCCGGGCTACGAGCACTCGGCCCCGGTCCGGGTGGGCAACGGCGCCGCCCACCAGCTGCAGCTGGACGTGTACGGCGAGGTCACCGAGGCGCTGCACCTGGCGCACATGACGGGTCTGGCGCGCAGCGACTACGCCTCCCTCCTCCAGCTGAAGCTGATCCGCTACCTGGAGGACCACTGGCAGGAGCCCGACGAGGGCATCTGGGAGGTGCGCGGACCGCGCCGGCACTTCGTGCACTCGAAGGTGATGGCCTGGGTGGCCGTGGACCGCACGATCAAGCTGATCGAGTCCGGGGACGTGGACGGCCCGCTGGAGCGCTGGAAGGAACTGCGCGAGGACATCCACCGGGACGTGTGCGAGAAGGGCTACGACAAGGAGCGCAACACCTTCACGCAGTCCTACGGCTCCCAGGAGCTGGACGCCTCGCTGCTGCTCATCCCGCAGATGGGCTTCCTGCCGCCGGACGACAAGCGGGTGATCGGCACGATCGAGGCGATCCAGCGCGAGCTGTCCACCCCGGACGGGTTCATCCTGCGCTACCCGACGGAGGGCGACCACGCGGGCGTCGACGGCCTGCCCGGCGACGAGGGCGCCTTCCTGGCCTGCTCCTTCTGGATGGCCGACGACCTGGCGATGATCGGCCGCGTGGACGAGGCCCGCAGGCTGTTCGAGAAGCTCCTCGCGCTGCGCAACGACCTCGGTCTGCTCGCCGAGGAGTGGGACCCGCGCCTGCAGCGCCAGGTCGGCAACTTCCCGCAGGCCTTCAGCCACGTGCCCCTGATCGACACCGCCCTGCGGCTGACGGCTTCGGGGGCGTACGGGGGCTGAGCCCGGCGGTTCGCAGGGCGCTCGTGGCCCTCGGGACGGCGATGCGCCCGCAGTCATGTGCGGGCGCATCGGTCTGCTCAGCGGATGCCGGCGAACGGCTTACCGGGGCCGTGTCCCGCGCGGCGAGCAACGGAACGAGAAGCCTGCTCCCTTGACACGTCTTGCCGAGCAGGCGTCCCTCGCGCACATGTCTAAGCTGTAACCGGACGAAACCCCTTTCCGGAAAGGGGGCGGCCATGGCTCCCCCTTCGAAGGCGCGCACGGCCCTCGCCGCGCTGCGGGAGGATCTGGCCGGCGAGGTGTTCGCCCCGGGGGACGCGGGCTACGACGAAGCCCGTACGGTCTTGAACGCGATGATCGACCGACACCCGGCGGTGATCGCCGAGTGCGCGAACGCGACGGATGTCGTCCGGGCGGTGCGCTTCGCGCGGGAGCTGGATCTGAAGGTCGCGGTGCGTGGCGGCGGGCACGGCGGGGCCGGGGCGGCGCTCGGCCACGGCGTGCTCGTGGTGGACCTGCGCCGGATGCACGCGGTGACCGTCGACCCGGCGGCCGAGGCGGTCCGGGTCGAGGGCGGCGCCACCGTGAGCCATCTGGACCGGGCCGGCCAGCCGTACGGCCTCGCGACCACCGGCGGCCGGACCTCGGCGGTCGGGGTCGCCGGGTATGTCCTGGGCGGCGGCACCGGCTGGCTGGACCGCGCCTTCGGGCTCGCCGTCGACAACCTCATCGGGGTCGAGCTGGTGACCGCCGACGCCGAGCAGGTGCACGCCAACGCCGACGAGAACCCGGAGCTGTTCTGGGCGCTGCACGGCGGGGGCGGCAACTTCGGCATCGCCACCGCGCTCACCCTGGAGCTGCACGAGCTGCCGGAGTTCTCCGCCGCACTGCTGCTGTGCCCGTCCGAGTCCGGCCCCGACGTGGTCCGCGCCTTCCGCGAGATCATCCGTACCGCTCCGGACGAGGCGGGCGGCGCCGTGCTGTACCTGACCGGTCCGCAGGCGGAGTCCGAGCTGCGGTGCGGTGCCCTGCTGACGTACGCGGGCGGCGAGAGCGGCCTGCGCAAGCTCGCCGAGCCCCTGCTGGCCCTGCCCCATGAGGCGGAGGTCGTCGGCCCCCTGCCGTACGCGGATGTGCAGTGCATGCTGGACCCCCCGTCCGGCCTGCGCAGGGACTGCTCGGCCGAGTGCCTGTCGGACCTGCCCGACGAGATGGTGGGCCGCTTCGGCGCCCGCGCGGACAGCATGCCCGTGTCGGACGGCAGCGGGCACATGCTCTTCCCGCTGGGCGGCGCGGTCGCCACCGGACCCCGTGCGTACCCGGTGGCGTACCGGGACGCCTCCTGGACGGTGCACCCTTGCGCCTGCTGGACGGACCCGGCCGAGGACGAGCGGGCGAAGGGATGGGTGCGGGACGCGTGCGCCGACGCACGGCCGTGGAGCACCGGTGCCGTCTGCCTCGACTTCGTCGGCGACGAGGGCCCCGAGCGCGTCCGTGCGGGCCTGGGCGCCGGGAAGCTGCTGCGGCTGGAGAAGGTGAAGCGGCGCTACGACCCCGACAACGTCTTCCGCTTCAACCACAACGTCGAACCGGTGTGACCCGGAGCTGTCCCGCGGGCGTTCACGCAGGTAGCGTCCGCTGCATGGACAGCCGTACCGACAGCCGATTCGACACCCAGGGCGCCGGGATCACCGTTCAGCGGGCGCTGGAACTGCCCGGCCTGCGCAGCGGGCTGCCGGAGATCCTGGCGGGTGCCGACCGGCTGGGCCGCACGGTGCGCTGGGTGCACGCCGGCGAGGTGCCGAACATCGCCTCGCTGCTCAAGGGCGGCGAACTGCTTCTCACCACCGGCTACGGCCTCGGCACCCGCCCGGCCGAACAGCGGGCGTTCGTGCGCACCCTCGCCGAGCGCGGGATCGCCGCCCTGGTGGTGGAGCTGGGCCCGCGGTTCGCCCGGCTGCCCGCCGCACTCGTGGACACCGCCCGCGCCGCCGGGCTGCCGCTGGTGCAGCTGCACCGCGAGGTGCCGTTCGTGACGGTGACCGAGGAGATCCACACCGAGATCGTCAACGGCCATTACGCCCTGCTCCAGCGGGCCGAGGAGGTGCACCGGCGCTGCACCGAGGCGCTGCTGGGCGGCGGCGGGGTGCCGCAGGTGCTGGGCATCCTGGCGGACTTCAGCGGCAACCCGGTGTTCCTGGAGACGGCCGACGGCCGCCTGCTGTACGCCGCCGGGGAGGGGCCCGAGGGCGCCGACCCGCTTCAGGTGTGGGAGGGGCTGCGCGGCCCGCACAAGGACGCGCCGCCGCCCGCCGGTTCAGTGCTGGTGGACGTGCCGGGCGGCGGCCCCGGGACGGCCGGTGCCGTACGCGCCCGCCTCGTCCTGTTGCCCGTCCGCTCACCGCTGGCCCCGGTGCACCGGATCGCCGCCGACCGGGCCGCGGGCATCCTGGCCGTGGTGCTGATGCAGGCCCGGCAGGAGGAGGAGCTGGCGGCCCGCGGGCGCGGCGACTTCCTCACCGATCTCGCCGAGGGCCGGATCACCGCCGAGGACGCCCCGGCGCAGGCCCGCGTGCTCGGGTTCAAGCCCGGTGACAGCCCGCTGCTGCCGGTGGTGATGCGCGTCGGGGACAGCCTCTCCCCCGGCGGGGGCTGGGCGGTGCTGGCACGGGCGGTCTCCGAGGAGCTGGCGGCTGTGGGGGTGCCGGTGCTGCTGGGCGTACGGCCGGTTGAGGGCCGGGTGCTGGTGCTGCTCGGGCTGCGCTCGGAGTCGGAGCGCTCGGCGGTCGCGGACCGGGTGGCCGCGGCGCTCAGGGCGGGCGTGGAGCGGGCAGGGATGCGCCGGCCGGGCTCCCCGCCGCCGGTCGTGGTCGTCGGCGTGGCGGGGGGCTGGGCGGCGGCGTCGGCCGGGCTGCGGCACGCGGCGGAGACGGCGACGGCGGCCCAGGGCCTGACCGACCGGCCCTGGTACGACGCCCGCCGGCTCGACATCGACCTGTTGCTGTGGCGGCTGCGCGACCACCCGGACCTCGCCGCGTTCGTGGACCGGGCGATCGGCCCGCTCCGCGACCACGACCGCCGCTCCAGGCCGCCGCTGCTGCCGACCCTGGAGACCTATCTGGCGCACGCCGGCCGCAAGGCGGAGACGGCCCGCGAGCTGCACCTCAACCGGCAGACCCTCTACAACCGGCTCGGCCGCATCGGCGAGTTGCTCGGCACCGACCTCGACGACCCGCAGACGGTCCTGGCGTTGAGCCTGGCGCTACGGGCCCGTCGGCACGTGCCCTGAGAGATCGTCTCAACTGGTGTGATCACTGCGCCGGCTGTGCAAATACGAGCCGAGTTCCCAGGTCGGCCCACCGCCCGCGAGCGAGAGTCCGGCCAGGGTGACGGACATGTGCCGCCGGCTCACCAGCATCAGGTGGGAGGCTCTCGGCCGCGATGAACGACCCGGCGGGACGGCCTGGCTGCGCTCCGGCATGGACGCCGCCTCGCCCCTGACGTCCGTGGAACTCGACGACCACCTGGCCGCCGTCGCGCGCAGCACCTCGGTGCCTCGCCCTGCTGAAGCCGGGAGGCGTCTACATGGTCGACGACATGCTCCCCCAGGAGGACCGGCCCGCCGCTCACCACCCGCTGGCCGCCGGCCTGGTCGACGGTCTGGCCGCACTGGACGGCGTGCGCTCGGTCGGCCTCACCCGGTCCAGCGGCCCGGCCCTTTTCACCGTCGCCCGGCAGCTCCCTGCGACGGCTTCCCGGGCCGCGTTAGGCGAGCGGCCGGGGCTGGGTCAACTCGTCGTAGATGCTGAGGACTTGGGCGACCGTCTCGTCCTCGGTCGGCCAGGAGGCGGCCTGCCGGGCCCCCGCCTCGCGCAGCTCCTGCCGGCGCGCCGGATCCGCGAGGAGCCGTACGACGGTCCGCGCGAGCGCCTCCGGATCGCCGTACGGGACGAGTTCGGCCGCGTCGCCGACGAGGTCGGGGATGCCGCCGACCCGGGTCGCGACGAGCGGCACCCGCGCGTGCAGCGCCTCCTGGGCGAGGACGGAACGGGACTCCCAACTGCTCGTCAGCAGCGCCGCATCGGCGGCGGCGAGCAGCTCGGGCACGTCCTCGCGGCGGCCGATGAGCCGCACCGGCAGTTCCTCGTCCTCGATCCGCCGCTGCAGCGCCGCCCGCAGCGGCCCTTCCCCGGCGATGACGACGAAGGGCGCGGGGGTCATGTCCCGCCAGACGCGGGCCGCGTCGAGCAGGACCTCGTAGCCGCGGTGCCGGTCGAGGGAGCCGACCGCGATGAGCAACGGGCGGTCGGTGGCACCGAGTTCTGCGCGGACCTTGGGGCGCAGCCGGTCGGGGTCGTCGAGGACGACGGGCCGCCGCTGCCCGGGCAGGCCGACGGCGGCGAGCCGGGCGTCGCGCGCCCCGGTGTCCCGGGCCCGGTCCACCAGGTCGGAGCTGGTGCCGAGGACCACGGCGGCCGTCCGCACCACCCGCCGCTCCAGCATCCGCAGCAGATGCGCCCGCGGGCCCTCCGCCCGGGCCCGGTCGTGCCAGGTGACCAGCAGCGGGGTGCGCCGGCCGCTGAGGGCGAGGACGGCGCGGAAGGAGGCGTGCAGCCCGTGCGCGTGCACCAGATCGGCGTGGGCGCAGGCGGCGCGCAGCGCGGCCACCGAGACGGGGTCGCTGCTGCGTGGCACGTGCACGTGCTCGGCACCGGTGCCGGTGAAGTCGTAGGCGCGGTCGGCCTCGACGGGGGCGCACACCGTGACCCGCACGCCCCTCGCCACGAGTCCCTCGGCCAGCGAGCGCACATGGGCGCTGCTGCCGGCGTTGCCTCCGCCCAGCACCTGCACGGTGCGCAGCGGCGACTGGCCGTGCGGTGCGTTGCTGCTCAGGGGGCTCACGGGGCCGGGGCTCCTGGTTCGGCGTGGGCGGTCACGAGGAAACGTACAGAAGGTAGCGGGCTCAGGGTGGCGGAAGGACGTACCCCGCGCGCGCCTGCCGCGCGGACCGCGTGCCCTCAAGCATGCCAGGGGGAACCGGCGTTACGGGAAATCCGCCAGGGCGCACGCTGCGGCGGCCCGGGGCAATGCGCCGGTGCATGTCACCCACACGGGTGAGGGGAGCCTGGTGCCACCGCATGCCATGTGCCGCGTCCGGCGAGGTCAGGCGCCCACAGCGAGCGCCCCCACGCGGTCCCGTACACGGCGCCGGCCACGACCGCGACGGCGTGCGCGAGCGGCCCCGCGCCGGTTGCCCGCCACGACGGCCGCCCCCAGCGCGGCACCGAGCGCGTGCGCCCCCGTCCCCATCATCACGCGCTCCCCGACGTCGCCGGGCAGGACGGCCGCGGCGGCGCCCATCGCGGCGGCCGACAGCCCCGCGCCGGCGGCCCGGCCGGGCCGTACGTCCAGGAGGTCGACGAAGTGTGCGTGCCGGCGATCACGACCGCGGCGAGCAGTTCGTCCGGCACCCGCTCCTTCAGCGGGGCCCCGGCGACCGGCCCGGCGGCCGAGATCCCGACCAGCTTCACGATGCCGCTGGTGACGTCACCGTCCCGCAACCCCCGCAGATGCGCCCGGAATCCCGGCCGGTCGGCCCCGGCGACGGGACGCACCCGGGCGGCGGCGGCGGCCGTACCGAGCGTCGAGGCAGGCCCGGCGTAAAGCTCCACGGTCCGCCCGGGGTGGTTCTCCCGCTCCCAGCGCTCCCGCCCAGCGGGTGCCGCCCTGCGCAGCACGGCCGTGCCGGCCCGCGTCAGCCCGGCCCCGAGACCGAATCCGGTCTTCCTTCCGCCACAGTCGATCACCCCCGCCCGGTGCCCCCGGGCGGGAGCCACGGCGGCGGCCGCCCCGCCCGGCCTGCTACTGGTCCGCCCGGGCCGTCGCCAGCAGTTCCTCCGCGTGCGCGCGGGCCGTCTCGGAGTCCTCCTGGCCGGCCAGCATCCGGGAGAGTTCGCGGATGCGCTCCTCGCCCTCCAGGACCTTGACCCCGGACCTGGTGACCGACCCGTCGTTGGTCTTCTCCACCAGCAGCTGCCGGTCGGCGAACGCGGCGACCTGGGGCAGGTGGGTGACCACGACGACCTGCGCGGTCTTCGCGAGCTTCGCCAGCCGCCGCCCGATCTCGACCGCGGCCTTGCCGCCGACTCCGGCGTCGACCTCGTCGAAGAGGTACGTCGGCACGGGGTCCGTCCCCGCGAACACGACCTCGACGGCCAGCATCACGCGGGACAGCTCACCGCCGGACGCGCCCTTGGCGATGGGCCGCGGCGGGGCACCCGGGTGCGGGGCGAGCAGCAGCTCGACCTCGTCCACGCCCGACGGCCCGTACGCGACCGTACGACCGCCGACCTCGACGCCCTCCGGGTCCTCGGACTGCCGGATGTCGAAGGACACGCGCGCGTGAGGCATCGCCAGCGAGGCGAGCTCGGCGGTCACGGCGGCGGCGAACCGCTCGGCGGCCTCCGTCCGCGCGTCCGTCAGCGCCTGGGCCAGGCCGCCCAGTCCGGTGCGCAGGGCGTCCCGCTCGGCGGTCAGCTCCGCGATCCGCTCGTCGTCGCCGTCCAGCTCGGTGAGGCGCGCGGCGCTCTGCTCGGCCCACGCGAGGACGGCGCTCACGTCCGCGCCGTACTTGCGCGTCAACGCGGTCAGCGCGGCCCGCCGCTCCTCGACGGCCGCCAGCCGCAGCGGGTCGGCGTCCAGGTCGTCGGCGTACCCCGCCAACTCACCGGCCACGTCGCCGAGCAGGATGCCGATCTCCCCGATCCGGTCGGCGAGCGAGGCGAGGGCCGGGTCGTGCGATCGCACGGCCTCCAGCGCCCGGTGGGCGCCCGCGACGAGGGTCGAGGCGTCGATGCCCTCGGGGTCCTCGGGATTGCCGGCGAGAGCGGCGTGCGCGGCCGTCGCGGCGGACGACAGCGCCTCGGCGTGCCCCAGCCGCTCGGCCTCCTCGGCCAGCTCGACGTCCTCCCCGGCGCGCGGCTCGACGGCGGCGATCTCCTCGAGCCCGTACCGCAGCATGTCGGCTTCCTGGGCCCGCTCACGCGCGCGTGTGACGATCTCCTCCAGCTCGGCGGAGACGGCCCGCAGTCTCCGGTAGGCCTCGGAGTACTTGGCGAGCGGCACGGCGACCGCGTCGCCGGCGTACCGGTCCAGGGCCTGTCGCTGCCGGGACAGCTTCAGCAGCCCCTGCTGGTCGGTCTGACCGTGCACGGCCACCAGGTCGTCGGCCAGCTCGGCGAGCAGCCCGACGGGGACGCTGCGCCCGCCGAGGTGCGCCCGCGAGCGTCCCTCGGCGGAAACGGTACGGCTGATCAGCAGGGCCCCGTCGTCCAGCTCGGCCCCGGCCTCCTCGGCGCGTACGACGGCGGAGGCGCCCGCGGGAACGGTGACCCGCCCCTCCACGACCGCCTTCTCGGCCCCGATCCGCACGAGCGCCGGGTCCGCCCGCCCGCCGAGCAGCAGCCCCAGGCTGGTGACCACCATGGTCTTGCCCGCACCCGTCTCACCGGTGACGGCGGTGAACCCCGGCGACAGCTCGACGACGGCATCGTCGATGACCCCGAGCGACCGTATCCGCATCTCCTCCAACACGGAGAAGACCTTACGAGGTCGGGGGCCGGGATCGCGACGGACCCCGGCCCGGTTGTGTGAAGGTGCAGGTGACGGATGCGGATCGATGCCGCATTGTCACCCGGGCGAGTGCAGCGCCCTCGGCGCGGGGCCCTCAGCGCGGCAGCCTCAATGCAGCCCCTTGAGCAGGGCGACGCCGTCGGGCGTGCCCCAGCCGGTGGAGGCGTCGTACCCGGGCAGCACCGGGTAGCCCACCGCGGGCGGGAGCGAGGCGTTGTCGTGGCCGACGGCGATGTCGCGGCAGGCGACCTCGCCGAGCGGCCGGCCGTTGGTGCCGCTGTCGTAGAGGAACGGCGTGAGGAAGCGCTGCTGCTTGTCCGTCGGCAGCAGCGCGTTGATGCGGGCGATCAGAGAGGCCCACAGGGGGGCGGAGGCGCTGGTGCCTCCGGCGGGGAACGGAGCGCCCTGGAAGAGCAGGTCGTATCCCGGGCTGCCGGCGAGCGCCGCGACGTCCGGTACGACCCGTCCCTGGATGCTGCCCGGGTTCAGGGAGTCCACCTTGATGTGCTTCTGGTAGTCCGGGCGGTCGAACTTGGTGGACACGCCTCCTCCGGTCGCGCCCCCGCCGGTCCGGGTCCGGTGACCGGGCGCCTCCCACCAGGACACTTCCCGGCCGGAGGAGTCGATCATCGTCCCGCCGACACTCAGCACGAAGGGACTGGTGCTCGGGAAGTCGACATGGCACCGGCCGTCCACCATCTGGTCGCCCGAGCCGTCGTCGCCCGACGCGACACAGACCGTGATGCCCAGGTCCGCCGCGCCCTGCAGGCGCTTGTTGATCTGGTCGAGCGCGGTCTGCGACCAGTTCGGATCGTCCTCGGAGAGGCCCCAGCTGACCGACAGGGTCACCGGCTTGTCCGCGATCGCCTGGTCGAGCACCTCGATCCAGCCGCGCTGGTCGAAGTTCGCGAAGTAGACCGAGATCTCGGCCGCCGGACAGAACCCGGCGACGATCTCCACGTCCATCATCACTTCACGTGCCGCCCCGACCGCGAACTTCTGCTCCGCGGGCGGCAGCTGCTTGACCTCCTGCATCGTCCGCGGCGGAGCGAAGTCCAGGGGGACGATCTGGACCTGCTGCCCCTGTACGTCGTGCGCGGCGCGGAAGGCCTGCAGGTCGTCGTCGAAGTAGCAGCCGCCGAACTCGGCGATCGCGATCTTCTGCCCGGCTCCGTCACCGGCCGGGAAGTTGTACTGCCGCTCCAGGTCGGCCGGGGTGAGCGACCCCGCGAAGCCCGAGCCGCCGGCGTCCCTGCGCCGAGCCACCTGCCGCTGGTCCAGTCCGAAGACGCCGGTCACCTTGCCCTCGAGGCCTGCCGGGATGTGCAGCTCGCCCTCGCGGCCGCGGAACTCGCCGTGTTCGGGGGTGTGGTAGATGCCGAGGTTCGTCTTGAAGGCGGCGTTCATCGCGGACACGGGACCGGTCGCCACGATGCTGCCCGGTTCGAGCCGGACATCGTCGACCGTGAGGCCGTACCGCTCCAGTGCGGCCTTCGTCTCCTCGGCGTCCTGGCGTCGCTCGTCCGGGATCTGACCGGCGGGGGCCACCTTCCCGCGCAGGGTGAGGGTCACCTTCACCGGGTCTTCGGGGTGGGCATCCCTCAGCCGGGTCGCGCCGGCCATGGCCGGCCGGGTACTCCCGGCCAGCGCGACGTGCTGTTCGTTCATCCTCGTCTCCTTGCTGCCGGCAGACTCCTTGCCTGAAATCTGCTGACTCGCACCGGAATGCTCTGCTCAGGGAGACATATCCTGGGATGCCGAGTACATATGCCAGATGCACCTCGGGCCACTCGGACAGGGCCACCGCCTGCCCGGCATGGAGTACGCGCGAACGAGACGCTAGTGCGGCGCCCCCCGCCACCCGGTCGTAGGCAGCGCGAACTTGGCCACCAGCCGGTCGGTGAACGACGAATGGTGCAGCCGGGCGAGCCGCACCGGCACCGCCCCGCGCCGCACCTCCACCCGTGCCCCCGGCGGCAGCTCGACGGTCCGCCGCCCGTCACACCACAAGACCCCCGGAGGGATGTGCGGCAGGACCTCCACGGCGAGGACCGAATCCGGAGAGGTGACCAGCGGCTTGGCGAACAGCGCGTGCGCGCTGATCGGCACCATCAGCAGGGCCTCCACCTCGGGCCACACCACAGGCCCGCCGGCGGAGAAGGCGTACGCCGTGGACCCGGTCGGCGTGGACAGCACGACACCGTCGCAGCCGAACCCCGTCACCGGGCGCCCGTCGATCTCCAGCACGACTTCCAGCAGCTTCTCGGCGCCGGCCTTCTGCACCGCCGCCTCGTTCAGTGCCCAGTCGGTGTGCACGATGTCGCCGTTGCGGTGCACCACGACATCGACGGTCATCCGCTCCTCGACCTCGTACGACCGCGCCACCACCCGGTCGACCACCCGATCGAGGTCGTCGCGCTCGGCCTCCGCGAGGAACCCCACCCGTCCGAGGTTGACGCCGAGCATCGGCACTCCGGAGGCCCGGGCGAACTCGGCCCCCCGCAGCAGCGTGCCGTCGCCGCCGAGCACGATCAGCAGCTCGCACCCGTCGAGGCACTGCGGAGTGGCCTCCTTGACCAGCTGCACCTCGTCCGGCAGCGGCAGGTCACGCGCCTCCTCCTCCAGTACCCGCACCCCGATGTCATGCCGCAGCAGGCCCTTCACGACGAGTTCCGCACTGCGGATCGCCGCGGGCCGCCCGGTGTGGGCGAGCAGGAAAACAGTACGCGCCAGGTTCTGTGTCAACGCGGCCCCTCCGCCACTGCACGGTCGACGTCGGCCGGGTCCACCTGAGGTGCGCCCGCCCGCAACCAGAGAAAGTACTCGACGTTCCCCGAGGGCCCGGGCAGCGGACTGGCGGTGACTGCCTGCACCCCGAGCCCCAGCTCCCAGGCCTTCTCGGCCACTTTCCGCACGGCCTCCGCCCGCAGCTGCGGACTCCGTACGACACCCCCGCTGCCGAGCCGCTCCTTCCCCACCTCGAACTGCGGCTTGACCATCATCACCAGGTCGGCGTCCGGCTTCACGCACCGCTTCAGGGCCGGCAGCACCAGCCCGAGCGGGATGAAGGACAGATCGCCCACGACAAGATCCACAGGTTCCCCATCGATCGCCTCGAGCGTCAACTCGCGTACGTTCGTACGGTCCTTGACGGTGACGCGTTCATCGTTCCGGAGTGACCAGGCGAGCTGTCCGTACCCCACGTCCACGGCGACGACGTGGGCGGCACCCGCGCGCAGCAGGACGTCGGTGAAGCCGCCGGTGGACGCGCCGGCGTCCAGCGCGCGCCGGCCCTCGACCACGAGCCCCTGGGGGACGAACGCCTCCAGCGCGCCGGCGAGCTTGTGGCCGCCGCGGGAGACGTAGTCGGGGTCGCCGGCGTCGGACTGGACCACGATCGCCGCGGCGGTCTCCACCTGGGTGGCCGGCTTGGTCGCCACGGCCTTGCCGACGGTGACCCGCCCCGCGGCGATCAGCTGGCTGGCGTGCTCACGCGAGCGCGCGAGCTTCCGGCGGACCAGCTCCGCGTCCAGACGGCGACGTGCGACTCCTGCCACGTTCGGTTCAGCTCCTGTGTCGGTACGCCGGTGAGGGCGCCTGTGGGTGCGAGATCAAAAGGTGTGCCCCGGAGGGTCTCATCCAGGGGCGGCGGTCGGGTGACGGGTGGGCACGGGAGGCCCCGGGCGGCCGTCGAGCGCGGTGAGCGCGTCGCGCAGCCCCCGGTGTACATCCTCGTACACCTCGAGGTGTCCGTCGGTGGCGAGGTGGTCGGCGTCGGCCAGCCGCTCCAGCTGGGCGTCGACCTCGGCGTTGCCGGTGGGGGTGCGCGGGACGTTCAGGGGGGCGGGCGCGGCGGGGTCGTACGCCTCCGGTGCCTCCGCCGCCTCCACCGGGATCTCCGTCTCCGGAACCGAGTCGCTCATGCCCCGACGCTACCCCGAACCGCTGGGGTACCGTCGGGGGCGATGGCCACGATCGAGGAGTGCCGCGCCGCACTGGGGAAGCTTTCGGACAACATGCAGGGCGCCGAGGGCGATGTCCGCGCGGCCGCCGAGCTGGACCGCTCGGTGAGCTGCCACATCACCGACCTGGACGTCACCTTCGCCGGCCGGATGACGGGCGGCCGGATCGCGGTGGACGACACCCACCCCGGGCCGCCGCGCGAGAAGGCGCAGATCAGGCTGGCCATGGCCGGGGACGACCTGGTGGCCCTGGTGGACGGCGAACTGACCTTCGCGACCGCCTGGGGCAAGGGCCGGGTCAGGCTGGAGGCGAGCCTGCTGGACCTGTTCCGGCTCAGGAAGCTGTTGTGATCCGCTCGGCCCGTGCCTTCCTGGCCGCCGGTACGACCAGCGGGGTGCCGGTCTCGGGGTCGTCGATCACCTGACACCGCAGCCCGAAGACCTGCTTCACCAGCCCGGCCGTGACGATGTCGTTCGGGGCGCCCTCGGCGATCACCTCGCCGCCGCGCAGGGCGATGAGGTGGGTGGCGTAGCGGGCCGCGTGGTTGAGGTCGTGCAGGACGGCCACCAGGGTGCGGCCCCGGGTCTCGTGCAGCTCGGCGCACAGGTCGAGGACGTCGATCTGGTGCTGGATGTCGAGGTAGGTGGTCGGCTCGTCCAGGAGCAGCAGCGGGGTCTGCTGCGCGAGCGCCATCGCGATCCACACCCGCTGCCGCTGCCCGCCGGACAGCTCGTCGACGTACCGGTCGGCGAGCTCCGCGACCCCGGTCTGCCGCATCGACTCCCGGACGACCCGCTCGTCCTCGGCCGACCACTGGCGCAGCAGGCCCTGGTGCGGGTAGCGGCCGCGGCCGACGAGATCGGCGACGGTGATGCCGTCCGGCGCGATGGACGACTGCGGCAGCAGGCCGAGGGTGCGGGCGACCTTCTTCGCGGGCATCGACTGGATGACCTGCCCGTCGAGCAGCACCCGGCCCTCGGCCGGCCTGAGCATCCGCGACAGCGCCCGCAGCAACGTCGACTTGCCGCACGCGTTCGGGCCGACGATCACCGTGAAGGAGTTGTCGGGGATCTCCACCGACAGCCGCTCGGCGATCACACGCTGGTCGTAGGCGAGGGTGACGTTCTCGGCGCAGAGGCGGTTCACAGTGCTCCTAGGGGTGTTCGGGTTCGTGCCGCGCGCGTCCGGTCCGCCGCAAGTGGGGTTCATATCCGGCCCGCCCTGCGCTCGGTGACCAGCAGCCACAGCAGATAGCCGCCGCCGAGGACGCCGGTGACCACGCCGACGGGCAGCTGGTCGGCGCCGAAGGCGCGTTGCGAGGCCCAGTCGGCGGCGACCAGCAGGACGGCGCCCATGCAGAGGGAGGGCACCAGGTTGGGGCCCGGTGAGCGGGTCAGCCGGCGGGCGAGCTGGGGCGCGGTGAGCGCGACGAAGCTGACGGGTCCGGCGGCCGCGGTGGCGGCCGCGACGAGCAGGACGGCGCAGACCATCAGCACCAGCCGGACGCGCTGCACACGCACCCCGAGGGCGCCTGCGACGTCGTCGCCCATCTCCATCATCCCGAGGCCGCGCGCATGGGCGAGGACCAGCGGTACGAGGACCGCGCACAGGGCGAGCAGGGGCCAGACCTGGTCCCAGTCACGGCCGTTGAGCGAGCCGGTCATCCAGACCACCGCACGGGCCGCGTCGACCAGGTCGGCCTTGGTGAGCAGATAGCCGTTGACCGCGGTGGCGATCGCGGAGACGCCGATGCCGACCAGGACGAGCCGGTATCCGTGCACGCCCTGCTTCCAGGCGAGCAGATAGATGCCGAGTCCGGTCACCAGGCCGCCGACCAGGGCACCGGCGGTGACCTGCGCGGTGCTGCCGGACATCAGGACGATGACGACCAGTGCGCCGGCCGTCGAACCCTGCGACAACCCCAGCACGTCCGGGCTGCCGAGCGGGTTGCGCGAGACGGACTGGAACAGGGCGCCGCCGAGGCCGAGCGAGGCGCCGACCAGCAGGCCGACCAGCACCCGCGGCAGCCGCAACTCGTTGACGATGAAGTCCTGGTACGCGTTGCCGTTGCCGGCGAGGGACCTGAGCACGTCGGCGGCCGGGATCCTCGCATCGCCGGTGCCGATCAGCGCGACGCCGGCGGCGCAGGCGGCGGCCAGCAGCAGGACGACGACGACCAGGGCCCGCAGGTCCAGGCGCAGGGAGAGCCCGCCGGGAGCGCGTACGGCCCGGTTCACGGTGCGGGTCTTCACAGCTGGGCCGTCCTCCGCCGTCGTACGAGAAAGATGAAGACCGGACCACCGATGATCGCGGTGACGATGCCGACCTGCAGTTCCGACGGGCGCGCCACGACCCGGCCGATGACGTCGGCGCCGAGCAGCAGCACCGGTGACAGCACCGTGGCGTACGGGAGGACCCAGCGCAGGTCGGGGCCGGTGAAGGAGCGCACGACATGCGGGACCATCAGGCCGACGAACACGATCGGGCCGCAGGCGGCGGTCGCGGCACCGCACAGCATGGTGGCGGCCACCATGGCCAGTGCCCGCGTGCGGCCCAGGTCGGCGCCGAGGGCGCGGGCGGTGTCGTCGCCCATTGCCACGGCGTTCAGCGGCCGGGCCAGCGTGAGCGCCAGGACCAGGCCGACCCCGATGAACGGCAGCACCTGCAGGACGGTCGAGTCGGTGGCCGAGGCCAGCGAACCCACCGTCCAGAAGCGCATCTTGCTCAGCGCCGCGTCGTCCATGATCATCGCGGCCTGGAGATAGCCGTAGAGGGCCGCGCTGACGGCCGTACCGGCGAGCGCGAGCCGGACCGGGGTGGCGCCCCGGCCGCCGCCGAGGAACCACACGAAGGCGCCTACGGCCGCCGCCCCGAGGAAGGCGAACCACACATAGCCGGTGAGGCTGGTGACGCCGAAGTAGGTGATGGCCGTGACGACGGCGGCCGAGGCACCGGCGTTGATGCCGAGCAGCCCGGGGTCGGCGAGGGGATTGCGGGTGAGCGCCTGGAGCACCGCGCCGGCCAGGCCGAGCGCGGCACCGGCGAGCAGGCCCAGGAACGTGCGGGCGAGCCGCTCGTCCACCACGACGTCGCCGTAGGTCCCCGTGTCGTGGAACAGGCCGTGCCAGACCTGGTCCGGTGAGAGCGATTTCGCCCCGATCGCGATGCTCGCCAGGGCGACGAGCACCAGGACCACGGCGGAGAGCAGGAGCCCAAGGGCCCTTGCCGCCCGGCGGGTTGGGGGCGCGGGGGCGGTCTCCGCGCGCTGTTCCGGAGGACTGTCGACCAACACGAGGTTAGGTTAGCCTACCCTCGCTCTCGAACTCGATGCCCGGGGTGCGTACGCGTCACAGCCCGAGACGCGCCAGCACCTTGCCTCCGTCCAGTCCGCACGAGCCCTCCCCGGCCGCCGTCCAGGCCGCAGCGCACAGCGCCCGCAGCCCGTCCAGCGCCTCACCGTCGCCCTCCAGCTCCAGCCGGTCCGCCCCGGCCGTCGCCGTGAAACCGCCGCAGCGGAAACCGCCGCCCGCCGCGGTCACCTCCGGCTGACCGGTGAGCAACCCGCGCAGATCCGCGTCCACGTACGTCGGCCGGTGCCGCGGAGGTGCCGCGAGCAGTTGGGGTGCGTCGGTGACACCGGTGAGCACCAGCAGCGAGTCGACCTCGCCGTTGAAGGCACCCTCGATGTCCGTGTCCAGCCGGTCCCCGACCACCAGCGGCCGCTTCGCGCCCGTCCGGATGATCGTCTCGCGGTGCATCGGCGGCAACGGCTTGCCCGCCACCTGCGGCTCCGCGCCCGTCGCGATCCGCACGACCTCCACGGCCGCCCCGTTGCCCGGCGCGATGCCCCGCCCGCCGGGAATCGTCAGATCGGTGTTGGACGCGAACCACGGCACCCCGCGCGCGACCGCGTACGACGCCTCCGCGAACCGCCCCCAGGTCAGGTCGGGCCCGCCGTACCCCTGCACGACCGCCGCCGGATCGTCCTCCGCCGACTCCACCGGCGTGAGCCCCCGCTCGCGCAGCGCCACCCGCAGCCCCTCGCCGCCGATCACCAGCACCCGCGCCCCGGCCGGCACCTGCTCACTGATCAGCCGCGCGACGGCCTGCGCGGACGTGACGACGTCGTCCGCGCCCGTCGGTATGCCCAGCTCCGTCAGATGCTCGGCCACCGCGTCGGGCGTCCGCAGCGCGTTGTTCGTGACATACGCCAGATGCATCCCGCCCGAGCGGGCCGACGCCAGCGAGTCGACGGCGTGCGCGATCGCGCTCCCGCCCGCATACACCACCCCGTCCAGATCGAGCAGCGCCGTGTCGTACGCCTCGCTCAGGGGCTGCCCACTGCCCTCGGGCCTCGTCCTGACAGCCTGGCTCATTCCACATCGCTCCTCGTTCGACCGTCTTTCCCCCGATCATCCCGCACGCCACTGACACACGTACGATGCCGGGATGAACACTGCAGGTCACTCGGAAGCAACGGCGCGCCGAGGCCTGGAACTCACCCCGTTCCGCGGCCTTCGCTACGACCCCGACCGGGTCGGCAGCCTCGCCGCCGTCACCTCCCCGCCGTACGACGTCGTCGTGCGGCCCGACGGGGTGCACCACCTCCAGTCCGCCGACCCGCACAACATCGTCCGGCTGATCCTGCCCGAGGCCGGCACACCCAGCGCCCGCACCGAGCAGGCGGCCGACACCCTGCGCCGCTGGCTGGCCGAGGGCATCCTCGCCGCGGACCCCGAACCCGGACTGTACGTCTACGAGCAGCACGACGGCGACGGCATGCTCCAGCGCGGTGTCATCGGCGCGCTGCGGGTCTCGGAGCCGGCCGAGGGCGTGGTACTGCCGCACGAGGACGTCATGCCGCCCGTGGTCGCCGACCGCGCGGCCCTGATGCGCGCCACGCGCGCGAACCTGGAACCGCTGCTGCTGACCTACCGCGGCGACGGCACGGCGGCCGAGGTCGTCGAACGCACTGCGGAGAAGCCCCCGTTGCTGGCCACCACCACCGAGGACGGCTTCCGGCACCGCCTCTGGTCCGTCACCGACCCCGCCGACGTGGCCCGCATCCAGTCCGACCTCGCCCGCCAGCAGGCCCTGATCGCCGACGGCCACCACCGCTGGGCCACCTATCTGCGCCTACGTGCGGAGCATCCCTCCCCGAGCCCGTGGGACCACGGTCTCGTCCTGCTCGTCGACACCGCCCGCTATCCGTTGCGCGTCCGCGCCATCCACCGTCTGCTGCACGGCCTGCCGGTCGCCGACGCGCTCGCGGCGGTGGAGGGCCATTTCCGGGTGCGGCACCTCGACACGCCCCTCGCCGAGGCCCTGGAGGCCCTGGCGGACGCGTCCTGCGCGGGCAACGCCTTCCTGCTGGCCGGCGACGGCGCCTTCCACCTGCTCGACCGCCCCGACCCGGACCTGCTGGCCCGGACGGTTCCGGTCGACCGCCCGGCCGCCTGGCGCTCCCTGGACGCCACGGTCCTGCACTCCACGCTCCTCGGGCACGTCTGGCACATCCCCGAGGACTCCCCGGCCCACATCGCGTACATCCACGACACGGCCGCGACGGTCGCCAAGGCGGAACGCCACGGCGGTACGGCCGTCCTGATGCACCCCGTACGCGAGGACGTCGTACGCGACCTGGCCCGCCTGGGCGTGACGATGCCCCGCAAGTCGACGTCGTTCGGCCCGAAGCCGGCGTCGGGGCTGGTGCTGCGGGCGCTGGAGATCTGAGCCCTTCCCGGCCCCGGAACGCGAAAGAGGGCAGGCCCCACGGGGAGCCTGCCCTCTTCTCGTTCTCTCTCGGCGACTGGGGGTCAGTCCTCGTCGCCGTCCTCCTGCGACGGCTTCTCCGGCTCCCCCTCGCTGTCGTCCAGCGCGTCCACGAACTCCACGCCGTCCAGCTCGGCGAGCCGGTCCGAGGCGTCCGTGCTGCCGTCCCGGTCGGCCTCCACGGCCTTCGCGAACCACTCCCGCGCCTCGCCCTCCCGGCCGGCGGCCAGCAGGGCGTCGGCGTAGGCGTAGCGCAGGCGCGCGGTCCACGGCTGGACCGAGTTGGACGCCAGCTCCGGGCTCTGCAGGGTCACGATGGCGGCGTCCAGCTGGCCCATGTCGCGCCGGGCACCGGCCGCGACGAGCCGCATCTCGACCTGACCGGCCTTGTCCAGCTTGTGCACCTCCGGAGCACCGGCCATGTCCAGCGCCTTCTCCGGCCGCCCGAGCCCCCGCTCGCAGTCGGCCATCACCGGCCACAGCTCCACGGTGCCGGTCATCCGCCGGGCGGCCCGGAACTCGGCGAGCGCTTCGCCGAACTTCTGGTTGGCGTACGCCGCGAACCCGGCGGCCTCGCGCACGGCGGCCACGCGGGACGCCAGGCGCAGGGCCACCCTGGAGTAGCCGTAGGCGCCCTCGGGGTCCTCGTCGATGAGCCGGGCGACCATCACCAGGTTCTTGGCGACATCCTCCGCGAGCGTCTTGGGCAGGCTCTGGAGCTCCTGCCGGACGTCCTTGTCGATCTCGTCGCCGGTGACGTCCTCCGGGATCGGCAGCCGCTTGATCGGCTCGCGGTCCCGGTCGCGGTCGCGCTCGTCACGGAAGCGGCCTCCGCCCCGGCGGTCGTCGCGCCTGTCGTCGCGGCGGTCGTCACGGCCGCGGAAGCCGGCGGGGCCACCGGGGCGCCCGCCACGGTCGTCGCGACGGGGGCCACGGCCACGGCTGTCGTCACGGCCCCGGAACCCACCGCGGTCGCCACGGTTGTCGTCCCGACGGAAGCCTCCACGGTCGCCGCGGTCGCCGTCGCGCCGATCATCGCGACGGTCGCCGTAGCCGCCGCCACGGCTGTCGTCGCGCCGGCCGTAGCCGCCTCGGTCGTCGTCCCGCCGGAAGGACGGCCGGTCGCCACCACGGTCGTCGCGCCGGAATCCGCGGTCGTCACGGCGGTCGTCACGGCGCGGCCCACGGTCACGGTCGTCCCGCTGGAACGAGGGACGGGGACCCCGGTCACCCTCACGACGATCGTCCCTACGACCGTGACCACCACGGTCATCACGCCGACCGTAACCACCCCGGTCGTCACGGCCCCGGAACCCACCGCGGTCGCCACGGTTGTCGTCCCGACGGAAGCCTCCACGGTCGCCGCGGTCGCCGTCGCGCCGATCATCGCGACGGTCGCCGTAGCCGCCGCCACGGCTGTCGTCGCGCCGGCCGTAGCCGCCTCGGTCGTCGTCCCGCCGGAAGGACGGCCGGTCGCCACCACGGTCGTCGCGCCGGAAGCCGCGGTCGTCACGGCGGTCGTCACGGCGCGGCCCACGGTCACGGTCGTCCCGCTGGAACGAGGGACGCGGACCCCGGTCACCCTCACGACGATCGTCCCTACGACCGTGACCACCACGGTCATCACGCCGACCGTAACCACCCCGGTCGTCACGACGGTCGCCACCGCGGTCGTCACGGCGGTCGCCGCGGCTGTCGTCACGGCCCCGGTAACCGCCGCGGTCGCCACGGCTGTCGTCGCGCCGGCCATAACCGCCTCGGTCGTTGTCGCGGCGGTAGCCGCCGCGATCGCCCCGGTAGCCGCCGCGGTCACCGCGGTCACCACTGTCCCGTCGCCGCTGGTCGCGCTCCGGTCGCTCGTCGGGAGAGTTGGTGGACATGGTGACTCCTGTCTTCGGTACCGCAAGCATTGTAAAAACGAAAGGACCCCTGGTCCCAGCTGAACGCTGGTGACCAGGGGTCCTTCCAAAGATTGTTCGGCGGCGTCCTACTCTCCCACAGGGTCCCCCCTGCAGTACCATCGGCGCTGTGAGGCTTAGCTTCCGGGTTCGGAATGTAACCGGGCG
>NZ_JBFAWF010000021.1:0-163113 GCF_040680195.1 Streptomyces sp. NPDC052109 | reverse complement strand
ACCCCCACCGCCGTCTCGTTCCACTCCACCAACACCCGACGACGCTCACCCGCATCCAGCACCCCGACCGCACCCAACGCGATCTCCGAGCCGCCCGCGGCGGCACGCTCCAGGGCGACCAGCAGGTTCCACGTCGTCGTGCACAGCAGGGAGATGACGAGCCGCGGGTCCACGGAAGGCGCCACGTCGACGGTCACCCGCATGGCGTCATCGTCGTCGTCGACGTTCACCGCGAGCGGGTAGTTGGTGTACTCGCGGTAGTAGCGCAGTTCGACGCCGTCGAAGAGGGCGCCGCTCTTGCTGACGGAGCGGTCGTTGTGCCGAAAGTTGAACATGGAGGCGAACAGGGGGCTCTCGCCGTCCACGCCGCTGGCGTTCTGCGCGACGGCGAGCGGTGCGTGCTCGTGTTCGAGCAGTGCGGCCAGCTGGCTCCGCACCGCGCCGACGGCGGCGAGCACACCCAGGTCTCCGGTCTTGACGCGCACCGGCAGCAGGTTCATGAAGGGACCGAGCTGCCGGTCCGCCTCGGCGTCGGCGTTCATCCGGCCGAACAGCGCCGTGCCGAAGACCACGTCGTCGTGGCCGCTCACCGCCGCGAGCACCCGTGCCCAGGCGACATGCATCAGCGTCGCGGGGCTGGCGCCGACCTTACGGGCCACCCGGCGGAGCTTGCGCTCCAGGTCGGAGGCGATCCGGGTCTCGGCCTCGACCGTCTCCGTCCCGGGGCCGCGCGTCTCGAACAGCCCGAACGGCGCGGTCGGTTCGGTGACATCTCCCAGCAGCTCGGAGAAGAAGCGTTCGTGCGCTCCGCCGTCGAGGCCGGCCCGGGCCTGCACAACGACGTCGCGGAAGGGCAGCGGCTGCGGCAGCTCGGTGCCCCGCCCCTGCATGATCGCCTGGATCTCGGCGAGCAGCACCTCGACCGTGGTGTGGTCCTGGACCAGGTGGTGCAGCCGCAGCAGGGCCAGTCGGCGGCCGTCCGCGGTCTCCGCCGTGTGAAGTCCGAGCAGCGGGGCGCGGGTGAGGTCCACCGTGCGGTCGACCGCCGCCGCCAGTTCGGCCACGGGGTCGGTGGGCTGCGGGGCGAGGGACACCTCGGTCACCGGCAGCTCGGCGCGCCGCCACACCACCTGGACGGGTTCCGGCAGCCCTTCCCAGACGATCGCCGTGCGGAAGATGTCGTGCCGGTCCAGCACCTGCTGCAGCGCACCGGCGAAGGCGTCGAGCCGCCCTCGGGAGTCGAATTCGAGCACGAACGAGGCCAGATAGGTGTCGTCGTCCCCGTCGGCCATGAGGTGGTGGAACAGCAGGCCTTCCTGCAGCGGAGCCAGCGGGTAGACATCGGCGATGTTCGGCGCGCCGCCCTCGACGGTGGCCACCACGCGCGCCACCTCGTCGGCCGTGAGGTCGACGAGCGGCAGCATCTCCGGGGTGATCTCGACCGCGTCGGCGGGGATCAGGTTGGCCGGCACGGCGACCTCCCCGGCGCCCACGGAGCGGGCGAGGCCGGCCGGCGTCGGGGATTCGAAGAACGCCCGCACCGAGACGGACACGCCGAGCTTGCGGATCTTCCCCACCAGGCGGATCGCCATCAGGGACTGGCCGCCGAGCTGGAAGAAGTTGTCGTCGACACCGACCCGCTGCAGACCGAGGACCTCCGCGAACGCGGCACAGAGGATCTCCTCGCGCGCGTTGGCCGGGGCACGGCCGGTTCCGGCCCGGGCACCGAAGTCGGGAGCGGGCAGGGCCTTGCGGTCCAGCTTGCCGCTCATGGCCAGCGGCAGGGCGTCGAGGACGACGACGGCGGTCGGGACCATGTGCTCGGGCAGCTGCCCGGCCGCGAACGACCGGACCTGCTCGGCCAGGTTCTCGGCCGCGCCCTCGGGCACCACATACCCGACGAGCTGCACGTCGCCGGGTGTGTCCTCGCGGGCGATCACCGCGGCCCGGGCGACGAGCGGATGGGTGGTGAGGACGGCCTCGACCTCGCCCGGCTCGATCCGGTATCCGCGGATCTTCACCTGCTCGTCGGCACGACCCAGGTACTCCAGCTCGTCCTCACGCGTCCGACGTACGACGTCGCCGGTGCGGTACATCCGCGCGCCCGTCTCGAAGGGGTTCGCCACGAACCGCTCCGCCGTCAGCCCCGGACGCTGCACATAGCCGCGCGCCAGCTGCACACCCGCGATGTAGAGCTCGCCGGCGACACCGGGCACCACCGGCCGCAGGCAGTCGTCGAGAACGTAGAGCCGCATGTTGGCGATCGGCCGGCCGATCGGCACCGAATCGCCGAGCCGCTGTCCGGCCCGGACCTCGAACACGGAGCAGCCGACGACAGCTTCGGTCGGTCCGTACTCGTTCACCACCACGGACTCCGGAGCCCGCTCCAGCCAGTCCCGCACCACGGGACCGGGCAGGGCCTCGCCGCCGACCACCCAGGTGGCCGCCGCGGTCTCGACCTGAGTGCCCGTCAGTGTCGCGGAAAGCATGGGCAGATGTGCGGGGACGGCCTTCACCAGACCGAAGTTCCCGCCTGTCCGCAGTACGTCCGCGAGTCCCTCGGCACCGCCCTCGCGGCTCACCACGACAGGCGCTCCGGATATCAGCGGTATGACGACGCTGGTCACCGTCAGGTCGAAGGCGAGCGAGGAGTGCAGCGGCGCACCGCCCTCCGTGCCGTACGAACGGGTCGCCCACTGGGCGTAGTTCGCCAGCCCGGCGTGTGTGACGGCCACACCCTTCGGGCGGCCCGTCGATCCCGACGTGTAGATCACGTAGGCCAGGCCGTCCGCCGTCAGGGGTTCCTCGGGCGCCGTCGCGGGCAGGGCGGCCAGCCGTGCGGCCACCGGTGCGCTGTCCAGCGCCACGATGCCCCGGACGCCCGGAAGTTCGCCGAGCCGTGCCGTCGCGTCCGTGAGTGTGACGGCCGCGGCGCTGTCGGCCAGCAGATGGGCGATGCGCTCCGCCGGGTACTCCGGGTCGATCGGCAGGTAGCAGGCTCCTGCCTTCCACGCCGCGAGGATCGCCACGACCGCGTCCACGCCCCGCGGCAGGCAGACGCCCACCACGGACTCCGCGGCGGCCCCCTCGTCGAGCAGGAGGTGCGCCAGGCGGTTCGCGCGGGCGTCCAGTTCGGCGTACGACACCTCCGCGCCGTCCGCGACCACCGCCACGGCGTCCGGCGTGCGGGCGGCCTGCGCCGCGAACAGCTCCGGCACCAGGCTCGGACCGAAGTCGGCTGCGGTGTCGTTCCACTCGACGAGCACCCGCCGGCGCTCGTCCGCGTCCAGCAGGACGGAGCGGCTGACGCGTTCGTCGGCCCCGGCGGAGACGAGCCAGGTCGCCAGGGCGAGGAAGCGGCGGTACACCTCGTCCCCCGGCGCGAGCCCGGCCGCGTCGGGGTTGACGTCGACGGCGATCTCCAGTCCGGACCGGTCGTAGACGTCGATCCGGGTGCCGTCGACCGGCCCGCTGGCCAGGTTGTGCGCGGTGACGGTGCAGTCCCCGAACGGCAGTGCGTAGATGTCGAAGGACATCACGTTGATCATCAGGTCCCACAGGTCGCCCTCGCCGAGCGCCGCGTCGTGGAGCATCTCCTCGTAGCGGTAGCGCTGGTGGCGCAGGCCCTGGAACACCGCGCGGGTCGTACGCCGCACGAGGTCAGAGACGGTCGTGTCCGGGGTGATCTCCACCCGGATGGGCAGGACGTTGTTGGTCATGAGCGGAATCGCGAGATCACGTGTTCCGACGCGACCGCTGACCGGCACACCGACGACCACGTCCCGCCGGCCGGTGAGGTGGTGCTGGTAGAGCACGGCGGCGCTGATCATGAGTCCGGCGAAGTTGGTGCCCAGCCCGCGGGCCGCCGCCTTCAGGGTGGCGCCGACCGAGTCGTCGACGTCCTTCATGAACCGGACGGGGGCCCGCTGGGCCCGCCCCGCGTAGCTCCCGCCGAGGCCCTCGGCCTCCGGCAGCCCGGCCAGGACGCCTTGCCAGTACTCCCGGTCCGCCTCGTAGTCGGCGGAAGCCCGGTAGTCGCGTTCCGCCTCCATGAGCACGGTGCTGGACGGGAGGGCGGCCTCGTCCACCGAGCCGCCGTTCAGCAGGGCGTTGTAGATCTGCGAGAGCCGGCCGACGATCAGGCCGATGCTACGGCCGTCCAGGATGACGTGGTAGGCGCGCTGGTACCACAGGGTCAGCCGGGGGCCGGCCGTGAAGATCCTGATGCGGTAGAGGGCGCGGTCGGCCGCCCCCCGCTCCTGGCGGATGTCCTCCCACATCAGCCGCTCGGCGGCCGCACGCGGGTCGGCCTCGCCGCTGACGTCGACGACGTCCACCGGGTAGTCCGCCACCTCGTGGAAGTACTGCTGCGGCTGTCCGTCGACCTCGCGGATCCGCAGCCGAACGGCGTCCGCCTCCTCCATCAGGCGCCGCGAAGCCTGTACCAGGACGCCGAGATCCACGGCTCCGTCGAGCTCCAGGTACTCGCCGCCGTTGAAGTACGGGTTCTCGGGCGCGAGCTGATGGCTGTACCAGATCGCGAGCTGACCGGCCATCAACTCCCGGAGTCCACCCTCAGACGTAGCCATTCCCGCGCACTCCATTCGGTTCGACTTATCGGCCGGCAGGCGAAAGCACAAACCTCAAGCAGTACGCCGGTTCGACCGACACCCTGCGATGCAGTCATGAGGCGGGCCAGCCGGAACTGAATACTCGGCGTCCCGATGGAATCGCGAATGCGGACCTCTGCCGCAAAAGGCGTCCTCGACGCCGAACACGCTTCCCCCGGCACGCTCTCTCCACCGCCCGGGACGTGATCCACTATGGCTCAGGGACGCTGATGCGATCAATGAGCCGGGACCGTCCGAACGGCCCTGCCAAGCACGTGACATGGCAGGTCCGGGCAAGGACGTTCAACTGCGCCGCCGCGCCGGTTGAACACGGCCCCCACGTACGGCCCGAACACGGTTGACAGGTCGCAGGAAGGCACTTCCGCGTGCTTCGGCCGAGAGATCGGACGGCATTCCGCCAGCCCCTGGACCACATGCATGATATTTCGGTCTCGAATTCCGACGAACCTGTGAGGCATTCCATGCACAATGCGCCGGCCGAAACGGCCCCGCCGATCAATCTGGTGGACCCCGCACTGTATTCGCACGGCGATCCCTTTGTGCAGTGGCGCTGGCTCCGGGCCAACGATCCGGTGTACTGGCACCCCGCCACGGACCTGCCCGGCTTCTGGGCGCTGACCCGCTACGAGGACGTGCGCACCGCCTACCGGGACGCGGAGACCTTCAGCTCGGCCCAGGGAATCCTGCTCCGGCCGGCCGAGCACGGTACCGACCCCGGCGGCGGCCGTACCCTGGCCCTCACCGACGCGCCCCGCCACCGCCGGCTGCGCGGCCTGGTGGACGAGTGGTTCTCGGTGCGGTCGGTGCGCTCGCTCGAGGCGGAGATGGCGGGCATCACCAAGGTAATCGTCGACAAGGCACTTCAGCAGGGCGGTTGCGACTTCGTGGCGGACGTCGCCGCTCGCGTTCCGCTCTATGTGATCTGCAAGATGATGGGGGTGCCGGAGTCCGACTGGGAGTACCTCTACGACCTGACCAGCCAGGCCTTCGCGGCCGGCGACCCGCTGGACCGCCGCTTCGCCCATCTGAACATCCTCGGGTACTTCGAGACGCTGCAGGCCGAGAAGGCGCGGCGGCCGACGGACGACCTGGTGAGCGTGCTGGCGACGGCCACCGTGGACGGTGAGCGGCTCGGTGCGGAGGACGTCATCCTCAACTGCGACAACCTGCTGGTCGGCGGCACCGAGAACACCCGGATCTCCGCGGCCGGGGGCATGCTGGCCTTCCTCGAACACCCCGAGCAGTGGCGCAAGCTGGTCGAGGACAGGGAGCTGCTGCCGTCCGCGGTCGAGGAGGTCCTGCGCTGGACCTCGACCGCCACGCACATCATGCGGACGGCCACCCGGACCACCGAGATCCACGGCAAGTCGATCGAGGCGGGTGACCGGGTCGTCTTCTGGCTGCCGTCGGCCAACCGCGACGAGACGGTCTTCGACGACCCCGACACCTTCACCGTCACCCGCAAGCCCAACCGGCACCTTGCCCTCGGGTTCGGCGAGCACTTCTGCCTGGGCAGCGTGCTGGCCAAGGTGGAACTTCGGCTGCTGTACGGCGAATTGCTCGACCGGTCGGTGCGGGTGGAGGCGGCCGGCGAGCCCACGCTGTTGGACTCGATCGTCGTCAACGGCCCCGAGCGTCTCCCGGTCAGGCTGACCACGGCCTGACCCGGCCCATGGAGTGACACGACGGACGAAGGGCCGCCGGCAGAACCGGCGGCCCTTCGTCCGTCGTGCGCCTAGCGGTCGGCGATCAGCGGGGTGAGGGCGTCCGCGAGCGGGCCGATGGCGGGGTGGTCCCAGAGCAGGGTGGGCTCGACCTCGATGCCGTAGCGGTCCTCGATGTCGGCGCACAGGCCGAGCACATACACCGAGTCGAGGCCGTATTCGGACAGCGGAGCCTCGAAGTCGATGTTCTCTGCGGGGACCCGGACGCTCGCGGCCACGCAGCCGCGCAGCCACTGACGGATGTCTTCCGTGTCGACGGCGTCCGCGTGGTCGGTGGTCTCGGCCATGGAATCTCCCTGGTTGTCGGTTGTGAGAGTCGTCGTGTCGTGTGTGTGGGGTCGCGGATCCGACCGGATCACGCGCCGGTGGGGCGGGATGCGTGGTCGAACGTGAGGCCGGCGTCGTGGCGCCGGAGGAGCTCCGCGTACAGGCGCTCGGTGAGCGGCTCGGGCAGTGGCTCGTGGTGGCGCCCGGCGTGGGCGCCCAGCCGGTGCAGCGCGGCCAGGACCCAGGCGGGCTCGGCGCCCAGGCCCTGCCCGTCCTGCGGCCTCTCCCACCACAGGCCCAGGCAGGCCGCCGCGGCGAGCGCCGACGCCCACCGGGTTGTCAGGTCGAAGGCCTCGGGCGCTGCTGCGGGGCCCAGCTGGTCGGGGGTGAGCAGCGCGGCCTCGGCGGACAGCGCCCGCACCTCGGCGGCGTACTCCGCAGCCTGTACGGCGATCGCCCGGTCCTCGCCGGTGCGCCGCTCGGCTCCCTGGAGGAGGGTGCGGGAGAGCGGATCGCGTCCGCCGGCGGTGATGGCCAGAGCGCCGAAGTCCATCGGCGGCAGGGCCTCCCCGGGCCGGAAGGTGGCTGCGGGCAGGGCCGGGCCGTCCTCCTTGCTCCAGGTCCGTCGGGCGGTCAGCGGCAGTTGAGGCAGCAGCGCGGACTGGCAGGACACCCGCGAGGCGTGGCCGAACGCCGAGGGCAGCACGTCACGCTGCAGCTTCTGGAACAGCGGCTGCTCCGCGTCGCGCAGGTAGAACTGCGAGCCGAGCAGGTCGCCGAGCCGACGTACGGCCGCCATCAGCAGTGCGGGGACGAGGAGTTTGACCGCCGAGGCGTAGACGGAGCACTGGGCGGGGGCGGTGTGCGCGGCGCGGGCGGCCACCGTGACGAACGCGTCCGCCAGCAGCAGGTCGGCGAAGGCTTCGGCGAGCACCGTCCGGGACAGGGCCAGGTCGGCGGCGCTCCCGCCGTACAGCCGGCGGCCGAGGGCGCCGCGCAGGGCGGTGCGCAGCGCGGTGTCAAGCAGGCCGGCGGTCATGCCGGGCAGGGCGATCCGGGTGATCTGGAAGGAGCGCTGGGCGGTCTCCAGTCCGTGGCCGCCAGTACCGACCACGGCTTCGGCCGGGACGGGACAGTCGGTGAACTCGATACCGCCGAGCGGCACTCCCCGCATTCCGGCAGTGCCGAAGCGAGGCAGCCGGGTGACGGTCTCGGGGGGCAGCCGGTCGGTCTCCAGCAGCAGCTGTGAGTGACTGCGGCTGCCGGGGGCGTCGCTGGTGCGGGCGAAGAGCACGATGGCCTCGGCCCGGGCGATGTTGGCCACCACCTCCTTGCGGCCGTTGAGGAGCAGCCGCCCGTCCGGACCGGGCAGCGCGGAGACCTCGGCGCGGGCGAAGTCGTTGCCGTGGGCCAGTTCGTGGTAGCCGCAGGCCACCCGATCGCCGGAGAGCAGGTGCCCGGCGAGCCGCGCCTGCTGCTCGGCGCTGCCCGCGGTCCAGACGTTGACGGCGGCCATGAAGGAGCCGACGCCGTAGCCGAGGCCCAGGCAGGGGTCGCGCCGGTAGACGGCACGCATGACGGCTATGAGCTCCTCCGGCCCGGTGAAGCGGCCGCCCAGGGCCTGCGGGACGAAGTGGGCATTCAGGCCGAAGGCGGTGAGCATCTCCTCGCCGGCCGCGAGCGGGGTGTCCTGGGCGTCGGCGGCGAGCACCGCGGTGCGGCCGACCGGGTTGGCGGGGTCACCGGCGTCGCCGAACAGGGCCTCCAGCCGGTCGCTCGGGGCGGCGGCTGCGGGGAGGGGGCTCCCCGCAGGGTCGACGAGGGTCATCGGACCGGTTCCTCCACGGAGTGCGCGAGTGGCGGGACGAGGGGCTCGTAGGCGTCGGAAGGCGGACGGTGGCCGGGCACCAGCAGCTCCAGGCACCGCTCGAGGGCAGCGGTCAGGGTCACCGCGCGCTCCCGGCCGCCTGGAGAGGCGAGCAGGTGGAGGGCGGCGCCGCCGGCGAAGCACAGCTCGAAGCGCCGAGCGACGGCGAAGGCCGCGGCCGGAGCGTTCCCCGCGCTCGGCGGCAGTTCGGCCATCGCGTCCGCGAGCGCCCGCGTCTGCGCCGAAAGCGCGGTGGCCAGTTCGCCGGCGCGCTCCGGCAGGGAGCCGGCCGCGGCCGGCGCGGCGATCCGCCCGGCGACGTCCGGCACCGCCTGCACAATGCTGCAGCCCGTGCGGCTCACCAGGCGCAGGGTCCGGAAGTCGAGATCGGGCAGCGGGGTCTTCCCGGTGACCGCGGCGAGGCCGGCCGCGTCGTGGGCGCCGGTGCGGATCATCCTGGCCAGCAGGGGGAACTGGGCGATGAGCAGTGAGCGGTTGACCGCCGTGCTGCCGTCGAAGACAGCCACGATCCGATGGTCGCGTTCCAGCTTCTGGAAGGCGCCGTCCGCGTGCTGGTCCGTCAGGAAGCCTCGGGCACCCATGACTTCGGCGAGGTCGTCGACGGCCTGCTGGACGATCCAGGGCACCCCGGCCTTGACCGCGGCCGAGACGGTGCTCATCTCGCCGGTGAGCCCTTGGGCGCAGCGCGCCGCCAGCAGGGTCGCGGCGTCGGCGAGGGCCAGTGAGGCGGCGGCCCGGCCCAGCGTGCGCCGGGCCAGCGGCAGAAGCAGCAGCCGGGTGCCGTACAGGGCGCGCCCGGCGGCGAACTCGGTGGCCAGGCGCAGCGCGTGCTCGCCGGCGCCCAGGGAGAGCGCCACGCACATGGTGCGGGTGAGCTGCAGCGCGCTGAGGACGATGCCCAGGCCGTCGCCGGTCCTGCCGATCAAAGCGTCGGCAGGGACGGGCGCGTCGTTCAGACGGATCCCGCTGATGTCCGCGCCGCGGATGCCGTGGGTGGGCTCCTTGGGCAGGGGCTGCCAGGCACCCGCCGGAAGAGTGGACTTGTCGACCAGGAAGAGACTGAAGCCGCGCGGTCCGCCGTCCGGGCCGGTACGCGCGAGGACGCAGAGAAACCGGCCCCGGGTGGCGTTGTTGATCGGCCACTTCTCGCCGGTGAGCCGCCATCCGCCGCCCGGTGCGGGCGTCGCGGTCAGGTTGCCGGCCAGCAGGTCGCTGCCGATGCCCGGCTCGGTCAGGCCCCAGGCGACCACCGCGTGCTCGTCGAGCACCAGGGCGGCAAGGGCCCGCTGCTGCTCCTCGGTCCCGGCGATCCAGGTCGACACGGAACCGAGGAAGGTCTTGCCATGGGCCACGGCGGCAGTGAGGTCGCGGGCGGCCACCACACGCAGGGCGTCGACCAGTTCGGGCAGGCCCCCGGGGGCTCCGCCGAGCCGGGCCGGTACGTAGGCGCGGGGGAAGCCGGCCGCGTCCAGCAGGGCACACTCCTGGTCGGGGAACGCCTCCGCGGCATCCAGCTGCGCGGTGCGCCGCCCGCTGAACGGGCCGCCCGCCGCGGCCGCCACGTCCATCGCCTCGGCCAGCCGCGCGGAAACGCCGACGGGCCACTGCGGCACGTGCGCGCTCACCCGGCCGCTCCCGCCAGGGCCGCGCTGACGCCGGGGGCCAGGTCCGCGTACAGCGGCGAAAGGTCCCCCGCCAGGAACAGGCCGCGCATCTCGCCGCGTTGAACCTTGCCGCTGGTGGTCTTGCGCACGGCGCCGGGCCGCAGCAGCACGATGCCCGCGGCGTGCACGCCGAACTCGCGGTGCACGGTGGCGCGCATGGCGACGGCGAGCTCGCGCAACTGCTCCTCGGTGAACCGGCCGCGGACCTCGTGCACCACCACGACCTCCTCCTGCGGCACGGGCACGGTGAAGGCGGTACCGGCCAGGGACGCCAACTGCCGGTGCTGCAACCGGAGTTCGTGTTCGATGTCGTGCGGGTAGAGGTTGCGGCCGTGCACGATGAGCAGGTCCTTGGTGCGGCCGGTGACATAGATCTCGCCGTCGACGAGCGCGCCGAGGTCGCCGGTGCGCAGATAGGGTCCGTCGCCGTCGGCGGTACGGGCGTGGAAGATCTGCTCGGTCGCGTCCGGGCGGTGCCAGTAGCCCCTGGCGGCACTCGGTCCGCGCAGCCAGATCTCGCCGGTCGTGCCGTCGGGCAGCACGGTTCCCTGCTCGTCGACGATGCGCACGTCGAAGTCCGGTACATCGCCGCAGCCGACGAGTTCGCGCACCGGGGCCCCCGGCTCGGGGTCCTGTACGAGGTGCTTCTCCAGCGCCTGCGCGTCGACGGCCCGGAAGACCGGCGGCCGTGTCGCACGGGCGGAGATGAACACGGTGGCCTCGGCCATCCCGTAGGAGGGGGCGAAGTGCTCGGCCCGGAAGCCGGCCGGGGCGAAGCGTTCGGCGAACTCCCGCAGCGTGCTGGCCTGGATCGGCTCGGAACCGTTGCAGGCGAACCGCCAGCGGGACAGGTCGAGTCCGGCTGTCTGCTCCTCGGTGACCCGCCGGGTGCACAGTTCGTAGGCGAAGTTGGGCGCCGCGGAGAGGCCGATGTCGTAGCGGTCGATCAGCCTCAGCCAGTGGTGCGGACGTTTGAGGAAGGCCATCGGCGACATCAGCACGACCCGGCTGCCGAGGAAGAGGCCGGGCAGCGTCTGCGCCATCAGGCCCATGTCGTGGTAGAGGGGGATCCAGCCACCGAAGTTGGTCTCCTCGCCGAAGCCGAGGGCCGCACCGAAACTGGCCGCGTTGTGCAGCAGGTTGGCGTGGTCGACCATGACGCCCTTGGGGTCGCCGGTCGAGCCGGAGGTGTACTGCAGCAGCGCCAGGTCCTGGACGGTCGCGCCGTGGTCGCGCCAGCTCGCGCCGTCGCCGAAGTCGGGGGCGTCGCTGGCGGCGACCGGCAGCTCGAGCCCGCTGTCGGCGGCCCACTGCTGCGCCTCGTGCAGCTGGCCGAGGTCGGTGAGGGCCACGCTCAGATCCGCGTCGCCGGCGATCTTCGTCACCCGGCGCTGCTGGTACTGGAACTGGCCCGGCATCGGCGAGGGGACCGCGACGACCCCTGCGTACAGGCAGCCGAGGAAGGCGGTGACGAAGGGCAGCCCGGCCGGGTGCAGCAGCATCGCCCGGTCGCCGGGCGCACATCGCTCCTGCAGCCAGGAGGCCACCCGGCGGGCCTCCGCGTCGAGTTGGGCGTAGGTCAGGCTCTGGGCGCCGTCGGGCGCCTCGTGGTCGGCGACGTAGGTGACGGCCGTCCGGTCTCCCCGCTCTGCCGCGTGACGGCGCAGCAGATGGACCACGCTGGTCTCGTGGGTCAGGTTCACTGGGCTCTCCTCTCCGCGCGGGCCGCACCACAGGGGCGTGCCCGCGTACCGGTCGTAGCGGCCCGGGCTGCGCAGCGGAGGACCGCACCGGGCAAGCGGGGAAGGACTGGCCGGCACCGGAACACCGGGGGGATCCCAGCGGAGCACTGCGCACCGGTGTCGTGACGGACGTCGCGGAACGTCTCCGCGCTACGGGCGGAAGGGCTCGGCCATGGCGACCGCGATGCGGCGCGGGCCGGTGAACGGCTCCCGGCCGTGCGAGGTCAGCATGTTGTCGATGACCAGCACATCGTGCTGTCGGTAGTCGAAGCGCGCGGTGGCGCCCCGGTAGCACTCCCGTACGTGGGCGATCACGTCGTCGGGGATGCTGCCGCCGTCGCCGAAGTAGGTGTTCGTCGGCAGGTCCGGCTCGTCGAACATCTCCAGCAACCCGTCGCGGATCACCTCGTCCAGGGTGGTGACGTGGAAGAACGCCGCATGGTTGAACCAGACCTGCTCGCCGGTCACCGGGTGGGTGTGCACGGCCTGCCTGACAGCCGTGGTGCGCAGGCCGTCGCCCGGCAGCCAGGCCGCCCCGATGTCGTTCGACGCGCAGTACGCCTCCACGGCGGCGCGGTCGTCGGTGTTGAACACATGTTGCCAGGACAGGCCGATCCCGGGGTGGAAGTTGCGGACCACCTGCCAGCCCCGCCTGGTGAATTCCTCGCGCACCGAGTCGTCGAGCCCTGCGAGCACCTCGCGGGTGCCGGCCAGCGAGGTCGCTCCCAGTGTCAGCGGGGGCTGTACGCAGTAGAAGTACAGCGCCATGGGCCATGACCGCTGGTAGGAGTTCTCGTTGTGGAGAAAGATCTCCTCGTTCGGCGGGTAGTCGGTGGAGGTGTACACCTGGCCCTGGATGGCATGGCGCGGTGAGGAGCGCTCGGTGTAGGTCAGCGGATCACCCGACAACCCGCGGACGACGGAGTCGAAGGCGGTCACGTCCGGAACCGAGAAGCCGCGCAGGAGCAGGGCCCCGTGGTCGAGCAGGGCGGCCCGCAGCTCGTCCCGCTGCGCCTCGACCCGCTCGGCGAGACTCTCGTTCCCGTCCGACTCGATCACGAGTGGAAGTGCTCGGCTCTGACTCATGCGTCGGGTGGTCCCTTTCGAATCGGTGCGCGACGCGCCGGCATGGCCGCACGCGGATGCCGGCCGACGTGGCGGGTGTCGTCCGCGGAAGCCCGGTATCCATGTCATCGACGACCGTTGGACAGGAGCGCGAGCCGTGGGTCTGGCGCGTCGGCGGGGCGGGGCGGGCCAGGGGCTCGGCTCTCCCGGAGTGTGCCCCAGCGGGCCGACGGGCCGCCACCTCCGCCGTGCTGATCAACTGCGGCCCCGCCCCGGTTGAACGCGGGCCCCGGTCCGGAACACCGCACGGCCGGCGGCCACCCCCTGGGTTCGCGTCGTCACGCGTCGGAACGACGGACAGGGACCTGCGCCCCCTTGACGTCCAGCAGTCAGGGCCGCAGGAACGCGAGCCCTGTGGTCCCCGACCGGTCCACGCAGGGCGGCCGGGTGGGACGCTGCGTCGCGGGTGCGGGTGCGGGCTCGGCGTCCGGGGCTCGGGAAGACCGCGACGGGGGCGAGCGCGAACAGGCCCGGCAGGCCCACGCAGACGAGAGCACAGGTCCCCGGGAAAGAACAAGAGGCTGTTCCGGGTCTCCCCGAAACAGCCTCCGACCTGCGTCTTCACAAGTCGGGACGACAGGATTTGAACCTGCGACCCCTTGACCCCCAGTCAAGTGCGCTACCAAGCTGCGCCACGTCCCGGTGCCGTTTGACCTGGGGTTTCCCCGGTCGAAACGCGCATGGAAACAATACCGCACTCCGCTCGGTGGTCGCGCACCCGTTTCCCGGTTGACCTCAAGTTTGGTTGAGGTTGCACGATCTTCGGCATGACGACGACGGCGGCCGAAAGCCGCACCCACGGGTACGAGAACCTGCCCGGCCTGATGAGTCTCATGACCGGCGACGAGAAGCACGGACCGGCGGCCACCTCCACTCTCGACGTGTTGTGGGTGCTCTACGACCGGGTGCTGCGGGTGACGCCGGAGCGGCTGGCCGATCCGGCCCGGGACCGGTTCCTGCTGAGCAAGGGGCACGGCCCCATGGCGTACTACGCGGTGCTGGCCGCGAAGGGGTTCCTGCCGGTGGACCGGCTGCCCGGCTTCGGGTCGTACGACTCGCCTCTCGGGCACCACCCGGACCGGGTGCTGGTGCCGGGCGCCGAGATCGGCAGCGGCTCGTTGGGGCACGGGCTGCCGATCGCGGTGGGCAGCGCGCTGGGGCTGCGGGCGCAGGGGCTGCACGACCCGGCGGTCTGGGTACTGATCGGGGACGCCGAGCTGGACGAGGGCAGCAACCACGAGGCGATCGGCTTCGCCGGGCCGGCCCGTCTGGAGCGCCTGCACACGATCGTGGTCGACAACTCCTCGGCCAGCCACGCCCTGCCCGGCGGGATCGCCGCCCCGTTCGCGGCGGCGGGCTGGTCGGCGGTGACCGTCGACGGGCGCGATCACGAGGCGCTGTACACCGCGTTTACCGCGCCCCATCCCGGGCGGCCGCACGTGGTCGTGGCCCGCGTCGAGCCGAAGAACGCCTGACTCTCCCCGCTCATCGGAAAGGGCACCCTACATGGACACCATGCGTGACCGTTTGGCCCCCGTCGTCTCCCGGCTGCTGGACGAGGACCCGCGGGTCGCGGTGGTCCTAGCCGAGATCGGCAAGGACGGCTTCCGCGAGGCCATGGTCCGGCATCCCGACCGTGTCGTCAACGTCGGCATCCGCGAGCAGCTGCTGGTGGGGGCGGCGGCGGGGATGGCGCTGACCGGGCTGCGGCCCGTGGTGCACACGTTCGCCAGCTTCCTCGTGGAGCGGCCGTTCGAGCAGGTCAAGCTGGATCTCGGGCATCAGGACGCCGGGGCGGTGCTGGTGAGTGCGGCCGCCTCCTTCGACTGGCCGGCCGGCGGCTACACACACATGGCCCCGGGCGACGTGGCGCTGCTGGACACCCTGGACGGCTGGACCGTGCATGTGCCCGGGCATCCGGACGAGGCCGAGACCCTGCTGCGCCACGCGGTCGCCGCGGGCGACGACAAGGTGTACGTACGGCTGTCCGTGCAGGCCAACCGGCAGGGACGGGTGATCGGCGGCAAACACCTCGTCACGGTCCGCGAGGGCCGCCGCGGCGTGGTCGTCGCAGTCGGCCCGATGCTGGACCCGGTCCTCGCCGCCACGGAGGGCCTGGACGTGACCGTGCTGTACGCGACGACGGTACGGCCCTTCGACGCGGCGGGGCTGCGCCGGGCCACGGAGGCGGCCGGCACCGACGTCGTGCTGGTCGAGCCGTATCTCGCGGGCACCTCCACGACGGCGGCGAGCGAGGCCCTGTCCGACGTGCCGCACCGGGTGCTGGGCCTCGGCGTGGGCCGCCGGGAACTGCGCCGTTACGGGACCATCGAGGAACACGTGGCCACGCACGGTCTGGATCCGGCGAGCCTGCGGGCACGGTTCGGACGCTTCACGGGGTAGCTGCGGGCAGTCGTGCCGCCGGGGCCGGCACCGGTGGGCGCTCGGGGACACCCCCTGGGGAAGGCACCCGGCAAGCACCGGGCGAGCGACCCGACCGCGGCCGGCACCAGCGCGGGGCATCCGCACGGGCCTGTGCGCTCAGTGCGCCTGTGCATCCGCCCGGACCAGGTCCCGTATCGCCGGGACAGCGAGCAGGGCCACGGCCACCGCCAGGCTGGTCGCGGCGGCGATGAGCAGGACGTGACCGGCGCCCAGCGCGTCGGCCGCCGGGCCTGCGAGGGCCTGGCCCACGGGCATCATGGCGAGGGAGCCCGCCACGTCGTAGGCGTGGATGCGGTTGAGGACGTCGGGCGGGACCTGGGTCTGCACGCTCGTCGCCCACATCACTCCCCAGAACGACATCCCCGCGCCGGCCACGGCCGCTCCGGCGGCCATCGCCGGCACGCCGAGGCCCGCGCCGACCGCCGCCGGAAAGCCGAAGAAGGCGAACAGGGAGAGCGCGCCGGCACGCAGCATCCGGCGGGGCCGCAGCCGGAGGGCGAGCAGGCCGCCGACGACCGTGCCCGCGCCGAGGGCGGAGTTGACCAGGCCGTAGGCTCGCGGACCGTGCTGCTGAACGACCTCCGTGGCCACGAGCGGCACGGTCGGGCCCCACACGGCGATCATGTACAGGCACCAGACGGCGATCACGCCCCACAGCCAGGTCCGCGACCGGAACTCCCGCCAGCCCTGGACCAGATCGGCCCGGAAGGCGCGCATCCCGCGACCGGTGGCGGCACGGGCGCCCTCGGGCAGCGGTGGCAGCCGCAGGAGCAGCAGGCACAGGGCGCTCGTCGCGTAGGTGGCGGCGTGCGCGGCGAACACTCCGCCGGGTGAGGCGAAGCCGACGAGGAGGCCGGCGACGGCCGGGCCGGCGAGCTGGGCGGCGGACTCGGCGATCCGGATGGCGCCGTTCGCGCCCTGGATGTCGGCGGCCAGCCGGGGCACCGTACTGGCCACGCCCGGCTGGAACACCGCTCCCGCCACGCCGTTGACGACACCGATCGCGCAGACCTGCCACAGCACCACGTGCCCGGCGAAGAACAGGCCGGCGGCGAGGGACTGGGTGACGAGCCGGACCAGGTCGGCACCGATCATCAGCCTGCGGGTGCTGAACCGGTCGGCGATCACCCCGCCGAAGACGACGAGTCCGGCGAACGCGGCCGCCGTCGAGGCCATGGCGAGGCCGACGGCGCCCGCGCCGTACCCGTGCTCCAGCAGACCGGCGGCGAGCGCCACGGGCAGCATGGTGTCGCCGAGCCGGGCGACGGCCCTGGCCACGAAGAACAGGGCGAAGTCCCGCGACCAGACGGTCTGTGCGCCGGCCTCGGGCCGGCCCGCCCCCCTCGCGCTGATGTCGTGCCGTGCGTCCGTACCCGTCATCGCGGATGCTCCCTCCCCGCCGCCCCCTGCGGTGTCGCGCCCCGTCTGCGCCGCGCGGGATCATGCCACGCCCCGGCTCGCGCGCACGGGTATTTTCACTCCCCGGGCGGCAGTCCCAACTCGGGATGGGCGTCGAGGAGTCGGGGCGGGGCCGCCTGACGCCAGGAGTCGGTGAGGATGTCCCGCAGCTCGCCCTCGTCCTCCAACGCGCCGAGTCTCGCCCGCACCCAGGCGAACTGGGCCTCGTGATCGGCGATCCAGAACTTCTCCGGCTCGGCCAGCACCAGTTCGTCGCGTTCCTCCTTGGGGCAGCGCACGGCGATGGACGTCTCGTCCTCGGGCAGGGTCGCGAACATCTTCCCGGCCACCCGGAACGTGGGCATGCTCCAGGCGGTCTTCTCCGTGGTGTCCGGCAGGGACAGGGCGATACGGCGTACGTCTTCGGCATCCGGCATGCAACGCACCGTAGACCCTGGCACTGACAGTCACCCTCCGAGCCGCTTGAAATACAGCGTCGTCGGCCGCAGCTCGCCCGCGGGGTTCGCCGCGTAGTCGGGGATGACGCCGGCCCGGGTCCAGCCGGCTGAGCGGTAGAGGTGCTCGGCGGGGCTGCCGGTCTCGGTGTCGAGGTGGAGCAGGGTGATGCCGGAGGCAGCGGCGGCGGCCTCGGCGGTGTCGAGCAGCCGGCGGCCGAGTCCCCGGCCGCGTGCCGAGCGGTGCACCATCAGTTTCACGAGTTCCGCGCGGTGGCGGCTGTTGGGCTTGTCGGGGTGGGCCAGGCTCACGGTGCCGGCCGGTCGGCCGGTGGCGTCGAGGGCCGCCCACACGGTGAGCCGGCCCGCCTCCGCCGCCTCCGCCCGCTCCCGCCACCAGGCGGCGGCCTCCTCATGGGCCGGCGGAGCGAGAAAGCCGACCGAGGCGCCGCCCGCCACGATGTCGGCCAGCAGCTCCCCCAACTCACCGGCCTGCTGCCGCACTTGCGCCGCGCTCCAGCGCTCCACCCTCACGGTCGCACCACCGCCAGCACGTACCGCGCCTCGACGGGGCCGGCGCACCGGAACCGGGTCGGGCCGAAGACGCGCATCCGCAGGCAGTCTCCGGGCTCCAGGTGATGGACGTGTTCTCCGTCGGTCACCTCCAGGGCGCCGTCGAGCACCCACAGATGCTGTTCCAGACCGGTCACGGGCGGGCGGTCGTAGGAGATGTCGGCGCCCGGCGCGAGGCGGCCCTCGACCAGTTCGCCGCGGAGTCCGGCATGCGGCGGGGACACCGACCTCCGGACGAAACCGGAGTGGGGGTCCTCCCATGTCCGCTGCTCGGCGGCCCTCACCAGCGGCGCGGGTGCCGCCTCGACCTCGCTGAGCAGCTGTGACATGGTGCGGCCGTAGACATGGCAGAGGCGGTTCAGCAGGGCGGCGGTGGGACTGGTCTCCGCGCGTTCGGCGCGCGACAGGGTCGACCGGCTCACTCCGCTTCGCTCGGCCAGCTCTCCCAGGGACCAGCCGTGCTGGGTGCGCAGTTCGGTCAGCCGGGCGCCGATCCGGGTGTCGAGGGCATCCTCGGGGCTTCTCATATCCGGGACGCTATCCCGGATATGAGACGCGCGGGTTACGGAAGCCTCACGTCCCCTGCCCCGCCTTCGCCAGCGCCTCCAGCACCGGCCGGATCAGCGGGTGCCCCTCGGCTCCGCGCCGTACGGCGGCGAAGACGCGGCGGGTGGGGGCCACGCCGTCGACGGGGCGCACGACCACACCGGTGAGGTCCATGCCGTTCAGCGCGGAGCGCGGTACGAGGGCCACGCCCGCGTCGGCCGAGGCGAGGGCGACGACGGCGCGGAAGTCGTCGGAGGAGTGCTCCAGACGAGGCTGGAAGCCGGCGTTCTCGCAGGCGAGGACGACCACCTCGTGGCAGGGGTTGCCGGGGTACGGGCCGATCCAGGGGTCCTTGGCCAGCTCGGCGAGGGGGACCTCGGCGGTGTCGGCGAGCCGGTGACCGACGGGTACGACCGCGTCGAACGGCTCGGCGTAGAGCGGGACATGGGCGAGCCGGGGGTCGTCGGCGGGCGGGGCGCCCCGGTACTCCACGGCGACCGCGACGTCGACCTGCCGGTCCAGCACCATGGGCAGGCTCTCGTCGCCCTCGGCGTCCTGGACGCGGATACGGATGCCGGGCGCTGTGTGGGCGAGCCGGGCCACGGCCGGGGCCACGACCTGGGCGATGCCGGTGGCGAAGGCGGCCACGGTGACCGTGCCCGCCTCGCCCGAGCCGTACGCGGCCAGCTCCGCCTCGGCCCGCTCCAGCTGGGCGAGGACCGCGTTGGTGTGGCTGAGCAGGATCTCGCCGGCGGCGGTGAGCCGTACGCCTTTGGCGCTGCGCTCGACCAGGCGGTGGCCGGTCTCCTGCTCCAGGGCCGTGAGCTGCTGGGAGACGGCCGAGGGGGTGAGATAGAGCGCGGCGGCTGCCGCCGTGACCGTGCGGTGGTCGGCCACCGCACGGAGGATGTGGAGCCGCCGTGCCTCGATCATGCCCTCCATTATCCCAGGGGATCCCCCCTGGTCAGGCCCCCAGCTCGGCGCGCGCCGCGACGAACGCGTCGACCGCGCGGTTGACGTCGTCCGTGGAGTGCGCCGCGGACAGCTGGACGCGGATGCGGGCCTGGCCCTGCGGGACGACCGGGTAGGAGAAGCCGATCACGTACACACCGCGCTCCAGCAGCAGCTCGGCCATGCGGCCCGCCTCGGCCGCGTCGCCGATCATGACGGGTGCGATGGCGTGGTCGCCGGGGAGGATGTCGAAGCCCTCCTCGCTCATCCGGCGGCGGAACAGCGCCGTGTTCTCGCCCAGCCGGACGCGCAGGTCGTCGGCGGACTCCAGCAGGTCGAGGACCTTAAGGGAGGCGGCGGCGATCACCGGGGCCAGGGTGTTGGAGAACAGGTACGGCCGGGAGCGCTGGCGCAGCAGGGCGACGATCTCGGCGCGGGCGGCGACGTAGCCGCCGGAGGCGCCGCCGAGGGCCTTGCCGAGGGTGCCGGTGATGATGTCGACGCGGTCCGTCACGCCGTGCAGCTCGGGGGTGCCGCGACCGGTGGGGCCGACGAAGCCGACGGCGTGCGAGTCGTCGACCATGACCATCGCGTCGTAGCGGTCGGCGAGGTCGCAGATCTCGCGCAGCGGGGCCACGTAGCCGTCCATGGAGAAGACGCCGTCGGTGACGATCAGCCGACGCCGCGCGTCGGACGCCTCCTTGAGCTTGGCCTCCAGGTCGGCGAGGTCGCGGTTGGCGTAGCGGAAACGGCGGGCCTTGGACAGACGGATGCCGTCGATGATGGAGGCGTGGTTGAGGGCGTCGGAGATGACCGCGTCCTCCTCGCCGAGCAGCGTCTCGAAGACCCCGCCGTTGGCGTCGAAGCAGGAGGAGTACAGGATCGTGTCCTCCTGGCCGAGGAACGCGGACAGCCGGGCCTCCAGCTCCTTGTGCACCTCCTGGGTGCCGCAGATGAACCGGACGGAGGCCATGCCGTAGCCCCAGCGGTCCAGGGCCTCGTGGGCGGCGGCGATCACCTCGGGGTGGTCGGCGAGGCCGAGGTAGTTGTTGGCGCAGAAGTTGAGGACCTCGCCGGGGCGGCCGCCGGCGGTGACGCCGACGGTCGCGGACTGGGGGGTGCCGATGACCCGCTCGGGCTTGTGCAGTCCGGCGGCGCGGATCTCGTCGAGGGTGGCGCGCAGGTCGTCGCGGACGGTGTCGAACATGGGGGTGCTCTCCTGAAGGTGCTTGCGGGTGAGGGGAGTTACGCGGTCCAGTCGAGGATGACCTTGCCACCCTTGCCGCTGGCGGCATCCGCGAACGCGGCCTCGAAGTCGCGGTAGCCGTACCGGCCGGTGATCACGGGGGCGAGGTCCAGGCCGCCCTCCAGCAGCACCGACATCGCGTACCAGGTCTCGAACATCTCGCGGCCGTAGATGCCCTTGACGGTGATCATCGAGGTGACGATCCGGGCCCAGTCGACCGGGAACTCCTGCGCGGGCAGGCCGAGCATGGCGATCCGGCCGCCGTGCGTCATGTTGGCGATCATGTCCCGCATGGCCTCGGCGCGGCCGGACATCTCCAGGCCGATGTCGAAGCCCTCGCGCAGACCCAGCTCGCGCTGGCCGTCGGCGATGGTGGTCTCGGCGACGTTCAGGGCGAGGCTCACCCCTATCTTGCGGGCCAGCTCCAGGCGCTCCTCGCTGACGTCGGTGATGACGACGTTGCGGGCGCCGGCGTGCCGGGCGACGGCGGCCGCCATCAGGCCGATCGGGCCGGCGCCGGTGATCAGCACGTCCTCGCCGACCAGCGGGAAGGAGAGCGCGGTGTGCACGGCGTTGCCGAACGGGTCGAAGATCGCGGCCACGTCGAGGTCGACGGGGACGCGGTGCACCCACACGTTGCTCGCGGGCAGGGCGACGTACTCGGCGAAGGCGCCGTCGCGGCCGACGCCGAGGCCGACGGTGGCACGGCACAGGTGGCGGCGTCCGGCCAGGCAGTTGCGGCACTTGCCGCACACCAGGTGGCCCTCGCCGCTGACCCGGTCCCCTATGCGGATGTCCGTCACGTCCCGGCCGGTCTCGACGACCTGCCCGACGAACTCGTGCCCGACCACGAGCGGGGTGCGGATCGCCTGCTGCGCCCAGCCGTCCCAGGCACGGATGTGCAGGTCGGTGCCGCAGATACCGGTCCGCATGACCTTGATCAGTACGTCTCCGGGGCCGATCTCGGGCTCCGGGACGTCCGTCAGCCAGAGTCCCGGCTCCGCCTTCTCCTTGACCAGCGCCTTCACGCGTGCGGCTCCTGTGGGTGAGGTCCCGGACCGCGGGCATGCCGAATGAGCCCGCACCGGGTCAGAGGGGTGGAATCACCCTGCAATCTGCCGTATGCGCGGGCCGCTGGTCCATCGAGCTTTTCTTAACCGCCGCCTCAGCTTTCCTTCACGCCGCAGGTGCGGGAAGCGAAGGCGCGCCGTAGCCCGTCACAGCGGCAGGCCGTCCTCGGCGCTCCGTTCGAGGCGTACGACGAGATCGGCGGCCAGCGCCTTGATGGTCTCCAGGCCGGATCTGCCCCAGGCCCGGGGCTCGGTGTCGGCGGCGCAGACGGTGCCGAGCGCCATGCCGGAGCTGTCGATGAGCGGGGCGCCGAGATAGGAGCGGATGCCGTACTCGTCCACGACGGGGTTCCCGGCGAACCGCGGATAGTCGCGGACGTCCTCCAGGACCAGGGCCTTGCGGCGGACCACCACATGGGGGCAGAACCCGTGGTCGCGCGGCAGGATCCGGCCGAACTCCGGTGCGGTGCCGTCCTCCCGCAGGAAGGGCGCGGCGGCGGGGACGCTCAGGCCCGCGAAGAACTGGTGGTCCTCTCCGACGAAGTTGACCATGGCGTGGGGCGCGCCGGTGAACCGGGCGAGGTGGTCCGCGAAGGTGTCCAGCGCCGGGTCGGGACGGTCCACCAGGCCGAGCAGGCGCAGGCGGTGGACGCGGGCGGGTGCCTCCTTGTCCTCGGGGGTGAGCAGCAGACCCCGGACCGGACGGGGCGGCTCGTAGGTCATGGCCGGGCTCCAGCGCTGTGGGCGTACCTCATATGGCGGCTCCGTGGGCGGTTGGGCGGGTTCACATGTGGGCGCCATGGCTCGGCGCGTGCGCCGGGGCGTGGGCGAGGAGGTGTCGTACGAGGGTGAGCAGGGTCTGCACGCCGGAGCTGGAGATCCGGGCGTCGCAGCGGACGATGGGGATCTGTGGGTCGAGGTCGATGGCGGCCCGCACCTCCTCGGGGTCGTAACGGTGGGAGCCGTCGAACTCGTTGACGGCGATGATGAATCCGAGTCCGCGTTCCTCGAAGAAGTCGACCGCCGCGAAGCAGTCCTGCAGTCGGCGGGTGTCGGCGAGGATCACCGCGCCGAGCGCACCCTCGGACAGCTCGTCCCACATGAACCAGAACCGCTCCTGCCCCGGTGTGCCGAACAGGTACAGCACGTGGTCCTGATCGAGGGTGATCCGGCCGAAGTCCATGGCGACCGTCGTCTCCATCTTGTTCTCCACGCCGTCGAGACTGTCGGTGCCGACGCTGACCGTGGTGAGCAGCTCCTCCGTGCTGAGCGGCGCGATCTCGCTGACCGCGCCCACGAAGGTCGTCTTGCCGACCCCGAACCCGCCCGCCACCAGGATCTTCAGCGCGGTCGGGAACGGGTCAGAGCTGTCGTCGTAGTCCATCGAGCACTGCCTCCAGCAGAGACCGGTCGGTAGGTGTGTGGTGGAAGGCGGGGGGCTTGGTGGTCAGGGCCCCGCAGTCGACGAGGTCCGAGAGCAGCACCTTGGTGACGACCGCGGGCAGTTTCAGATGCGCGGCGACCTCGGCGACCGACACGGGTGCCCGGCTCAGGTCGAGCGCCTGGGCGTGCTCGGGGCCGAGGTAACCGAGCGGGGTGACGCCGGTGGCCATCACCTGCGACATCAGGTCCAGCGCGATGCTGGGCTCGGTGCGTCCGTTGCTGACCGTGAAGGGGCGCACCAGCCGCCCGGCCGCGTCGTCCAGCCAGGGCCCGTCGCCGGCTGCGGCCACGCTCAAGGCCTCGTCGCCGTGGAGTCGACAGGGTGCTGCCGGGGTGCCGTCACCAGATAGGGCCGGACGCTCTTGACGAGCATGGCCATCTCGTAGCCCAGGACGGCCGCGTCGGCCTCGCGTCCCGCGAGCACCGCGAGACAGGTGCCGGATCCGGCGGTGGTGACGAACAGCAGGGTCGAGTCGAGCTCGACGACGACCTGGCGTACGTCCCCGCCGTCGCCGAACCGGACTCCCGCACTGCGGCCGAGGGAGTACAGGCCGGAGGCCAGGGCCGCCATGTGGTCGGCGCTGTCGATGTCGAGGCCGTGCACGGACTTCACCAGCCCGTCGCAGGACAGGAGCACCGCGCTGGTGGTGTGCGGTACGCGCTGCACGAGGCCGCTCAGCAGCCAGTCGAGGTCGGATGCGTGGGCGGTCGGCGCATCGCTCGCCATGGTGGATCGACTCCTTGGGTGTCTGCGGGAGCGCTGGGGCTGGGGGTGGGTGTTCGGTGGTGGGGGTCGTACGGTGCGGGCGGTCAGCCGGCCGGGGCGCTCCCGTCGGACCGGCCGGCGCCCTGGGCACCGTCGGATGCGGGCGCGTGGGCGCGCCCCTGGCGTATGGGGGTCGGGGCCATGTGGTCCGGACCCGCGTGGTCCGCGGTCCTGTGTGCTGGGCCCGGAGGCTGGGGTCGCCTACGTTCCGGCTCGGAGGACTCCGTTACGCCGGAGGGAATGTGATGACCCGACAGATGAGTCGTGGATTCCATGTGCACGGACTCCATGGGGACCGGCTCCATGGGGACCGGCTCCATGGAGACCGGCTCCAAGGGGACTGGGCCCATGTGTACGGAGTCCAGGTGGCCGGCGTTCCTGTGTGCGGGCTCCTGACTCTCCATGTGCTGCTGCGCCTCGGCGAGTCCGATACCGCGCTGGAAGGCCGCCATCAGCCCCGGATCGTGGCCGGGGACGGTGTCGGCGTCCTGGCGGGGTGCGGGGCCACCGCGGAGCTGGGGGACGATGTGCTCCTGGGCCCGGCGGCGGGGCAGTTGCGGCTTGGCCATGGTGCCGCGCACGGTGCCGGCGCGGGGTGTCGGCAGGACGCCGGAGTGCGCCTCGACCGCCGCCCGGTCCGCGGCCCCGATGCCGGGTACGGCCTCGGCGGGGTTGGGCCGGTCCTGCCCGGCGCCGCGCACGGGGAGCGGTGTGGGGGCGTCGGCGTCCCGTCCGCCGTCACCGTTCTCCGGGCCACGCCGTCCGGTCCCGCCCTCGGCGCCGCGCCGCCCACGCTGGGCGTGCCGCCGCCGTCCGGTCACCGGGGCCTGCCCGGCACCCGAGCCGGCCTCGCTCCCGGAGTCCTCGCCGTGCGAGGCGTCCCCGGCCGCTCCCCCGGCCTCGGCTCCCGCTCCGGACGGGACCCCGGCGCCCTGCCCGGCACCGCCGTGGACGGGGCTCGTTCCCCCGGACCGGACGTCGGGGGCGAGTGCGGGTGCGGGCACGTGACCCCGTGCCTGCCCCGCCCCGTGTCCCTGGGCGAGCCCGTGCCCGTACCCCTGCCCGGGCTGCCGCACCTGCGGCGAGGCGCCGGTGTCCACCGGTTCCTGCGGCTGGGGCAGACCAGCGGCGACCGTGCCGGGCGCCGTACCCAACAGCGCCTGGGGGACGACGAGTACGGCCTGCACACCGCCGTAGATGTTGGTCTGCAGGCGCACGTGGATGCCGTGCCGCCGGGCGAGCTGGGAGACGACGTAGAGGCCGATGCGGCCGTCGGCCAGCAGACTGGCGACGTTCACCTGGTCGGGGTCGGCGAGCACGGCGTTCATCCGGTTCTGTTCCCCGACGGGCATCCCGAGCCCGCGGTCCTCGACCTCCACGGCCAGTCCCGAGGTGACCAGGGTGGCGCGCAGCAGCACCTGGGTGTGCGGGGCCGAGAACACCGAGGCGTTCTCGATGAGTTCGGCCAGCAGATGGATGACGTCGGCGACCGCGTGGCCGCGCAGTTCCCCGTCGATCGGCGGGACCAGTTTGACCCGGGAGTACTGCTCGACCTCGGCGATGGCCGAACGCAGCACCTCGGTCATGCTGACCGGGTTGCTCCACTGCCGCCGGGAGACGGCGCCGCCGAGGACGGCGAGGTTCTCGGCGTGCCGCCGGATGCGGGTGGCCAGGTGGTCCACGTGGAACAGGCCCTTGAGCAGGTCGGGGTCCTCGATCTCGTTCTCAAGGTCGTCGAGGATCGAGATCTCCCGGTGCACGAGCGACTGGAGCCGGCGCGCGAGGTTGACGAAGACCTCCAGCTTCTGCTCGCTGCCCGCCTGGCTGGAGAGCTGGGCGGCGCGTACGACGGCGGTGACGGCGCCGTCGTGCGCGCGGGCGAGGTCGGCGGCGAGCAGTTCGAAGTCGTCGGCGTCCTCGGGCGGCCTGCGGCGCGACGTGCGGTGCGGCGGGGCCTCACCCTGGCGCAGCGCGTCGACCAGGGCGTGCAGGTCGGCCTCGCCGCGCGCGGCGGCGCGGCGCAGCGCGTCCACGCGGTCGGAGACCGAACGGGCGGCCCGGTCGGCGGCCACGGCGGCGATGAGGACGCCGGCGACGGTCACGGCGACCGCTCCGGCGAGTACGGCCCAGAGCGTGGGGCCGGTGCGGGCGCCGGTGGAGCGGATGCTGAACAGGACCGCCGCGGTGGCGCTGAGCGCGACCGCGAGAGGCGGCAGCACGGCGAGCCGCATGAGCTGGGGCCGTATGTGCGTCTCGGGCAGTGCGGGAGCGGGACGGGCGACCGGTCGCCCGTGCCGGCCGCCCTCCCGGCGGTCGGCTCGGGTGGCCGGTGCTCGGAGGTGAGACATCTGCGTCCTCGTACTGATCCCTCGGGCCTGTCCGCGCGCGGGGCGCGAGGCGGGCATGCGTCATCGCGGTGTCGGCGACGGAACCGGAGAGCCCGGCCTCGCGGCGCGACGGGCACTCACAGTAGTTGCCGGAGCATCATGTGCGGTGGGCAGTTGACAAAGTCACCCGAGGAGCGTCCCGCTCTGGTATGAGGCTTCGTACGAAAGACCGATTACCCGGCCGGACAAGGGAGTTGAACCCGAAAGGGATCGATGGGATCCGTTCAGGATCGAGCACGGATGGACATCGACAATTCGGGCATCACGGACGTCGTCATCGCGCTCACCGAAGAGCCCCGCCGGTCGAATTGTCACGCAGAGTATGCGCTTTGGCCCTGACCCGAGGTTGCGCGGCAGAACGGCACCAGCCCGGCGCCGACGGCCGGGACGATGCTCTCCGTCTCCGTCGACGCCGGGTGAGATCGGGTGACCCACTCCACGGTGAACCCGAGGATCCCGCCCTTCGCGATGCCCGTACGGACGTGCCATACGGCTTGTGGGGCCTTGCGTCAGCCAGGGAGCCGGTGCGCGGTCAGCCGCGGGCGGGCGGCTCGGCGACGAACGCTCCCACCGAGCGCCACGTGCGCCGGACCTCGCCCGCCACGCCGCGCCACCACGCCTCCGCGGGAAGCTTGCCCGCGGGCTCGAAGGGCTCGCCGGGGCGCGGCAGGGCGACCGCCTGGCCCGCCTCCTCGGCCGCCTCCTTGGTCCATTCGCCCGGCTCGGCCCAGGGGTGCGGGGCGAGGTTGAAGGTGCCCCAGTGGATCGGCAGCAGCGCGCCGTGCGGGGCGCCGCCCTGCAGGTCGAGGTGGGCGCGCAGGCCCTCCCCGGGAGTCATGTGGATGTCGGGCCAGAACTCGCTGTAGGCGCCGATCTGGATCATCGTGGCGTCGAACGGGCCGTGGGCCGCGCCGATGTCCTCGAAACCGTCGAAGTAGCCCGTGTCACCGCTGTGGTAGATCCGGTGCTCCTCGCCCGCCACGACCCAGGACGCCCAGAGGGTGTGCTGGGTGTTGCGCAGGCCGCGGCCGCAGAAGTGGCGGGCCGGGGTGGCGGTGAGGGTGAGTCCGGCGACCCTGGTGGACTCGTGCCAGTCCAGCTCGCGCAGCCGGTCCGGGGAGACTCCCCAGTGCTCCAGGTGGGCGCCGACGCCGAGCGGCACGGCGAACACGGTGTCGGTGCCGGCCAGCGCCTTGATGGTGGGCAGGTCGAGGTGGTCGTAGTGGTCGTGCGAGATGACGACCACGTCGACCTCGCCGAGCGCGGTGAGCGGCAGCGGCACGGGGTGCAGCCGCTTGGGCCCGGCGAAGGGGAACGGGGAGCAGCGCTCGCCCCAGACGGGATCGAACAGGACCCGGTGGCCGTCGATCTCCGCGAGGACGCTGGAGTGACCCATCCAGGTCAGCCGCAGCCCGGTTGCGGGAGGCTTGGCCAGGTCGGCGAAGGTCGTGGGATGCACCGGGACGGTGCCCTTCGGGGCGCGCAGGGGCCGGGTGTCCTTGTCCAGGAACACCTTCGCGAGGTCCAGCATGGAGCCGGACGGCCGGGTGCGCGCCGTACCGCCCGGATTCTGGAAGACGCCGTCCTTGAAGTGGGGGGAGCGGCGGATGCGTGCCAGGCGCTCACCGCCCGGATCGGCGCCGAAGGCCGCAGGCCGCAGCGCACGGAGCCCGGAGCTCGAGGAACGCAGTCCGGTCACGGTACCTCCCGGTGAAGTGGGTGAGGCTCCCCATTATGGTCGGCCCCTCGGACAGCCCGGGACCACCGGGGTGCCGCTGCGGTCCCCGCGCTGTCTACTGAACCTCCGTTCAGCACGTTGACAGGGTGCCAACCCGCTCCGGATACTGACTCACGATTCAGTAAAGCTCAGTGCACGAACTGCCCGGCTCCCTTCGCCGACCCCCGTCCGCGGCCGCCTTGGAGGCACCATGTCCGACCTCCCCACCGAGCTGGTCCCGCTCCGCCCCGAGCAGCGCGACGTCGTCGATCTCGCGCGCGCCTTCGCGCGCGAGGAGATACGGCCACGCGCGCGTGCCGTGGACGAGGCCGACGTGGAGACACCCTGGGACCTGTGGCGGAAGGCGGCCGCGGTCGGCATCGCCGGCTTCATGCTGCCGGAGGAGTACGGCGGGGGCGGCTTCACGGACGTCTTCACCCAGTGCCTCGTCCAGGAGGAGCTGTGCGTGGGCGACCTCGGTATCGGCAATCTTTTGTGCTCCAACGGCTTCTTCGCCGATCCCGTCCTCGAACTCGGCACCGAGGACCAGAAGCGGGAGTGGCTCACGCCGCTCACCGGCCCCGACGCCCCGATGACGGCGCTGGCGACGACCGAGCCCGGCGCCGGCTCCGACGCCGCGTCGATCGTCACCACCGCGCACCGCGCGGCGGGCGGCTACCGGCTGCGCGGGCAGAAGGCGTGGATCTCCAACGCGGGCGAGGCCGAGAGCTACGTCGTGTTCGCCAAGACCGACCCCGCCAGGCGCTCGCGCGGGGTGAGCGCGTTCCTGCTCCGCAAGGGCACCGAGGGCATGACCTTCGGCGAGCCCATGCGCAAGATGGGCCAGCGGGCGATCGTCTGCCGGGAGATCTTCCTCGAGGACGCGTTCGTGCCCGAGCGGCACCGGCTCGGCGCCGAGGGCGAGGGCTTCGTCGGACTGATGCGGACCTTCGACATCTCGCGTACGGTCCTGGGCGCGGCGGCGACGGGCGTGGCCCGGGCTGCGTACGAGTACGCGCGTGACTACGCCCGTGAGCGACGGCAGTTCGGCAAGCCGATCATCGAGCACCAGGCGGTCGCCTTCCGCCTCGCCGACATGCGCACGCGCGTGGAGCAGGCCCGGCTGATGACCTGGCGGGCGGCCCGGCGCCTCGACGCCGGCCTGGAGGCGACCGCGGAGGCCGCGATGGCCAAGCTGACGGCGTCCGAGACGGCCGCCTACTGCACCTGGGCGGCCGTGCAGACGCTCGGCGGCTGGGGCTATTCGCGGGAGTTCCCGGTGGAGCAGTGGATGCGGGACGCCAAGTTGGAGGAGATCGAGGAGGGCACCTCCGACATCATGCGGCTCGTCATCGCGCGGAGCCTGTGATGGACGGCTCCGCCCGGCCGGCGTCCCAGGGCGCCTCCGACGGCCTCCTGACCGGCGGGGAGGCTTTGGTACGGGCCCTGCGGGCGCACGGCGTGACCCGGGTCTTCGGCATCCCCGGCACCCACAACCTGGAGGTCTACCGGCACCTTCCGGCCTACGGCATCGGCCATGTGGCACCACGTCACGAACAGGGAGCGGGGTACGCCGCCGACGGGTACGCGCGCGTGACGGGCCGCCCGGGTGTCGTCCTCACCACGACCGGGCCCGCCCTGCTCAACGCGGCGGCCGCCGTCGGCGAGGCCTACGCGGACAGCGTGCCGCTGCTGGTCGTCTCGCCGGGCATGCCGCTCGCCCATCCGCGGCTGTCCACGGGCGCGCTGCACGAGATGCGCAGCCAGACGGAGGCCCTGCGCGGGGTCGCCGCGTTCAGTCACCGGGTCTCGTCGGTCGCCGAGATCGACACGGCCGTGGCCCGGGCGTTCACCTTGTTCCGGACGCGGCGCCCGCGCCCCGCGCACATCGAGGTGCCGCTGGACCTGCTGACGGCCGCGCAGGTGCTGGGGCCCGTCCGGCGCGCCCCGTCGACCCCGCCGCCCGCCCCCGCCCCTGAAGCCGTACGGCGGGCCGTCACGGCCCTCTGCGAGGCCCGCCACCCCGCGCTGGTGCTCGGCGGCGGCGCCGCCGGTGCGCGGGCGCAGTGCCGCGCCCTCGCCGAGCGTCTCGGTGCGCCCGTCGTGACCACGGCGGCCGGCAAGGGCACGGTCGCGGAGACCCATCCGCTGTCGCTCGGTGTGTCCCTGCACAGCCCGGCCGTGCGGAAGTGGCTCGCCGCGCGCGACGCCGTCCTCGCCGTCGGCACCGAGCTGTCCGGGTCCGACTTCTGGACCGACCCGCCGGCGCTGGACGGCACGCTCCTGCGCGTCGACCTCGATCCGGACCAGATGTACGCGGGGGCCGCGGTGGACGTGCCTCTCGTGGGCGACGCGCGGCTCGCCCTGGAGGCTCTCCTGGCGCACCTGCCGGGCGACCGACACCCGCGCACACCCCGGAGAGCGCCACACGCGCGCGTGGACGTCGTCCCCGACGGCAGGCACGCGCGCGGGGCCGCACACTCCGAAGCGGCAGGTTCCGAGGCCGGCTACGCGCGCGTGGCCGACGAGGTCGCCGCCCTGCGCGCCGCGCGGGACGCCGAGACCGCCGCGCGGGACGCCCGCTGGATCCCGTACCTGCGGGCGGTCCGCGAGGTGCTGGCGGCCGACGCCGTCATCACCTCCGACAGCGCCCAGTGCTGCTACTACGGCGCCCTCCCCCATCTCCCCGTCGGCCCGGAGGGCCGCTTTCTGCACCCGACCGGATTCGGCACCCTCGGCTACGCGCTCCCGGCCGCCCTGGGCGCCAAGGTCGCCGCGCCGCACCGGCAGGTGCTCGCGCTCAGCGGCGACGGCGGGCTGCAGTTCACCGTGCAGGAACTGGCGACCGCCGTGCAGCTCCAACGCCCCTTGCCCATAGTGGTGTTCGACAACGGCGGCTATGGCGAGATCCGCGACGAGATGCGAGCCCGCGGCGACGTCCCGGCCGCGGTGGACCTGCCACCGGTCGACCTGCCCGCCCTGGCCCGCGCCTATGGAGGACACGGCACGCGCGTGTGCGACCCGGCCGCACTGGCGCGGGCCGTGACCGAGGCTCTCGACCGGCCCGGCCCCACCCTGATCACCGTCCCCGAGGAGACCCCATGACCGCCCCCCTGATGTCGCTCGTCTGGACCGACCACGTCACCGGCCGCCAGGGCTTCCTCGTCGTGGACCGGCTGGTGCGCGGCGTGGCCAGCGGCGGGCTGCGCATGCGCCCCGGCTGCACCCTGGAGGAGGTGGCGGGGCTCGCCCGCGGCATGACGATGAAGGAGGCGCTGCACTACGACCCCGAGGCCCGCTACGTGCCCCTCGGCGGCGCCAAGGGCGGCATCGACTGCGATCCCCAGGACCCGGGGGCGTACGGGCTGCTGGTCCGCTATCTGCGCGCCATGCGGCCGTACATCGAGAGTTTCTGGGCCACCGGCGAGGACCTCGGCCTCACTCAGGACCTGGTCGACCGCGCCGCCGCCGAGGCCGGGCTGGTCTCCTCCATCCAGGCGGTGTACCCGCTGCTGGACGACGAGGCGGCGGCCCGTGAGCGGCTCGCGGACGCCTTCGCGGTCGAGGTGGACGGCATCGGCCTGGACGAGCTGGCCGGCGGCTGCGGGGTCGCCGAGTCGGTGCTGGCGGCGCTGGACCGGGCGGGCGTGCCCTACCCGGGCACCCGGGTGGCCGTGCAGGGCCTCGGCACGATGGGCGGGGCCACCGCACGATTCCTCACGCGCGCGGGGCTGACGGTGGTGGCGGTCGCCGACATCAAGGGCACGATCGCCAACCCGGCGGGGCTGGATGTCGAGGCGCTGCTGGCCGCGCGGGACGGGTACGGCACCGTCGACCGCCGCGTGCTACGGGAAGGCGACCGCGAACTGCCCGGCGACGCCTGGCTGTCCGCCGACGCGGAGGTGCTCGTGCCGGCGGCCGTGTCGTACGCGGTCGACACCACCAACCAGGGCCGGATCCGCGCCCGCTGGATCGTCGAGGCGGCCAACATGCCGGTGCTGCCCGAGGCGGAGGAACTGCTGGCGGCGCGCGGAGTGACCGTGCTGCCGGACGTCGTGGTCAACTCCGGTACGAACGCCTGGTGGTGGTGGACCCTGTTCGGCGACGTCGGCGCGGCTGCCGAGGAGGCCTTCGCCCACGTCCGGCGCTCGATGCGCGCCCTCATCGAGCTGATGCTCGCGCGTGCGGAGGCCGACGGGACGACCCCGCGCGCGGCCGCCCACGCCCTGGTGACCGACCGGCTGCCGGTGATCGCGGACCGGTTCGGGTGGTACCGGTGACCGGCCCGGACCAGCCCCCGGACGCACTCTTCGACCCCGCCTCGGTCGCCGTCGTCGGCGCCTCCGCGCAGCCCGGGAAGTGGGGCTACTGGCTGGCCAAGGGGGCGCTGACGGGGCGGGGGCGGCGGCAGGTGCACCTGGTGAACCGGCGCGGCGGCAGCCTGGACGGCGTGCCGTTCCGGGCCGGGCTCGCCGGGCTGGCCTGCGAGCACGTCGTGGTGGCCGTACCGCCCGCGCAGGTGCGGCCCGTGGTGACGGAGGGGCTGGCGGCCGGCGCCCGCTGCTTCACCGTGATCACGTCCGGTGGCGAACCGGCCGAGGAGCGGGCCCTGGCCCGCGAGGTGACCGCCCGTGGCGCCCGGCTGCTCGGACCCAACTGCATGGGTCTGGTCGACACGAGCAGTGAACTGCGGCTCAGCTGGGGCGAGTTCCCGGCCGGTGCGGTGGGGCTGGTCTCGCAGAGCGGAAACCTCGCCCTGGAGATCGGGCGGCTGCTCGGCCGCGCGGGCCAGGGCTTCTCCCGGTTCGTCTCGCTCGGCAACCAGCGGGACATCGACGCGGCGGAAGCCCTGGAGACGCTCGTCGGTCATGCCCCCACCCGGGTCCTCGCCGCCTACGTGGAGGACTTCCGCGACGGCCGCCGTCTGGCCGGGGTGCTGGCGGCCGCGCACGCGGCGGGCAAACCGGTGCTGCTGCTCACCGTCGGCCGCAGCCCAGCCGCCGCGGGCGCCGCCGCCTCGCACACGGGCGCCCTGGTCAGCTCGTACGACACGGTGGCAGCCGTATGCCGCGACAGCGGCGCACTGCTGCTGGAGTCGGCGGGCGAACTCGTCGACACCGCGTTGTGCCTGCTCGCCACGCGTGGATGGCCGACGGACGGGGCCGCTCCCCGCGTCGCGGTCGTGGGCGACAGCGGCGGTCAAGGCGCCCTGGCCGCCGACGCGTTCGCGGTGCGCGCGGTGCCGGTGCCGGAGCTGTCCGCAGACGTCGCACGCCGCCTGGCCGAGGCGCTGCCGCCCGGTGCCGGTTGCCGCAACCCCGTCGACCTGGCGGGCGCGGGCGAGGCCGATCTCGGCAGTTACGCGCGCGTGACGCAGACGCTGCTGGACAGCGGGGAGGCCGACGTGGTGGCCCTGACCGGTTACTTCGGCGACTACGCGAGCGCCGACCCGCAGCGGACGGCCCACGAGTGCGCGGTGGCCGGCGCGCTCGCCGACGCCGCGGCCCGCACCGGACGCCCGCTCCTGGTGCACACCATGGCCCGTGACACCCCGGCCCTCGCCGTGCTGCGCGAGCGCGGAACGCCCGTCTACGAGCGCATCGAGCAGGCGGCCGCGGCCCTGAGCGGTGCCGCACGGCTCGCCGCCGCGGCACCGGCCGACCCGCCGTCCCTGCCCCGCCCCGCGCCTCCCGCTGCGGACGGCGGCTACGAGACCGTCCGCGCCCTGCTGGCCACCCGTGGACTGGCCTTTCCACGGGCGGAGTTCGTGACGGACGCCGAGGAGGCGGTGGCGGTGGCGCGCCGCGTCGGCTTCCCGGTGGTGCTCAAGGCGATGGGCCTCGCGCACAAGACGGAGGCCGGCGGGGTCGCCCTGGCCCTCGCCGACGCGGACGCCGTACGCGCGGCCCTGGCCCGGATGCGCGCGTCCACCGGCGCCGCGCGCTATGCCGTGGAGGCCATGGCGGCACCGGCGCACGCCCACGAGCTGATCGTCGGCGTCCGGCACGACCCGGCGTTCGGCCCCGTCGCCCTGGCCGGCATCGGCGGGCTCACCGCGGAACTCCACCCCGACACCGGGCTCGCCCTGGCCCCACTCACTCCGGCACGCGCGCGTGCGCTGCTCCTCGGGCTGCGCCACGCACCCCTGCTGACCGGCTGGCGCGGCGCCCCGGCGGTGGACCTGGAGGCCGCCGCGACCGCCCTGTGCGTGATCGCCGACGTGGCCGCCGCGCACACGGAGTTCACCGAGCTGGAGGTCAACCCGCTGCTGGTGCACCCGGGCGGCGCCCTCGCCCTGGACGCGCACGCGGTCGTCAGGGGCGTGTGAGAGGTCACCCGACTACAATGGACCGATCAGTCCATTGTCGAGGGCGGTCATGGGCGGGAAGCTGACGGCGAAGGGGAGGGCGACGCGGAGCCGGATCGTCGAGGGGGCCTCGGCGGTCCTGCGGGAGCGGGGAGTCGCCTCGGTGACGCTGGACGACATCATGGCGCGGACCGGCACGAGCAAGAGCCAGCTCTTCCACTACTTCCCGGCCGGCAAGGACGAACTGCTCCTCGCGGTGGCCCGGTTCGAGGCGGAGCAGGTCCTCGACGACCAACAGCCCTACCTGGGCCGCCTCGACTCGTGGGAGGCCTGGGAGCAGTGGCGGGACGTCGTGATCAGGCGCTACGAAGCCCAGGGGGACCAGTGTCCGCTGGGGTCGCTGTTCTTCCAGATCGGACGGTCGACTCCTGGGGCGCGGGCGATCGTGGTCGAGCTGATGCACCGCTGGCAGGAGAGCCTGGCGGCGGGCATCCGGGCGCTGCAGGCCTCCGGCGGACTGCCGCCGGACGTCGACGTCGACGTGCGGGCCGCCGCCCTGCTGGCTGGGATCCAGGGGGGTGTGTCGATCCTCCTGTCGACGGGCCGGTCGGCCCATCTGCGCGCCGCTCTCGATCAGGGCATCGCCGACCTGCGCCACGCCGGCGACGGCGTGGGGTGACCTTCGCGCCCCGGCATGAGCCGTGGGGCGCCCTTCGCGCCCCGCACGGTCAGCCGGCGACGACCGCGGCGCCGGTGCGACCGCCGTCGCCGTCGAGCACGATGCCGTGCACGAACGAGGACTCGTCGCCGGCCAGGTACACCGCGGCGTTCGCGATGGCGTCGGGCGTGCCCATCCGGCCCGCCGGCGTGCCCTTCACCATGGCCTCGGCGGGATGGGCCTCTCCCGGGACGGGCGTCAGCACCACGCCCGGGGAGATCGCGTTCACCCGAACCCCCTGCGGCCCGAACTCCGCCGCCCAGGCCCGGGTCAGGGTCTCCATGGCCCCCTTGGTCGAGCTGTAGAGCGCGCCGATCGGAAGGCCCAGGCGCGCGACCCAGGAGCCCAGGTTGACGATCGCCCCGCCCCCTGCCTCCGCCATCGCCGGGGCGACTGCCGCGGTCAGGAAGAACGGGGCCTTCACATTCACCGCGTAGACCTGGTCGAAGGTCTTCTCGTCGGTCGCCGCCGTGGTGTCGCCGGGGTAGATGCCGGCGTTGTTGACGAGCACGTCGATACGGCCGTGGAGGACCCGCGTCGCCTCCTCGGCCAGCGCCCGCGAGGCGGCGGCGCTTCCGTCCAGATCGGACCGCACGAAGTCGGCGCGGCCGCCGCGTGCGCGGATCCCCTCGACCACCTCCCTGCCCCGCTCGGCGCTGCGGCCCGAGACGACGACGTGCGCCCCCTCGGCCGCGAAGACCTCCGCGATCGCCCGCCCGATGTTGCTGGTCGCGCCGGTCACCAGCGCGGTCCTGCCCGCAAGTCGCATCGACATGGTCCACTCCGTCGCCAGTCGTTCCGCCTGAACCCGAACGCCGGGGGCGCATGCCGCGCCGGCCGGACGGGGCCCCGGGGTGCCGGGGCAGTGCCACTGTGCGGCGGAAAAAATGGACTGGCAAGTCCAGAAAATGGGGCGGCCCGGACCGGCGGTCAGCCCTTCTCCCTGCGCGTTCGGGCCCCGGCCGCGTAGAAGGCCAGCCCGATGACCACGAAGAACACCAGCGGCGCGACCTGGCTGAGGGTGTAGGCGGTGCGCTGTCCGGCGAAGGAGTGCGGGAGGGAGTCCGCGGGGCTGCCGCCGGTGCCGAACCAGCCGACGCCGAATCCCGGCCAGACCAGGACGACCACCGTGAAGGCCACGAAGACGGTGGCGAGTCCGCTGACCAGACGGGCGCCGAGCAGTCCGCCGGGCACGGCGTAGGGGCGGGGCACGGCGGGGTGCTTGCGGCGCAGGACGGCGAGGCTCGGGAAGGTGATGACGTAGGAGATGAACGTGGTGGAGATGGTCAGCCCCAGGCCGGCGGCGAAGTACTTCTCGCCGTCGCCGCCGGTGAGGCCGAGGGCCGTCACGAACAGCGCGGAGGCGAGGACGGCGGAGAGCAGGTTCACCCGGACCGGGGTGCCGTACCGCTCGGATACGTGGCCGAGCCAGGCTGGACCCGCGCCGTCCGCGCACGCCACGGCCTGGGCCCGGTGGGCGCCCATGGCCCAGGTGACGCCGGAGGTGAGCAGTCCGACGATGAGCCCGGCCGCCGCGATCCCGCCGCACACCGCGCCGAAGCCGGTGAGGGTGACCGTGCCGTCCGCCGCGACCGAGCCTCCGTAGACCGTGAAGACGGCCTTGCAGGCGTCGATGAACCCGCCCAGACTGCCGATGCGTTCGCCGGGCAGGACGAAGAGGATGCCGAGGATCGGGCCGCCGTAGAGCACGAGCGCGGCGAGGCCCGAGCGGAGGATGGACAGCGGGATGTCCCGGCGCGGGTTGCGCATCTCCTCGGCTGCGGAGCTGGGCAGTTCGAAGCCGACGTAGTTGAAGATCAGGACGGGTACGAGCGCCACGAAACCGGCGTACGTCGGGGTGAAGCCGCCGGCGGGCAGGTCGTGGACGCCGTTGCGGACGGCGTAGACGACCACCGAGACGAGGAAGAAGCCCAGCAGCACGATCCGGGCGACGGCACCGGCGATCGGCACCCACTTGCCGATCCGCACCGACTGGACGACGGCCAGCGCACCGCCCCAGATGAACACGAACCCGGCCACGTACTTCCAGGCGCCGGGCAGCGGGGTGAAGAACTCCTCCCAGGTCGTTAGGGCGATGATGCACAGGCTGCCGCCCACCCAGACCGGGTTGGATATCCAGTACAGGAGCTGGTTGACCCCGGCCGTGAGCCGCCCGAAGGCCAGCCGGGTCCACACGTACGGGCCGCCCTGCACCGGGAAGGCGGAGCCGAGTTCGGCGACGAGCAGGCCGTACGGCAGGAAGAACGCGAGGGCGAGAATCGCCATCCAGGTCAGGCCCTGCGGGCCCTGGGCGGCCACCGAGCCGATGGTGTCCAGTCCGACGAGCGTGCAGATGAGGAAGAACAGCACGTCGAGCCGGCGCAGATCCTTGCGGAGCCGGGTGCGTTGCTCGCCCCAGCCGGCGGAGAGATCGGGCGTGTCCGGGCCTTGTGCGTGCGCGGAGGTGGTCTGGGCGTGGGTCACGGGCGGACTCCTACGGGCGCGGGCTGACTCCTACGACGGCGGGGGGCGGTGGCACTGTGCCCAGCTGTGGCGGCGGACCGCTTGCCGGCACGAACTTACTGACTGAACGAGCAGTCAGTAGTGCGGTACTGTGGCCCCGGTCGCGCAGGGGTGTCAAGAGGTCGTCGGCAGCTGTCGGGGCGGCTGTGTAGGGTGACCGCGTGGCGAGAGTGCGGTTGAGCGTGGCCGAGCGGCAGGAGGAGCTGCTGCGGGCCGCCATCGGGCAGATCGAGGCGCGGGGCGTGGCGGCGGTCAGGATCGCCGACGTGGCCGCGGCTCTCGGCGTGAGCAACGCGCTGGTGCTGTACCACTTCTCGACGAAGGAGAAGCTGGTCGCGGCGGCGTTCACCTACGCGGCTCAGGACGATCTCGCGCATCTGCGCAAGCTGCTGGGCCGGCGGACGTCCGCGCTGCGCCGGCTGCGGGCCGCGGTGCGCTGGTACGCGCCGACCGGGCAGGCCAAGGGCTGGCGGCTGTGGATCGAGGGCTGGGCCGTGGCCCTGCGCGAGCCCGCCCTGCGGGAGGTCACGCGGGACCTGGACAGACAGTGGAAGGCGGCGATCACCGAGGTCATCGCCGAGGGGGTGGCGGCGGGCGAGTTCACCTGCGCCGACCCTTCCGGCGCCGCGCTGCGGCTGACCGCGCTGCTGGACGGGCTGGCCGTCCAGCTGACGTCGTACCCGGGAGCCGTGCCGCGGACGCGGGCCCAGGAGTGGGTCGACGACGCCCTCGCCCGGGAACTTGGCCTGGAACGGAGCGCGTTGACCGAGCGGTAGGCCCTGTCGTCGCACTCCCGTCGTCCGCCCGCCAGGGCGGCCCTCGCCGGGTCGGGGGCATGCTCTCGGCAGGCCGGGCCCTGACCCTCGTACGTGGATGTACTCGGGCCCGGGCGACGAGAGTGGGTGCACGGCGTCGCGGCGCAGGCGGGAGTTCGGCGACAGGGCCTGGGCCCGCCTGCGGAAGCACGCGGCCGGAAGGCGCCGGGCACCTCTGGAGGCCTGTGGTACAGCGGATGTGCCCGTCCGCACCGGCGCTTGCGGTGACTCGGCCGGCGTCGACAGCCTGATCGGCAGCCCGCGGTGCGCGAACCCGGCCGGGGCCGGCCAGGGCACAACCAGCTTCTTGGCCGTCCGCGGACCAGCTCCGCACCACAGGACCCACCCTCGGAGCCGCCCCGCGACAGACACCGCCGGCCTCACCGAGCATGGCCTCCGACGAGGCCCCCCCTGCCTCCCGGGGCGGGGCGGAAAGCAGGCAGCACCGGCGCCGGCCGGGCAGCCGTCGCGCCCCGAGCCCCCCACCGACCCCGCCGCACGACAAGCGCCGCTGTGCCGCCCAGGTGCCGGGACAGCCGTGTCCCGCGCCGCAAGTCGCGCGGTGCGGGGCACGGTTGTGCGGGTCAGGCCACCGAGGCGATCCGCATCTTGATGTCGTCCGGGGACAGCGTGCCCTTGGCCGTCACGTGGTCGCCGGAGGACTCGCCGCGCAACCGGCGGCCGATCCACGGGACGAGGTACTCACGGGCCCAGTGGACGTCGTCGCGGCGGATGTCCAGGGTGCCCCGGGGTGGCAGCGGCGGCCACGGCTGCTCCGGGTCGGCCGGGACCTCGAGACCGAGGGCCTGGCCGGCGCGCAGCGCCACGCGCGTGTGCCCCTCGGGAGAGAGGTGGAGGCGGTCGTTGTCCCACGCCCTGCGGTCCTGCACGGACTTCAGGGACCACAGGTCGAGGACGGGGCAGCCGTACCGGTCGGCGATCGCGCGGACGTGTCCGTTGTACGTGGCGATCTTGCCGCGCAGATGCTTGAGCACGGGAACGCCGCGAGTGTCGAAGCCGGTCGTCACCAGGACCGTGCCGGCCACCTCGGCCAGCCGGGCCACGGCCCGCTCGAAGCGCTCGGCCACCTCGTCCGGGTCGGTGCCGGGGCGGATGATGTCGTTGCCGCCCGCGCAGAAGGAGACCAGGTCCGGGGCCAGTTCGACGGCCTGCGGGAGCTGGTCCTGCATGATCTGGTCGAGCAACTTCCCGCGGACCGCCAGATTGGTGTACTCGAAGTCGCCCTCGGGGCGCCGGTCGGCGAGCAGGACCGCGAACCGGTCGGCCCAGCCCACGAAGGCCCCGTCGGGCCCGGGGTCGCCGACGCCCTCGGTGAAGCTGTCCCCCACCGCCACGTACGACCCGATCACTGATCTGTTGTCACTCTTCGAATCGTCTGCCACGTCGGACCATGATTCACCTTCGGATGTGACCTACGCGACCGTAAGGAGGGATTGACGAACGGTGAGATGTGACACTCTTAAATAATTTGCCATCCGGGAATAGGGCCGCACGGCACACCGGGGGACGGACTCGGCCGGTGGTCAGCCGACGGCGACGCCGTGCCCGGCGGAGGTGGCCGACCGGGTCGAAGTCCGGGCCGTGGTTCGGCGTGGCCCGGATCTCGAAGTGCGGGTGCCGGCCGGCGACGTCGCCGGCGGCGCCGACTCAGATGCGGCGCAGCCGGAGAACCGCCGCATCCAGGTCGCCTTTCAGCCCGGTGCGCAGTCCGTGGTGCAGCAGAACGGCTCCTCGGTGCACGTCCCCCGTTTCCCGGCATTCGTAGGACGCCGTCGGGTCGAGTCCGCGCAGCCGCAGTGCCGGCACCGGCTCACCGTAGCTCTGCGCCTGGAGCCAGGCGAGGACCACCGCCTCCGCTCCCCGGACGTACTGGACGGCGCTCAGGCCGCCGGCCGGGGGCCGCAGCCGGTACAGCTCGCCGTGCTGGACGACGGGTCGGATCTCCTTGTAGAGGGCCACCCACTCACGCGCCTCCGCCAGGTCCTCCGGCGTCCACTCGGTGAGGTCGCCGCCGACCCCGAGCACGCCCGCCATGGCGCTGGCGAAACGGAACCGCAGAGAGCTGACCCGGCCGTTGAGCTGGGTGTTCGGGCTGTCGGTGACCCAGGCGGCCATGACTGTGGCGGGGTGGACCTGGGTGAAGCCGTGCTGGATGGCGAGCCGGTCGAGCGGATCGGTGTTGTCGGAGGTCCACACCTGGTCGGTGCGGCTCAGTACGCCGAGGTCGATCCGGCCGCCACCGCCCGAGCAGGACTCGAAGGCGACCCCCGGATGGGCCGCGCGCAAACGGTCCAGCAAGGCGTGGAGGGCGCGGACGTGGTCCACCCACAGGCGCTGCGGGTACGGCTCGCCGGGCCAGCCCGCGTCGGTGAAGCAGCGGTTGAAGTCCCACTTCACATAGTCGATCGGGGCGCTGGAGAGCAGGGTGTCCAGTTCTTCCCAGAGGTACTCCTGGACGTCCTCGCGGGCGAGGTTGAGGACGAGCTGGTTGCGGAGTTCCGTCCGCTTCCGTCCCGCTTGGTACTGCACCCAGTCGGGGTGCGCGCGGTACAGATCGCTGTCCGCGTTGACCATCTCGGGCTCGACCCAGATGCCGAACCGCATGCCGAGGCCGTGCACCTGGTCGGCCAGCGGCTTCAGTCCCTGCGGGAACCGGTCGGGATTGGGGGTCCAGTCGCCGAGCCCGGCGCGGTCGCTGGTGCGGGCGCCGAACCAGCCGTCGTCCACCACGAACAGCTCCACGCCGATCTCGGCGGCCCGGCGGGCGAGCGCGAGCTGCTGCTCCTCGGAGATGTCGAAGTTCGTCGCCTCCCAGGAGTTGAACAGCACCGGCCGGTCCCGCTCGGCGTCCGGGATGACGTACGCGCGCTGGTAGGCGTGCCAGGTCCGGCTCGCACCGCCGAAGCCGCCGTCGCTCCACAGGCCCGCGAAGACGGGGGTGGTGTACGACTCCCCCGGCTGCAGGAGCAGCAGGCCCGACTCGTCGTAGCCGGCGCCGCCCGTGATCTGCACACGTGCGTCCGGGAGTTGGGCGACGGCGATACGCCAGGAGCCGGACCAGCCGAGCGCGCAGCCGTAGACCTCGCCGTGCTCCTCGGTGGCGTCGGTGTCGAGCGCCACCCAGGGCAGGTGCTGGTGACCGGTGTGGCCGCGGCGGCTGGCGATGACCTTCTCGCCGTAGGTGAGCGGGGCCGTGGTGAGGCGGGACTCGGCGGCCCAGCGGCCGTGCAGCTGGGACAACCGCCAGCCCTCGCGGTCGGGCAGGGTCCAGGTGGCCGCGTCGGCGCGCAGCAGCTCCACGCGCGCGTGCGAGCCGTTCGCCACGGTGACCCAGCGCTCGACGACGTCACCACGCATCCGGTAATGCAGGGTGACGGCGATGCCGTCGTCGTCGAAGCTCAGCCGCAGCTCCTCGCCCTCGGTCTCGTACGCCTGGAACCTCCACTCCGTGCCGCGACGCTCGTCGGTCCGCACGGACAGGGCGGGGCGGACGAAACGGGGGCCGCCCTCGACGGGGTACTCCTCGCGGCCGTCGAGCGGGGACTCGAAGGGCCAGTAGCCGGGCAGCGGGTCCTCGGCCAGGGCCTCCGCGTCCGCGAGGGCGACACGTGGCCCCCAATGCAGATGGAGCAGCTCGTCCGCGTCGGTGAGATGCAGGGCATAGCTACTGGTGGGCCCCGAGAGGAGCCAGGTACGACCGTCTTCGGCGATGTCCACCACGTAAGACCTCACAGGTGCCAACAGATCCGCTCAAGTGCCAACATCATCAGGTGCGCAGCCCCAGGTGACAATGCCTGTGGACAACTCCTTGCCCGAGGAAACCGATGTCGTATGGTCGACAGAGCGCCCGCCGGCGAGACGCGACGGCGGGTCCGACCCGGGAGGAGCCCCCGTGACGCAGCAGGTCCCGTCGACCGAGCCGGAGCTGGCCGGAGTGCGCAATTTCCGCGATGTCGGCGGGCTGCCGACCGCGGACGGACGGCGGGTGCGCCACGGCGTGCTGTTCCGCAGCGGGCATCTGGCGCACGCGACGGAGGACGACGCGGCCTTCCTCTCCTCCCTGGGCCTGCACACGATCTTCGACTTCCGCAACGCGGCCGACCACAAGCTGGAGGGCCCCGATGTCGAGCTCCCGGGCGTGCGGAACGTGAACCTGCCGCTGAGCGACCCGGCGGACGGCGCCGAGTTCTGGAAGATGGTCCGCGACGGCGACCTCGACCAGCTGCGCGGGATCCTCGCCGACGGCAAGGGCGCGGCCCGGATGATCTCCTCGTACCGGTCGATCGTCAAGGAACGCACCGCCGAGCACTCCCGGGTGCTGCACGCACTCGCCGAGGACAGCGTGCCCGCCCTGATGCACTGCGCGGCGGGCAAGGACCGCGCGGGCATCTCCATAGCCGTGACGCTCCTCGCGGTGGGCGTGGAGCGCGAGGCGATCGTCACCGACTACCTGGAGTCCAACGCCAAGCACCGGCGCTACAAGGTCCGCCGCAGCGGCAGCGCGGAGTCGGCCTACACCCCGGAGATCATGGAACTGCTCAGCCCGCTCTTCGACGCTCGCGCCGAGTACCTCCGGGCGGCGTTCGAGACCATCGAGCAGACCTGGGGCGGCGTGGACACGTACCTGGAGCAGGGCCTCGGCCTCACCCCGGCGGCCCGGGACCGGCTCCGCGAGCGCCTGCTGGACTGAGGCGCCCGCAGGACCGACCGGACCGCTCCCCCTCTGCACCGCCCGCGCCCGTCAGCCCTTCGCCCCCACCGCGAACAGCAGGTAGAGGAAGCCTGCCAGGACATGACCGACGGCGATGTAGATGATCAGGCGGATCCACAGGGCACGGGGGAACTTGGTCTCGAAGTCGCTCATGGCAGCTCTCCGGTCAGCGGGCCCAGGCACAGCGTGGCCGTGGGGCTCTGCAGCAGGGTGTGGACGAACAGCAGCTCGACGCCGTCGTGGTCCTCGGCGGCGAGGCGGTGCGGGGTGAGCGAGTCGAAGTGCGCGCTGTCGCCGGGCGCGAGCAGATGCGCGGTGTCACCGAGGCGCAGCCGCAGCCGGCCCCGGAGGACGTAGACCCACTCCTCGCCGGGGTGGACCCGCACGATGTCGCCCTGCGAGCCGTAGGGCACCCGTACGCGCAGGGCCTGCATGCCGCGGCCCGGCGCCCCGGCCTGGAAGTACGTCCAGCCGCCCGCCCGGGTCGGCTCCATGTCGCCGGCCCGCACGATCGCGTCACGGTCGGCGACCGCCTCCCCCAGCAGGTCGGAGACAGTCGTACCGTAGATGCGGGCGAGAGCGAGCAGCATCGGCAGCGACGGTTGCCGCTGCCCGGTCTCCAGCCGGGACAGGTGGGCCGGTGAGAGCCCGGCGGCGCGGGCCGCGGACTCCAGGGTGAGCCCGGCGCGGCGGCGCAGTGAGCGCAGCTGCGGTGCGACGGCGGGAAGCTCGCCGCCCGCGTCCGCCGGTGGCGCGGCGTCTGAGGCGTTCATGCCTCCATTCAGCCGGATTTTTGCCCGAGCGGCAATTTCCTTGCCTCTGAGGCAAAACCCACACGCACACGCAGAGCCCTGCTGGCATCAGACACACATTTTGAACACGTTCAAAAGGGGGCCTTGTGGCAGAGAGCACCAGACCTGACGGAGCCGACTCACCCGCGATCCTGCTCGCCCCGACCGCGCTCGGGCTGGGCATCGCGGCCGCGGCGGGACTGTTCCCCTGGCTCACCCTCGGCCTGACACCCGTGATGCTCGTCGCGGGCGCGCTCGCCTTCACCTTCGGCCTCACGGGCATCCACTACGCGCTGCGCGGCATCGGCCGGCTGTGGATGGCCGCGACCGGGGCGGTCCTCGGCGCCCTCGGATTCATCTGGCCCGTCGTGCTGTTCACCGGCTACCTCTGGCCGGGGCCTCGGCTCCTGTGAACGACCCGCGCCCCGCGCCGAGGGGTTTCGGGGCGGGGCGCGGCGCGAGGCGGCGGGGTCAGCGGCCGGCCACCGCCTGCTTGATCAGCGTCTTGCCGAAGTCCCACATCAGGCCGCCGCCGCTGTGCGCGTCGTCCATCACGGCGGTGAAGGCGTCCACGAAGCGCTCGACGTCCGCCTCGTCGATGATCAGCGGCGGGATCAGCTTGATCACCTCCAGGTGGTCGCCCGAGACCTGGGTGAGGATCCTGTGCCGCTGCAGCAGCGGTACGACGACCATCTGCGCGAACAGACCCTTGCGGGCGGCCTGGAGCATGGTCCAGCGGCTGCGCAGTTTGAGCGAGGACGGCCTGCCGAACTCGATGCCGACCATCAGGCCCCGGCCGCGGACGTCCGCGAGCAGCTCGTACGTGTCGATCAGCGCGGTGAGCCGGGACTTCAGCAGCTCGCCGGTCCTGCGCACGCCCGCGACGATCTGCTCGTTCTCCATGACCGACAGCACGGCCAGTCCGCAGGCCATGGCCGGGGCGGCGGAGCCGAAGCTCGCCGAGTGCACCAGCACGCGGTCCATGGACGAGTAGACCTTCTTGAAGATCCAGTCCTTGCCGAGCGTGGCCCCTACGGGGACATAGCCGCCGGACAGGGCCTTGGCCACGCACACCAGGTCGGGTTCGACGCCTTCCTCGTGCTGGTGGGCGTAGAAGTCGCCGGTGCGGCCGAGGCCGGTCTGCACCTCGTCGGCGATGAGCAGCGCCTTGTGCTGGTGCAGCAGTTCCTGGGCGGCCCGCAGATAGCCGGGCGGGGCCTCGTGCACCCCCTTGCCCTGGATCGGCTCCACGATCAGGGCGGCCACGTCGCCCTTTTTCAGCTCCCGGGCGAGGGCGTCGAGGTCGCCGAGGGGTACGGCGGTGTCCGGCAGCAGCGGGGCGAAGCCGTCGCGGAAGCCGCTCTCGCCGTTGACCGACAGGGAGCCGGTGGTCAGGCCGTGGAAGGCGTGGTCGCAGTAGAGGACGCGGGGCCTGCCGGTGGCGTACCGGGCGAACTTCAGGGCCGTCTCGACGGCCTCCGTGCCGCTGTTGCCGAAGAACACCCGGTCCAGGTGCGGGCTGTGGGCGAGGAGCCGCTCGGCGAGCAGGCCGGGCAGCGGCTGGCAGTCGAAGCGGGTGAGGTCGGCGAGGTCGAGGTCGAGGACGTCGTGCAGCGCCTTGCGGACGACCGGGTGGTGGCGGCCGAGGCCCATCACCCCGAACCCGGCGAGCATGTCCAGGTAGTCGTTGCCGTCCGCGTCGAAGAAGTGGGCCCCCTCGGCCCGCTCGTAGACCTTGTCGAAGCCGATGGTGTGCAGCATGCGCGGGAGCTGCGGATTGAGGTACTTCGTGTGCAGCTCGTATCGTTCGGCTCCACGCTCGGCCAGCAGCGCGCCGAGGTCGAACTCCGTGCTCATTCAATCTCCTTGTCAGCGCCCCCAACAGGCGCGAGGCCCTATCGATGTGCGGCTACCGCCGCGATGGGGCTCCCCCCGGGTTCGAGCGAAGCCGAGAATTCGGGGGCGCGACCGGCCCCGCCTGCGCCGCAGACGTGATACGGCCCTTCTCGCCACGTCCGTCCGCGCGCTCGGCGTCCCGCACCGCGAGACTCGCGCTGATCCGCCCGGCGATCTCGACGGACGTGAGACCGATGTCCGCCAGCACCTCGCCGCGCTTGGCGTGCGCGAGGAACTGCTCCGGGATGCCGAACCGCCGTACCGGCACGTCCACGTCGGCGTCGCCGAGGGCCAGCGCCACGGCCGAACCGACGCCCGCGGAGCGGCTGTTGTCCTCCACCACGGCCACCAGACGGTGCTCGGCGGCGAGCCCCGGCAGCGAGGGATCGACGGGCTTGACCCAACGGGGGTCCACCACCGTGCAGTCGATGCCCCGCGCCGCGAGCAGGTCGGCGGCCTGCAGGCATACCTGGGCCATCACCCCGACGGCCACCAGCAGCACCACGGGGCGTTCCGCGCGGTGCAGGACGTCCAGGCCGCCTACGCGGTCGACCGCCGGGATGTCCGGACCGACCGACTCCTTCGGGAAGCGGACCAGGGTGGGCGCGTCGTCCACGGCGACGGCCTCGCGCAGCTGGGCGCGCAGCTGGCCGGCGTCGCGCGGGGCGGCGATCCTGAGGCCGGGCACCACCTGGAGTACGGACATGTCCCACATGCCGTTGTGCGAGGCGCCGTCGGTGCCGGTGATGCCGGCCCGGTCCAGCACGAAGGTCACTCCGCAGCGGTGCAGGGCGACGTCCATGAGCACCTGGTCGAACGCGCGGTTGAGGAAGGTGGCGTAGACGGCGACGACCGGGTGCAGCCCGCCGGTGGCGAGGCCGGCCGCGGAGACGGCGGCGTGCTGCTCGGCGATGCCCACGTCCCACACCCGGTCGGGGAAGCGCTCGGCGAACTTGCCGAGCCCCACCGGGTGGAGCATGGCCGCGGTGATGGCGACGACATCGTCCCGCTCCTCGCCGATGCGCACGATCTCGTCGCCGAACACCGAGGTCCAGGACGGGCCGTTGGAGGGCGCGAGGGGCTCGCAGGTGCGCGGGTCCATCACTCCGACGGAGTGGAAGTGGTCTTCCTCGTGGTTCACGGCGGGCTCGTAGCCGCGGCCCTTCTCGGTGAGGCAGTGGACCAGGACCGGGCCGTGGAAGCGTTTCGCGCGGCGCAGCGCCGACTCGACGGCCTTCACGTCGTGGCCGTCGATCGGGCCGACGTACTTCAGGCCCAGGTCCTCGAACATGCCCTGCGGGGCGAAGGCGTCCTTGAAGCCCTTCTTCGCGCCGTGCAGGGACTCGTAGACGGTGTTCCCGACGACCGGGGTGCGCAGCAGTACCTCCTTGCCCCAGGCGAGGACCCTCTCGTAACCGTCGGTGGTGCGCAGGGTGGCCAGGTGGTTGGCGAGGCCGCCGATGGTCGGGGCGTAGGAGCGTTCGTTGTCGTTGACGACGATGATCAGCGGGCGGTCCTTGGCGGCCGCGATGTTGTTCAGCGCCTCCCACGCCATGCCGCCGGTCAGCGCGCCGTCGCCGATGACGGCGACCACATGGCCCTTCTCCCCCTGCACCTGGTGGGCCTTGGCGAGGCCGTCGGCCCAGCCGAGCGCGGTGGAGGCGTGGCTGTTCTCGATGACGTCGTGCTCGGACTCCTCGCGCGAGGGGTAGCCGGACAGGCCGCCCTTGCCACGGAGCTTGGAGAAGTCCTGACGTCCTGTCAGCAACTTGTGGACGTAGGACTGGTGGCCGGTGTCCCACAGGATGCGGTCGACGGGTGACTCGAAGACCCGGTGGAGCGCGATGGACAGTTCCACCACCCCCAGATTGGGCCCGAGGTGACCGCCGGTCCTCGCCACCGCGTGCACCAGGAACTCACGTATTTCCTCGGACAGTTCACCGAGTTCCGCCTCGGACAGCGCCTTCAGGTCGCGTGGTCCCCGGATGTTCTCCAGAATGGTCACGCTGGGCCCCCTCTCGGTCCGTGCCGTGCTTGCTCAACTCACTTCGTCTGCCGGGCTCGTCCGCTCGGCGAGCTTCATGGCCTCCTCGATCAGGGTCTCCACGATCTTTGACTCGGGGACGGTCTTGATGACCTCGCCCTTCACGAAGATCTGGCCCTTTCCGTTGCCCGAGGCAACTCCGAGGTCGGCCTCGCGCGCCTCGCCCGGACCGTTGACCACACACCCCATCACCGCGACCCTGAGCGGTACCTCCATGCCGTCCAGGCCTGCCGTGACCTCCTCGGCGAGCTTGTAGACGTCGACCTGGGCGCGGCCGCAGGAGGGGCAGGAGACGATCTCCAGACGCCGCTGCCTCAGGCCCAGCGACTGCAGGATCTGGATGCCGACCTTGACCTCCTGCGCCGGCGGCGCGCTCAGGGAGACGCGGATCGTGTCGCCGATGCCCCGCGACAGGAGCGCGCCGAAGGCCACCGCCGACTTGATCGTGCCCTGGAACTCCGGGCCCGCCTCCGTCACGCCGAGGTGGAGCGGATAGTCGCACCTCTCGGCGAGCTGCCGGTAGGCCTCGATCATCACGACCGGGTCATTGTGCTTGACGGAGATCTTGATGTCCCGGAAGTCGTGCTCCTCGAAGAGTGACGCCTCCCACAGCGCGCTCTCGACCAGCGCCTCCGGGGTGGCCCTGCCGTACTTCTGGAGCAACCGCCGGTCCAGGGAACCGGCGTTGACCCCGATCCGGATCGGCGTGCCGTGGTCCTTGGCGGCGCGCGCGATCTCCTTCACCTGGTCGTCGAACTTCTTGATGTTGCCCGGGTTCACCCGGACCGCGGCACAGCCGGCCTCGATCGCCGCGAAGACGTACTTCGGCTGGAAGTGGATGTCCGCGATCACCGGGATCTGCGACTTGCGGGCGATGGTGGCGAGGGCGTCCGCGTCGTCCTGCGTGGGGCAGGCGACGCGGACGATCTGGCAGCCGGACGCGGTGAGTTCCGCGATCTGCTGCAGAGTGGCGCCGATGTCCGACGTACGGGTCGTCGTCATCGACTGCACCGACACCGGGGCTCCGCCCCCGACCGCCACCGGCCCGACGTGGATCTGCCGCGACTGCCGCCGCTGCGCGACCGGCCGGGCCGGTACCTCGGGAACGCCCAAGGGAACGGCGGTCATCGCGTCACTCCCGGTTTCCGGAGACGGTCTCGCGCATGGCCCGCAGCGACTCCTTCAGGGAGCCCATGGTGGCGAGCACCGCGGTGGGCTCGTAGCCGCAGTGCGCCATGCAGTTGGCGCAGCGCGGGTCCTTGCCGCGGCCGTACTTGTCCCAGTCGGTCTCCTCGATCAGTTCGCGGTACGTCGGCACGTACCCGTCGCTCATCAGGTAGCAGGGACGCTGCCAGCCGAAGAGCGAGTAGTTCGGGATCGCCCACGCGGTGCACGGGAAGTCGACCTTGCCCTCGAGGAAGTCCAGGAAGAGCGGGGAGTGGTTGAGGCGCCACTTCTTGCGGTTGCCTCCCGAGAAGGCCTTCTTGAACAGCTCGCGGGTCTGCTCCACGCCGAGGAAGTGCTCCTGGTCGGGCGCCTTCTCGTAGGCGTAGGCGGGCGAGATCATCATCTCGTCGACCTTCAGGTCGTCGTTGAGGAAGTTGAGCACCTCGATGACGGTCTGCGGGGTGTCGGTGTTGAAGAACGTGGAGTTGGTGGTCACCCGGAAGCCGCGCCGCTTGGCCTCCTTGATGGCCTCCACCGCCTCGTCGAACACGCCCTCCTTCGCAACGGACTCGTCGTGGCGCTCGCGCAGCCCGTCGATATGGACGGCGAAGGCGAAATAGGGAGACGGCTTGAATTTGTCGATCTTCTTGCGCAACAGCATCGCGTTGGTGCAAAGGAAGACGTACTTCCGCTTGGCCACCAACTGGCGCACGATCTCGTCGATCTGGGGATGCATCAGGGGCTCGCCGCCCGCGATGGAGACCATCGGTGCACCGGACTCCAGCACTGCGCCCACGGCCTGGGCGACCGGCATACGCTGCTTGAGCACACCGGCCGGGTGCTGGATCTTGCCGCAGCCCTCGCACTTGAGATTGCAGGCGAAGAGCGGTTCCAGCTCGACGATGAGCGGAAACTTGTCCCGCCTGCGGAACTTCTGTTCCGCCAGGTATGTAGCGACCTTGATGGACTGACGCAACGGCATGGCCATCTGGCTCACCTCCGGGGGAGCAACAAAGAACGGTGCCATTCAAAAAATGCGGGAAGAACGGATCGAAGAACGCGGAAGGCCGATATTCCACCGCGTACCGTGCCGATCCGGACGAGTTCATGTTCGGGAGCGTCCACGACGACCCGTACGGCCGCGACCGGGCGCTCACCGGCGCGGACGGCGGTCAGCAGCGTGGCCGCCGACTCCATGTCGACCGCGATCGCGCCGGTCGCGAGCAGGGCGGACCGCTCATGGCCGCGGACGACGTGGTCGGAACCGGTGAGCGGGCCGGTGTGGACGGTGCGCCCGGGCAGCAGGCGCACGAGTTCCTTGACGAGCAGTTCGGTCCCCACGCAGGCGACGGCGCCGCGCGGGTCCCGGGTCTCCTCGGCGACCACCAGGTCACCGGGGTGCATGTCGGGGGCGAGTCCGGCGCAGAAGCCCGTGGCCAGCACGGCCGCGTCCGCGAGTGGCGGGATCGCGAGCTGCCGGGTGACGGACCGTTCCGCCGCGCGGGGGCCCATGCCCGTACGGAGGAAGGTGACCGGCCCGTCCGCCCCGCTCCTGTCGCCCGTGCGCAGGGCCAGGTGCTCGATGCCGAGCGCGCAGGCGATCAGCAGCGGGGCCGGTGCGGGCTGGGTGCTCAAGTCAGCTCCTCTTCTCCTCGCCCGGGTGGTTCCTGGTGAGGAGGCCGCGCTCGAAGGGGTCGCCGTGCAGATACCGCCCGAGCGCGGTGAGCGGGAACACCTGCCGGTACAGGTGGTAGTTGATGGAGAAGTCCCAGGGGAAACCGGTGCCCGTGAAGTACGGCTCGTCCCAGGTGCCGTCCTCCCGCTGGGTCGCGGCCAGCCACTGGATGCCGCGCTCGACGGCCTTGGAGTCCTGCTCCCCCGCCGCGAGCAGCGCCATCAGCGCCCAGGCGGTCTGCGAGGCGGTGGAGGCGCCGCGGCCGCTCCACTCCTTGACGTACTTGTAGGAGCGCAGGTCCTCGCCCCAGCCGCCGTCGTCGTTCTGCACGCTCTCCAGCCAGGCCACGGCCCGCCGGATCGCCGGGTGCGAGCCGGGCAGTCCTGCCGCGGTCAGCGCGGGGACCACCGAGCCGGTGCCGTAGATGTAGTTGACGCCCCAGCGGCCGAACCACGAGCCGTCCGGCTCCTGCTCGGCGAGCAGCCAGTCGATACCGCGCCGGGTCCGCGGGTCGTGCGCGAGTCCCTCGGCGGCCAGCATCTCCACGACGTGCGCGGTGACGTCGGCCGACGGGGGGTCGATGACCTCGCCGAAGTCGCAGAACGGCAGCCGGTTCGGGAAGGGGCTGGTGTTGTCGACGTCGAAGGCGCCCCACGCGCCGTTCTTCGACTGCATCCCGAGGTTCCAGCGCACCGCGCGGCCGATCGCGTGGTCCACCCGTTCGGGGTCGTGGTGCTTGACCCGGCGCAGCGCCAGGGACACCTCGGCGGTGTCGTCGATGTCCGGGTAGTTGTCGTTGTGGAACTCGAACGCCCAGCCCCCAGGCGGGAGTTGCGGGCGGCGTACGGCCCAGTCGCCGGGCCGGACGATCTCCTCGCCGAGCATCCAGTCGGCCGCCTTGACCAGCTGCGGGTGGTCGACCGGGAGCCCCGCGTCGACGAGCGCGATGGTGGCGAGGCAGGTGTCCCACACCGGGGACTGGCATGCCTCGATCATCCGGGCGCCGTCCTCGCGCCAGACGGCGAAACGGTCCAGCGAGGCGAGGCCCTCACGCATCACGGGATGCTCGAGGTCGTACCCGAGCAGGTGCAGGGCGATGACCGAGTACACGGCCGGGGGCTGGATGCCGCCCCAGCAGCCGTCGTTCTCCTGCCGCTCGATGATCCAGCGGGCGGCGGAGTTCATGGCGGCCCTGCGCAGCCTGCGCGGGGCGACCTTGCGGAACTGGTGCAGCGCCTTGTCCAGGCGCTGGAAGGCCCCGTCCCAACTGGCCAGCGGCGCGAAGGGCTTGGGCGGGTTGGGGTTGGCCGGGTCGGCGTGCAGCTCGTCCAGCGGGAAGGGCGCCGGGCGCACCGGACGCTTGGCCGAGACGATGGTCAGCGGGACGATGGTCTGCCGGGCCCAGCATCCGAAGTCGTAGATGTTGAGCGGCATCCAGGTCGGGAAGTAGATGAGCTCCGGCGGGAGTTCGGGCAGGTCCTCCCATTTCCACCAGCCGAACAGGGCGAGCCAGATCCGGGTGAAGACACGGGAGGCGGCGATGCCGCCGCGCTCGCGGACCCAGGCCGAGGCCTTCGCCATGTGCGGCTCGTCCGGCGCGTCGCCGGCCAGGCGCAGGGCGACGTACGCCTCGATGGTGGTGGACAGCTCGCCGGGGCCGCCGTAGAAGGTGGACCAGGTGCCGTCCTCGCGCTGCTCGCCGCGGATGAACCTGGCGGCGGCCTGCGTGGTCCCGTCGTCCCGGATGCCCAGGAACTGACGGAGCAACAGGTCCTCGGCGTCCATGGTGACGTTGGTCTCCAGGTCGCCCTTCCACCAGCCCTGGGCGTCCTGCCGCGCGAGCAGGAAGTCGGTGGCGCGCCGTGCGGCACGCGCGGCGGCTTCTTGTACCCCGGCCGTCTCGGGGGTGCTGAGGATGGTGTCGCTGGCCGCGGCAGCGCGGGACGGCACAGTCGCCCCGGTGCTTCCGTCGGTCGTCGCTGTCATGGCTTCCCCTTCGTGCAGTCGTGCGAGTCGTGCTGCTGTGGGTCCGCCGTCGGCCGGTGTCCTGAAGTCGATCCTCGGACACCGGCCGGCGACTACGCGAGGCGTGTTCGGCCGATAGTGATCATCTCTTTCGTACGACGACGAAGTCGGCGAGCGCCGTGAAGGAGTCGCGTACCCGGTCGGGCATGTGGACGGCGTCGAGGGCCTCGATGGCGATGGTGTGCTGACGGCGCGCTTCCTCGGCGGTCCACTCGCGGCCGCCCGCCTCCTCGATGAGGGCCGCGCGGGCCGCGAACTCCTCTTCGGAGAAGTTCTCGAAGTCGCTGCTCTTGGCGTCCGCGGCGAGGATCTCGCCGAGCTGCTCGGAGGCGGAGCCGCCGGCCGCGAGCGCGGCGACCACCGGCAGGGACTTCTTGCGCTGGCGCAGGTCGCTCCAGGTCTGCTTCCCGGTGGCCTCCGGGTCGCCCCAGATGCCGAGCAGGTCGTCGATCGCCTGGAAGGCGAGGCCGAGGTGGTAGCCGTACTTCTCCAGCGCGTCGGCGGTGGCGTCGTCCGCGCCGCCGAGGACCGCGCCGATGGAGCTGGAGGCGGCGAGCAGCGCGCCGGTCTTGTTGCCCTCCATCTCCAGGCACTCCTCGACGCTGACGCGGTCGCGGTGCTCGTAGGAGATGTCCTGCGCCTGGCCGTCGATCAGGGCGCGGGTGGCGGTGGTGAGCCGGCGGGTGGCGCGGCCGGCCTCGACGGTGCCGAGCTCCAGCAGGATCTCGTTGGCGAGGGCGAACAGGGCGTCGCCGACCAGGATGGCCTGGGCGGGGCCGTGCACCTTCCAGACGGTGTCGCGGTGCCGGCGCTGCTCGTCGCCGTCCATCAGGTCGTCGTGGAGCAGCGAGAAGTTGTGGACGAGTTCGACGGCGACGGCACCGGGGATGCCCACCTCGGGCCTGGCACCGGTGACCTCGGCGGAGAGCACGGCGAGCGCGGGACGCACGGCCTTGCCGCCGTCGCCGTCTGCCGGGTTGCCCGCGGCGTCGATCCACCCGAAGTGGTAGGCGGCGACGGTGTCCATGGGAGAAGCCAGCCGGTCGACGGCCGCACGCAGGACCGGAGTGGCCAGGGTCCGGCCGCGCTCCAGCAGCGCGGTCACGTCCACCGCGGCCCGTGGAGCGGGCGTCGAGGCCGGGGGCACAGTGGGCACAGTCTCTCCTCTTGTTGCGGTACCGGGAGTGCGGGGGCCTGCCGCGGGCTCCTGATCGAGCATCAGGCCGCCTCCTCGAACTCGAAGAGATGGCGGGGGCGGGGCCGGCCCAGGGCGCTGAGGGCGGCGTCGGCCGCGCTCACTCCACTGCGGACCGCACTCTCCATGGTCGCGGGCCACCCGGTGGCGGTCCACGCTCCGGCCAGGTACAGGCCGGGTGCCTTGGTGCGGGCGCCGGGCCGCAGCCGTCCGACGCCGGGGGTGGGGGCGAACGTGGCCGCGCGCTCCCGGGTCACGAAGAAGTCCAGCACCTCGGCGCCGCGGGTACCCGGGATCAGCCGCTCCAGCTCGGGAAGATAGCGCTCGCGGAGGTCGGCGACCGGCAGGTCGATCTCGTCCTGCGCGGCCGACTGGGACAGCGCGAGGTACTGGCCCTCGCCGAGACCGGAGGCGTGGGTGCGGTCGAAGACCCACTGCACGGGGGTGCCGAGGGCCGCGAAGAAGGGACGGGCCAGCACCGTGCGGTCGTAGACGACATGGACGTTGAGGATCGGCGCGGTACCGATGTCCAGCAGCCGCTCGGGGGCGTCGAGGGCGCGGGGCGGCAGCAGGTCGTGGGCCTCGCGGTGGGGTACGGCGAGGACGACCGCGTCGGTTTCGATGCGCTCCCCGGGAACCTGAACGCTCCAGGTGCCGTTCTCGTTGATAGAGACGGAGGTGACGCGTGTACGGACCTCGGTACGGACGCCCGCGGAGTCGAGCGCCTTGCGGGCCAGCCGGTCGTGCAGTTCGCCCAGCGGGACGCGGGCCCAGCCGATGTCGGCCGCGCCCGGTTCGGACAGCAGACCGGTCTTGAACACCATCGCGGCGAGCCCCAGCGAGGCGTCGCCCGCGACCGCGTTGAGGGTGGCGACCCCGACCAGGTCCCACAGGGCCTCGACAGCGCGCGCCGACTGGCCGTGCGCGGCCAGCCAGCTGCCGAAGTCCTGGGTGTCCAGGGTCGGATCGGCGAGGTCGAGCCCCTTCAGCGCGAGCGCGGCACGCCCGACGGCGGCGCGCTCGGCGAGCGAGAGGTGCGGATAGGCGGCCAGGCTTCGACCCAGATGGAGGGGGACGGGCAGCGGGTCGCGCCGCAGCCGGCCGAGCCGCCTGCCCTCGGGCTTGGCGACGTCGACGACGGGCACGTCCAGGCGGTCCTGCAGCGGTGCCAGCGCCGCGCCCTCGATCCGGTCGAGGAACCAGCGGTAGGCGGTGCAGCAGCGCAGGTACACGTGCTGGCCGTTGTCGACGGTCAGTTCGCCGCGCTGGAAGGAGAAGGCGAGGCCGCCCAGTCTGGGCCTGCCTTCGAGCAGGGTGACGCGGACGCCCGCGTCGGCGAGCGCGAGCGCCGTGGTGATCCCGGCGAGTCCGCCGCCGACCACGACGGCGCTGCGGCCTGCCGCGCCCTCGTCTCCCGCGGTGCCGTGCGCCTGTGCGGGGCGCGAGCCGTCGCTCATCGTGCGTCCTTCCGTGCGTGCCGAGCGTGCAGGGTGAACGGTGCACGGTCGGCCGTCGCAGTCAGGGACGCCACGCCGCAGCGCGGGGTTGCCTGGCGCATGTCTCCTGGTTCGGTGAGGTCCATCAGGCGCGCCTCCTGATGGACCGGGGGGAGACATGGCGGGTCGCGTGCCGGGTGTCCAGACCGGACAGGCCGCGCACGGCGACGTAGGCCTTCTCGCGTCCGGGCAGCGAGACCCGGCCGCGCAGCACGGCCTCCGGATCGCGCTCGATGCGGTCCAGCAGCCTGCGGTAGATACCGGCCATGGCGGCCACGCAGGCGCCGCTGCGCCGGTCGAGCATGGGGAGCAGCCGGTAGCCCTCGGCGAAAAGGGCACGGGCCCGTCGCACTTCGAAGTGCACGAGGCCCGCGAAGTCGGAGCCCTCCGGTGGCGTCGGCCCGTCGAACCCGGCCGAACAGCCGAACTTGGCGAGGTCGTCGGCGGGCAGATAGGTACGGCCGCCGGCCGCGTCCTCGCGGACGTCCCTGAGGATGTTGGTCAGCTGCAGGGCGAGGCCGAGCGTGTCGGCGTACTCGGACGCGCGCTCGGCGCCGCGGGCTCCCGGTTCGGTGCCGAACACGCCGAGCGAGAGGCGGCCGATGGCACCGGCGACACACCGGCAGTAGACCTTCAGGTCGTCCCAGGTCTCGTAGGTCTCGCCGCGCACGTCCATCTGGACGCCGTCGATCAGCTCGTCCAGACCGCCGAGCGGGATCGGGAAGGCCCGCGCGGCATGGGCGAGGGCGACGGCGACCGGATCGGTGTCGTCCTCCTCCACCTCGTCCTCCCGGACCCGGGCGAGCAGCGCCCTGGTGTCCTCGAGCCGCTTCAGCTTCACCTCGTCGGCCAGGTCGCCGTCGCCGATGTCGTCCACCCGCCGGGAGAACGCGTACAGCGCCGACATGGCGCGGCGCTTGGGCGTGGGCAGCAGCCGGATGCCGTAAGCGAAGTTACGGGCCTGCTGCCCGGTGACGGTCTCGCAGTAGCTGTAGGCGGCGAGTACCGGTGCGGACACGTGCGACGGAGAATCCACGGTCCGGATCACCCCTCTCCTCGCAGGATCACGCCCGCCTCACGCAGCAACTGGACCTTGCCGGGTTTGGGCGGGCCGGGAAGTACGTCGTAATCAGCGGCGGCGATCGCCCTGATCGCCGCCCTTCCCCCTGCCACGAACCCCGCGAGCAGCAGCTTCAGTCTGCCGTGGACGCTACCCACCAGGGGGGCGCCTTCATTCAGCAGAACGCGGGCGCGTTGTGCTTCGTATGCAACCAGGGCGCGCACCGATGCGCCCGCGGTTTTCGCGGCGAGGTCCGATTCCTGGACGTGGAAGCGCTTCATGTCCGCGGCCGGGAGGTAGATCCGGTCCCGTCCGAGGTCCTCGGCGACGTCCTGGAGGTGTTCCACGATCTGCAGCGCGGTGCAGATCGCGTCGGACAGCCGGATCCGCTCGGGGGTCGAGGTGCCGGTGACGGCGAGGACGAGGCGGCCGACGGGGTTCGCGGACAGTTCGCAGTAGGCGAGGAGGTCGTCGTAGGTCTCGTACCGGGTGACGAGCTGGTCCTGGCGGTTGGCGGCGATCAGGCCGAGGAAGGGCTCGGGGGCGAGGGAGCGGCGGCGGACGGTGGGCTGCAGCCGGCGCAGCAGCGGATGGTGCGGGGTGCCGTCGAAGACACGGCGCAGGTCGGCCTCGAACGCGTCGAGGAGAACCAGGCGGTCCTCGGCGTCGGCGGGCGACACGCCGAGCAGCCGGGCGTCGGCGCCCCCGGGGGCGAGATCGCCGTCACCGATGTCGTCGACCAGGCGGGCGAAGCCGTAGACGGCCATGAGGTCGTCGCGCCACGCCCGGGGGAGGAAGAAGGGGGCCACCGGAAAGTTCTCGCTCGCGGCCTTGTCCAGAGTGGCGCGCTCCAGGTCCGGCGCCGTCTCGGTGGCCGTCATCGGGCGCTGCCCGGGGCGGGGACGGCACATGCTGCGTTGAGCTGGGGAGTTTCCGTAGCCATTGCCGTCACATCTCCCGTTCTACACTGCCGACCCAATACACACTATTTCGGACACGCCGCCCGGCAATCCGCGGGGGGTGCCCTGGCGCGGGGTGTCGCGCATTATCGCCCCACTTGCCGCTTTCCGGCACCGGTACAGCTTACGTTGTACAACGCAGCGAGGTTCGTCGGGGTGTCCTGCACATCACAACAACACACCGATTGGCTCCAAGATTCCCAACGCCAACCGGAGTTGACGGTTCCTTTGCAGAAGCGGGCCCCACCGGAGGGATTCCGGCGGGACCCCGGCCGAACCGGGCTACTTGCCCGTGAACTTCTCGTACTCCTTCAGAACCTCTTCGGTCGGTCCGTCCATGCGCAGCTCACCGCGCTCCAGCCACAGGACGCGGTTGCAGGTGTCGCGGATGGACTTGTTGTTGTGACTGACCAGAAACACCGTGCCGGCCTCCTTGCGCAATTCCCGGATGCGCTCCTCTGAGCGCTTCTGGAACTTGCGGTCACCGGTGGCGAGCGCCTCGTCGATCATGAGCACGTCGTGGTCCTTGGCGGCGGCGATGGAGAACCGCAGCCGGGCCGCCATTCCGGAGGAGTACGTGCGCATCGGCAGGGTGATGAAGTCGCCCTTCTCGTTGATCCCGGAGAAGTCGACGATGTCCTGATAACGCTCCTTGATCTGCTCCCGGGACATGCCCATGGCGAGACCGCCCAGGATGACGTTCCGCTCGCCCGTCAGGTCGTTCATCAGGGCCGCGTTGACGCCGAGCAGCGAGGGCTGGCCGTCGGTGTAGACCTTGCCCTTCTCGGCGGGCAGCAGCCCGGCGATGGCACGCAGCAGCGTCGACTTGCCGGAGCCGTTGGAGCCGATCAGGCCGATGGCCTCGCCGCGGTAGGCGACGAAGGACACGCCGCGCACGGCGTGCACCTTGCGCACCCCGCGGTCCTCGCCGCGCTTGACGATCCGGCTGAGGGCGGCCGCAGCGCTGCCCTTGCCGGTCTTGGCTCCGTTGACCCGGTAGACGATGTGCAGGCCGTCCGCGATGACCGTCGGGCGCAGCTCCTCGCGGGCCGGGGCGTTCCGCTCAGCCACGGCCGTACCTCTCCTCCGCCTTCCAGAAGTACACGAAGCCACCGGCGAAGACGACCACCGCCCAGAACAGCGCGATGGCCCACACGTGCGGCGGCAGGTTAGAGGCGCCGTAACCGTCGATCAGCGCGTAGCGCATCAGGTCCATGTAGACGGCGGCCGGGTTGACCTGGAGCAGCCGGACCGCGATCTCCGAGCGGCCCTCCATCATCTTGTTGATGGAGAACATGACGCCGGAGGTGTACATCCAGGTGCGCAGGACGAACGGCATCAGCTGGGCCAGATCCGGCGTCTTGGCGCCCATGCGGGCCACGACCAGCGAGAGCCCGGTGTTGAACAGGAACTGCAGCAGCAGGACCGGCACGATCAGCAGCCAGGCGGGGCTCGGGTAGCTGCCGAAGCCGATCGCCACGACGAACATCACGATCATCGAGAAGAGCAGCTGCTGCAGCTGCTGCAGCGAGAAGGAGATGGGCAGCGCGGCGCGCGGGAAGTGCAGGGCGCGCACCAGGCCCAGGTTGCCGGAGATCGCACGGACGCCCGACATCACCGAGCTCTGCGTGAAGGTGAAGACGAACACGCCCGTGACCAGGAAGGGGATGTACACGTCCTGGGGCAGACCACGGCTCGCGTGCAGGATCACGCCGAAGATGAAGTAGTACACGCCCGCGTTGAGCAGCGGTGTCGCCACCTGCCACAGCTGGCCGAGCTTGGCCTGGCTGTACTGTGCCGTCAGCTTCGCCTGGGAGAAGGCGAGGACGAAGTGACGCCGCCCCCACAGCTGGCGTACGTACTCGGCCAGCGAGGGACGGGCGCCGCTCACGGCGAGCCCGTACTTTGCGGCGAGCTGCGCCGCCGTCAGCCCCTCGTCGGGCGGCGGTATCGCGCTCACCGCGACACCGCCGTCATGCGTTGTGTGACTCACGAGTGGAAATCCGGAACTCTCTAGGTAAGAAGCTTGCTCTCTTCAGGTAAGAGCAAGCTTCTCAGATCACCGGAGGACGGCCCAGCCGGGTCAGCCTCCACACGGTGCGCCAGCGCATGGGACGGCGCGGGCCGCACGGCGTGGTCCAGCCCTCGCGGAATCCGCCGAACCACGCCCTCAGGGCCGGCCGGGAGGGGCGGCGCAGCAGCGTGAGCAGCATCCAGACGCCGAGGTAGACGGGGACCAGGGGCGCGGGGAGGTTGCGGCGGGCCAGCCAGACGCGGTTGCGGGCGACCATGCGGTGGTAGACCGCGTGCCGCGAGGGCGCGGTGGTCGGGTGGTTCAGCACCATGTCGGACCGGTAGTCGATCATCCAGCCGGCGTCGAGGGCCCGCCAGGCCAGGTCGGTCTCCTCGTGGGCGTAGAAGAACTCGTCCGGCAGTCCGCCGACCTCGGCGAAGACCCGGGTGCGGACGGCGTTGGCCCCGCCGAGGAAGGTGGTGACCCGGGAGGAGCGCATCGGGTCGGAGGCGCGCAGCCGGGGCACATGGCGGCGCTGCGTCTCGCCGGTCTCCGGGTCGGCGATGCGGAAGCTGACGATGCCGAGCCTCGGGTCCGCGGCGAAGGCCTCCCGGCACAGCTCGGCGGTGTCGTGGCGGGCGAGCAGCCCGTCGTCGTCGAGGAAGAGCAATATGTCGACATCGCGACCGCTGGGCCCGAAGGCCTCCATGCCGACGTTGCGGCCGCCGGGGATGCCCAGGTTCTCGGGCAGCTCCATGGTCCGCACGCCCTCGGGGACGTCCGGGACCGGCGAGCCGTTGCCGACGACGACCACCTCGACCGGATCGCCGTCCTGCTTGGCGACCGAGTCCAGCAGGGCCCGCAGTTCCTCGGGCCGGTTGCCCATGGTGATGATGACGGCGCCGACCCGCATGGCCGTGCTCACTTCAGCCTGCTGGAGGCGAGGATGGACACCAGGTGCAGCAGGGTCTGCAGCAGGGCGATGCCGGCCAGCACCGCGACACCCAGCCGGGAGAAGAACAGGTCGCCGCGCACCTGGTCGACGATCGCCAGCACCAGGATCAGCAGGGACGCCTCGATGCCCAGGATCAGCCGGTGGAACTTCAGGGCGGCGGCGGCCCGGCGGGCCAGCGCCATGCCGGAGGAACGCATCTCGGCCGCGGCCTCCTTGACCGGCGGCTTGCCGGACTGGTGGCGGGCGACCTGGACGAGGTCGGTCTCGGCCTTGACGAGGATGGCGCCGAGCGCGGCCAGGGTGCCGAGGAAGGCCCAGAGCCAGTCGATACGGCCGCCGCCCCACAGGTCGGCGGCGCGCAGGCCGAAGCCGGTGAGCACCGCGGCGTCGGTCAGATAGGCGCCGACCCGGTCCAGGTAGACGCCGTTCAGCGAGTACTGCTTCTTCCAGCGCGCGATCTCGCCGTCGACGCAGTCCAGCAGCAGGTACATCTGGACGCACACGACGCCCAGTACGGCGCCCGGGATCCCCGGCACCAGGAGCGCCGGGGCCGCGAGCACGCCGAAGACGGTCATCAGGTACGTGAGCTGGTTGGGCGTGACGCTGGTGTTGACCAGGTAGCGGTCGACCCGCAGGGACACCTCGCGCATGTAGAGGCGTCCCATCCAGTGCTCACCGCTGCGCCGGTCCTTCACCCCCGCGGGGTGGACGACCGGACGGAGTTCAGCTACCGATGGCCTTGACATAGTCGGCGTAGATGTCCTTGATCTGGTTCGGCTTGAGGGCGAGGTGTTCGAGGATCGTGTAGCGGCCGGGGCGGGTCTCCGGGGCGAACTCCACCGCGCGGACGAACTCGTCCACGCTGAAGCCGATCTCCTCCGGCAGTACGGGCAGCCCGTGCCGGCGCAGTACCTCGGCGGTGTGGACCGCGTCCTCGTGGGCCCCGCGCAGGTACGTCGCGAAGGCCGCGCCGAGCCCGCACTGCTCGCCGTGGGCGGCCGCCCGCCTGGGGAACAGCAGGTCGAAGGCGTGGTTGATCTCGTGGCAGGAGCCGGAGGAGGGCCGGGAGTCGCCGGAGATCGACATCGAGATGCCGCTGAGCACCAGCGCCTCTGCGAGCACCTGGAGGAAGTCGTTCTCCCCGATGCCGCCGGGGTGGCGCAGCACCGCCTCGCCGGCCTGGCGGGCCATGGCCGCGGCGAGACCGTCGATCTTCTCGCCGTTGACCCGGTTGGACAGCTCCCAGTCCGCGACCGCGTTGATGTTGGAGATCGCGTCGCCGATGCCGGCCCGGACGAAGCGGGCCGGGGCCTCGCGGATCACGTCCAGGTCGATGACGACGGCGATCGGGTTCGGCACGCCGTAGGAGCCGCGCCCGGCGTCGTTGTCGAGTGTCGCGACCGGCGAGCACAGACCGTCGTGCGCGAGGTTCGTCGGCACGGCGACCAGGGGCAGGCCGATGCGGGCCGCGGCGAACTTGGCGCAGTCGATGATCTTCCCGCCGCCGAGCCCGACGACGGCGTCGTAGTGGCCGGACTTCATCTCGCCGGCCAGTCGGATCGCGTCGTCGAGGGTGCCGCCGCCGACCTCGTACCAGCTGGCGCCGGGCAGCGAGGGGGCGATGCGCTCACGCAGCTTCGCGCCGGAGCCGCCGCTGACGGCGACGGCGAGCCGGCCGGACTGCGCGATGCGCTCGTCGGCGAGGACACCGGCCAGGTCGTCGAGGGCACCCGGGCGGATGTCCACGACGACCGGCGAGGGAATCAGCCTGGTCAGTAGTGGCACGCGATCTCCCGACCCTTGGCGAGGTCCTCGTGGTTGTCGATCTCGACCCACCTGACGTCACCGATCGGCGCCACGTCGATCCGGAAGCCGCGGTTGACCAGCTCCTGGTACCCGTGCTCGTAGAACTGCTGCGGGTCCGTCTCCCAGACCGTCTTCAACGCGTCGGCCAGCTCGGGGGCGGCGTCACCCTCGATCAGGGTGACGCCGATGTACTCGCCGGTCGCCTCGGCCGGCTCCATCAGCTTGGTGATCTTCGTCATTCCCTTCCCGGGGTCGACGACGACCTTCATCTCCTCGTCGGCCAGGCTCTTCACCGTGTCCAGGGCAAGGATGATCTTCTTGCCCCCGCCGCGCGCGGCGAGCAGCGTCTTCTCGACGGAGACCGGGTGGACGGTGTCGCCGTTGGCGAGGATCACGCCGTCCTTGAGGGCGTCACGGCCGCACCACAGGGAGTAGGCGTTGTTCCACTCCTCGGCCTTGTCGTTGTCGATGAGGGTGAGCTTCAGGCCGTACTTCTGCTCCAGGGCCGCCTTGCGCTCGTAGACGGCCTCCTTGCGGTAGCCGACGATGACCGCGACCTCGGTCAGGCCGACCTCGGCGAAGTTGGCGAGCGTGAGGTCCAGGACCGTGGGTTCGCCCTCTATGCCCGCGGGCCCGACCGGCACCAGCGCCTTGGGCAGGGTGTCGGTGTAGGGGCGCAGACGCCGTCCGGCGCCGGCCGCCAGCACGAGGCCGATCATGCGGGTTCTCCTTCGTCGTGTACGGCGGGCGCCCCAGCGGACACCCAGAAGCGGATGCTCTCGACGAGCACCACGAGGGCGACGGCCACGGCGAGGACCGTGAGCGCGACGGTGAACTGTGCGGCGGTGAGCACCGCGGCCAGGACGGTGACGAGCAGCGTCCGCCCTTCGTGCCCCCCGATGGCGCGCACCAGCCAGGCCGGGGGCGCTCCGGCGTTCCCGCGGATGCGGTACACCGTGTCGTAGTGATGGTAGGCGACGGCGGCCACCAGGCCGAAAGCCGCAGGAAGGGCGCCGTTCACCCCTGCTTTGCTCGCGAGGATCAGGACGGTGCCGTACTCGGCGGCCCGGAAGAGGGGCGGGACCAGCCAGTCGAGGGCGCCCTCGAGCGGGTGATCGACGGCTTCGGCCGCCAGGAGCGCATAGAGGCCGGCGGCGGCGACCGTCTGCCAGCTCGCCCCCCAGACGCCGGCCACGACCGCGAGGAGCGCGGCGCCGAAGCCCGCGCTGAGGGGCGCCAGGGCGTGGGCCTTGACACGCGGGCCTCGGCACAGCAGCTCGGCGAGCGGACCGGAGTCGGCGAGGTCCGCGAGCGCCTGCGCGGCCCGGTCGGTGCGCCGCGCCCTGCGGGTCAGGGACCGCAGCACACGGCCCGCCGTGGTGTAGGTCGCGGCGAAGGCACAGCCGACGAGCAGGACGTAGAAGGTGATGCGCGGGGTCGTGGCCGCCGTCAGGACCGCGATCATCGCCCAGCGCTCGCCGATCGGCAGCACGATCATTCGCCGCAGCCACACCGTCCAGCCGACGCTGTCCAGCTTGTCGGAGAGGGCGGCGGTGGGGCTGGTGTTGGCGGTGGCGTCGTGGTTGGCCTCGTTGAAGGAGAAGTCGACCACGTGCCGGCAGGTCTGCAGGATCATCGCGCCGAGGGCGAGGGCCCACACGTCGTCGCCACCCCGGGCCGCGCCGAGGGCGAGGCCGGCGTAGTAGGCGTACTCCTTGGCCCGGTCGAAGGTGGCGTCGAGCCAGGCGCCGAGTGTGGAGTACTTCAGGGCGTAGCGGGCGAGCTGGCCGTCGGTGCAGTCCAGGACGAACGAGGCGATCAGCAGCACCCCGGCGGCGATGAAACCGCCCCGGGTGCCCGTCGCCGCGCAGCCCGCCGCGATCAGGGCGGTGAGCAGCGAGGCCGTGGTGACCTGGTTGGGGGTCAGGCCCCGACGGGCACACCAGCGGGCGATGTAGCGCGAGTAGGGGCTGATGAAGAACGTGGTGAAGAAACCGTCGCGGGACTTCACGGCCGACTTCAGGCGTACGGCCTCGTCGTCGACGGCGGCGACGGCCTGCCGTGCCTCGTTGCGGGCCTGCGGGTCGGCGGGGACGGCGGCGACCAGGCTGCCCAGCTCCGGCCGGTGCACCGCGCAGCCGTCGGCGTCGAGGGCGGTGACCGTGCGGTCGGCGAGGCTGTCCACGGCCAGGGCGGTACCACCGCCGGTCGAGGTCTCGCGGGCGACCGCGCGGGTCAGCGCCTGCCGGGCGGCCGACTGGGCGGTGACGGCGCCGGGGACGGCGGAGAGCGGGAAGCGCGGGTCGGTCAGGCCGAGGCGCAGGGCGTGCTGGTGGCCGACGAAGCGGGCGTCCACCAGGGCCACGCGGTCGCCGGCCGGAGCGGCTGCGAGCAGGGTCTCGGCCTCGGCCGCGTCCGCCGCCACCCGGACGTCGAAACCGAGCGACCGCAGATCGTTCTCGAGGGACGATCCGGGTACCGGCTGACCGGTGACGATGGCGGTCGACAACCGAACTCACTCCCTGGGTGCCGGCGCGCGGACGCCGGTCTCTCACGTGATGGGGCGCCCTGCCTGCGGCACCCGGGCGGCATGTCGGCAGAGGCTATCGGATGGGCGGGATCCCTTGTTCACCGGCCGTTCACGGCCCGGCCCACGGGGGCTGCCCCGGCCTTTGCCGCGATCATCATCAGGGATCCGGGCCCCACCCCACAAACCGTCGGGCGCAGACCCGGGCAAGCGGGACACGGGCAGGGGCGGCACAGGCGGGACGACCATGACGTGGCTGATCACCGGCGGAGCCGGACACATCGGGCCGCATGTGGCACGTGCCATGGCCGAGGCCGGGGAGAGCGTCGTGGCGCTGGACGACCTGTCGGCCGCGGTGACCGAGCGGCTACCGGCGGACGTCCCGCTGGTGCCGGGCTCGACGCTGGACGGCACGCTGCTGAAGCGGGTCTTCACGCAGTACGCCGTCACGGGCGTCGTCCACCTGGCGGCGCGCAAGCAGGTCGCCGAGTCGGTGGCCGAGCCCACCCGCTACTACCGGGAGAACGTGGGCGGCCTCACCACCCTCCTGGACGCGGTCGCCGGTGTGCCGGGATCCGGCGGCTGGTCTTCTCCTCGTCGGCGGCGGTGTACGGCAACCCGGGGGTGGACCTGATCAGCGAGGACACCCCGTGCGAGCCGGTGAACCCCTACGGTGGGACCGAGCTGGCCGGGGAGTGGCTGGTGCGGGCGGCCGGGCGGGCACACGGGATCTCCACGGTACGCCTGCGGTACTTCAACGTGGCGGGCGCCGCGGCGCCCGAGCTCGCGGATACGGTGTGTTCAACATCGTGCCGATGGTGTTCGGCCGGCTCACCCGCGGCGAGGCCCCGCGGATCTTCGGTGCCGACCATCCGACGCCGGACGGCACCTGCATCCGGGACTACATCCATGTGGCCGACCTCGCCGAGACCCATCTCGCGGCGGCGCGCCGGCTGGCCGCCGGGGACCTGTCCGGCGACCTCACGCTGAACATCGGGCGGGGCGAGGGCGTCTCGGTGCGGGAGCTGATCACGGTCATCGGGGAGGTCACCGGGGACCGCCGGGAGCCGGTGGTGCAGGGGCGCCGGCCGGGGGACGCGCCCCGCTCGGCCGCCTCGGCCGAGCGGGCCGCCGAGCAGCTGGGCTGGCGGGCCTCACGCGGGGTGCGCGAGATGGTCGAGTCGGCCTGGCGGGGCTGGCGGCTGCACCACGGCGGCTGAGCCCGCCGCCGAATCGCGCCGTCGATCCGCACCCGTCCTGACCTGCGGAACGTTTCCGCAGGTCAGGGCACATGACAACGGTGTTCAGTGCCGCGTTGCCCCATACCCCCCACCCGTAGTTCACTGGCCCTGCCGGACGGAACAGCGAAGGGCGGTTGTCATGGGGGCAGGGCACGACCACGGGCATGCGCACAGCCATGCGCCGGCCACGGGTACGGCCGCGGCCGCGTACCGGGGCCGCCTGCGGATCGCGCTGGGCATCACGCTCACGATCATGGTGGTGGAGATCGTCGGCGGCCTGCTCGCGAACTCGCTCGCGCTGATCGCGGACGCGGCGCACATGGCCACCGACGCGGTGGGCCTCGGCATGGCCCTGCTCGCGATCCACTTCGCGAACCGCCCGCCGAGCACCAACCGCACCTTCGGCTACGCCCGCGCCGAGATCCTGGCCGCCCTGGCCAACTGTGTGCTGCTGCTCGGGGTCGGCGGATACGTCCTGTACGAGGCCGCCGAACGGTTCGTGACGCCCGCGGAGACCCGCGGCGGCCTGATGGTCGTGTTCGGTCTGATCGGCCTGGTGGCGAACTCGATCTCGCTGACCCTGCTGATGCGCGGACAGAAGGAGAGCCTGAACGTGCGCGGCGCCTTCCTGGAGGTCGCCGCGGACGCCCTGGGCTCGTTCGCGGTGCTGGTCTCGGCCGTGGTGATCCTGACCACGGGCTGGCGGGCCGCCGACCCGGTCGCCTCGCTGGTCATCGGCGTGATGATCGTGCCGAGGACGGTGAAGCTGCTGCGCGAGACGCTCGACGTGCTGCTGGAGGCGGCACCGAAGGGCGTGGACATGACAGAGGTACGGGCGCACATCCTGGCGCTGGACGGCGTGGAGGACGTGCACGATCTGCACGCCTGGACGATCACCTCCGGTATGCCGGTGCTGTCGGCGCACGTGGTGGTCAGCTCGGAGGTGCTCAGCGCCGTCGGCCACGAGAAGCTGCTGCACGAGCTGCAGGGCTGCCTCGGCGACCACTTCGACGTGGAGCACTGCACCTTCCAGCTGGAGCCGGGCGGGCACGCCGAGCACGAGGCCCGGCTCTGCCACTGACGGAGCGCACACACGTTCGACACCCACCCCGGACGGTTCTGTGATCTCCTGACCGGGCACGATGATCTACCGGGTCCGACTTCCGGTGCCGCGCCGCGCGCGGACGTGCGGGGAAGTGCCGGGAGTGCCGGATTCGTACGGCAGACTTGGGGTGCGAAGACCGAGGCGAAGGATGGGTATGCCGATCACACCTGCCACCGCGACGCACAGCTCGTCGAACGGCACCGCAGAGGCGATTTTGCTGGAACTGGTCGACGAGAAGGGTGTGACGATCGGTACGGCGGAGAAGCTCGCCGCCCACCAGCCCCCGGGGCAGCTGCATCGCGCGTTCTCGGTGTTCCTCTTCGACGAGCAGGGCCGGCTGCTGCTCCAGCAGAGGGCGCTCGGCAAGTACCACTCTCCCGGCGTGTGGTCCAACACCTGCTGCGGCCACCCGTACCCGGGCGAGGCCCCGTTCGCCGCCGCGGCCCGGCGCACGTTCGAGGAACTGGGCGTGTCCCCCTCGCTGCTGGCGGAGGCGGGCACGGTCCGCTACAACCACCCGGACCCGGCCTCGGGCCTGGTCGAGCAGGAGTACAACCACCTGTTCGTCGGCCTGGTGCAGGCGCCGCTCGCCCCCGACGCGGAGGAGGTCGCCCAGACCGCCTTCGTGACCGCGGACGTGCTGGCGCAGCGGCACGCCCGCGACCCGTTCTCGGCCTGGTTCATGACCGTCCTGGACGCGGCCCGTCCGGCTGTCAGGGAGCTGACGGGCCCGTCCACGGGCTGGTGAGCGGTTCCTCGGCGACGGCGTCGGCGTGCGGTGCTACGGCAGGACCGCGGGCTTGAGCGGCAGGGCGGCCCAGATCACCTTGCCGCCGCTCGCGGTGTGCTCCACGTCCACCATGCCGCCCGCCTCGCGCGCCACCTCCCGCACCAGGAGCAGACCCCGGCCGCCGGTCTGGCCGTGGTCGGCCTCCAGCGCGGTCGGGCGGTAGGGGTGGTTGTCCTCCACGGACACCCGCACCCAGTCGGCCCCGACGGCGACCTCCAGGGCCAGCGTCGGCGACAGCAGCGCCGCGTGCCGGACCGCGTTGGTGACCAGCTCGGAGACGATCAGCAGCAGGCCGTACACCAGCTCGTCGGAGACCGGTACGCCCTGGCGCAGCAGCAGGTCCCGTACGGCGTGCCGGGCCTGCGGGACCGAGGCGTCCACCGCTGCGGCGGTGAACCGCCAGACGCCCTCGTACGGCAGTGGATCGGGCGGCCGCTCGGCGCCCCCCGCTGGGCGCGGGTCGTCCCCGCGCCCGTGGTTGTCCATCGTCCGGTCGCCACCCTCACGCTCGATTGTCACCACACGTCGAGTGTTGGTAACGATCCGCTCCTGTCCGGAGCCCTGAACACAAGTCAGCGTGTATCGAGCGGTTTCTGACCGAGTGCGTATGACACGGTCACGTGTGGGACTGTTCCTGTCGCCCGTAAGCCGGTTCGCGAACTAGTCAGGTCGTACGGGTTTGGCCTGGCGGCGTGTCTTCTCCCCCCTGGACGGGATCCGGGAGCGCCGGAACCCCCTGGGGGGCCGGCCCCGGCCTTGGTCGAGCTGGCGCGGGTGCATACCATCCGGGCCATGGAGCCCGAGCTGTCGCACCACGTCGAAGGCGCTGTCGCCACCGTCGTCATCCGCAACCCGGCCAAGCGCAACGCCATGACCGCCGCGATGTGGCGGGCGCTGCCGCCGCTGCTGGAGTCGTTCGCGCGGGACCCGGAGGTACGGGTGCTGGCGCTCACCGGGGAGGGCGGGACCTTCTGCGCGGGCGCGGACATCAGCGCGCTCCAGGGGTCTCCGGAGGAGGCACAGCGGCTCGCCGTGGCGGCCGAGGAGGCCCTGGCCGCGTTCCCCAAGCCGACCGTGGCGGCCGTGCGCGGGCACTGTGTGGGCGGCGGGGCGCAGCTCGCGGCGGCCTGCGACCTGCGGCTGGCGGAGGAGGGCGCGCTGTTCGGGGTGACCCCGGCGCGGCTCGGCATCGTCTATCCGGCCTCCTCGACCCGCCGGCTGGTGTCGCTGGTGGGCCCGGCCACCGCCAAGTACCTGTTGTTCACCGCCGACCTGATCGGCACCGGGCGGGCGCTCGCCACCGGGCTGGTGGACGAGGTGCTGCCGGCGGGCGAACTGGACAAGCGGGTCGTGGAGCTGACCCGGATGCTGGTCTCCCGCTCGCAGCTCACCCAGGCCGCGGCGAAGGAGTTCGCGGGCGGCCGGACGGACCGGGACGCCCACTGGGCCGACCGGGCCCGCGGCAACCCCGACACCGCGGAGGGGATCGCCGCGTTCCTCGAGCGCCGGCAGCCGCGGTTCACCTGGAGCGCGTCTACGTCAGACTGAACCGGCCGCCCGCGCGCAGCTCCTCCACGAGGTGCGCGGGCGCCTTCCGCGGGGACCCGGCGTCGTACGGTGGCTGCGGGTCGTACTCGGTCAGCAGCTGGACGGCCCGGGCGTGTTCGTCGCCCGCGATCCGGCCGGTCAGGGTGAGGGCCATGTCGATGCCGGAGGAGACCCCGGCGGCGGTGACGTACTTGCCGTCGGTCACGACCCGCTCCCCCGTCGGCTCGGCACCCAGCCTGCCCAGCAGCTCCAGAGCGGCCCAGTGGCTGGTCGCGCGGCGGCCGCGCAGCAGACCCGCGGCTGCCAACAGCAGCGAGCCGGAGCAGACCGAGGTCGTCCAGGTGGTGACCGCGTCGGCCGCGCGCAGCCAGTCCAGCAGGGCCGGGTTCTCCAGTTGGGCCAAGGTGCCGGGGCCTCCCGAGACCACCAGGAGGTCGGGAGCGGGCACCTCCTCGAGAGTCTTGTCGGCGAGGACGGCGAGGAATCCGGTGTCGGTGCGTACGGGGCCGGGCCGCTCGGCGACGAAGGTGAGCCGCGCGTCGGGGAGCCGGCTGAGGATCTCGTAGGGTCCGACGACGTCCAGGCCGGTGAAGCGGTCGTAGACGACCATGGCGATCTGCATCGCGGGTCCTTTCAGTGAGGGAGGCCCGGGCCGGAGGAACAGCGGGCCCCGGCAGCAGGAGGGACCGGTCGGCGAGGGCGGTTTCAGGGGGTCAGGGCCGGGCGGAAGCGCCGGCGGTACTCCGCCGGGGCCGTGCCGAGGGCCCTGACGAACGCGCGGCGCATGGCCTCGGGGGTGCCGTAGCCACTGGCGCGCGCGACCTCCTCGACGCCGTCGGCGGTGTCCTCCAGGAGGCGGCGGGCGTGTTCCAGGCGGACCCGGTCGACGTAGCGGCCGGGTGTCATGCCGGTCTCCTCCCGGAAGGCGCGTGCGAAGTGGCGGGGTGACAGCCGGGCGCGGGTGGCGAGTGACTCGACCGTGAGGTCGCCGGCCGGGTGCTCGGTGATCCACCGCTGGACCTCCCTCAGGGGCGCGCGCCGGGCGGTCTGGGCGGCCAGCTGGGCGCTGAACTGCGCCTGGTTGCCGGGCCGGCGCAGGAAGACCACCAGGTGGCGGGCGACGGCGAGGGCGACGTCCCGGTCCAGGTCCTCCTCGACCAGCGCCAGCGCCAGGTCGATGCCGGAGGTCACCCCCGCCGAGGTGGCGACGTGGCCGTCCCGGACGTAGATGGGCTCCGGATCCACGGCGACGGACGGATGCTCGCGCGCGAGTGTGTCGCAGTACGCCCAGTGGGTCGTGGCCCGCCGGCCGTCGAGCAGACCGGCCGCGGCGACCAGGATCGCGCCCGTGCACACGGACACCAGACGGGTTGCGCGCGGCCCGCGGGAGCGCAGCCAGGCGATCAGCCGGGGGTCGGGCAGGCGCGTGCCCTCGCCGCCGGGCACGAGCAGGGTGTGCGGATCGGGGGCCCCGGTGAGCGTCCCGTCCGGTACGAGGGTCAGGCCGCTGGAGGTGCGCACCGGGCCGCCGTCCAGGGAGGCCGTGCGGAGCCGGTACGTGCCCGGCGTGTGCTTCTCGGCGCCGGCGAACACCTCCAGCGGACCGGTGACGTCGAGGCTCTGGACGCCGTCGAAGAGGACGAAGAGGAGCGTGCGCTGCGGCATGCCCCCGATTCTTCGCCGACCCGCGAGTGGCCGCAATGACGACTTTCCCACCTTTTCTGCCATGGCCGCGCGATGAGGGCCGGCCGGTGAGGTACCCGGAGGTCAGTCGACCGACAGGAGGAGATTTCCGTGTTCGCTGCCCTCGCAGACGTGCTGCGGCAGGTCGGCGGTGCCGTCGCCACGGTGGTCACGCTGCCCTTCAGGGCCGTCGCCCGGTTGTTCGGCGGAGCGTCGTCGTCCGCACACGGTGGCCGTGCCTGAACCGGCCACGACTTCCCGCCACGTGCCGCCCTGATCCCCGGTTGTCGGTGTCACCTGCCACAATTGCCGCGCAACCTCAGTGGAGAAGGCGGTACGGGATCGTGACGACACCCGGATCCATCGAAGCAGGATCCATCGAAGGCAGGATCGCCGAGGAACTCGGCGTACGGGAGCGGCAGGTGAAGGCCGCGGTGGAACTGCTCGACGGCGGTTCGACGGTGCCCTTCATCGCCCGCTACCGCAAGGAAGCGACCGAGATGCTCGACGACGCGCAGCTGCGCACGCTCGAGGAGCGGCTGCGCTATCTGCGGGAACTGGAGGAGCGCCGGACCGCGATCCTGGAGTCGGTGCGCGAGCAGGGCAAGCTCACCGAGGAGCTTCAGGCACAGATCCGCGGCGCCGAGACCAAGGCGCGGCTCGAGGACATCTACCTGCCCTACAAGCCCAAGCGGCGGACCAAGGCGCAGATCGCCCGCGAGGCCGGTCTCGAGCCTCTCGCGGAGGGTCTGCTGGCCGACCCGACGGTGGAGCCCCTGGCCGCCGCCGCGGCGTTCGTGGACGCCGACAAGGGCGTCGCCGACCCGCAGGCCGCGCTGGACGGCGCGCGGGCGATCCTCACCGAGCGGTTCTCGGAGGACGCCGACCTGATCGGCGAGCTGCGCGAGCGCATGTGGGTGCGCGGCCGGCTGGCCGCGAAGGTGCGGGAGGGCAAGGAGGAGGCGGGCGCCAAGTTCGCCGACTACTTCGACTTCGCCGAGCCGTTCACGGAGCTGCCCTCCCACCGCATCCTGGCGATGCTGCGCGGCGAGAAGGAGGAGGTCCTCGATCTCGTCCTGGAGCCGGAGGAGCCCACGGAGGGCCCGTCGTCGTACGAGGGCATGGTCGCGCACCGGTTCGGGATCGCCGACCGGGGCCGGCCGGCCGACAAGTGGCTGGCGGACACGGTCCGCTGGGCCTGGCGTACCCGCATCCTCGTCCACCTCGGCATCGACCTGCGCCTGAGGCTGCGGACGGCCGCCGAGGACGAGGCGGTCGACGTCTTCGCCGCCAATCTCCGCGACCTGCTGCTGGCCGCCCCGGCGGGCACGCGCACGACGCTGGGTCTGGACCCGGGCTTCCGCACGGGTGTGAAGGTGGCCGTCGTCGACGCCACCGGCAAGGTCGTCGCCACCGACGTGATCTACCCGCACGTCCCGGCCAACAAGTGGGACGAGGCCCTCGCCAAGCTGGCCCGGCTCGCCGAGGAGCACGCGGTCGAGCTGGTCGCGATCGGCAACGGCACCGCCTCCCGCGAGACCGACAAGCTCGCGGGTGAACTGATCACCAGGCACCCGGAGTTGAAGCTCACCAAGGTGATGGTGTCCGAGGCGGGCGCGTCGGTGTACTCGGCGTCGCCGTACGCCTCGCGCGAACTGCCGGACATGGACGTGTCGCTGCGCGGCGCGGTCTCCATCGCCCGGCGCCTGCAGGACCCGCTGGCCGAGCTGGTGAAGATCGACCCGAAGTCCATCGGCGTCGGCCAGTACCAGCACGACCTGTCCGAGGCGAAGCTGTCCCGCTCGCTGGACGCGGTGGTCGAGGACTGTGTGAACGGCGTCGGCGTGGACGTCAACACCGCGTCCGTGCCGCTGCTCTCGCGGGTCTCGGGCATCTCCTCGGGCCTCGCCGAGAACATCGTGGCGCACCGGGACGCCAACGGTCCGTTCGCCTCCCGCGCGGAGCTGAAGAAGGTGGCGCGGCTCGGCCCGAAGGCGTACGAGCAGTGCGCGGGCTTCCTGCGCATCCGCGGCGGCGACGACCCGCTGGACTCCTCCAGCGTGCACCCCGAGTCCTACCCGGTGGTCCGCCGCATGGTGAAGACCACCGGCCAGGAGGTGGCCTCCCTCATCGGCAACACCGGTGTGCTGCGCTCGCTGAGGCCCGCCGACTTCGTGGACGACACCTTCGGTCTGCCGACGGTGACGGACATCCTGAAGGAGCTGGAGAAGCCCGGGCGCGACCCGCGTCCCGCCTTCAGGACGGCGACCTTCAAGGAGGGCGTGGAGAAGATCTCCGACCTGTCCGCCGGGATGATCCTGGAGGGCGTGGTGACGAACGTGGCCGCCTTCGGGGCGTTCGTGGACGTCGGCGTCCACCAGGACGGCCTGGTGCACGTGTCGGCGATGTCCAGGACGTTCGTCAAGGACCCGCGCGATGTCGCCAAGCCCGGTGACATCGTGAAGGTGAAGGTCCTCGACGTGGACATCCCGCGCAAGCGGATCGCCCTGACCATGCGCCTGGACGACGAGGCCGCTGTGCAGGGGCAGGGCGGCGGCCGTCAGCAGCGCGGCGGCGCCCGTCCGCCGCAGCAGCGGCAGGGCGGCGGCCAGGGCCGGCGCGAGGGCCGCGGCGGCGACCGGGGCGGCCGCCAGGCCCCGCCGCCCGCCAACAGCGCGATGGCCGACGCACTGCGCCGCGCGGGCCTGCTGGACCCCAGGAAGCGCTGACCCCGCGGGGCCTCGGCCGCGTCCCCGGGGAATCCGCCCCGGGGACAGGTCGTCCCACCGCCCGTCCGCCTCGCTCGGCCGACGAGGCACCCTCCTGCCCGGAGGGTGCCTCCGCCCGCCCCCGGAAAACCGGTGGACCATGGTCACCCCGTCGGCAGACTGGGCCCATGACGGATCCCAAGGACGACCTGCGGGTGTACCTCCAGGACGCCCGCGACGTACTGCTGTGGAAGCTGGGCGGCCTGCCGGAGTACGACATGCGGCGGCCCCTCACTCCGACGGGCACGAATCTGCTGGGCCCGGTGAAGCATCTGACCGGCGCCGAGGCGCTGTACTTCGGGGCCGCCTTCGGCCGGCCGTTCGCCGGTACGCCCTTGTGGATCACCGGTGACGCCGAGCCGGACGCGGATCTGTTGGGCACGGGCCGACGAGATCCGCGAGGACATCGTCGACCTGTACGGACGGGCCTGCGCCCACTCGGACGAGACCATCGCGGCGCTCCCCCTGGACGCGGTCGGCCGGGTGCCGGGCGCGCCGAAGGAGACGACCCTGCACCGGATCCTGACCCACATGATCGCCGAGACCCAGCGGCATGCCGGACGCGCCGACATCGTGCGGGAGCTGATCGACGGGACGGCGGGCCGGCGGCCGGACGGGCTGAACGTGGCGCCGCACGACCCCGAGCACGTCGCCCGGGTGGAGCGAGCGGCGCGGCAGGCCGCCGCCGCAGCGCCCTGAGGGGCCCTGGGAGACTGGGCCACCAGCCACGAAGGAGCCGGGGACGGGCGACGGCACGCCCCGGCACGCCCAGCGCGGCGCTACCGCTCCGTCACCTTGCCGTCCGCCACCTCCAGGCGCCGGGTCACCCGGACCGCGTCCAGCATGCGGCGGTCGTGGGTGACCAGAAGCAGGGTGCCCTCGTAGGCGTCGAGGGCCTGTTCCAGTTGTTCGATGGCGGGCAGGTCGAGGTGGTTCGTGGGCTCGTCCAGGACCAGGAGGTTGACGCCCCGGGCCTGCAGGAGGGCCAGGGCGGCGCGGGTGCGTTCGCCCGGGGAGAGGGTCGCGGCCGGGCGCAGGACGTGGCCGGACTTCAGCCCGAACTTGGCGAGCAGGGTACGGACGTCGACCGGCTCGGTGTCCGGGACGGCCGCGCAGAAGGCGTCCAGCAGGGCCTCGGTGCCGTGGAAGAGCTTGCGGGCCTGGTCGACCTCCCCGACCAGGACGCCCGGGCCGAGCGCGGCGTGTCCGGAGTCGAGCGGGATCCGGCCGAGCAGCGCGCCGAGCAGGGTCGACTTGCCGGCACCGTTGGCCCCGGTGACCGCGACCCGGTCCGCCCAGTCGATCTGCAGGCAGACGGGGCCGAAGCTGAAGTCACCGCGCCGCACCTCTGCGTCGCGCAGGGTCGCGACGACCGCGCCGGAGCGCGGGGCGGACGCGATCTCCATGCGCAGCTCCCACTCCTTGCGGGGCTCCTCGACCACCTCCAGGCGCTCGATCATGCGCTGGGTCTGGCGCGCCTTGGCGGCCTGCTTCTCGCTGGCCTCGCTGCGGAACTTGCGGCCGATCTTGTCGTTGTCGTTGCCCGCCTTGCGCCGGGCGTTCTTCACACCCTTGTCCATCCAGGCCCGCTGCGTCTGCGCACGGTCCTGGAGGGCGGCCTTCTTGTCCGCGTACTCCTCGAAGTCCTCGCGGGCGTGCCGGCGGGCCACCTCGCGTTCCTCCAGGTAGGCCTCGTAGCCGCCGCCGTAGAGGTTGATCTGCCGCTGGGCCAGGTCCAGTTCGAGGACCTTGGTGACCGTGCGGGTGAGGAACTCGCGGTCGTGGCTGACGACGACCGTGCCGGCGCGCAGACCGGTGACGAAGCGCTCCAGGCGCTCCAGGCCGTCCAGGTCGAGGTCGTTGGTGGGCTCGTCCAGCAGGAACACGTCGTACCGGGACAGCAGGAGCGAGGCCAGGCCGGCGCGGGCCGCCTGGCCGCCGGACAGGGAGGTCATCGGCTGGTCCAGGTCGACGGTGAGGCCGAGGGAGTCGGCGATCTCCTCGGCGCGCTCCTCCAGGTCGGCGCCGCCGAGGCCGAGCCAGCGCTCGAGGGCGGTCGCGTAGGCGTCGTCGGCGCCGGGCGCGCCGTCGACCAGGGCCTGGGTGGCCTCGTCCATGACGCGCTGGGCCTCGGCGACACCGGTGCGGCGGGCCAGGAACTCCCGGACGGTCTCCCCCGGCCTGCGCTCGGGCTCCTGCGGCAGATGGCCGACGGTCGCGGTCGGCGGGGACAGCCTCAGCTCACCCTGCTCGGGCGGGGTGAGGCCGGCTAGCAGCCTCAGCAGGGTGGACTTGCCCGCGCCGTTGGCACCGACGAGACCGATCACGTCTCCGGGTGCGACGACGAGGTCCAGCCCGGAGAAGAGGGAGCGGTCTCCGTGCCCGGCGGCGAGGTTCTTGGCGACGAGGGTGGCAGTCATCAGGACGCCGATCTTAACGGGCCCGGAGCCCGCGACTCAGCCGCGTTTTCCGCCGGTGACCGGTGCCGCGAGCACGCCTCCCGTCGTCCGGGCGACGACGTACGCCTCCCCCTTGACCGCCTTCGGGTCCAGCGGGACACGGTGCCGGCCGGGCTCCAGGACGCCGTCGAACACCTCGCGGGTGTGGGTGCGGTAGAGCCGGTCGAGGCGGTAGGCGGTGATCCGCACCCGGCATGCCGAGGTCACCTCGACCTGCGCGGCACCGTCGGCGAGGGCCAGCCCGGTGAGCCGGCGCTGCGGGAGCGGGCTGCGGTCCAGGGCGTGCTCGATCTGGGCGACGAGCAACGGCACGATCGGGGCCAGGCCGTCCACCCGGGCGACGTCGACTCCGGCGCGCTCGAAGGTCCCCAGTACGGCGCCCCGTTCGGCCTCGCCGACCGCGCGGCCGAAGGCGACCGCGCCGTACCCGCGGAGCTCCTCGGCGGAGACCTCCCGGGCCTCCTGGCTGATGTCGGCGCCGATGCCGATGGCGCGCAACGCGGCGGCCAGCTTGGCCAGGACCGCGACCCGGGCGCCGATCAGCAGCACCCGCCGGCGCGGCGGTCCGCAGGAGCCGTCCGTCAGGGCGCCGAGTGCGGCGCGGTACTCGGCGCCCTGGAAGCGGAACGGCCCTATGCCGTGGTAGCCGTTGAGCTCCAGGTCGGCGTGCTCGTCCGTCTGCCAGGCGAAATCCCGCCAGATGTAGTCCTCGCCGTCGCGCTCGATGACGGCGGTGACCGCTCCGCAGCCCAGGTCCGCGCACTCGGGACAGCCGTAGATGACGAACCGGCCGTCCGGGAGCGGCGGTTCGGCCTCCAGCAGGAGCGCGCGCACCTGCGCGGTGAAGATGGCGGGCGGGACGTCCGAGGCGAGCGGGGACACGGCGTCCAGGTCGGACAGCCGGAACAGGAGCGGACGGCCGTCCACGACGAAGTCCACGAAGTCGCGGTGGACCTGGTAGCCGCCGTCGGCGAGCACACCGCCGGCGCGGATCGCCGGTGCCAGGCCGAAGGTCGCGTATGCGGCAGACATGCTGTGAGTATCCCCACACCGGCACGGATGTGAGCGCAGCATGACAGAGTCGGCCGGACAGGGCCTATCGTCCTGGGGGTGGACAGCGAGCCGAGTGACGCGGTGATCGTGGTCGGGAGCGGGGTCGTCGGCCTGACGACGGCCGTGGTGCTGGCCGAGTCCGGGCGTCGGGTACGGGTGTGGGCACGGGAGCCCGCGGAGCGTACGACCTCGGCGGTCGCCGGCGGCCTGTGGTGGCCGTACCGCATCGAGCCGGAGCCGCTGGTCGGTGCGTGGGCGCTCGAGTCCCTCGCCGTGTTCGGGGAGCTGGCGGACCGGCCGGAGGAGACGGGCGTACGCCTGGTCGACGGCGTACACCGGGGGACCCGGCTGGACGAACTGGGCGCCTGGGCGGGCCGGGTGCCGGGCCTGCGGGCCGTGGCCGAGGGTCTCGCGGCGCGGCTGCCGGTGATCGACATGCCGGTGCATCTGGCGTGGCTGCGGGAGCGGCTCGCGAGGGCCGGAGGGGTGGTGGAGGTCCGCGAGGTGGCCGATCTGGCCGCGGTGCCCGCGCCGGTCGTCGTCAACTGCACGGGCCTTGGCGCGCGTTCGCTGGTGCCGGACCCGGCGGTGCGTCCGGTGCGGGGACAGCTGGTGGTCGTGGAGAATCCGGGGATCACCACCTGGTTCACGTCCGTCGGCCACTCCCGCGACACCTCCACCTACTTCATCCCTCAGCCGGGCGGGCTGCTGCTCGGCGGTACGGCCGAGGAGGACGACTGGTCCCTGGATCCGGACCCGGCCACCGCCGAGACGATCGTGGCCCGGTGCGCGGTGGTTCGGCCGGAGATCGCGGGGGCCCGGGTGCTGGACCATCGGGTGGGATTGCGGCCGGTGCGGGAGGCGGTACGGCTGGAACGGGAGCCGCTGCCCGGCGGGCGTGTGCTGGTGCACGACTACGGGCACGGCGGGGCCGGGGTGACGGTGGCGTGGGGATGCGCGCGGGAGGCGGCCGGGTTGGCGTTTCCGGCCGCCTGAACGGGCCCCGGCGCGGGGCGGGTCCGCTTGCCCGCGCTGGGGAGCCGACGGCCGCGCATCCGGAAAGCGTCGGAAGACCCCACGGCCCGTCCGCCGCACGCGGCGGACGGGCCTGGCCCAGCGGCGACTACTGCGGGACGTGCCGGCCGACTCGGGGTGCGCGGACCCCCTGCAAGGCGGCCGGCACGGGAGCCGCGGCCGTGGTGCCGGACGTGGCCCGGGCGAACGCCGCCGCGCCCCCGACCAGCGGGAGCCCGGCCGTCGTACCCGACAGGGCCACCGTGAGCGTCGGCTTCGTGGACGGCGGGTCGATGAGGTCCTTGTCCGTGCCCGCGATGATCAGGGCAAGCCGGTGCCCCTGAGGCACGACGTGGTCGGTGGCCGCGAGGCGGAGGGTCATCGTGTACGCCTTGCCCGGAGTGAGCGGGACGCCCTTGGTGAGGGAGGCGTAGTGGCCGAGGTCGGCCCAGCCGCGGCTGAACACGGTGTAGTCGACCTTGGCCGTCTTGGCCTCGGTCTCCTTGAAGCAGGCGCTGTCCCCGGCCGTGCTCGCGCCCCAGCAGGTGCGGTTGCCGAGCGTGGTGATGCCTTCGGCGGCGTCCGCGTAGTCGCGGATGGTGTCCGGGCCGAGGTCGACCAGGACGGCGGACAGATGGGCCGAGGTGGTGGTCGGCGTCGCGGTCACCGTCACCGTGGACGAGCCGGACAGGCGCAGGTCATGGGTGAGCGGTGCGGTGAGGAACCCGGCCTTCTCCGGAGTCGGCGCGGTGAGGTGGGCCGCCCAGTCCGTCTCGCTCAGTTTCGGGTCGTCGGTGAAGCTCTCGCTGCCGGTGGCCGGGCGCAGGCCGAGCGTGCCGACGCCGGCCTTGGTGCCGGGGGCCGGGTGCAGGACGGTGGTGCGGGTGGTCTGCGGGGGCCAGACCCGGGAGGTGACCCATTGGTCGGGGTGGCGTTCGATGTCGGCCATCGGCTCGCGGTCGATTCCGTTGTCGTAGCCGAGGAGTTCGTGGTCGAACCAGCGGTGCAGGGTGTCGACCCAGGCGCCGCGCCGGTAGTCGAAGGGGTCGACATGGCCGGTCTGGGAGAGCCAGATCTTCCGATCGACGCCGTGCTTCGCGAGGGCGTCCCACCACTGCCCGAAGTGCTTGGTGCGGACGTTGAGGTCCTGCATGCCGTGCACCAGGAACACGCTGGCGCGCACGTTCGCCGCGTCCTTGACGTAGTCCCGTTCGTTCCACAGCCCGGTCCAGTCTCCGCTGCGCGGGCTGCCGTCGGCGAGTTCCTTCTGTACGGCCGCGCAGTGGGCGTGTGCCGCGTCGCTCTCGACGTAGCCGGCCAGTTCGTCGGGGCCGCCGTCGTACAGCGGGGCGCCCTGTGCGAAGTAGTAGTCGTACCAGGAGGAGATGCCGCTGATCGGGACGATGGTCTTCAGACCCTTGACGCCGGTGGCGGCGACGCCGTTGGCGATCGTGGCGTCCCAGCTCTTGCCGATCATGCCGGTGCGGCCGTTGGTCCAGGTGGCCTTGACGGTCGTGGTCCCGGTCCGGCTGGTGTACGCCGTGGCCCGGCCGTTCAGCCAGTCGACGACGGCCTTCGCGGACTGGATGTCGGAGCGGCCGCCGACGTCGACGCAGCCGTCGGAGCGGTTGGTGCCGGCGAGGTCGACGCCGACGAAGGCGTAGCCGCGGGGCACGAAGTAGTTGTCGTAGAAGAGCGGCATCTGGACGACATGGCCGTGCGAGTCGTACGTCTTGACCTGGCTCTCGTTGCCGCGTCCGCAGCACGAGTAGTAGGGGCTGGCGTCCATGATGACGGGCACCTTGCGGCCCTCGCGGGCCGGCTCCGCAGGCCGGACGATGTCGGCGGCGACACGGTCGCTCCTGCCGTCGCCGTCCTCGTCGAGGCCGGTGTCCACCCACACGGACTCGCGGACGGCGTGGGCGTAGGAGTAGACGGGCCGGCTCTCGCGGGGCGCGGCGGCCTGTGCGGCGGACGGGGTGAGGAAGGCGGCCGTCAGGATGGCGACGACCGCGGTCGCGAGCGCTCTCCAGATCGTGAAGCGCGTGCGTACGAGGGTGCGAATCGGCATGCGCGGACGGTACCCCGGCGAACTCCCGTACTGAAGAGGGCTTTCCGGCGACTCGCGGGCCGATGACAGCCGAATGGCGATCGTGTGACAGCAGGGGCCATGGACAGGTCAGAGGCCACAGGGACTGAATAGGCTCCGAACAGAGTTCTCCGAAGGACTCCGAACGGACGTGAAGTCCCGACGACTTGGAGCTGACGTGCACCGCAGAATCATCGCGCCGGGCGCACTGGCGGCGGCCTCCCTCCTGCTGGCGATCCCGGCATCGGCCGCGAGCTACTCCCCCGGCACGCCGGGCATCGGCGACCCCTACTACCCGTACTACGGCAACGGCGGCTACGACGTCTCGCACTACGACCTGAGGCTGCAGTACCAGCCGAAGACGGACGAGCTGCAGGGCACCGCCACGATCCTGGCGCGGACCACGCAGGACCTGTCCAGCTTCGACCTGGACTTCCTGCTGGACGTGAGCGAGGTGCGGGTCGACGGCGCCAAGGCCGCCTTCACCACCTCCGGACAGCACGAGCTGGTGATCACGCCGAAGAACCCGCTGGCGAAGGGCACGCCGATCACGGTCGTCGTCCGCTACAGCGGGGTGCCGTCGACGAAGAGCGCGTACGGCTTCGACACATGGCACCGCACGCCGGACGGCGCGGTGGCGGCCGACGAGCCCGAAGCGGCCTGGTGGTGGTTCCCGAGCAACGACCATCCGAGCGACAAGGCCACCTACGACGTGTCGGTGGCCGTGCCGGACGGGACCCAGGCCATCTCCAACGGCACGCTGCAGGCGACCAGTTCGAAGCTCGGCTGGACCCGCTACAGCTGGCGGCAGAACAAGCCGCAGGCGACCTATCTGGCCACCCTCGCCATCGGCAGGTTCGACATCACCACCAGCACCTCCGACGGCGGGGTGCCCGTCCTCAACGCCTACAGCAAGGATCTCGGCGACAACGACGGGGCCGCGCGGGCGAGCGTGGAGCGCACCGGCGAGATCGTCGACTGGCTGAGCAACTACTTCGGGCCGTATCCCTTCAGCTCGGCCGGCGGGTACGTGCCGAACACCACGACCGGGTACGCGCTGGAGACCCAGACCCGCGTCTACTACAGCCCGAAGCAGTTCGCGAAGGGCTCCAACACCTCGGTGGTGGTGCATGAGCTGGCCCACCAGTGGTACGGCGACGACGTGTCGCTGAAGGGCTGGAAGGACATCTGGCTCAACGAGGGCTTCGCGACGTACGCGCAGTGGCTGTGGTCGGAGCACGAGGGCGAGGGCACCACACAGCAGCTCGCCGACTACGTGTACGCCTCCCACCCCGCCGACGACTCCTTCTGGACGGTCGAGCCCGGTGACCCGGGCCCGGACAACCAGTTGGACGACGCCGTCTACGACCGCGGTGCCCTCGCCATCCAGGCGCTGCGCAACGCCGTCGGCGACGACGCCTTCTTCCGCATCCTGAAGGGCTGGCCCAAGGAGCACGCGTACGGCAACGCCTCGGTGGCCGACTTCCAGAAGTACGCCGAGCAGGTGTCCGGCAAGCCTCTGGCAGCGCTGTTCGACACCTGGCTCTTCCAGCCGTCCAAGCCGGCCGCGCCCGCGGCCCGCGCCGCGTCCCTGGCCAAGGCCGACACGCCCGTGGCCCAGCCCAGGTCCTGGAAGAAGATCGAGGCGGCGCACGGCGGCCACGGGCGCTGACCCGCGGCTGTCTAGGGTCTCGGCGCCGCCGCCCGTCTCAGCAGTTCGTCCCGGCCCATCGACTCCGCCCGGGAGGCCGGGACCGTGCAGGCGTACGCGCCCGCGACCGCGCCGTAGCGGGCACAGACACGCGGCGGCTCGCCGCTGAGCCGGCCGTAGAGGAACGCGGCGGCGAAGGCGTCGCCCGCGCCGTTGGAGTCCACCACCGGCGCGGGCGGCAGCGCCGCGGGCACGTGGGTCAGTACGCCGTCGGCGAGCAGCCGAGCACCGTCGGCTCCGGCGGTGGCGACGACCACCTCGGCCCGGCCCCGCTCGGCTATGCGCCGCATGGTCCGCTCGGGGTCGGTCAGCGCGGCGGCCGACAGGAAGACGACGTCCGCCGCGTACGCGAACGGCTCGTGGTATCCGTTCTCCCCGTCCCAGTCGTGGAGATCCGTCGACAGGGGTACGCCCGTCGCGGTGAGCACGGGCAGGGCCTCGGCGCAGGGCTGGGTGATCGTCACGTGCACATGCCGGCTCGCTCCGGCCAGCATGCGCAGCATCTCCGGCGGGAAGCGGTCGCCGGGGCGGGCGCGGCTGGTGTCGTACAGGGACAGGCGGCGGCCGTCCGGGCCGACCAGGTTCACCGCCCGCTTGGTGCCGGCGGGCTGCGGCAGTGCCGTCAGTCCGATGCCGTGCTCGTGGTGCAGGGCCCGCACGAGGTCGCCCTCGGGGTCGTCGCCGACGAGGTCGACGTGGTGGGTGCGCAGACCGAGTGCGGCGAGGCCCAGAGCGACGAAGTCGCCGGTCTGCCCGGCCCGGGTGCGGATCCCGGAGTCGATCATGTAGCTGTCCGCGTACGGCAGGGGCAGTGCGGGCACGTGGATGATCGTGTCCACGCCGGCTCCGCCCAGCACCAGGACGTCCGTCGCGGGCGTGTGCGAGCTCATCGGCCGCCCTCTGCGTGGTCGTACACCCTCACCCTGATCCCTCGCTTCGCCAGTCGCTCGGTGATGAGCGGCTCGATGCGGGACCATGTGCCGCCCGCCAGGCCGCAGCCTATGCGGGGCATGTGCACGGACGCACCGAGCGCGATCACTTCGTCGGCGAGGCGGGCGAGGGCGGTGTCGATCGCCTCGTAGCGGACGGGGACGCCCTTGCTGCCCGTCCTGATACCGCGCTGGCCGATCATGTTGGCCACCCACAGACACGGCTCGACCCGGACCAGCTGGACCGCGCCGAGCCCGAAGTCGTCGTGGGCGCGGTCGCGGTGCCAGGCGCGGTACGCCGCCTCCGGCTCCGGCCAGCGACGCGAGAGCGCGAAGCCCCTCCCCCAGCCGCCGATGTCGTTACAGACATGGGCGATCACCTTGACGCCCTTGACCGACGGCACGGTGGCGTCACCCCGGACATACGTGATCTCCGACATGACGCCACCGTAGGCGATGCCACCGACAGTGGCTCAGGGCTTTTCCGGGGCCGCTACTTCGTGAGTTCGGACAGTTCCCGGTCGGTGTTCCGCGCCACCCGGCGGCGTACACCGAACCAGCCGGCGACCAGCATGACGGCGATCACCGGGATGAGGAGCAGGGTCTTGCGGCCGACATCGGGGTCGTTCCACATCATGCCGAGGCAGACCAGCAGGAAGGCGATCGTGGCGACCTCGGTGGCAGGGCTGAACTTCAGCTGGAAGCGCGGCCGGGTCACCAGGCCCGCGCGGGCGCGGCGGACGAAGATCATGTGGCAGAGCATGATGATCACCCAGGTGCTGATGATGCCGAGGGAGGCGACGTTCAGCACGATCTCGAAGGCCTGGCTGGGCACCAGGTAGTTCAGGCCGACGCCGAGCACGCAGACCGCGCAGGTCAGCAGGATGCCGCCGTAGGGCACCTGGTTGCGGTTCATCCGGGCGGTGAACTTCGGCGCCGAGCCCGCCATGGCCATGGAGCGCAGGATGCGGCCGGTGGAGTACAGGCCGGAGTTCAGCGAGGACATCGCGGCGGTCAGCACGACCAGGTTCATGACGTCGCCGGCCGCCGGGACGCCGATCTTCGACAGGACCGTGACGAACGGGCTCTCGTCGGCGGAGTACACCGAGCCGGGCAGCAGCAGGGCGAGCAGCACGACCGAGCCGACGTAGAACAGGCCCACGCGCCACATGATCGAGTTCACCGCGCGCGGGACCACCTTCTCCGGCTCGGCGGTCTCGCCGGCGGCGACGCCGACCAGCTCCAGGGCGGCGTAGGCGAAGATCACGCCCTGCATGACCAGGACGACCGGCATCGCGCCGTGCGGGAAGAGTCCGCCGTGGTCGCCGATGACGCTCAGGCCGGGGGTGTGGCCGCCGACCTTGTGCTGGGTGGCGAGCAGGAAAATGCTGATCAGCATGAAGCCGACGATGGTGGCGACCTTGATGATCGCGAACCAGAACTCCATCTCGCCGAAGATCTTCACCGAGATCAGGTTCACGGCCAGGACCACCGCGAGGGCGATCAGGGCCAGCAGCCACTGGGGAATGCTGGTGAACATGGACCAGTAGTGCGTGTAGAGCGCGATCGCGGTGATGTCGGCGATACCGGTGGTCGACCAGTTCAGGAAGTACATCCAGCCGGCGACGTAGGCGCCCTTCTCGCCGAGGAACTCACGGGCGTAGGACACGAACGATCCGGAGGACGGGCGGTACAGGACCAGCTCGCCCAGAGCCCGGACGACGAAGAAGGCGAAGACGCCGCAGACCAGATAGGCCAGGGCGAGCGCCGGGCCCGCGTTGTGCAGGCGGCCGCCGGCGCCCAGGAGGAGTCCGGTGCCGATGGCGCCACCGATGGCGATCATGTTGACGTGGCGGGCCTTGAGGTCCTTGCTGTAACCGGCGTCGCCCGCGTCCGCGGGCGTCCGGGCCGCCTGCGCCGCCTGGGTGCTGGCGGCGGCCTGTGCCGATTCCACGGCGTCCTTGCTCACGGGTGGTACCACTTCCTGGTGCGCCCGGACCTCGTGGGTCCGGGGGACGTGCAGGGCTTGGCCCGCACCACCCTGTCGAGTCGCGGTACAGACCAAGGCAGCAGCTTCCCAGAAGGTTCCGTGGTACGCGGTGGCACACGTCACAGAGCGTTACTTCTCACATGATCCATCCATGGTTCACTCGGTGTTCACCATGGGTTTCACACCACTGGTGAGACAGCGATACTGCTGCACATGACGACCGATGCCGGGGAGACGCCCCTCACCATCGACGAGCTGGCCGCCCGGGCGGGCGTCACGGTCCGCACCGTCCGCTTCTACGGCAGCAGGGGCCTGCTGCCGCCACCGGCGATCGGGCCACGGCGCGTGGGGCAGTACGGTCCCGAGCACGTGGCGCGGCTGGCCCTGATCGAGGAGTTGCAGCAGCAGGGCATGACCCTGTCGGCGATCGAGCGGTACCTGCGCCGGCTGCCTGCCGACCTCACCCCCCACGACCTGGCCATTCACCGGGCGGTGGTCGCGTCCTGGGCGCCGGACACGGTGGAGACGGTGTCGCGGCGGGAACTGGAGCGCCGGGCGGGACGGCCACTCACTCCCGAGGACCTGGATCGGCTGGCGGCGATGAACGTCGTCATGGCGGCCGACGCCGACGAGGACGGCGACGCACCGGACGGTGACGAGACGAACGACGGCGCACCGGACGGCGGCACCTTCCGCGTCGACTCCGGGCTGCTGCGGCTCACCGTGCAGCTCCTCGACGTACCGCTGTCGCAGGAGGCGATCCTCGCGGCGCGCAAGGTGCTCAGCGAGCACTCGCGCGCCGCGGCTCACGAACTCTCCCAGCTCTTCCGCAGCGAGGTGGCGGAGCGTGACGCCCGGGACGTGAAGTCCCTCTCGGCGCACATGCATCCCTTGGTGGTGCAGGCGCTGCTGACGACGTTCCAGCGGTCGCTGCGGGAAGAGCTGAGCGAGTGGGTCACCGGGTCAGGAACGGACTGAGTCGCTGAACGGCTCCCCCTTCTCGGCCTTCTCCACGAGCAGCGCCGGCGGGGTGAACCGCTCGCCATAGGTCTCGGCCAGTTCCCGCGCGCGGGCCACGAATCCGGGCAGACCGCCTTCGTAGCCGTTGATGTACTGCAGGACGCCGCCGGTCCAGCCCGGGAAGCCGATGCCGAGGATCGAGCCGATGTTGGCGTCGGCGACGGAGGTGAGGACGCCCTCTTCGAGGAGCCGTACGGTGTCGAGCGCCTCGGAGAAGAGCATCCGCTCCTGCATGTCCCGGAAGGGGATCTCGTGGCCGGGCTCGGTGAAGTGCTCGCGCAGGCCCGGCCACAGCGCGGCCCGCTTGCCGTCCTCGGTGTAGTCGTAGAAGCCGGCGCCACCGCTGCGGCCGGGGCGGCCGAACTCGTCGACCATGCGGTCGATGACCGCCTCCGCCGGGTGCGGCGTCCAGGTGCCGCCGGCCTCCGTCACGGCCCTCCGGGTCTCGTTGCGGATCTTGCGCGGGAGGGTGAGAGTCAGCTCGTCCATCAGGGAGAGGACCTTGGCCGGGTAGCCGGCCTGGGCGGCGGCCTGCTCCACGGAGGCGGGCTCGATGCCCTCGCCGACCATGGCGACGCCCTCGTTGATGAAGTGGCCGATGACCCGGGAGGTGAAGAAGCCGCGCGAGTCGTTGACGACGATCGGCGTCTTGTTGATCTGCCGGACCAGGTCGAAGGCCCGGGCCAGGGCCTCTTCACCGGTGCGCTCACCCTTGATGATCTCCACCAGCGGCATCTTGTCGACGGGCGAGAAGAAGTGCAGTCCGATGAAGTCGCCCTGGCGCTCCACGCCCTCGGCGAGCGTGGTGATGGGCAGGGTGGAGGTGTTGGAGCACAGCAGCGCGTCCGGGGCGACGACGGACTCGATCTCCTGGAACACCTTGTGCTTGAGCGCGGTGTCCTCGAAGACGGCCTCGATCACCGCGTCGCAGCCCGCGAGGTCGGCGACCTCGGCGGAGGGGGTGATCCGGGCGAGCAGGGCGTCCGCCTTCTCCTGGCTGGTACGGCCCTTGGCGACGGCCTTGGCGCACAGCTTCTCGGAGTAGCCCTTGCCCTTGGTCGCCGCTTCCAGCGAGACGTCCTTCAGGACGACGTCGATGCCCGCCCGGGCGCAGGAGTACGCGATGCCCGCCCCCATCATGCCGGCGCCGAGGACGGCGACCTTCCGCACCTGGCGGGGCTCGATGCCCTGGGGCCGGTTGGCGCCGGAGTTGACGGCCTGGAGGTCGAAGAAGAAGGCCTGGATCATGTTCTTCGAGGTCTGTCCGGCGGCCAGCTCCACGAAGTAGCGGGCCTCGATGACCTGGGCCGTCTCGAAGTCCACCTGCGAGCCCTCGACGGCCGCGGCGAGGATGTTGCGCGGGGCCGGGTACGGCGCGCCGTTCGTCTGCTTGCGCAGGGTGGCCGGGAAGGCGGGCAGGTTGGCGGCGAACCTCGGGTTGGCCGGGGTGCCGCCGGGGATCTTGTATCCGGGCTTGTCCCAGGGCTGCTGGGACTCGGGGTTGGCGTCGATGAAGGCGCGGGCCTTGGCGAGCAGCTCCTCCCGCGTGGCGGCGACCTCGTGGACGAGGCCGTTCTCCTGGGCGCGCCGCGCGTTGTACTGCTGGCCCTGGAGGAGCACCTTCAGCAGCGCGTCCGCGATGCCCAGCAGCCGTACGGTACGGACGACTCCGCCACCCCCGGGGAGCAGGCCGAGGGTGACCTCGGGGCAGCCGATCTTCGTGCCGGAGGTGTCGAGGGCGACCCGGTGGTGGCAGGCGAGGGCGAGTTCGAAACCGCCGCCGAGGGCCGCGCCGTTGATCGCGGCGACGACCGGCTTGCCGAGGGTCTCGATGCGGCGCAGGTTGCGCTTGATGGCGAGGCCGCCGTCGAACAGTTCCTGAGCGGTCTCGGGGGTGACCCGGATCAGGTCGCGCAGGTCGCCGCCCGCGAAGAAGGTCTTCTTGGCGGAGGTGAAGATGACGCCGCGGATGGTGTCCTTCTCGGCTTCCAGCCGGTCGGTGATCGCGGCGAGGGAGTCGCGGAACGCCTGGTTCATGGTGTTCGCGGACTGGTTGGGGTCGTCCAGGACGAGGGTGACGACACCGGTGTCGTCCTGCTCCCAGCGGATGGTGGTGCTCTCGGTCATGACAGTCGTCTCCGTTGAGGTCTGGTGGTTCCGCGGGGAGTTCAGATGCGCTCGACGACGGTGGCGATGCCCATGCCGCCGCCGACGCACAGGGTGGCGAGGCCGTAGCGCTTGTCCTGGCGCTCCAGTTCGTCGATGAGCGAGCCGAGAATCATCGCGCCGGTCGCGCCCAGCGGGTGGCCGAGGGCGATGGCGCCGCCGTTGACGTTGACCTTGTCGAGGCTGAGGCCCATGTCCTTCACGAACCGCAGGACGACCGCCGCGAACGCTTCGTTGATCTCGACGAGGTCGATGTCGTCGATGGTGAGACCGGCCTTCGCCAGGGCCTTGCGGGTGGCGGGTGCGGGGCCGGTGAGCATGATGGTCGGTTCGGAGCCGGAGACGGCGGCCGAGACGATCCGCGCGCGCGGGGTGAGGCCGTAGCGCTCGCCGACCTCCTTGGAGCCGATGGCGACGAGCGAGGCGCCGTCCACGATGCCGGAGGAGTTGCCGGCGTGGTGGACGTGGTCGATCTTCTCCACCCAGTGGTACTTCTGCAGCGCGACGGCGTCGAAGCCGCCGAGTTCGCCGATGTCGGCGAACGACGGCTTGAGCTTGGCGAGGGCGTCGGCGGTGGTGCCGGGGCGCAGGTGCTCGTCGTGGTCGAGGACGACCAGGCCGCTGCGGTCCTGCACGGGGACGACCGAGCGGTCGAAGCGGCCCTCCTTCCAGGCGGTGGCGGCACGCTCCTGGGACAGGGCCGCGTACTCGTCGACGTCGCGGCGGGTGAAGCCCTCGATGGTGGCGATCAGGTCGGCGCCGATGCCCTGCGGCACGAAGTTGACGGCGAGGTTGGTCATTGGGTCGTTGAACCAGGCTCCGCCGTCGGAGGCCATCGGCACCCGGGACATGGACTCCACACCGCCCGCGAGGACCAGGTCCTCCCAGCCGGAACGGACCTTGGCCGCGGCCAGGTTGACGGCCTCCAGGCCCGAGGCACAGAAGCGGTTCTCCTGCACCCCCGCGACCGAGTCCGGCAGTCCGGCGGCGATCGCGGCGATCCGGGCGATGTCGGAGCCCTGGTCGCCGACCGGTCCGACGACACCGAGCACGATGTCGTCGATCGCGGCCGGGTCGAGGCCGGGGAAGCGGTCGCGGATCTCGTGGATGAGTCCGACGACCAGGTCGATGGGCTTCGTGCCGTGCAGGGCGCCGTTCGCCTTGCCGCGGCCGCGCGGGGTGCGGATCGCGTCGTACACGTACGCTTCGGTGCTCACTGGTGTGCCTTTCGGGAGGGTGGGCCGAGCGGGGGTGGGCCGGGTCAGCCGGCGTCGATGACCGGTTCGGCGTTCATGGGTGCGCCTGTCCCCCAGTCCCGCGCCACCGCCTCCGTGTCGGCGCCCGGCAGGGCGGGGCCGGTACGGACGGACGTGGGGGTGGCGGAGAAGCGGGGGGCGGGGGCGGGCTGGGTGATGCCGGCGTGCTCGGTGAAGGTGCCGCGGGCGGCGAGGTGCGGGTGGTACGGGGCCTCGCGCAGGGACAGCACGGGGGCCACACAGGCGTCGGTTCCCTCGAAGACCGCCGTCCACTCGTCCCGGGTGCGGGACGTGAAGCGGGCGGCCACCCGCTCGCGCAGTTCGCCCCAGCGGGTCCAGTCCTTGTGGGCCGGTGCCAGGTCGTCCAGGCCGAGCAGGCGCAGGAACTCCTCGTAGAACCGCACCTCCAGGGGGCCGACCGCCATGTACTTGCCGTCGGCGGTCTCGTAGGTGCCGTAGTAGGGGCAGCCGCCGTCGAGGAGGTTGGCGGCGCGCCGGTCCTGCCAGCCGCCGGCCGCGAGCATGCCGTGGATCATCGCGGACAGGTGGGCCGTGCCGTCGACGATGGCGGCGTCGACGACCTGTCCGGTGCCGCTCATGCGCGCGTGGTGCAGGGCCGCGAGGACGCCGACCACCAGGTAGAGGGCGCCGCCCGCGTAGTCGCCGAGCAGGTTGGCGGGGAAGACCGGGGGCTCGTCCGGGCGGCCGGTCATGCCGAGGGTGCCGGTGAGCGCGATGTAGGCCACGTCGTGACCCGCGCGGTCGGCGAGGGGGCCCTCCTGACCCCAGCCGGTCATGCGGCCGTAGACCAGGCGGGGGTTGCGGGTGTGGCAGTCCTCGGGGCCGACGCCGAGCCGCTCGGCGACGCCCGGGCGGTAGCCCTCGACCAGGATGTCGGCCCGCTCGGCGAGGTCCAGCACGCGCGCGGGGCCGTCCGCTGCCTTCAGGTCGACCACGACCGAGCGTTTGTTGCGGTTCGTGACGTCGTACGCGGGGTCGATCCCGAGGCCTGGGCCGCCCGGCCGGTCCACCCGGACCACGTCCGCGCCGAGGTCGGCCAGGAGCATGGTGGCGAACGGGCCCGGCCCGATGCCGGCCAGCTCGACCACGCGCACACCGGAGAGCGGACCGCTGCCCGGCGTCGCCGGCGTCCGTGCCGTCGTCATGCGTCCAGCCCCCAAGCGTGTGTGACACAACTGATGTAACACCGGTGATGCTAAGAACGTGTTCCACCGGACACAAGACCCAACGAGCAAGCGCTTAGCCAAGTGCCCGGCGCCGGACGGATCACCCGGGAGAGTGAGCGCCGGGTAGGCCGAGCGCACCAGGAGGCGCAGGCGGCGGGTTCGGCCGGGAGGCGTCGCCTGCCGGGCGCGCCGCGGCCGCGCCCGGCGGGCCCGGCACCCGGAACGGTCGGCCCGGGGGGCGGGTGACCTCGTCCGGGGCGAGCGCGGAGCCGCGCGCTTTCTCCCGCTTCGTCGGGGTGTTCCAGGCTGCGGCCACCACTGCCTCCGGGCTGGTCGTCGTCGCTCGTTCTCCTCACGCTAGCCTCAGCCACCGACAGCGGCGCGGGCTGCGGGACGAAGGGGTGTCATGAGCAGGCTGAAAAGGGCAGATCGTCCCTATGACCTCGTGCTTTTCGGAGCCACTGGCTTCGTCGGCACCCTCACGGCGGAGTATCTCGCCGCGCACGCGCCGAAGGAGCTGCGCTGGGCGGTGGCCGGCCGCGACACGGGGAAACTGGAGCGGCTGCGCGAGCGCCTGCCCGGCGGCGCGGACGTCGGCGTCCTGCGGGCCGACGTGACGGAACCGGCGAGCCTGCGTGCCCTCGCCCAGCACGCGCGCGTGGTCGCCACGACCGTCGGGCCGTACGTGCTCTACGGCGAGGACCTCGTCGCCGCCTGCGCGGACGCCGGGACCGACTACCTGGATCTGACCGGCGAGCCGGAGTTCGTGGACCTGACGTACGTCCGGCACGACACGCGCGCGCGGGAGACGGGCGCGCGCCTGGTGCACGCCTGCGGTTTCGACTCCGTGCCGCACGACCTGGGCGTGTACTTCACGGTCCGGCAGCTGCCGGAGGGGGTGCCGCTGACCGTGGACGGGTACGTGACCGCCGACGCGGCCTTCTCCGGCGGCACGCTCGCCTCGGCGCTGAACCAGTTCGCCCGCGGCCGCCGGCTGCTGGCCGCGGCGCGCGAACGGGGCCGGCACGAGCCGCGGCTGATGAGCCGCCGGGTCGCGGCGCCGACGGGCGCGCCGCGGTTCGCCAAGGAGGTCGGCGCCTGGGCACTGCCGTTGCCGACCGTCGATCCGCAGATCGTGCGCCGCTCGGCGAGGGCGCTCGACCGGTACGGCCCGGACTTCCGCTACCGGCATTACGCGGCGGTGCGGCGCCTGCCGGTCGCCCTCGGCTCGGTCGCCGCCGTCGGCGCGGTGCTGGCGGCCGCCCAACTGCCGCCCGCACGGAGCTGGTTGTCAGGCCGGCTGCGGCCCGGCGACGGGCCGAGCGCCGAGAAGCGGGCGAGGAGCCGGTTCGCGGTGCGTTTCGTCGGTGAGGGCGGCGGGCGGCGCGTGTTCACCGAGGTCTCGGGCGGCGACCCCGGCTACGACGAGACGGCGAAGATGCTCGCCGAGGCGGCCCTGTGCCTGGCCTTCGACGACCTCCCGCCGACGGCCGGGCAGGTCACCACGGCGCAGGCGATGGGTGACGCCCTGACCGACCGGCTGCGCACCGCCGGAATCGTCTTCCGGGTCGCGGCCGTCGACCCGGATGCCTCCTCCCTTTGAGGCTTTCACCGCCGACGCCGCCGGTAACCCGCGCTCACGATCGCAGAAGTCTCAACGGGCCCTTCAATGAAACAATGGAGACCAGGCCACAGCCGAAGGAGGCGGGGAAGGCATGAGGTTCGTGCTCGAAGTGACCGTGGACGAACAGGCGTCGGCGCAGGACCGTGCCGGTGAGCTGGGGCGCATCCTGCGCTACTGGGGCGGGAACCTCCGTCACTACGCCCTCGAACCGGGCGACGGCTCGGCCGTCCACGACTCGGCGTATCAGGAGGTCGGAGCCTGGCGGATCGTCGCCTCCTGAGCGCCGGCGCCCCCTGCGGCGCTCTGCGCCTCCCGCAGCGCGCGGCGGCACAGGGCGTCCGCCCGGCGCGTGGTCTCCGGCAGCCGGTAGTGCGGGGTCAGGGCCAGGGTGTGGGCCACGGCGTTGTCCAGGCTCACCCGGTGACCGACGGAGACGAAGACCGGTCTGACGCCGTCCCGGGTGCGCAGCGCACGACCGACCTCCTCGGTCCCCGCGAGCAGCGGAGCCGAACCGCCGCGCTCCGGGCCGGGCTCGTCGTACGTGAAGGTGAACGGGTTCTTGGCCACGCCGACGACCGGCAGGCCGGTGAGCACGCCGAGGTGGCTCGCGAGGCCGAAGCGGCGCGGATGGGCGAGGCCGTACCCGTCGCACACGACCAGGCCGGGCGCGCAGGGCAGCCGGTCCAGGGCGGCCCGTACGGTGGGGATCTCGCGGAAGGCGAGAAGGCCGGGGACGTACGGGAAGGAGACCCGGCCGACGGCCGTCGCCTCCGCCACCACGTCCAGGGTCGCCGCGTCCAGCACGACGGCCGCCGCTGCGACGAGGTCGAGTTCGTCGTCGTAGGCGACGTCCACCCCCGTGACACGTCCCGTCCCGGGCTGCGGCCCGCGCTCGTCGAGCAGGACCCGCCCGCGCAGTTCGTCCTGTACGGCGCGGGCCTCGTCCTCGGTGGCGGGCCAGCCCGCGGGTACGCCTACGGTCGTCATGGTGACGTCGACTGTACGGACCCGGGCGCCGGTTGCCGGAGCCGGGGGTAGGCTCGCGATCATGTTCGTACTGGAACTGACCTACACCGCACCCCTCGACGCCGTGGACGCGTTGCTGCCGGACCACGTGGCGTGGCTGGAGAGGCAGTACGAGAGGGGCTGCTTCCTCGCCTCCGGGCGCAAGGACCCCCGGGACGGCGGAGTGATCCTCGCCGTCGCCGAGAGCCCCGCCCGGATCGAGGAGGTCGTGGCGGGCGACCCGTTCCTCGTCGGCGGCGTGTGCACCTACCGCATCACGGAATTCGTCGCCACGAAGACGGCTCCCGAGCTGGCACGCCACCGGCAGACGCCGGACTGATCCTCGCCGGTCATCCCTTCTTGGCGTTCAGCGCGCGCTGCAACTCGTCCTTGTTCATGTGCGAACGGCCTTCGATGCCGCGCTGCTTCGCCTCGTTGTACAGCTGGTCACGGGTCGGGCCCTGGGAACCGACCCGGTTGCCCGACCGCTGACCGCCACGCTTGCCGGACGACATGTCCTGCGTCGAGCTGCGGCTCGCGGTCTTGGACTCGCCGGAGCGGGCGCGTTCCTTGTTGACCGTCCGCGCGGCGATCTCCTTGGCGCGACCGGTGCTCTCGCCCCGGTCCTGCGCGCTCTTCTTGATGTGCTCGTACTGACGCTCGCGCTTGGAGCTGGAACCGGCGGGCATGACCGCTCCCTTCCTCTCGCTTCCCGTGCCGGGACGAGTACCCGGGTTCCGGGCTCCTACCTCAGCGTTCCAGCCGCGCCACCCTCCCCTGCTCACCGGCCGCCCAGCAGCTGAGGTCGGGCGTGCAGTCCACGGTGTCGTACGAGCCGGTGTCGATCGTGCGCCAGGTGCGACCGGCGTCGGTGGTGAGGTCGGTGCCGGTGGGGCCGACGGCGAGTGCGGCGGTGCGGCTGTGCGGCAGCCAGGCGGCCCCGGAGCGGTAGGCGGGCGGGGGTGTGGCGGCCGGGGTCCAGGTGCGGCCGCCGTCGGAGGTGACCGCGGCGGCCTGCGGCGAGGCCCGGTCGGGGCGGTAGTCGCCGCCGACGGCGAGGCCGTGGGTGCGGTCGCGGAAGGCGAGCGCGAAGACGCCCTTGGCGGGATCGCCGGCCGGGACCGGTGTGTCGGCGGCCGTCCAGGTCAGGCCGCGGTCGCCGGAGTGCAGCACACGCGCGTGGGCGCCGCCGCCGGAGGCCAGCCAGACATCCATCGGGCCCGAGGTGACCAGACACTGGCCGCTCGCGGCGAACCCCGCCTCACCGTCCAGCGCGGCCGGCATGCCCGCCGAGGGCAGCACCCGCCAGGAGCGGCCGCCGTCGCTCGTGGACAGGATGCGGAACCGTCCGTCCACGGGGTCGCTCATCGCGAGGCCGTGCCGGCGGTCGAAGAAGGCCATGCAGTCGTAGAACGCCTGCGGGTCGGCGTTGCGGAAGGATTCCGTCCAGGTCGCCCCGCCGTCGTCGGTGCGGTACACGCGGGACGACTCGCCCTCGCCGATGGCCAGCACCACGGCGTGCCGCGCGTCGAACGCCTCGACGTCCCGGAACTGCAGGTCCCCCGCACCCGGCGGAGAGACGTTCCGCCAGCTCGCTCCGCCGTCCGTGGTGCGCAGCACCGTGCCGGCGGTGCCGGCCAGCCACGCCGTGTGCCGGTCGACGGCCGCGAGGCCCCGGAAGCGGACCTGCGGGGTGCCCGGGTCCTTCGGCGCCCAGTGCGGGCTCCCGAGTCCGAGCGTCCCGGCCTGCGCCGCCGGGACGGCCAGCGCGGCCAGCGCCGCCCCGCAGGCCACCCCCGCCGCCACCAGCCTGCCCGTACGTGCTCTGCGTCGCGTGCTCCCCAAGCGCCTCATGGCGGGCGAAGCTAGCCCACCGGCCCGACGCCGTCCAGAGGCCAACTGCCCATCGACGTGGGCGAAACCACCGGCCCCTCGCCGTGCATGAACGCGGTGACCGAGGTCACTCGTCCCTCCTGTGCACGGATCGGCCGGATCCGTCGTCTCTTCCAGTGCCGGGTGCCGCACACCCGGGCGTAGTCCAGCCGTCACGAGGGAGCAAGGCGTTGTCCACCGTCATCGAGCAGCCCGTAGAGGCCCGTCTCGTCGCCGCCGCACCGCGCATGCCGAGCATTCCCGCCACGCTGCGCTACGACCGGCGCGACCCGTTCGCCGTCGTCATGACCTTCCCGGCCCCGGCCACCCTCGAAGGGGTCGAGGTGTGCTGGACGTTCTCCCGCGAGCTGCTCACGGCCGGGCTGCAGGGGTCCGAGGGCCACGGCGACGTCCGGGTGCGGCCGTACGGCTACGACCGCACCGTGCTCGAGTTCCACGCCCCCGAGGGCACCGCGATCGTGCATGTGCGCTCGGGCGAGATCCGGCGCTTTCTGGAGGCGACCAACGCGCTGGTGCCCGTCGGCCTCGAACACCTCCAGCTCGACCTGGACCACGGCCTGGCCGAACTGATGCGGGACGCCTGCTGAGCGCCGCGCGGCGGTGCGGCCGTGGCCGCGGCTGCGCGCGTCGGGCCCCGTGCGCGAGTGACGCGCGCGTGGACGGTGCGGGACACGCCGGCCGAGCGCCACGCGCGCGTGGACAGTGCGTTCAGCTCGCCGTACGGGTGAGCAGCGCGTTCAGCTCGCCGTAGTCGTACCCGTCGGCCAGCAGCCCGTAGGTCCCCGCCCCCAGCAGCTCCCGCGCTGCGCGGCGGACCAGGGCATGGGCGGCCTGGGCGAGTCCGGAGCCCGCGCTGATCCGGGCCACACCGAGAGCGGCGAGTTCGGCGACGGACGGCGCGCCGGGGAAGACCATGACGTTGACCGGGCCGTCGATGCCCGCGACCAGCTCCTTCACCGTCCCCGGGTCGACGGCCCCCGGGACGAAGACCCCGTCGGCGCCCGCTGCGCGGAAGGCCGCGGCCCGCTCCAGGGTGGCGTCCACTCCCCCGGCACCGCGCAGGAAGGTGTCGATGCGCGCGTTGACGAACAGCGGCACGCCCGCCTCGTCCGCGGCCGTGCGGGCGGCGGCGATCCGCTCCGCCTGCTCGGCGACGGCCCGCAGCGGCTCACCGCCCTCCTCGTGCCGGGCGTCCTCGATGTTGACGCCGACCGCGCCCGCGGCGAGCACGGCCCGGACGGTGTCCGCGACCCCGGCCGTGTCCGGGGCGTAGCCGGCCTCGATGTCCGCGCTGACCGGGACGTTCACAGCGGCGGTGATGCGGGCCACGGCCTCCAGCGCACGGTCGCGGTCGAGCCGGTCGCCGTCGGCGGCGCCGAGCGCCCAGGCCAGCCCGGCGCTGGTGGTCGCGACGGCCGCGGCGCCGGCCTGTGCCACGACGGCGGCGCTGACCGCGTCCCAGGCATTGGGCAGCACGAGGGGCCGGCCGGGCACGTGCAGGGCGTGGAAGGCGAGGGCGGTTGCGCGGAGCGGGTGCTGATGCGTCATGGCCTCAGCCAAGCATCCGGCAGGAGCGGGAGGCTGGCAGGAATCCGACATGTGCGTGCCACAGCGACCCGGCGACCGAGAGAACCCCGTCAGGGGCGACGTTTAACCGCGTTGACAGCCGCCAGGCCCCCTTCTACGGTGTACACGGTCCTGTTGCCGTCGATTGGAGAAGGACGTTGCTCGTCTGAGGTCCCGAGACATCGCGTCGCACCGCTTGAGGTGTGCGCGGCGTACGACCTCGGCGTCCGAGCCGTCCTCCGGCGCAGGCCCTTTTTCATGGCCTCCTCGTGCCGCACGACCCTTCGGTTCCCGCCTCGCGGTGTCTCGACATGCGCCCACCGACCGCACGACACCCTTCGCGAGGCCCTCATGTCACCTTCCCTCTCCTGCACGTCCCTGTCCTTCACCTGGCCCGACGGCACCGCTGTCTTCGACGGCCTGGACATCGCCTTCGGGCCCGGCCGGACCGGGCTCGTCGGCGTCAACGGATCGGGGAAATCCACCCTGTTGAAGCTGCTGGCCGGGGAACTCACCCCGGCCGACGGCACCGTCAAGGTCACCGGCGAGGTCGGTCACCTCCCGCAGAACGTCACCCTCGACACCGCGCTCCGCGTCGACCAGGCCCTAGGTATCGCCGGACGGCGGGCCGCGCTGCACGCCATCGAGGGGGGCGACCCCGCCCAGGAGCACTTCGAGACGCTGGGCGACGACTGGGACGTCGAGGAGCGCGCCCTCGTCACCCTCGGCGAACTCGGCCTCGGCCACATCGGCCTCGACCGCACGGTCGGTGAGGTCTCCGGTGGCGAGTCGGTGCTGCTGCGGCTGGCCGCGCTGCTGCTGCGCCGCCCGGACGTGCTGTTGCTGGACGAGCCCACCAACAACCTCGACCTGTACGCGCGCCGCCGGCTCTACCAGGCCGTCGCCGCGTGGCCGGGCGTGCTGGTCGTGGTCAGCCACGACCGGGAACTGCTGGACCTCGTCGACCAGATCGCGGAGCTGCGCTCCGGAGAGGTCACCTGGTACGGCGGCAACTTCTCGGCGTACGAGGAGGCTCTGGCCGTGGAACAGGAGGCGGCCGCGCGGATGGTGCGCGTCGCCGAGGCCGATGTGCGCAAGCAGAAGCGCGAACTGGCCGACGCCCAGGTCAAGCTGGCCCGCCGCAAGCGGTACGGCCAGAAGATGTGGGACTCCAAGCGCGAACCGAAGATCGTCATGGGCGCCCGCAAACGCGCCGCCCAGGAGTCGGCGGGCAAGCACCGCATCATGCACGAGGAACGGCTCGCCGAGGCCAGGGAGCGCCTGGACGAGGCGGTGGAGGCGGTTCGGGACGACGACGAGATCCGCGTCGACCTGCCGTACACGGCCGTACCGCCCGGCCGGCAGGTGCTCACCCTGGAGAACCTGCGGATGGCCTACCACGCGCGCGTGGAGGGCATTCTGGATCTGCGCGGCCCGGAGCGGATCGCGCTCGTCGGCCGCAACGGCGCCGGTAAGACGACACTGCTGCGGACCGTGGCCGGGGAACTGGCTCCGGTGGCCGGCGAGGCCCGGGCGCACGTACCGCTGCGCTTCCTGCCCCAGCGGCTGGACGTGCTGGACGACGTGCTGACGGTCGCCGAGAACGTGGCCCGGTTCGCGCCGGACTCCACCAACAACCGGATCCGGGCGCGCCTGGCCCGCTTCCTGTTCCGGGGCGCGCGGGCGGACCAGAAGGCGGCCACCCTGTCGGGCGGCGAGCGGTTCCGGGCGGCCCTGGCCGCGCTGATGCTCGCCGAACCGGCACCGCAGCTGCTGCTGCTCGACGAGCCGACCAACAACCTCGACATGGCGAGCGTGCGGCAGTTGACCTCGGCCCTGGAGTCCTACGAGGGCGCGCTGCTCGTGGCCAGCCACGATCTGCCGTTCCTGGAGTCGATCGGCATCACCCGCTGGCTGCTGATGGAGGAGGGAGAACTGAAGGAGATCACCTCGGAGGACGTCGGGTGACCCGCCTGGCGTCGGACACGAGGGGACATCTCAGGAGGGGCACAGCCTGACAACGAAGGTTTTGTCCTGGCCGGAGCGGACTGCATGATGGCCAACCGGCGCTGTTCACCGGCGCCGACACCGCACCATCGATTCGAAAGGCCCCTCGTGCCCAGCAAGAAGGCCCTCGTCCGCCGCCCCAGCCCACGCCTCGCCGAAGGCCTGGTGACGCACCTCGAGCGGGAGACGGTCGATGTGGGGCTCGCGGTCGAGCAGTGGGAGGCGTACGTCACGGCCCTGCGCACGCACGGCTGGGAGACGATCGAGGTCGATCCGGAGGACGACTGCCCCGACTCGGTGTTCGTCGAGGACACCGTCGTCATGTACAAGAACGTGGCGTTGATCACCCGGCCCGGCGCGCAGTCCCGCCGCGCCGAGACCGTCGGGGTGGAGGAGGCGGTGGCCCGTCTCGGCTGCTCGGTGAACTGGATCTGGGAGCCGGGCACGCTGGACGGCGGTGACGTCCTGAAGGTCGGCGACACGATTTACGTCGGCCGCGGCGGGCGCACCAACGCGGCCGGCGTGCAGCAGGTGCGGGCCGCCTTCGAGCCGCTGGGCGCCCGCGTGGTGGCCGTCCCCGTGAGCAAGGTGCTGCACCTGAAGTCGGCGGTGACCGCGCTGCCCGACGGCACGGTGATCGGGCACATCCCGAAGGTCGACCGGCCGTCGCTGTTCCCCGGCTTCCTGTCGGTGCCGGAGGAGTCCGGCGCCCACGTGGTCCTGCTCGGCGGGCACAAGCTGCTGATGGCGGCGAGCGCCCCGAAGACCGCGGAACTGCTGACCGATCTCGGCCACGAGGTGGTCACGGTGGACATCGGCGAGTTCGAGAAGCTCGAGGGTTGTGTGACGTGCCTCTCGGTACGCATGCGCGAGCTGTACACCTGACGGGTGGTCCAGTTACCTCGGCGGTCCAGGGATCCACGCCGGTCCCGGGGCCGTCGGCGTGTCCGGCGGTGCTGAGCAGCGCTCTTTTACAGCGGCCTTAACCTACGGGTTCGTAACCTACGGCTTCGTAGCTTACGATCTCGTAGGTTTCCCGGCGCCGCTCGCCGGACCGTCAGCTTTTCTCCCCGTTGTTCGGCGTCCCCCTGGAGTTCCCGTGACGATCACCTCTCCTCACCTCGGCAGCCCGTCCGCCTGGACCGACGCGCGGCTGCTGTTCGCGCTGGAGGAAGTGGTCGAGAATGAGCTGAACCGGCATCTGAAGGTCGCCAAGGACTGGATGCCGCACGAGTACGTGCCGTGGAGCGACGGCCGCAACTTCCCCGGTCTGTTCGAGGACGGCGAGGCCTGGGACCGGGACCAGTCCAAGGTGACCGAGATCGGCCGTATCGCCCTCGTGGTCAATCTGCTGACCGAGGACAACCTGCCGAGCTACCACCACGAGATCGCCCAGCTCTTCGGCCGCGACGGCGCCTGGGGCACCTGGGTGCACCGCTGGACGGCCGAGGAGGGCCGGCACGGCATCGTGATGCGCGACTATCTGCTCGCCTCGCGCGCGGTGGACCCGGACAAGCTGGAACGTTTCCGCATGGCACACATGAGCGAGGGTTTCGAGTCCGACAACCGGCACTCGGTGCTGCACTCGGTCGCGTACGTCGCCTTCCAGGAGCTGGCCACCCGGATCTCGCACCGCAACACCGGCCACCAGTCCGGCGATCCGGTCTGCGACCGCATGCTGGGCCGCATCGCGACCGACGAGAACCTGCACATGGTCTTCTACCGCAACCTGCTGAAGGCGGCCTTCGAGCTGGCCCCCGATCCGACGATGCAGGCCGTGCGGGACGTGGTCGTCAACTTCCGGATGCCCGGGCACGGCATCCCCGGCTTCGAGCGGGCCGCCGCGCAGATGGCCATCGGCGAGGTCTACAACCTGCGCATCCACCACGACGACGTGCTGCAGCCCGTGCTGCGCTTCCTGAAGGTCATGGAGATCGACGGCCTCGGGCCCGAGGGACGCCGGGCGCAGGAGGAACTCGGCCTGTTCATGGGCGGCCTGGACGCGGAGGCCGTCAAGTTCGACGAGAAGCTGGCCGCCCGCAAGGCCCGCATGGCGGCTCGGGCCGCAGGCTGACCCACGCCACCGTCCGACGCCCACCGGGCCGGCTCCTGCGGGACTCCGGCCGGGCGTCGACGGAGGACGTCAGCGGGACGTGCGGCGCAGGGCGAGGCGTTCCTTCTCGGACATCCCGCCCCAGACGCCGAAGCGCTCGTCGTTGGCGAGGGCGTAGTCCAGACAGGCCGGCCGCAGCTCGCACATGGCGCAGATGCGCTTCGCCTCGCGCACCGAGCTGCCGGGCTCGGGGAAGAAGAAGTCCGGCCCGGTCTGCGCGCACAGGGCCTGTGCCTGCCAGGTGTCGTCGGCCGGGTTGATCGTCTCGAAGTGCATGACCAGGATCGTGCCGCGCGGCGAAAAACGTTCGATCAACGCCGGGTCAACGCCGCCGAATGGGGCCTCCGGCCGACCCGATCATGCTCCTCCGGACCGCACCGGCGCACGGCGGCGCGCGGGACGCCGGGGAACCCGGAGCACACGCCCCGTCGCCCGGGTGAGAGCGCTTGCGGCCCGGCGCGTCGCGGCGCTCCGGCGGCGATTGTCAGTGGGGGGTGCCAGACTCGGCAGTGCACAGGACGGGACCGCTTCGAGGAGGGCGAAGATGCTCACCACCCGTTTCGTCGACGGCGCTCCGAACTGGATCGACGTCGGCACTCCCGACATCGAGGGCGCCGTCTCCTTCTACGGTGGCCTCTTCGGCTGGCAGTTCCAGTCGGCGGGGCCCGACGCCGGAGGCTACGGCTTCTTCCAGCTGGGCGGCAGGACCGTCGCGGGCGGCGTGCAGTCCGGCCCCGACCGGGGCCCGGCGGCCTGGACCGTGTACTTCCGGAGCGCGGACGCGCAGGCCACCGCCGAAGCGGCCGAACAGGCGCACGGCAGCGTGCTGATCCAGCCGATGGACGTGATGGGACAAGGGCACATGGCGGTCCTCGCCGACCAGGCGGGCGTGCCCTTCGGGATCTGGCAGCCGGGGCGGACCAAGGGCGTGGACGCGGCGAGCGAGCCGGGCGCGCTGTGCTGGGTCGAGCTGTACACGCCGGACATCGCGGCGGCCGCCGCCTTCTACCACCGGGTGCTCGGCCTGGAGACCTCCGCCGTGCCCTTCCCGGGCGGGACGTACACGTGCGTCAACCCGGCCGACGGCGGGGAGGACACGATGTTCGGCGGTGTCGTGCCGCTGGCCGACGTCCCGGCCGAGGCCGAGGGCGGCCCGTACTGGCTGCCGTACTTCGAGGTCGACGACACCGACGCGGCGGTCGGCACGGTGCAGCGGCTCGGCGGGGAGGTGCGCATGCCGGCGACGACCTTGGAGGGCGTCGGCCGCATGGCCAAGTTCACCGACCCGTACGGCGCCCGATTCGCGGTGATCAAGAGTGAGCCGCCGCCGGGGTGAGTCCGGGCGGCCGGGGCGGCTAGGCGGAGGCCCGCCGTATCAGTGTGGTCGGGAGGATCACGCCGCCGGCGGGCGGGGGGCCTGCCGCGGTCCCGGTCCGGTCGCGGCCCTCGGCCAGGCCGCGCAGCAGCAGGCGGGCCATCAGACGGCCCATCTCCTGGATGTCCTGACGGACCGTCGTCAGTGGCGGGTCGGCCTCCATGGCTACGGGCAGCATGTCGTCGAAGCCGATCACGGCCACGTCCTCGGGCACCCGTCGGCCGCTGGCGCGCAGCACGCGCAGGGCACCGAGCGCGGTGAGGTCGTTGGCGGCGAACACGGCGTCCACGTCCGGGCGGCGGTCGAGGAGTTCGCGCATGGCCCGTTCGCCGCCGGCCGGGGTGAAGTCGCTCTCCACGACCAGCCGGGGATCGTCCCCGCCGGGCACCTCGCTCATGACGTCCCGATAGCCGTCGAGGCGGTCCACCGCCGACGTCTGGTCCAGGGCGCCGGTGATGTGCGCGACGCGTGTGCGGCCGAGGCCGACCAGATGCCGCACGGCTTCCCGTGCTCCGCCCCGGTTGTCGCAGTCGACGTACACCACGTCCGGGTCTCCCCCGGCCAGGTGCGGGGAGCGTGCCGCCTGCCCCGTGTCGCCCCAGTCGGGCCGTCCGCCGAACACGGTGGGCACGCCGGCGTCGTGGATGAGGCCGGGCAGCGGATCGTCGAGGTGCAGGGAGAAGACGAGCGCGCCGTCGACATGCCCTCCGGCGAGATACCGGGCCACGCGCGCGTGGTCGTCACGGCCCTCGGTGAGCAGCAGCACCAGCTGGTTGTCGTGGGCGGTCAGTTCCTTGCTGATGCCGCGCAACTGCAGAGCGAAGAAGGGGTCGGCGAAGACCCGCGACTCGGGCTCGGCGATGACGACCGCCACGGCGTCGTGCCGCTTGGTGACGAGGCTGCGGGCCGCCTGGTTGGGGACGTACCCCAGCTCCGCCACGGCCTGCCGGACCCTCTCGGCCAAGGACGCGCGCACCCCGTCGCCGCCGTTGACCACCCGCGACACGGTGGCCCGCGACACACCGGCCCGCGCGGCCACGGCCTCCAGCGTCGGACGCGACACTCCCTCGGTCACTTCGGGACTCCTCATCGGCGGCTGCCGGTCAGGATAACCGCGTGACGGGGGCACCGCCGGTGCCGCGACAGCGGCGGTCCCCACGCCGGGCGGGAGGGGGACGCGAGGTGCTCCCTCTCCGGCCCGCGCCGGAGCGGGCGCCGCGTTCCGGCCCGGCACAAACCGCTTGCGCAAGGGCGGTGACCCCGGCGACGATCACCGTATGACGACGACGAGAAAGGCCCATGGCGGCTGACCGGCCCGAGACGCGGCTCGCGCCGTACACACGCCTGCCGCGCGCCTATCACGACCGCCACATCCTGCACAGCTCGGTGGACGCCTACGGCCGGGCCCACTGGCTGCTCACCGAGCGCCCGCCCGGGCCCGGCCGTCTGGACGCGCCCTGCGACGTCCTGGTCGTGACCATCGACGACGGGGCGCCGCACGAGACGCGGCTGACCGCGGTACTGCCCCGCTTTCCGCGCATCGAGGCACTGCCCGACGGAGGCTTCCTGCTCCTGGGCACCCGCTCGCGCCCGAGCGACCGGCGACAGGTCCAGGTCTTCGACGCATTCGGCCGTCCCACCCACGCCTTCCGGGTGGGAGACGGCGTCGAGCATCTCCTGGCGGACGAGACCGGCGCGCTGTGGGTCGGCCACTTCGACGAGGGGGTGTACGGCGACGACGAGCTGAGCGCGCCCGGCCTCAGCCGCTGGAGCGCCAGCGGTGAACGCCTGTGGGCGTACCGGCCGGTGCCCGGGACGGGCTGGATCTCCGACTGCTATGCGCTGAACGTGGCCGGGCGGACGGCCTGGGCCTGCCCCTACACCGACTTCCCGCTGCTGCGGATCGATCCGGCCGACGCGCTCCGGGTGCGGCGGAATCCGGTGCGCGGCGCGCACGGTCTCGCGGTGCGCGGCGGCCGGGTCGTGTTCTTCGGCGGGTACGGCGACGACCACGACCGGCTCGCCGACTGCCGCCTGACCGGCGACAGCGTGGAGGTGGTGGCCGAACAGCGGCTGTCGCGCCCCGACGGCGCCCCGCTCGACCGCCACAACCGGATCGTCTCCCGGGGTCCCCGGCTCTACGTCCAGAACGGGCCGTGCACCGAGTGGTGGGTCCTCGACCTCGCGTGAACAACGGGTCGGCCCGCGAGCCGTGGCTGGCCCGGAGCCGGCGGGTGGCACGGAGGACGCGGTACGGCCAGGAGCCCGAGGAGGGGCGGGAGTTGACTCTGGAACCGGGAACCCTGGCACGGACGCGGGATCCGGCGCTTGGTCCAGGGACCCCGGGTGGAGCGGGAGCTGCGCCTCGGCACCGGTCCCGAGGGGGGCCGGGAGCCGGCGCTCGGCCCGGGACCCCCCGGGGCGGACCGGAAGTCGCCGCTGGGCTCGCGAGTCGTCGGGCGGTCGTGAGCCGTGGATCGGCTCGGCGGTCCACGGCTCAGTCCAACAGGTCGATCGTCGCCCCCAGACCCCGGCGTTCCGCCTCCCGCCAGGCGAGCCAGGTGAGGGCGAGGTCCTGCCAGGGCAGCCCGACGGGGGCGTACACCGTGCGCTGCCGGAGCGTGGTACGCCCCGGACGTGTCCCCCGCAGAATGTCCGTGAGAGTGGCGTCGGCGGTGGTCCGGGTGAGCCCGGGCGCCGCCAACGCTCCCATCGTGGCGGCGAGTCCGGTGTCGTCGACGACGAGGAGCGCGGCATCCAGCAGATCGGGGGCGAGTTCCCGCTTGCCGGGCTCGTCCGTGCCGAGACTGGTGAAGTGCTGGCCGGGGCGGGTGTCCGCGAGCGCGAGCAGCGGGGCCCGGGACCAGGTCGCGAGCAGAACGGCGTCGGCCGCCCCGGCGACGGCGGCCGCCGAGTCCAGCACCCGGCCGCCGTGCCGGGCGGCGAACGCGGCGGCCCGCTCGGAGTCGGCGTCGTGGACGACGAGTTGCCTGGGCGGGCGCTCGCTCTCCAGGCCGCGCAACGTCAACTCCGCCTGCGCGCCGGCTCCGATCACGCCGAGGACGTCGTGCCCGGCCGGGGCCAGGAGCGCGGTTGCGAGGGCGGCGGCCAGGCCGGTGCGCCAGGCCGTGACGGTCGCCGAGTCGAGCAGGGCGAGCAGCTCACCGTCGGCGCCGCCGTGGAGGCAGATCACTCCGCGCAGGGCCGGCCGGGCCCCGGGGAACTTGGCGTTGACCTTGACCGTGTACGCCTCGATGCCGGGCAGGAGGCCTGGGATGAGCGCGGTGGCGGTGCCGGGGAACGGCAGGTCCGCACGGACCCGTTGGCCGGGTGTCGCGGCGGCGTCGGCCGTACGGAATCCCTCGCGCAGGGCGGCGAGACCGGCCGCGGGCTCCAGCACGGCCTCGAGGTCACTGCGGGTCAGCACACGGGTCATCCCCGCATGATCCTCCGGTCCCGGGCCGTTGTCAGTGGCGGGGTGCATCCTGTGATCGGAGGCGGACAGGCACGGAGGACCACCGGGGGGACAGGATGTTCAGGGGATCGCGGACGCCACCGGGCGACGATCGCGGAAGAGGGGCGCCGGGCCACGCGCGCGCCGCCGCGGCACCGGGTCGGCCTCAGGACGCCTCCTCCCGCCGGGCCCGGCTCGGCTGGACCCGTTTCGGTTCGCCGGGCATCTTCGGGTACTCGGGCGGGTACGGCAGATCGCCCAGACCGTGGTCGTGCTCGTCGCGGCGGGCCAGCTCCAGCAGGGCGTCCAGGGAGTAGGCGTGGTCGTCCATGTCGGCGTGCACGTCGCCGAGTTCGGCGAAACGGGCCGGCATGGTGGCGAGGTCGAAGTCGGCGGGTCGGGCCACGCCGACCTCGTCCCAGCGCAGGGGTGCCGAGACGGGGGCGTTCGGGCGGGGGCGCACGGAGTAGGCGGAGGCGATGGTGCGGTCGCGGGCGGTCTGGTTGTAGTCGAGGAAGATGCGGCGGCCCCGCTCCTCCTTCCACCACTTGATCGTGACCTGGTCGGGCATCCGGCGTTCCATCTCCCGCCCGATGGCGATCGCGGCGCGCCGCACCTGGGTGAAGGTCCAGCGCGGTGCGATCGGGACGAAGACGTGCAGTCCACGGCCGCCGGAGGTCTTCGGCCAGCCGCGCAGCCCGCCGAACTCGTCGAGCACGGCCCGTAGTTCGTGCGCGGCGCGCACCGCGTCCTCGTAGTCGGTGCCGGGCTGCGGGTCGAGGTCGATGCGCAGCTCGTCGGGGCGGTCGACGTCGGTGGCGCGCACCGGCCAGGGATGGAAGGTGAGCGTGCCGTACTGGGCGGCCCAGACGACCGCCGCCTCCTCGGTGGGGCACATCTCGTCGGCGCTGCGCCCGCTGGGGAAGGTGATGTGGGCGGTCGGGATCCAGTCGGGCATGCCCTTCGGGGCCCTCTTCTGGAAGAACCACTCGCCGCCGACGCCGTCCGGGTAGCGCTCCAGCGTGGTGGGGCGGTTGCGCAGCGCGCGCAGGATGCCGGGGCCGACGGCGGCGTAGTACTGCGCGAGGTCCAGCTTGGTGAAACCCCGCGCCGGGAAGAAGACCTTGTCCGGGCTGGACAGCCGCACGGTACGGCCGCCGACCTCCAGTTCCACCGCAGCACCCATGCGGCCACGGTAGGCGCACCCCGCACGGCTCGCATACCGGGCGGCGCGCGATGGAGGCGAGCAGAATCGGTGGCATGGATCTGCCCGTCATGCCACCCGTGAAGCCCATGCTCGCCAAGTCCGTGGCGAAGATCCCGCCAGGCATGCACTACGAGGCGAAGTGGGACGGGTTCCGGGCCATCGTGTTCCGGGACGGGGCCGACATCGAGCTGGGAAGTCGTACCGGAAAGCCGTTGACCAGGTACTTTCCCGAGCTGGTCGCGGCGCTGAAGGAGCGGGTGCCGGAGCGGTGCGTGCTGGACGGGGAGATCGTGATCGCGCGGGACGGCCACCTGGACTTCGACGCGCTGACCGAGCGGATCCACCCGGCCGACTCGCGGGTGCGGATGCTGGCGGAGAAGACCCCTGCCTCCTTCGTCGCCTTCGATCTGCTCGCGCTGGACGCCGAGTCACTGCTCGACGTGGAGCTGACCGAGCGCCGGGCCCTGCTGGAACGGGCGCTCGCCGAGGCGACGCCGCCGGTGCACGTGGCGCCCGCCACGACGGATCTCGACGTGGCACAGGAGTGGTTCGAGCAGTACGAGGGCGCCGGCCTCGACGGCGTCGTCGCCAAGCCGCTCACCCTGCGCTACCTCCAGGACCAGCGCGCCATGTTCAAGATCAAGCACGAGCGGACGGCGGACGTGGTCGTCGCAGGCTACCGCTTCCACAAGAGCGGCCCGGTGGTCGGCTCGCTGCTGCTGGGGTTGTACGACGACCGGGGCCGGCTCCAGCACGTGGGCGTGTCCGCCGCCTTCGCCATGAAGAGGCGGGCCGAGCTGGTCGAGGAGCTGGAGCCGCTGCGCATGGACGACGTGGCCGGGCACCCGTGGGCGGCCTGGTCGGACGAGACCGCCCACGAGACGGCCCGGCTGCCGGGCGCGCCTAGCCGCTGGTCCGGCAAGAAGGACCTGTCCTGGGTGCCGCTGCGTCCGGAGCGGGTCGCCGAGGTGGCCTACGACCACATGGAGAACGGGCAGCGCTTCCGGCACACCGCCCGCTTCCGCCGCTGGCGCCCCGACCGCACCCCGGAGAGCTGCACCTACACCCAGCTGGAGGAGCCGGTGCGCTACGACCTGGCGGAGATCCTCGGCGAGAAGGACCGCGGCTGAGCCGGCAGGGCCGGGGCGGCCTACGGCTGCATGAGGACCTTGATGGCGCCGTCCTCCTTGTGCTGGAACATCTCGTAGGCGTGCGGTGCCTCGGTGAGCGGCACCCGGTGGGTGGCGAAGCCGTCGACGCCGAGCGGGTCCTCGTCGGTCAGATACGGCATGATCTCGTCGCTCCAGCGGCGGACGTTGGCCTGGCCCATGCGCAGCTGGATCTGCTTGTCGAACAGGGTGAGCATCGGCATCGGGTCGGTCATGCCGCCGTACACGCCGCTCAGCGAGATGGTGCCGCCGCGCCGGACCAGGTCGATCGCCATGTAGAGGGCGCCGAGCCGGTCGATGCTGAAGCGCTCGGCGAGGGGCCCGCTGAGCTTGCGGGGCAGCAGGCCGGTGGCCGTCTGGGCGAGCTTGGCGGCGGCGCTGCCGTGGGCCTCGGTGCCGACGGCGTCGATCACGGCGTCCGGGCCCCGGCCGCCGGTCTCGTCGCGGACGGCGTTGACCAGCGCCTTCTCGTCGTCGAAGGCCCTGAGATCGTAGGTCTCCACGCCGTCCCGGTCGGCCCGCGCGAGCCGTTCCGGCACCAGGTCGATGCCGAACACGCGCTCGGCGCCCCGCGCCTTGGCGATCCGGCAGGCCATGTCGCCGATCGGGCCGAGGCCGAGCACGGCGAGGGTGCCACCGGGCGGGACGGCCGCGTACTCGACGGCCTGCCACGCGGTGGGCAGCACGTCGGAGAGGTAGACGAAACGGTCGTCCGGCGGGCCTTCCGGCACCTTCATCGGCCCGAACTGCGCCTGGGGCACCCGCAGGTACTCGGCCTGGGCCCCGGGCACGGCGCCGTACAGGCGGGTGTAGCCGAACAGGGCAGCGCCCATGCCCTCGCCGGTGATCTGCGTGGTCTCGCACTGGGTGGGCAGCCCGGTCAGGCACATCCAGCAGTTCCCGCAGGCGATCTGGAACGGCACCACGACGCGGTCCCCGGCCTTGAGGTCCGGCACTCCCGGGCCGACCTCCTCGACGATGCCCATCGGTTCGTGCCCGAGGATGTCACCCGGTGTCATGAACGGGGTGAGCACCTCGTACAGATGCAGGTCCGAGCCGCACAGCCCGGTGGACGTGATGCGAATGACGGCGTCGGTGGGCTCCTCGATCCGCGGGTCCGGCACGTCCTCGACCCGGACGTCCCGCCTGCCCTGCCAGGTGACTGCCTTCATGGGATACCGCTCCCTCGGTCGCGTGGGCGTTTCGCGGTGGCGCCCGGGTACCCGTGCCCCCCCACTCCGAACCCCGCACCCGCACCCGCACTGTTGACGGGCCCCGATCCTGGGGGCCCCCGCGCATGGCCGTAAACGTTCGGGTATGGCGGCCGATGACCCGATGAGCGCACAATCGGACGAACGAACGGGGTGGCCGCGGTGGGCAACGGTGAGTAGGACACACGGAGCGCGCACGCGACGCGCGGTACTGACGGCGGTCGTGCTGGCCGCCTCGCTGGCCGTCCCCACGGCCGGCTGCACCCAACGCGGCCGGGACGACGACCGCGCCCCGCGGCAGACCGCGACCCCCACGGCGCCACCGCGGCCGACGTCCTCGGCCCCGGCGGCCGGTTCCCCGCTCGCCGTGAAGATCGACAACGTGCCGGCGGCCCGCCCGCAGACCGGCCTCGGCGCGGCCGATGTGGTGTACGCCGAGCAGGTGGAGGGCGGTCTCAGCCGCCTGATGGCGGTGTACGCGACCCGGCTCCCGGCGACCGTCGGACCGGTCCGCAGTGCCCGCGAGTCCGATCTGGAGCTGCTGCAGCAGTTCCACCGGCCGACGCTCGCCTTCTCCGGCGCCCAGCACAGGCTGCTGCCGCTGATCGACAAGGCGCCGCTGCGCGCGGAGTCCGCCGACCGGGCCCCGGCCGCGTACTACCGGGGCATCGGCAGGGCCGCCCCGCACAACCTCTATCTGCACCCTGGCAAGCTGCTGCCGTCCGCCCCCGGCAGGGCGGCGCTGACCACCGGCTTCAGCTACGGCCCGGCCCCGTCCGGCGGCACTGCCACACACGCGCGCACCGTCCGCTACCCGGCCGCCCGCTTCACCTTCACCTGGTCCGCCGAACGGCACGGCTGGCTGGTCGCGATGGACGGCACCCCGACGGTGACGACGGACGGCGGGCGGCCGGCACCGGCGACGGTCGTCGTGCAGTACGTGAAGATCCGCGGCTCCCGCTATCACGACGTGCTCGGCAACCCCACCCCGTACACCGAGACGGTCGGCTCGGGAAAGGCCGAGGTGCTGCGCGACGGCCGCACCTTCGACGCCTCCTGGTCACGGCCGGCCGCGACGGACGGTACGACGTTCACCACGCAGGACGGCAGCCGGATGGACTTCGCCGACGGTCAGGTCTGGGTCGTCTTCGCGCCGGCGCCGTGAGCTCCCGTACCGGCCGGGTCAGCCCCGTACGGCCGGCGGTTCGGCCGGGTTGCGCAGGTCCTCGGCCGCGTCCGCGACCCGGCGGATCAGGTCGAAGAACGCGGTCTGTTCCTCCGCGGACAGCGGCGCGAGGAAGACCTGGTTCATCCGGGCGGTGCGCACCGTCAGCTTGCGGTGGGTGCGCAGGCCGTCGTCGGTCAGGCGGAGCAGGAAACGCCGGCCGTCCTCCGGGTCGCGCACCTTGGTCAGCAGCCCCCGGCGGCCGAGCCGGCTGATGACCTCGGCGATGGTGGAGCGGTCCAGGCCCACCCGCTCCCCCACGGTCCGCTGATCGAGGCCCGGCTCGGCGATGAGCGCGTTCATGACGGCGAACTGCGGTGAGGTGATCTCTTCGGAGACCATGGTGTTCCACAGCAGGTAGTGCGCCTGCTGGAGCCGCCGGGCCAGGTGCCCGGGGTGGGTGGTGAGGTCCACCGCGGCCATGTGCACCCCCTGATCATTTCGTTGGTGCACTGAACACTACTCGCCAACCGGTCCGTCCGTCTTCCATGTGAAGCGCAAAGAGTCCACGTCTTGACGGACATTCGTTGCGGTGGCAGCGTGTGGGACATCTCGTTGAAATACTCAGTGCGCTGACTATTGACGGAGAGATGAGGCTTCACGGATGGACAAGGTGGTCGCCACGGCCCTGGAGGCGGTGGCCGATGTCCCGGACGGTGCGTCCCTCGCGGTGGGCGGATTCGGGCTGAGCGGTGTGCCGAACGTGCTGATCCAGGCGCTGTACGAGCGCGGCGTCGGCGGCGTGTCGGTCGTCTCCAACAACTGCGGCGCGATGGAGTCGGGGCTGGCCGTGCTGCTGGCGGCGGGGCGGATCGCGCGGGTGACGGGTTCCTACATCGGGGCGAACAAGGAGTTCGCCCGCCAGTACCTGGCCGGTGAGCTCGAGGTGGAGCTGATCCCGCAGGGCACGCTGGCCGAGCGGCTGCGCGCGGGCGGAGCCGGCATTCCCGCCTTCTACACCCCGGCCGGAGTGGGCACACAGGTCGCCGAGGGCGGCCTGCCCTGGCGGTACGACGGCCAGGGCGGCGTCGCGCTGGCCTCGCCCGCGAAGGAGGTACGGGACTTCGACGGCGTGGAATACGTCCTGGAGCGCGCCATCCGCACCGACTTCGCGCTGGTCAGGGCCGCCAAGGGCGACCGGCACGGGAACCTGGTCTTCAACAGGTCCGCCCGGAACTTCAACCCCCTCGCCGCGATGGCGGGGAAGGTCACGATCGCCGAGGTGGAGGAGCTGGTCGAGCCCGGCGAGATCGATCCGGACGCCGTGCACCTGCCGGGTGTCTTCGTGCAGCGGGTGGTCGCCCTGACCCCGGAGCAGGCGGCCGACAAGAAGATCGAGCAGCGGACGGTGAGCAGCTGATGGCCTGGACACGCGAGGAGATCGCCGCCCGCGCGGCGCGCGAGCTGCGCGACGGCCAGTACGTCAATCTCGGCATCGGGCTGCCGACCTTGATCCCCAACCAGCTGCCGCCGGGCGTCGAGGTGGTCCTGGAGTCGGAGAACGGCATCCTGGGCACCGGCCCGTACCCGGCCGAGGACGAGGTCGATCCGGATCTGATCAACGCGGGCAAGGAGACCGTCACCGTCCTGCCGGGGGCGGCCTTCTTCGACTCGGCTCTGTCGTTCGCGATGATCCGCGGCGGGCACATCGACGTGGCCGTGCTCGGCGCGATGCAGGTCTCCGCCGACGGTGACCTGGCCAACTGGGCCGTTCCGGGCAAGCTGGTCACCGGGATCGGCGGGGCGATGGACCTGGTGCACGGGGCCCGGCAGGTGATCGTGGTGATGACCCACACCACCAAGGACGGTTCACCGAAGATCATGGAACGGTGCACGCTGCCGCTCACGGGCAAGGCCTGTGTGAACCGGATCATCACCGACCTTGCCGTGCTGGACGTCACCGACATCGGGCTCGTCCTGGTCGAGACCGCGCCGGGCGTGTCCGTCGAAGACGTCGTCATCCGGACCGACGCGGAAATGAGGATCGGGGAGAACGTCCTGTGAACACCGTTTACGTCGTCGACGCCGTCCGTACCCCCATCGGCCGCTACAACGGCGCGCTGGCCTCCGTCCGCCCCGACGATCTGGCCGCCCACGCGATCCGCGAACTCCTGGCCCGCACTCCCGCCCTGGACCCGGCCCGCATCGAGGACGTCTACCTCGGCAACGCCAACGGCGCCGGCGAGGAGAACCGCAACGTCGCCCGCATGGCCGCGCTGCTCGCCGGGCTGCCCACCTCCGTACCCGGGGTGACCGTCAACCGGCTGTGCGCCTCCGGCCTGGAAGCGGTGGTCCAGGCCGCCCGCGCCATCGCCGTCGGCGACGCCCGCATCGCCCTCGCCGGCGGCGTGGAGTCCATGACCCGGGCGCCGTACGTGCTGCCCAAGTCCGAGCGGCCCTTCCCGGTCGGACACGCCGAGCTGTACTCGACCACCCTCGGCTGGCGCATGGTCAACCCGAGGATGGACCCGCAGTGGACCATCCCGCTCGGCGAGTCGGCCGAGCTGATCGCGGACAAGCACAAGATCACCCGCGAACAGCAGGACGAGTTCGCCCTCGCCTCCCACCGCAAAGCGGCCGCCGCGCGGGAACAGGGCCTGTTCGACGCCGAGACGGTGCCCGTGCCGGTCCCGCGGCGCACGGGCGAGCCGGTCGCCTTCGCCGCCGACGAGTGCGTACGCCCGGACGCCTCCCTGGCCGCGACGGCCAGGCTGAAGCCGTCGTTCCGCACCGAGGGCGGCACGGTCACGGCGGGCAACGCCTCGCCTCTCAACGACGGCGCCGCCGCCCTGCTCCTCACCGACGAGGAGGGCCTGAAGGCCACCGGCCGCGAACCCCTCGCCCGGATCCGGGCCACCGGGGTGTCCGCGACCGACCCGCAGTACTTCGGACTCGCCCCCGTCGAGGCCGTCAACCGGGCACTCGCCAAAGCAGGCAGGGGATTTGACGACCTGTCGGTGCTGGAGCTGAACGAGGCGTTCGCCGCCCAGGTCCTCGGCTGCCTCGCCGAATGGCCCGAGTTCGACCCCGCCGTCCTCAACCCGCAGGGCGGCGCCGTCGCGCTCGGTCACCCGCTGGGCGCCTCCGGGGCCCGGCTCGCCGGGACGGTCGCCCACCAGCTCGCCCGCCGAGGCTCCGGCACCGGCGTGGCCACCCTCTGCATCGGCGTCGGCCAAGGCCTCGCCCTCGTACTGGAACGCTAGCGAACGCCAAGGAAGCGTCAGGTATCCCCATGGCTCTCACCCAGCAGGACATCGATCTCGAGATCGCCGCCCAGCACGCCGCGTACGACAAGCGCGTCGCCGACGGCGCTCCCGTCGAGCACCATCCGCGCCGCGACTACGCGCCCTACCGCTCCTCCGTGCTCCGCCACCCCAAGCAGCCCCTGGTCGCCATCGACACCGCCCAGGACCCGGAACTGGTGGAGCTGCGCTCCCCCGCCTTCGGGGAGCGTGACATCACCGGGATCGACAACGACCTCACCCGGCATCACCGCGGCGAGCCGGTCGGTGAGCGGATCACCGTCTCCGGACGGCTGCTGGACCGCGCCGGGCACCCGGTGCGGGGTCAGCTGATCGAGATCTGGCAGGCCAACTCGGCCGGCCGCTACGCCCATCAGCGCGAACAGCACGACGCCCCGCTCGACCCGAACTTCACCGGCTTCGGGCGCACCCTCACCGACGCCGAGGGGCGCTACCACTTCACCACCATCCAGCCCGGCCCCTACCCCTGGCGCAACCACGTGGGCGCCTGGCGCCCCGCCCACATCCACTTCTCGGTGTTCGGCACGGCGTTCACCCAGCGGCTGGTGACGCAGATGTACTTCCCGAACGACCCGCTCTTCCCGTACGACCCGATCCTGCAGTCGGTGACGGACGACGCGGCCCGGCAGCGACTGATCGCCACCTACGACCACGGCCTGTCGGTGCCGGAGCTCTCACTCGGCTACCACTGGGACATCGTGCTGGACGGCCCGGCCGCCACCTGGATCGAGGAAGGACGCTGACCGCCATGACGAAGATCGACACCAGCCACCCGGAGCAGGTGCTGCCCACCCCGTCCCACACGGTCGGCCCCTTCTACGGCTATGCCCTGCCCTTCCGCGGCGGCGAGGAGATCGCCCCGCTCGGCCACCCGGACACGGTCACCGTCCACGGATACGTCCTCGACGGAGAGGGCAGGCCGCTGCCGGACGCCCTCGTCGAGCTGTGGGGTCCCCGCCCCGACGGCACGGTCCCGCAGGTGGACGGATCCATCCGGCGCGATCCGGCCACCGGCGGCTACCTGGGCCGCAACGGCGTGGAGTTCACCGGCTGGGGCCGCATCCAGACCGACGCCGACGGCCACTGGTACGCCCGTACGCTCCGCCCCGGCGCGCGCGGGCGGCACGCCCCTTACCTGAGCGTCTGTGTCTTCGCGCGCGGCCTGCTCGCGCATCTGTTCACCCGGATCTACCTTCCGGGCGACGAGGCCGCGCTCGCCGCCGACCCGCTGCTCACCCGGGTGGGCGACCGGCGCGACACGCTGATCGCCGGTGACGAGGGCTCGGGCACCTACCGTTTCGACATCCGCCTTCAGGGCGAAGGCGAGACGGTCTTCCTGGAGTACCAGTGACACCTGAGCACAGCGGCAACGACAGCGACACCGGCCTGCTCGCCCCGGGGTGGGCCGCCTCTGCGGCCGCTCACGCGACCGGAGACCACGCGTATCTGCGGGCCCTGCTGGACGCCGAGGCCGCCCTGACCCGCGCCCAGGCCGCGCTGGGCCTCGCGCCGGCCGAGGCGGCCGAGGCGGTGACCGAGGCGGCCGACCCCACCCGCTTCGACGTACGCTCCCTCGCCGAACGCGGCCGCGCGGGCGGCAACCCGGTCATCCCGCTCGTCGCCGACCTCACCGCGGCGGTGGGCGAGCCGTACGGCCCGTACGTGCACCGGGGCGCGACCAGTCAGGACATCCTGGACACCGCCGCCATGCTGGTCGCCGCGCGCACCCTGGACCTGGTACTCGCCGGCCTCGACCGCACCGAGCGGGCGCTGGCCCGGCTGGCCGCCGCGCACCGGGACACCCCGATGCCGGGCCGCACGCTCACCCAGCACGCTGTACCGACGACGTTCGGTCTCAAGGCGGCCGGCTGGCGGTCGCTGGTGCTGGACGCCCGGGACCGCGTCACCCGGGTACGCGAGGCACTGCCCGCCCAACTCGGTGGCGCCGCCGGGACGCTGGCCGCCTTCGAGGCGTACGGCACCCGGGACGCGGCCGAGCTGACCGCGGCGTACGCCCGTGAAGTCGGCCTCGTGGCACCGGCATTGCCCTGGCACACCCTGCGCACCCCCGTCGCCGACCTGGCCGGCTGTCTGGCCTTCACGGCCGGCGCCCTGGGCAGGATCGGGGAGGACGTGCTGACGCTGTCGCGCACCGAGATCGGCGAGGTGACCGAGGGCAGCGGTGGCGCCTCGTCCGCCATGCCGCACAAGGCCAACCCGGTGCGCTCCACGCTCCTTTCCGCCGCCGCCCGCCGCGCCCCGCAGCTCGCGGCCACGCTGTACGGCTGCGTCGCCGCCGGGGACGAACGGCCGGCCGGCGCCTGGCACGCCGAGTGGGAGCCGCTGCGCGACCTGCTCCGGCTGACCGGCGGCGCGGCCCGGGACGCGGCCGAACTCGCCGAGGGCCTGCGCGTGCACGCCGAGGCCATGCGCCGCGACCTGGACCTCACCCGGGGGCTGATCGTCTCCGAGCGGCTGTCCGCCGCCCTGGCACCCCGCCTCGGCCGCGCCCGGGCCAGGGAGCTGCTCACCGACCTCGCCCTCCGCAGCCACGCCGAGGACCGCCCGTTGGGCGAACTCCTGGCAGAGGAACCGGAGTTGAAGGACCTGGACCTGGCCGACCTCACCGACCCCGCTCACTACACCGGTTTCGCCGGTTTCCTCACCGACCGCGCCCTGGAGCGACGTTGAACGCACAACTCCTGAACCACCTGGAAGAAGGTTCCGCTTCCGCTCCCCCGCTGCTGCTGGGCCCGTCGCTCGGCACCTCCTACGCCCTGTGGGACGCGGTCGCCCCCGAACTGTCGGCCGCCCACCGCGTGGTGCGCTGGGACCTGCCGGGCCACGGCGGCTCGGCACCGGACCTCATCGCACCGGGCGCGACGGTCGGCGACCTCGCCGCGCTGGTGCTGGCCCTCGCCGACGCGCTCGGCATCGACCGGTTCGCCTACGCGGGCGTCTCCCTCGGCGGTGCCGTCGGCCTCCATCTGGCCGTGCACCACCCCGACCGTCTGACCTCCCTGGCGGTCCTGTGCTCCTCAGCCCATTTCGGCGGCGGCACGGCCTGGCGGGAGCGGGCGGACCGCGTGCGCCGCGAGGGCATGGAGTGGCTGGTGGAGAGCGCCGACGCACGCTGGTTCACCCCCGGGTTCAGCGTGCCCGGGCTGGTCCGGGACCACCGGGAGGCCGACCCGGGGGCGTACGCCGCCTGCTGCGACGCGCTCGCCGCGTTCGACCTGCGCGACCGGCTCGGCGACATCGCCGTGCCGACGCTTCTCGTGGCGGGCCGGCAGGATCCGGCGACGCCGCCCGCGCATCTGCGGGAGATCGCCGACGCCGTGCCCGGCTCGACGCTGGTGGAACTGCCCGGCGCCTCCCACCTGGCGCCCGCCGAATGCCCGCGGCCCGTGCTGACGGCGCTGCGCACCCAGCTCGACGGACCGCCGGCGAGCGGGATGGCGGTGCGCCGGGAGGTGCTGGGCGACGCACACGTGGACCGGGCCCAGACCCGGCAGACCCCGTTCACCGCCCGCTTCCAGGATTTCATCTCCCGCTACGCCTGGGGGGAGATCTGGACCGACCCGACCCTGTCCCGCCGCGAGCGCAGCCTGATCACGCTGACCGCGCTGGTCGCCCGCGGCCACTACGACGAGCTGGCGATGCACGTCCGGGCGGCGCGACGGGGCGGGCTGACGCCGGAGGAGATCGGCGCGGTGCTGCTGCAGACCGCCGTGTACTGCGGGGTGCCGGCCGCCAATTCGGCCTTCGCGACGGCCCAGCGGGTCCTTGCCGAGGAGGACGGGGAAGTCCAGGGCCGAGGGTGACCCTGCTGGTCGTAGCGTCAGCAGCACCCCTCTCCCGGCGCCGGGCCGTGCCTAGGGTGGAAACATGTCCACGATTCTGATCACCGGCGCCACCTCCGGGCTCGGCCGGTACGTCGCCTTCGAGCTGGTCCGCTCCGGCCATGTCGTCCTCGCCCACGGCCGCGACCGGGCGCGCACCGAGCGGCTGGTCGCGGAGCTGCGGACCGAGGGCCGGGCCGAGGGGTTCGTCGCCGACCTGGCCCGGCTCGCCGAGGTGCGCGAGCTGGGCGCCCGGGTCGCCGAGGCACATCCAGGCCTCGACGTGCTGATCAACAACGCGGGAGTGGGCGGCGGTACGCCCGGTTCCGGGCGGGAGCTGAGCGCCGACGGGCACGAGCTGCGGCTCGCCGTGAACCATCTCGCGCCCGTCGTCCTGACCCGGTCCCTGCTGCCGGTCCTGCGCAGCAACGCGCCGGCCCGGATCGTGAACGTCGGCTCGGCCGGCCAGGAACCCCTCGACTTCGCCGACCCCGAACTCACCCGCGGCTACAGCGGCATGTCGGCGTACTGCCGCAGCAAGTTCGCCCTCGCCGCGTACACCTTCACGCTCGCCGAGGAACTCGCCGACAGCGGAGTGTCGGTGAACGTCCTGCACCCCGCCACCTTCATGGACACGGCGATGGTCCGCGACAGCGGCATCACCCCGTGGACCTCGGTCGCCGACGGCGCAACGGGTGTCCTGGCGCTGGCCACACAGGAGCTGGGCAGCGGGGGCTACTACGACGGCACCCGGCCGGCCCGGGCGCACGAGGAGGCGTACGACCCGGAGGCGCGCAGGCGGCTGGCGGCGGTCACCGAACAGCTTCTGACGATGTGAGGTCCTCCGGGATGAGGCCCCCCGTGGGGCGCTAGCGCAACCCCCGCCCCGTCTCCAGCACCTCCCTCGCCTGGGCCACGAGCCCCTCCGCGCCGCAGGCCCGGGCGAGGTCCAGGCCCCGGTTCAGTTCCGCGACGGAGCGGGCCGCGATGCCGTACTCGACGCGGGCCGCCGCGTGTTCGTACTGGCAGGGCGAGGCCTCCAGATAGGTGACGGCCTGGGCGGCGAGCTGGACCGCGCGGCCGCCGGACTCCAGGGCTGCGGCGCAGCGCAGGGCCTCGCCGATGGCGGTGTCCGTGCCGAAGCGTTCGGCCTGCCGGCGGGCGTCGGCGGCGAGCTGTGCGGCACGGGCCGGGTCCTGGTCGGCGAGGGCCTTGGCGAGGTCGATGGACCAGGGCGAGAGGACCGGGTTGTGGCCGCCGCGCGAGGCGGCCGTCTTCTCGGCGGCCTCCAGTTCGTTGACGCCCTCCTCGGTGCGGCCGACGGCGAGCAGCAGCCGGCCGCGTACGCAGCGGATGTCGGGCAGGACGATGGTGGAGGGGTAGGGCGGCGCGAAGCCGTACTGCTCGGCGATCGACCAGGCCTCGTCGACGCGGCCGCGGGCCAGCAGGGTGTCGACCAGGCCGCAGGTAGCCGACCAGTACAGCGGCAGCCGGCGGCCCACGCGCTCGGCGAGGACGAGGGCCTCGCGCAGGGTGGACTCGGCGTCGCGCAGCCGGCCCTGCCTGCGGTAGGCGAGCCCGAGGAAGGCGTTGGCGAGTGAGAGGTGGCCGCCGCGCCAGCCGGCGGTGGTGTAGGCGCGCAGGGCCTCGGCGAAGAGGCTCTCGGCGCGGTCGAGCCGGTCGGCGTAGGCGTACGCGCTGCCGAGCATCATCAGCAGCTCGATGCCCCACTCCTGGTCGGTCCAGCCGAGGCCGGGTGCCAGGCGGCCGTTGACGAGGGCGCGGTCGCACAGTTCCAGGACCTCGTCGGCGCTCTCGCCGTGGGTCATGGCGTCGAAGCCGCGCAGGATGAGCAGGGCGCGTTCGGCGTTGTCGCGGCCCGTGCAGATGCCCGCGAGTTCGGCCAGGCGCCGGGAGCGGGCCGGGGAGACGCTCTCGCCGTGGATGCCCTCCCACATGAACTGCACGGCCTGCAGCCGCATCCGGACGGGTCCGGGTTCGTGCCGGGCGGCCTCGGCCTCGACCGTGCGGACGGCCTCCTCCAGCTGGTCGTTGTGGAGCAGCGCCTGGGAGAGCCGGACCACCGCGTCGACCCGCCGCTCGCCGTCGAGCCCGGGGATGCCGAGGGCGAACCGGAGGTGGTCGACGGTGACGGCGGGTGCCGTGAGCAGGGTGGCGCAGCCCAGTTCGAACAGGACGTGGGCATGGACCTCGGGGAGCGGCGGCTCCTGCAGGGCGCGTTCGAGGCAGGTACGGGCCGCGTCGGGGGCGCCGACGGCGAGGTGTTCGCGGGCGGCCTCGCGCAGCTGCTCGACGAGTTCCTCGTCGCCGTCCGGGTGCACCTTCAGCAGGTGACGGGCAGCCTGGGCGGCGCCGCGTCCGAGTTCGGTGATGAGCTGGGCGGCGACGCCGTGCATGGCGGTGCACACGCCCGGCGGGATGGAGTTGTAGACGGCGGTGGCGATGAGCGGGTGGACGAACTCCAGCTCGCCCTCCTCGCGTTCGGTGCCGGCCGCGGGGTCGGGTTCGGTGAGGATGCGAGCGGCGCACAGCAGGTCGGCGCAGTGCCGGGCGACGGCCTCGTCCATGGTGGCGAGCCGGGCGACCATGTCGACGGTGATGGCGGTGCCGAGGATGGCGGCCGCCCAGGCGAACTGGGTGGCCTCCAGGCCGAGCCCCTTGAGCCGGTCGACCAGTCCGCCGCCGCGGGCGGCGCGGTTGAGTGCGCGCAGTTCGCCGGCCCGGGCCTCCACCGGCTGCAGTTCGCTGTCCTGCACCTTCGCGAGGAGTTCGGTGGTCTCGTAGGGGTTGCCCGCGGTGACGGCCCAGACCTCGCGGCAGAAGGCGGCGTCGGCGTGCCGGCCGAGCGTGGCGCGGGTGAGTCCGGCGGCCGCGTCGGGGGTGAGGGCCCGGAGGTTGTCGACGGGGCGCCCCGCGGCGGCGGCCACCGCGTCGAGGTGGCGGGCGCTGTCGCCGCCGACCTCGCCGGGCCGGCGGGCGACCACGACGAGGACGGAGAGGTCGTCGAGGCGTTCGGCGAAGGCGGCGAGCCAGCGCAGGGTCTCCTGGTCGGCCCAGTGCGCGTCGTCGATCAGCAGCACGAGCGGCCACTCGCGGCGGGCGAGCCGGCGCACCGCCGCGACGAGTCCGTCGCACACGTACTGCGGGTCTGCGCTGCCCTCCTGCGGAGTGGCTATACCGAGGGCGGGGCCGGCGATGTCGTACCAGTCACCGAGATACTCGCGGGCCTCCTCGGGCAGTAAGGACATCAGTCCGGGCTGGAGCAACTGCCGTACCACGTTGAACGGGACGGACTTCAGGGTCTCGGCACCGCGCGCGGACCACACGGTGCAGCCGCGGCGTTCCGCCATGCGGCGCATCTCGGCCAGCAGCGCGGTCTTGCCGATTCCGGCCTCACCGCGGAAGACCAGCAGACTGCCCGTGGACGACTGGTCGGCGCACAGGAGGTCGAGCGCCCGTGCGACGGCGGCGATCTCCGCGTCCCGCTCCCACAGGGAAGCCGAGCCGACCGCCGGCGGCCGTCCCTCCGTCATCCCGTTACCTCCCCAGGTCGCCCGAATGACGTACAGACCACGAGCGTAGCCGTCCGGTGGGACGTCCGGTGGCCGGTCGGGGCAGCTGTTGCCCCGCCGGGTGAAAGTGGGTGCGGTGAGGCGACGCACCCCCGTCCCGAGCAGCCGGTCAGCGGCGGACGAAGCGTCAACCAAGGCCGCGGCGCAGCCGTTTACCGCCACCCGCCTCCCGCGTGCCGACGGGGCGCGGGGTGGCGGCGGGGCCGGTGGTCCGTCTCGTCGAGCGGGACGAGTCCGGGGTCTCCGGCGGCACGCCGGGTCGCCGGCCCCGGGCCCGGGCGGGTTCCGGGTGACTTCGGTGGTGGTGCGCGGGTCGGTGCGGTTGGGGGTGGCGGCGCGGACCAGGAGTCGTAAGAGGGCGGGCCGGGAGTCGTAAGGGAGCGGTGGCGGGGAGCCGTATCGACCCAGTGGGAAAAATCCCGCTGGCGAAATGTCCGGTACAGCGCTTTGGCGCCGGATCCTCTCATCACACTTTCACTGTCGCCTCATACGGTGGGGGCATGACGCAGGTGACTCCCCCCGGGTGGTACCCCGACCCCGGGCAGACGAACGACGGTCCGCCCACCGAGCGCTGGTGGGACGGCAAGGCCTGGACGGACCAGACCCGCCCCGCCGGGACGGCCGCCGCCTGGGTTCCCCCGACGCAGCCGTCGGCGGCCGGCGGCCCGCAGCCGGTGCAGCCGCCGGCGCCCGCGGCGCCCCCCGCGTACGGCGCTCAGGCCGGGTATCCGGCGTATCCGGGCTATCCCGCCCCGCAGCCCGGGCGGCGCGGTGTGCGCACGGGCGTGGCCGTGACGGCGGCGGCCGCGGTCCTGGCATGCGTCGGCGTCGGTGTGTGGGCCCTCACCAAGGATCCCGGCGGCGGCAGCGCCGACCGCGCCGGGTCGCAGCAGGGAGCCTCCGGCGGGCAGAACGGCGGACCGGGCGGAAGCTTCGGCGGCCAGGACGGCTCCGGCGGCTCGGGCGGCTTCGGCGGCTCGGGCGGCTTCGGCGGGTCCGGCGGGGCCTCGCCGTCGCCGAACCAGTCCGAGGCACCCAAGGTCGCGGGCGGCGGCACGGTGCCGGACGGGGTCAACGGCATCAGCCTGCCCGTGCCGAAGGGCTGGACGGGGCAGACGATCAGCGTCGGCGCACAGGTGACCTCCGACGACTCCTACAAGTGCCCCGGCAATGCCGCCCAGACCTGCACCTCGGGCGGCGCCTACAGCGCTCCGGCCGAGGCGCTGGGCACCGACGGCGACACGGCCGAGCAGGTCGCCAAGGCGGACATCGCGGCCAACGCGAAGGAGTCCTACGGCGGCACCACCTACGGCAGCATCACCTCGCACCAGGTGCTGGGTTCCGGGGCGGTGACGGTCGCCGGGCAGAAGGGCTACATGGTGCGCTGGAAGGCGGTCACCAGCAAGGGCGCGGACGGCTATGTGGAGTCGGTCGCCTTCCCCTCGCCCGACGACGCCAAGCAGATCGTGGTGGTGCGCTTCGGCATCGACGTCGGGCAGAAGACGTCGGTCATCGACGAGATAGTGAAGGGGATCAAGGTCTCCTCGGGCGGCGGGAACGGCCAGAACGTCTGATCGCCGGCCCGCGGACACAGTGCGGCCGGGTGGGGCTCCCCTCCGCTCAAGAGGAGCCCCACCCGGCCGGGGGGTGCGCGCCGCCCCCGTCCCCACGGTGCGGCGCGGTCAGGTCACCGTTCAGTCATCCCGTGAACGGCGGCCTGGGTCTCGGGTCAGCCCGAGCGTGGGCAGCACGGTGGCCTCCACGAACCGGACGAGATAGTCGGCGTCGGCGTACTGGCCGCTGAGCACCGGCCGGACGCGCAGCACGCCGAAGATCATCGCGGGGATGTACTCCAGGGCCGGATGGTCCGCTCGCACCTCGCCCCTGGCCACACCCCGGGCGAGCATCTCCTGCAGCGCGGCGATCTCCGGGTACACCAGCGCCTCGCGCAGCGCCTGCGCCAGCTCGTGATCGCCCGTCACGGCGGGCCCCAGCGCCTGCAGCAGTTTGGTGTCCTTGCCGGACCAGTCCCCGGCGGCCCGCGCGGCCTGGCGCAGGTCCTCGGCGAGCGATCCGGTGTCGATGCCGGTGAACCGCACCCGGCGGCTGGCGCGCAGCGCGGCCGCGACGAACTGGGGCTTGGTCTTCCACTGCCGGTAGAGCGTGGACTTGCTGCACCGGGTGCTGGCGGCGACGCCCTCCATGGTGACCGACTCGTAACCGCACTCGCGGATCTGCTCCAGCACGGCGTCGAAGAACTCCCGCTCACGCTCCGGCGTGATCTTGGAGCGGCGCGAGGCGACGACCGACTCCGGTCCGTCCGCGGCCTGCGACGTCATGCGGTGCTTCCCCTCACTCGTGTCCGGTGGTCGTTCCGGTACGGCTCCGCTCGAGCACGGCTCGAGCCGGGGCCGCCGATCCTGTGGTCCAGTGTGTCGCACATCAATCGATACGCCAGTGTACCGGTACTCCGCCGTATCGGTACACTGACGTATCGGAACGACGACGTATCGATGAGCCTCCGCCCACAGCCGGGGCTCGCACGCACCACCACACGCACCACCGTCAGCGAAGGGGCCGGGGGATGAATGCCCGAACCGAGCCTGCAGAGGCAGCAGCGGAGCCGCCGGACGCGACAGCGCGCCCGGCACTCGTACGTGAGCTTCTGCTGGTCGCGGGACTCTTCCTCGTCTACAAGCTCGGCCGGCAACTGGCCACGGGAGACACCGCGAACGCCCTCCACAACGCCCGCCGCGTGTGGGACCTGGAGCGGACGCTGCGCCTCCCGCACGAGAACGCCGTGCAGTCCGCACTGCTGCACGGCGACACCCTCGTACACCTCGCGAACACCTACTACGCCACCGTCCATTTCCCTGCGACGCTCGCCTTCCTGGTCTGGCTGTACCTCCGGCGGCCCGCCCACTACGTCTGGGCCCGCCGCGTCCTCGCCGTCGTCACCACGGCCGCGCTGGTGCTGCCGTTCACCTTCCCGCTGGCCCCGCCGCGGATGCTGACCGGCGACGGCCTGGTGGACACCGCCCGCCTCTACGGCCCCTCCGTCTACGGCCCACCGTCCAGCGACCACCTGTCCAACCAGTTCGCGGCGATGCCGTCGCTGCACTTCGGCTGGGCCCTGATGGTGGCCGTCGGCCTGATCGTGGCCACCCGGTCCCGGTGGCGCTGGCTGTGGCTGCTGCACCCGCTGATCACCCTGCTGGTGATCGTGGGCACGGCGAACCACTACTGGCTCGACGCGATCGTCGCGACGGCCATGCTCGGCATCGCCCTCGCCGTGATCCACCCGCCGCACCGGACGGCCACCACGGCCGGACGCGGCGCCGGCCGGCTCGCGCCGCGCGAGAGCGTGCTGGCGGGAGCGGGCCGATGAGCGCCGCCGCCCTGATCGCCGTCGCACTCTCCCTCGTCTCGGCGGTCGCCTACGCCCTGGCCGCCGTCGCCCAGGAACGCCTGGCCTCCCGCAGCCACGGCACCGGCCTGCTGCGCCTGCTCGGCACCGGCGCCTGGTGGTCGGCGGTCGGTCTGAACGCGGCCGCCGCCCTGCTGCACGTCGTCGCCCTCAGGTACGGACCGCTCACCCTCGTCCAGCCGCTGGGCGCGCTCACCCTGGTCGCGGCCGTACCGCTCGGCGCCCGGGCGGCCGGACGCCGGGTCAGCACGGCGGAGTGGCGCGGTACGGCGCTGACGCTGCTCGGGCTCGCCGGGCTGCTCGTCACCGCCTCCGGCCCGGCGCCCTCTCGGGTGCTGTCGATGACCGAGGCCCTGGCGGTCGCCGGTACGACCGCCGTCGCGATCGGCATGCTCTCCTGGCCCGGCGCCCGCCCGGGTCTTCGGCACGCCACGGCCTCCGGTTTCGCCTCCGGTGTCGCCTCGGCCCTCACCCAGACGGTGACCGTGGCGGCCACGGACCGCACGGGACCGCTCCTGAGCCCCGAGGTGGTGGTGGTCGCCGTGCTCGTCGCCGCGTTCGCGGTCGGCGGGCTGCTGCTGTCCCAGACCGCCTACCGCGGCGGGCTCGGCGCGCCGCTCGCCGTGGTCACCCTCGCCAATCCGGTGGCCGCCGCGGTCATCGGCCTCACGCTGCTCGGCCAGGGCCTCCAGGGCGGCCCCGCCGGCATCCTGCTGGCCCTCGCCGGCGCGGCCCTGGCGTCGTGGGGCGTGGTCCTGCTCACCCGGGTCACTCCGGAACCGGTGCCCGAGACCGACGACCACCCCGTGGCCGCGGTACTCGCCCTGGAACCGCGCACGGCGACCACCGAACCGGCACTGGTGCCACGCCAGCCGGACCAGCCCGGACATCTCACGGCACTCTGAACCGCCAGGGGCCCTGGCCCCCGGGCCGTGACCACCCTCGTCACGAGAAGACCGCTCCGGCGCGTCGGTGACCCTCCGGTACGGAGGCGTCCGCAATCGGTGGGGCAACCGGTACGAAGGAGACGTGCGTCGGCGGATCCGGGAGGCGGCGGCGACGGTGTCCGAGGCGGTGACCGCCGACCTGGACCGAGGACCACGGCCACTCGGACGCGCCGCCCGGCGCTTGACTTCGAGCGCACTCCAATTCATAGCGTTCCGGCCATGAGTACTGCACAGCACAAGATCGGTTCGGGTTTCGGCGCCACCACCACCGCGGACGACGTCCTGCGCGGCATCGACCTGGCCGGAAAGCTCGCCCTCGTCACGGGCGGTTACTCGGGCATCGGCCTGGAGACCACCCGCTCGCTCGTGAAGGCCGGCGCCCACGTCGTCGTGCCCGCCCGCCGCCCGGCCACCGCCGAGCAGGCGCTGACCGACGTTCCCGGCGTCGAACTGGACGAGTTGGACCTCGGCGACCTGGAGAGCGTGCGCCGCTTCTCCGAGCGGTTCCTCGCCTCCGGACGGACCATCGACATCGTGATCGACAGCGCGGGAATCATGGCGTGCCCGGAGACCCGGGTGGGGCCCGGCTGGGAGGCCCAGTTCGCCACGAACCACCTCGGCCACTTCGCTCTCGTCAACCGCCTGTGGCCGGCGATCGCACCCGGCGGTGCCCGCGTCGTCTCCGTCTCCTCCCGCGGCCACCACCTCTCCGGCATCCGCTGGGACGACGTCCACTGGCGGCAGGGCTACGACAAGTGGGAGGCCTACGGCCAGGCCAAGACCGCGAACGTCCTGTTCGCCGTCCAGCTCGACAAGCTCGGCCGTGACGCCGGCGTCCGTGCCTTCGCCCTGCACCCCGGCGGCATCATCACTCCGCTCCAACGGCATCTGCCCAAGGAGGAGATGATCGAGCGCGGCTGGATCGACGAGGACGGCAACGTGCTCGATCCCGAGGGCTTCAAGACGCCGCAGCAGGGTGCGGCCACCCAGGTGTGGGCGGCGACCTCACCGCAGCTGGACGGGCTCGGTGGCGTCTATCTGGAGGACTGCGACATCGCCGAGCGCGCGCCGGAGGGCGAGGAGCGCAGTGGCGTCAAGGACTGGGCGATCGACCCCGAGCAGGCGGCTCGGCTGTGGGAGCTGTCGGCGGAGCTGACGGGCGTCGACGCGTTCTCCGCCTAGGCGTACGGGCGTCCTGCCGGCGCACGCTGTCGAGCACGGCGACGCCCCGGCGAACACGCTGCCGTGGGCGAGCGCACCGCCTCGGGAGGAGCCGCCGTGGGCGGGACCGGCTTGGGCGAGCACGGCCCGGGCGAGCACCGGCTCGGGCGGGGCCCTCGTGGGCGGAGCTGCCTGGGGCCGGCACTGCGGAGGGGCGAGTACTGGCTTGGGCGAGCACTGACTTGAGCGAGCGCCGGCTCGGGCGACGGTTGTCGCGTCAGCGCCTGGCGGGGCCCGGCGGCCGTCGGCTCCGCAGCCCGGAGCCTCACAGCTCGGCGACCTGGCAACCCCGCCAACCCCGATCAGCGTTGCAGCCCTGCAGCATGCCGGCCCGCAGCCCCGAGCCCGGAGCTCACAGCCCGGCAGCCCGGCAGCCCGGCAGTCCGGCAGTCCGGCAGTCCGGCAGTCCGGCAGTCCGGCAGTCCGGCAGTCCGGCAGTCCGGCAGTCCGGCAGGACGACGATCCCCCCCCCGGGTGGCAGCTCGGGAGCATGAGTAGGTCACGAGCGAGTGCCCTGCGGCACTGCGGCACGGCAGCCACGCGGCCCCGCAAGCCGGTTGCGCGGGAGTCCCGCCGCACGGCGGCCCGGCGGCCTGCCTGTGAGGCGAGGTGGGAGCGGGCTGCGGAAAAGGACGCGTGCTCGGCCGGTCCCGGCGCCTGTGAGCGGTGCGGCGGCGTCCCGCCGGACGCCCGACCACTGGCACGTATCCGGCCACGACGCGCAGCGGCGGCCGGTACGCGCGCACTCCGCGCGCTCCGGCCGCCGTTCCCGTGCTCCTCGTGCCTCGTTCTCCCCCGTCGGGGCCCGCTCAGTTCCAGCCCCGCGAGTCCTGCTTGAGGGCGGTGTCGACGGTCAGGGCCGTCGCCACCACGAGGCTCAGCAGCGGCTCGGGCAGCTGGTAGTGGATCTGCAGGACGTAGTTGTCCGCCGTCGTGAAGAGCGTCTTGGCGAGGCCTTCCCAGGTCTTGGTGATCCGGGCGACCTCGTTGTCCGCGTGGTCGACGATCGCGAAGTTCCACGCCCGCCAGTTCTCCGCCTTGATCGCGCCGACCTGCCGGCCGTTCGCGTTCATGGCGAAGTTGATCTTCCCGATCATGTTCTGCTGGACGATCTCACCGACCGGCGAGCCGTCCGGACGCGTCACGACGACCCGGGACTTGAAGAACTTCGCGGGCCGGGTCAGCAGCAGCTGGGGCTGGCCGTACGCGTCGCGGATCTCCAGCTTGTGGGTCATGAACTGGTCGAGGCTGGAGACGAAACGCAGGATCTTCTTCAGCGCGCCCTGCCCGACCTCGGTCACGGAGCCGATCTCCCGGCCGTTCTGATCCATGACCTTGTACTCGTTGGTCAGCTCGATCAGCTTGGCCTTCTGGTTCACGACCAGGACCGGCTCGGTGAAGAGGGTGCCCCCGCCGGGGCCGCCGGCCGCGACCCCCGCCTGCTGCTGGACCTGACGCTGCACCTTGGGGTCGGCGGTCCGGGCCTGCGGGGCGCCGAACTGCTGGGGACCGCCGTACTGCTGAGCCGCGGCCGGCTGAGGCGCGGCCTGCTGGGCAGCACCCTGCTGCTGCGGAACCTGACCGGCGGGCGCCTGCGCCGGATTGGTGTGCTGGGTCCACTGCGCGCCGTCCCAGTAGCGCAGCGTCTGCGGCGCTCCGTGCGGATCCGGGTACCAGCCTGCCGGAGTGTTCGATTGCGTGGTCACCGGGGCACACTACCCTGATGTGACCGGTACCTGACCAGTCCGCACGGAGCGGTATTCATCGCCCGTTCACTCCGAGGCGATCGCCGGGTCGCTGACGCCCGGATGACCGTTCTCGACATGCCCGGCGAAGCCGCGCAGGAAGCCCGGGTCGGCGTCGCAGGTGACGGTCACGTCGTACCAGCGCTTGCTCGCCGCGAGGTCCACGGTGTGCTTGACCGTCGCGCCGGGCCGTACGGTCACGGTGGCCGGAGCGCCACCGTAGCCGTTCACGACCTTCAGCTTCGCCGTGCCGGAACCCTTGTTGGTGAAGGTGAGCACCAGGTCCTCGCCCACGTGCCGGGCGGTCGCCTCCGGTCCGGCGGTCTTGGCCTTGCCCTTGAAAACGCGCAGGAAACCGTTGGGGCCGTGGACGGTGAGGTCGTGCACGCCACCGGAGTAGGCCGCGTTCCAGGTGTCGGACAGCGACTTGGCGGCCTCGGTGGTGTAGGTCCAGGGGCCGTCGGTGCGGTTGCCGGAGGTGACGAGGAAGGCGGCGCCCGCGTGCGTCCCCGAGGCGAACGTGAGCGTGAAGGTGCCGCCCGTGGTGTCCGCGGAACCGTCCACCACGGGGGCGTACTTCAGCGGGCGGGTGGGCCGGTGGCCGCGCTCCTGCTTGGGCAGGGAGGGGTTGGCCGGCGGCTTGGGCACGTAGTCGGCGTGCCGGTTGTGGTCCGGCGGCTCGTAGCCGGCCGTGGACGGCAGCGCGACCGGCTTGGTGTCCTTGCGGGAGAAGTCGAAGGCGCTGGTCAGATCGCCGACGACGGCCCGGCGCCAGGGCGAGATGTTCGGCTCGTGCACGCCGAAGCGGCGCTCCATGAACCGGATGATCGAGGTGTGGTCGAAGGTCTCGGAGCAGACGTAACCGCCCTTGCTCCACGGGGAGACGACCAGCATCGGCACGCGCTGGCCCAGCCCGTAGGCGCCGGCGACGTGGCTCGCGTCGCCCTTGTACAGGTCGAGGGACGCGTCGACGGTCGACTTGCCCTGGGCGCCGGAGGCCGGCGGGAAGGGCGGTATGACGTGGTCGAAGAAGCCGTCGTTCTCGTCATAGGTGATGAACAGCGCGGTCCTGCCCCAGACCTCGGGATCGGAGGTGAGCGCGTCCAGGACCTGGGCGACGTACCAGGCGCCGTAGTTGGCGGGCCAGTTGGGGTGCTCGGTGAAGGCCTCGGGGGCGACGACGTAGGAGACCTGCGGCAGCTTGCCGGCCTTGACGTCGGCCTTCAGCCGGTCGAAGAAGCCCTCGCCCTTGCGTGCGTCGGTGCCGGTGCGGGCCTTGTCGTACAGCGGGTCGCCGGGCTTGGCGTCGCGGTACTGGTTGAAGTAGAGCAGCGAGTTGTCGCCGTAGTTGCCGCGGTAGGCGTCGTCGATCCAGCCCCAGCCGCCGTTCGCGTCCAGTCCGTCGCCGACGTCCTGGTAGATCTTCCAGGACACCCCGGCCTTCTCCAGCCGCTCGGGGTACGTCGTCCAGCCGTAGCCCTTCTCGTCGTTGCCGAGGACCGGGCCGCCGCCCTTCCCGTCGTTCCCGACGTAACCGGTCCACATGTAGTAGCGGTTCGGGTCGGTGGAGCCCATGAACGAGCAGTGGTAGGCGTCGCAGATGGTGAAGGCGTCGGCGAGCGCGTAGTGGAACGGGATGTCGTCGCGGGTCAGGTGGGCCATGGTCGTGCTGCCCTTGGCCGGGACCCATTTGTCGTACTTGCCCCCGTTGAAGGCGGCATGGGTGTCCTGCCAGCCGTGCGGCAGGTCCTGGATGAAGGCGAGGCCCAGGTCGTCGGCGTCCGGATGGAAGGGCAGGATGTCCTTGGTGCCGTCGGACTGCTTCCAGACGGACTTCCCGTTCTGCGAGACGGAACGGGGGTCGCCGAAGCCGCGGACACCTCGCAGCGTGCCGAAGTAGTGGTCGAAGGATCGGTTCTCCTGCATGAGGACGACGATGTGCTCGACGTCCTGGACTGTCCCGGTGCGGTGGTGCGCGGGCAGCGCGGCGGCGCGCTGGATGCTGCTCGACAGCGCGGTGAACGCCGCAGTGGCGCCCGCGAGTTGGAGGAATCGGCGCCGGTTTGCTTCGGGCATGACTCTGAGGGTCCTCTCGTCCTGACGTACGTGATGCCGCACAAATGACGGAATCTGCGCGGAGCGAGTGTTCCAAGAGCATCAAACGTCAGGGAAGGGTCTGATGGCGCCTGTGTGAAACTCGGCGGTCAGCGCGGTGCCGGTGAACCACCACGGACGCCGGAGCCGACGGCGACTGCCAGGAAGGCTGCCGCCTGGCGGAAGTCGGCGTTGCGCACCCTGCGCCGCCTCCCGACGATGTGGCCACCACCACAGAGGGGAGCCTCAGCCATGCCGCATGTGACCGCTTTCGCGAGGAATCAGTGGTACGTCGCCGCCTACGGTGAGGAGGTCGGGCGCGAGCTGCTCGGCCGGACCGTCCTCGGGGAACCGCTTGTCCTGTACCGCGCGGAGGAGGACGGCGCCCCGGTCGCCCTGCACGACCGGTGCGTCCACCGCAGGTATCCGCTGTCCTCGAGCGGCCTGGACGGCGACCGGATCGTGTGCGGTTACCACGGTTTCACCTACGACCGGACCGGCACCTGCGTATTCGTACCGGGCCAGAAGCGCGTTCCGCGCACCGCGCGTGTCGCCTCCTACCCGGTGGTGGAGCAGGACTCGCTGGTCTGGGTGTGGATCGGCGACCCGGCGCTCGCCGACTCGCGGACGATCCCGCGGGCCCGGCACCTCGACTCCCCCGGCTGGATCACCGTACGCGGCATGGAACCGATCGACGCCGACCACGGCCTGCTCGTCGACAACCTGCTCGACCTGTCCCACGAGACGTATCTGCACGGCGGTTACATCGGTACTCCGGAGGTCGCCGAGACGCCCATCACCACCGAGGTGGACGAGGGCGCGGGCGTGGTCCGGGTCAGCCGGCGCATGGACGACGCCGAGTGCCCGCCCTTCTACGCCCGCTCGACCGGCATGGCGGGCCGGATCACCCGCTGGCAGGACATCGAGTACCACGCCCCGTGCCTGTATCTGCTGCACAGCCGGATCGCTCCGGTCGGCGTCGTACCGGAGCCCGACGGCAGCGACCCGCACGGTTTCCACACCGAGATCACCTACGCCATCACGCCGTCGGCGGACGGCAAGGTGTACGACTTCTGGGCGGTGTCCCGGGACTGGGCGGTCGAGGACGCCGAGGTCACCGAGTTCCTGCGGGCCAACAACCACACCGTGGTGATGCAGGACGTGGACGCGCTCAACCTGCTCCAGCGCACCCTCGGCACCGAACGCGCGGGCTACCAGGAGCTGAGCATCAGCATCGACACCGGTGGCCTGGCCGCGCGCCGCATCCTGTCCCGGCTGGCCGAGGAGGGCGGCAAGCCCGTGGAGGGGGTCCGGTGAGCCCCGGCACCGGCGAGGTCTACCGGGCCGACTGGCTGCCCGGCACCGATGTGCTGCACGGCACCTGCCACTGCGGTGCCGAGCGCACCGCCGGGGACCCGGTGCGGATGCGGGAGTGGATGCCGGCGCATCCCGAAGGGCACGACAGCGAAGAGGCCGTACGGTGACGGAGAGCGAACTCGTCGTATCCGCAAGGGAGTTCGTCGCAGACGGGGTGCTGGCCCTGACGCTGTGCGATCCGCTCGGGCACGAGCTGCCCGCCTGGGAGCCCGGCGCCCATGTGGACCTGCTGCTCGGGCCGGGTCTCGAGCGGCAGTACTCGCTGTGCGGTGACCCCGCGGACCGGTCGGCGTGGCGGATCGCGGTGCTGCGGGAACCGGCCGGGCGGGGAGGCTCGGCCCATGTGCACGAGCGGTTGGGCGAGGGCACGAAGGTACGGGTGCGCGGGCCGCGAAACCGCTTCCGGCAGGAGCCCGCGCCCCGTTACCGCTTCATCGCCGGCGGCATCGGCATCACCCCGATCCTGCCGATGCTCGCGGCGGCCGAACAGGCCGGCACCGAGTGGACACTGCTGTACGGCGGACGCTCCCGCTCCTCCATGGCCTTCGCCGGGGAGCTGGCCCGCTACGGCGACCGGGTCGCCCTCGCCCCGCAGGACGAGACCGGCCTGCTCGACCTGGACCCGGTGCTGGACGGCCTCCCCGACGGCACCCTGGTCTACTGCTGCGGTCCGGGGCCGCTGCTGGACGCCGTCGAGCAGCGCTGCCCGGCCGGGGCGCTGCGGGTGGAGCGCTTCCGACCGAGGGAGCGACAGGCGCCCGCCGGCTCGGAGTTCGAGGTCGTACTCGCACGCAGCGGCCGCGCGGTGACCGTCCCGCCGGACGTGTCAGTGCTGGACGCGGTGCGCGCCGCGGGCGTCGAGGTGCTGTACTCCTGCACGGAGGGGACCTGCGGCACCTGCGAGACCGATGTGCTGGCGGGCGCCCCGGATCACCGGGACTCCGTCCTCACCGAGGAGGAGCGGTCGGCGGGTGACACCATGATGATCTGTGTGTCCCGGTGCCGGGGCGCCCGACTGGTGCTGGACCTGTGAACACGGGCCCGGATCAGGGTGTCAGGTAGGCCTCCACCTCACTGAGCTGTCCCGCCGGCCAGCCGGTGTTGGCGCTGACGGTGAGGCGGAGGTAGCGCAGGTTGGAGGTGCTCGGCAGGGAGACGGTGGCCGCGTTGCCGGTGGCCGGGTCGAAGCGGTAACCCTGGGAACCCACGACGGTCGAGTAGTTCGAGCCGTCGGTGCTGCCGAGCACGGTGACCGTCTCGGTGCGGGCGCCCCAGGCCGAGGAGGGCGGCAGCTTCAGCACCAGGCGGCGCACGGCGTAGGACGAGCCGAGGTCGACCGTCCAGGACTGCGGGAAGGCGTTGTTCGTCGACTCCCAGTAGGAGTTGGCGTCACCGTCGACCGCCTTGCCGGGCGTGTAGACGTCCTGAGAACCGGTCGCGGAGGCCGGCCGGCCCTTGGCGAGGTTGCGGTTCGGGTCCGGATCGGGGTTGCCCTGGCCGGGCTGGGGCCAGGTCGAGCAGTCCGACCAGGTGCTGCTCCAGCCCGAGTTGCCGCCGCCGTCGGTGAGGGCGAAGGAGCCGGAGTTCGCCGGGTAGGGGCAGTTGTAGACACCGGCCGCGCCGACCTGGGTGGCCGTGACGTTCTTGAAGGTGGCGGCGCCCTGCGTCTCGGCCTGGACGACGACCGTACCGGTGTTCTGCACGGTGGCGCCGGTCACGTTGACGTTCCTGACCGGGTAGCCCTGTCCGCCGCCGGAGACGAACTCGAAAGCACTGTACGGGCTGTCGGTGATCGTGGTGTTGGTGATGTTGACGGTCGCGTTGATCGCGCTGTCGTAGGAGTCGACGCGCAACGCGCCCATCGGATGGTTCCAGTTGGGGTTTATCGCGCCGGTGCGCACCAGGGTGTTGCCGTCGACCGTGATGGTGCCGGACAGCGGGGAGAAGGGGTCCATGAACTTCTGGTTGGAGATCGCGATCCCGCTGCCCAGGGCGTTGGTGTCGGAGATCAGGTTGTTCTTCACGGAGATGTCGGTGCCGCCGTAGATGGCGATGCCGTTGGCGAGGTTGGGCTGGGAGATCGTGTTGTTCTCGAAGCTGGAGTTCGTGTCCGGCGAGTAGAGCGACCACATGGCGAGGGAGTCGTCGCCCTGGTTGCGCAGGAAGTTGTTGCGGACGACGACACCCTTGGCGGTGCCGTTGAGGTTGATGCCGTCGGCGGTGGTGTCGAGGATGCGGTTGTTCTCCACCACCAGGTTGTCGTTGGTGCCCGTCAGCCACATGCCGCACTTCATGTGCTGGATCCACATGCCGGAGACGGAAGAGTTCGGGCCGAGGGAGCCGTTGACGAAGTTGTCCGGACTGGAGTCGACGCGTTCGGTGACCTCGCCCATGACGGCGAAGTCCTTGATGTGGACGTTGCCGGAGGAGCTGGACTGGTCGATGAAGCGGGAGGTGTGCACTACCGAGTACCAGCTGCCGGCGCCCTGCAGCGTCACGTTCTGCACGCCGTTGAGGGACGAGGTGATCTTGTAGTCACCCGGCGGGATCCACACCGTTCCGCCCTGGGCGGCGGCGATCGCGTCCCGGAAGGCCTGGGTGGAGTCGCCGTTGCCGCTGGGGTCGGCGCCCTTGGACACGACGGAGACGGAGCCGGCGGGCTGGGCGGCGGCGGCCGCGACCTGCTCGAAGTCCGCGACGTCGACGGTGACCTGGGTACCGGTCGACTCGAACGCGACCTTGTCGCCGGGCTGGACGTTCTGGCCCAGCAGCATGCGGGCGTTGTCGAAGAAGTGGTGCTGCTTGGCGCCGGGGATCCAGCCGGTGTCGATGTAGGAGTACTTGGAGGTCACCGGGAGGGTCTTGGCGAGCTTGGTGCCGTTGACGTACACGTTCAGCGAACCGGTCTGGCCGTCCGGGACGCTGTAGGAGAGGTTCACCGCGTTGGCGGCGCGCGGCACGGTGAACTCCACCCGCTGCCCGGACGTCAGCCGGACGGCCTGCCGTCCGGACGCCTCCGAGGCGAGGGTGCCCTGGGTGTAGTCGGGGCCGATCTTCGTGCCGGTGGTGGTCGCGGACTCGGCCTCCACGGAGGTGAAGGGGAGGCCGGCGCCCGACGCGGCGTGCGCGGCGGGGGCCAGGGTGACCATCATGCCGGCGGCGAGGGCGACGACGGTCCCGATGGCTGGCGTGCGCCTGACATGTCTGGCGGTGCTGGTGGTGTACATGTGCTGATCCCTTTCGATGGTGGGGGTACTGGGACAGCTGGTGCGGACGTGGCCGCGAGGCCGACCACGCGCATCGCGCGCTCGGCGCGGGCGAGAGCGAGGTCGCCGTCGGGTGGCCAGAGGGCGGGCAGCCAGGTCAGGGGGCCGTCACCGAAGACCCGGCGGGCGGCGACGGCCTCGCGGTGGAGGGACAGCACGAAGTGGGGATCATGCTGTCGGCGGTCGACCGCGTACGACGGCCGGTCGGCCGGCTGCGGCACCCGGGGTTCCCGCCGCGCACCGAATCCCGCGTACGGCGCTCCTGGGCGGCTCGCGGTTGACGGTGACGCATGTCCTGCCGACCGCCGAGTCGTCGGCCCGAGCCGCGGGCGAGGGCGGCGAGGGCGAGCGAGGAACAGACGCCGCTCGCGCCGTAGGTACGGCGGAACCCGGTACTTCTCATCGGTGGACCTCTGATGGCACTCATGGCAGGTGCGGTGGGCGCCGCACACTCAAGCACCGACGACATCGAGACGCAAGATGTCAGGCAGAACAAGTAATTAGTCGACAGACAGCCGGATCTTCTGGAGCTCAGGAGCGCGGGGCTTGCGCGGTGGATCCACGCACCACCAGGCCGGGCCCGAACAGCACCTCCTCGGCGGGTACGGAGGCGCCGCCGATCCGCACGCTCGGCGGCTCGACGGCCACGCGGCTCACGGCCTCGACGGGCCGGCGGACGGTCGCGAGCGGGGGTTCGGTGCAGTTCATGACGGCGGAGTCGTCGTAGCGGACGCCGGAGATCCGCCCGGGAGCCGTGGCCCTCGCGCCGCGCGGCCCGGACCACGCCCAGCGCCAGGGGGTCGCCTGTGCAGACGATCCCGGTCACCCCGCGGTCGATCCGCCGGGACGCGGCGGCGTGACCGCCTTCGACGGAGAAGATCGCCCGCGCGGCGAACTCGTCCGGCAGATCACCGGTGATCGCCCGCGCGAGGGACGGCTTGCGCACCGAGGGCACGTGGCCGCCCGGGCCGAGACCCGTCCGATGCGCTCATGGCCGAGGGAGGTGAGTTGCCGCCGGGCCTGCTCGACGGCCACGGCGCCGCCGCAGGACACGCCCGGGAAGCCGAGGTGTTCGGCGGCCGCGTCGAGCAGCATGAGACGGCCGATCAGACGACGCCGCGGACCCGCAGCTCGGGCAGGACGGCCGACCATCCGGGCGCGTTCGCCGCGCAGCTGGGTGGGACGCCCGTAGCCGCGGACGTCGAGTGCCGTCTGCCGAGTGGTTTCGGACCCCCGGGTTCGCCGTTGAGCACCCGGTTGACCGTCGCCTCGCCATCGCCGACCCTCTTCGCCACTTCCGCAAGAGGTCGAGGCATGCACGCAAATGCAGTGCAAGTCGCGCAAGCCGCTTGCGCGGTGTGTCCCGCCGTCGGCGCGCCCCGTGGGCCAGCCGGTGCGGGACGGGTGCGGTCGCTGCCCGCACCCCGCCGCGGGCCGTGTATCCCTGCAGCCCCGCCCCGTGCGGGCGCTCCCGCCGGGACGGAGTGCGTGCTTCGACCCGGCGCCGCCGGCGACCTGAACGCCGGCGGTGCCGGGTCAGTCCTCGGGGGCCGGGACGACCGTGAGATGGGCCGCCGTGCCCCGCGGCCGGCGCGGACGCCGTACGGGCGCGGCGGGGCGGCGGTGGTCGCGCGGAACCATCGTGAGGCGCCGGTAGCCGAGGTCACGCAGGACCTCGGGTGTCTCCTCGACGATGCGGCACTCGGTGGGGCCGCGGCGCGGGTCGGGGTGGACCAGCAGCCGGACGGCTCCGTCGAGCCGGGTCGCGCTCTCGCCGACGGCCCGCATCCAGTGCGGCAGGCCCTGCCGGTAGGCGGCCTCCATGAGCGGGTCCTGAGCCATGTCCCGGCGGATCGCCTGGAGTTCGTGGTCGTGACCGTACGTCTCCAGGGCGGTTTTGAGGTGGGCCAGCATCGGCAGGCACCAGCCCTGCTCGTGCTCGCCGAGGACGTCGGCCGCGTCCGGGTGGAACAGGACGAACCGCAGGAAGTTGGCCCCGGGCATGGCCGACGCATGCCGGCGCACCCCCCGGAAAAGTGTCTCGAACGCGCCGTTGGCCATGACCACGCCCCAGCGGTGGTCGACGACCAGGGACGGGCAGGCGAGAGACTCCAGCAGGACGGCGTAGTCCTGGAGGTACGCCTGCGTCTCGCAGGTCTCGGGGACGGGCCGCGGTGCCGGCCGCTGCCCTCCTGCCTGGTATGCCATCGGGAGGTCACCCCTCTTGCCTCTGCGGCCTTCACGCGGCCCTGTGATCCTGCGGCCCCCGGCAAGACCATGTCAACTATCGTGGCATTCCGTGCCCGTTGACGGCTGAAATTCGCCACAGTTGTGGCGACACCTGGATGTGAGTTCGAGGCACCCGCTACTCTCCGGGAAGTTCACGAGCGATCGCTCGTGAGACACGGACGCATCTGAAGCCCTCTAGAGACGTAGGAGTTCTGTCGGTGACGGATGGCTACGAGGATCCGGGCGCCGCGGCGACCGCCCAGCTGCCGGCCGTCGTCGCCCGCGTCACCGCGCTCGCCGACCGGCTCGGCGTGCCGCACGCCGAGGTCTTCGACGTCGGGCGGCTCTCCGTGGCCTGCGGTGTCCCGGAGGCGGTGGTCAAGGCCCTGCTCAGCGGCCGGCCGGCCGGCGAACCGGACGTCCAGGCACGTTTTCTGCAGCGCCTCGGCCTGCTGCGCCGCACCCGGCTGAAACCGAACGGCCGCAAGTACACCCAGCAGGAGATCGCCGACGGCGCGGGCATGTCCCGGCAGCAGGCGGGCGCGCTGATCAACGGCGACCGGCGGCCCACCATGGAGCACTGCGACGCGTTGCAGCGCTTCTTCCGGGTGCACGCCGGCTTCCTCACCGCGGAGGACCCCGAGGCCCTGGCGGGTGCGCTGCAGCGCACCGAGCAGGAACTGCTGACCAAGCTCGCCGACCGGGAACGGGCCGCCGCCGGCGCCGACAAGGACCCGCTGGAACGGCTGCTGCAGGACCACGGGGTGCGCGGAATAGCCTGGCGGGCCGCGCAGTTGCCCACCGACCAGCACCGGGACAAGGTCGCGGAGTGGCTCGACATGCTCCTGGAGAGCGTCAAGCGGCCCGAGTCGTGAGCCGGGGGAGGACTGTGGGCATCGGCAGGGACATGCGCCGGCTGTGCAACGAGCTGGTGGGCGGGCTGACGCTGGGTGCACCGGTGCCGCCGCCGGAGCTGTACCGCGCGCTGTGCGAGGCGATGAGCCGCCGGCGCGGCCGCCCGGTGCACTTCCGCGCGGCCGCCTTCCCGCCGGGCACGGCGAGCGGGCTGTGGCTGGACCTGACCGACCGCGACCTCGTCGTCGTGGAGGAACGCACCGCGCCGGACCACCAGTTGGTGATCCTCGGTCACGAGCTGTGGCACATGCAGGCCGACCATCACGGGCACCACGTCGACGGCGTCGGGGTCGCCACGCGGCTGCTGTACGACGACACCGACCAGGACGCCCTCCAGGCCACGGTGCAGCGGGTCGCGGCCCGGACCCGCTTCGACCTCGCCGAGGAGCGCGAGGCCGAGACCTTCGGTCTGCTGCTGGCCAGCAAGTGCCGTACCTGGCTGGCCGGTTCGACCCTGCGTGGCCCGGTACAGCGGGACGACGTGGCCGGGCGCATCGAGGCATCCCTGGGCTATCCCGGGCCGCAGGGCTGATCCGAGGGGCGTGCGCCGGACCGTGCGCCGGCCGCCGGTCGCCCTCGGTCCGGTCACGCCCGGGCGGCACGGCCGCCTGTCGTCCGTCACCCCGCGCCTCCCTGGGCGTTGCCAGGAGCACGGAGCGAGATCCCGCCTCGGCTGAGCGGGCGAACCGGAGCGGAGCCGCACGGCGTTGTCAGTGGTGGGCGGCAAGCTGAAGGTGTGCGCGCAGAGCGCGCGACCGTGACGCCTACTCGGGGAGAGCCGACCGATGCCCACCGCAGTACTGACCGACCGTGAGCGCACCGCCGTACAGGCCTACCTGCGGCTGCTGCATACGGTGCGCGCCGCCTTCGACGGACCACCGGACGGCGGCGGCCGGCCCGCCGTGGTCCCGCCCGCCGTGCTGGCCGAGGCGGAGCAGGCCCTGGCACGCGCGGGTCTCGCGGGCAACGAGGAGCACTTCTTCCGGCTGCTGCGGGACTGGTGCCCGCCGGCCTGACCGGCCCGGGCGCCGCACGCGGCGGCGGGTCAGGAGTGCGGGACGACGACGGAGGTGGCGACCAGCCCGTCGCGTACGACCCACCGGCCGTCGAAGACCTGGAGCCGGTGGTCGCCGACCCGGGGCCCGGGGACGAGGAGTTCGGCGCGCAGGGTGCCGTGCGAGGCGTCGCCCGGGCTCGAGTGCAGGATGATGTCGGCCTCGGAGAAGTCCAGCCAGGTGCGGGTCAGCGGGAACCACGCCTTGTAGACGGACTCCTTGGCGCTGAACAGGATCCGGTCCCAGTGCACGGCGGGCCGCTGCCCGGCGAGCAGAGCGAGCCGCTCGGTCTCGACGGGCAGGAAGACCGAGGGACCGACGCCGTCCGGGAGCGGCCCGTGCGGTTCGGCGTCGATGCCCAGGGAGGCCAGATCGTCCGCGCGGGCCAGAGCGGCGGCACCGTAGCCGTCGCAGTGGGTCATGCTGCCGATCAGGCCGTCCGGCCAGCGCGGTGCGCCCCGCTCGCCGCTGAGGACGGCCTGCGGCGGCACGCCGAGCTTCTCCATGGCACGCCGGGCACAGCCGCGTACGGCGGTGAACTCGCGGCGGCGCTTGGCCACCGCACGCTCGACGAGCGCTGCCTCCCCGGGGTAGAGCGGGGCGTCCCACAGCGGGTCGTCACCGTGTGCCTCCACGGCCACGACCGACTCCGGGAGCAGCTCCTCGATCACCGTCTTCCACCTCCGTCGGCAGGATGCGGCGCAGCCTTCCCGGCGGTTCCGGGCGCTTGCGCCATTCTCGGGGATAGCCCACCGAGACCTCTTCGAAGCGGACACCGTCGTGCCAGGTGGTGCGGGGGATGTGCAGATGGCCGTAGACCATGGTGGCGACGCGGAACCGGCGGTGCCAGTCCGCGGTCAGCGTGGTGCCGCACCACATCGCGAACTCGGGATACCACAGGACCTCGGTGGGATGCCGGTGCAGCGGATAGTGGTTGACCGGCACGACCGGCAGGTCCGCGGGCAGCGCGGCGAGCCTGCGCTCGGTCTCGGCGACCCGCGCCCGGCACCAGGCGTCACGGGTCGGATAGGGGTCCGGGTGCAGCAGGTACTCGTCGTTGCAGACCACACCGGTGCTGTGCGCGTAGGCCAGGCCCTCGGCCTTGGTGGCGCAGCCGGCCGGCAGGAAGGAGTAGTCGTACAGCAGGAACAGCGGAGCGACGGCGACCGGGCCGCCGGGGCCGCGCCACACCGGGTAGGGATCCTCGGGCGTGACGACGCCCAGCTCGCGGCACAGCTCGACCAGGTGGTCGTAGCGGGCGACGCCGCGCAGGGTGACGGGATCCGTCGGGTGGGTCCACAGCTCGTGGTTGCCGGGGGCCCACAGCACCTTGCGGAACCGGCCCGCCAGCTTTTCGAGGGTCCAGCGGATGTCGGCCACCGTCTCCGCGATGTCACCGGCCACGATCAGCCAGTCCTCGTCGCTCGTGGGCCGCATGTCCTCGACCAGGGCGCGGTTCTCCGGGTAGGTGATGTGCAGGTCGCTGATGGCCAGCAGCTGTCCGGCCTCGGCCGCAGACTCCACCCCGCACCCCTTCCGATCATCCTCTGCCGGGACCACAAGAACACATTCCCGGACAGCGGACAAGTGGCCCCCCGGCCGCCTGTCGCGCGGGGGTCGCGAGGGGGCCGGTTCCGGTTGGCGGGGCCCCGGCGAGCCGCCTGGACAGGGCCGGGAAATCCGTAACACGCACGTTGCACGCGCAGGCTCTTGAAAGCCGTATGATCGCCCCGACACCAGCACCCCAACCTCCCTTCGACAGGGGTTGTTTGGCGTTCCTTCCTCCCTCCTGCCCGGGCACGGGCCGCCGAGCCCTGCCCGAAAACCCTGAAAGGCGGCCTGCATGCCCTCTCGCGTACGCGTCTGGCTCAACCGCACGTACGCGGAGAACGTGTTCTTCATGGATCAGCTGCGCAGAAATCCCAGCGACCGCGCGGTGGAGATCCATGCCACGCACGGGGACCCCGACTCCCCCGTGCTGGCCGCCGCCGACACCGCCGACCTGGAGCCGGAGGGCCTGTCCCCGGCCGCGTACGCCGAGTACGCCCTCGACCAGTGCGTCCGGCGCGGCATCGACGTGTTCGTGCCGCGACTGCACCAGGCGGCGATCGTGGCGCACCGCGCGGAGTTCGCGGCGGCCGGTACGGCGCTGCTCGCGCCGACGCCCGAGGCGGTGGCCGTGTTCGAGGACAAGGCGACCGCGTACGAGGCGGTGCGTTCGGTGGGCGTCCCGGTGCCGCCGTGGTGGCGGGTGCGTACGGCCGACGAACTCCTCGCGGCCGTCGAGAAGTTGGAGGCGGCCGGGCACAGGGCGTGCTTCAAGCCGGCCGCCGGGGCCGGCGGGGTCGGCTTCCGGGTGATCACGCGCGCGCCGTTCTCGCTGTCCGCCCTCGGCGGGTTCCCGAGCCCGTACGTCCAGCTCGATCCGGTCGTCGAGGCGCTGCGACGGGCCGGGGAGCCGGTGGACTGGCTGGTGATGCCGCGGCTGGAGCAGCCCGAGGTGTCTGTCGACTGCCTGACCGGGCCGGACAACCGGGTGCGGCTCGCGGTCGGCCGCACCAAGAACGGCCGCCGGCGGGGCTTCACCCTGCACGAACGGTGGCTGGAACCGGCCCGGCTGATCGCGGAAGGCTTCGGGCTGCACCATCTGTCCAACATCCAGTTCCGCATGTTCGGCGACCGGCCGGTGCTGCTCGACGTCAACACGCGGCCCGCGGGGGGCCTGCACCAGCTTTCCCTGTGCGGGGTGAACGCCCCTTGGGCGGCGGTGCGGTTGGCGCTGGGCGAGGATCCGGGAGTGATCGAGCCGCCGTTCCTGGGGCAGGACTACACGGTGGTCTCGGGCCCGCGGTCGCTGCTGCCCACGCCGCTTCCCCGGCAGCGGGAGGCGGAGATCGCCCTTCCGGCGGTACCCGTGCAGGCGGCTTCGGCGGTGGAGGCACTACCGCTCTAGGCCCTGTCGTACGCCGACCCTTGACAGTCCGATTGGTCCATACCAAATTCTGTGGCGCACCTTTGCACAGCCGTGCACTCCCGAACACCCCATCCCCACAGGGAGATCGTGTGCCCAACGTATTCGGACGTCCCAGACGTCGGCTTCTCGCTCTCCTCGGCTCCGCCGCCCTCGCGGTCGGCGGGGTCCTCGCCCTTCCGGGCACCGCTCAGGCAGCCAACATCCTCTCCAACCCCGGCTTCGAGTCCGGCGGCCTCTCTCCCTGGACCTGCACCGGCGGTCTCGGCTCGGTCGTCTCCTCCCCCGTGCACGGCGGCGCCAAGGCGCTGCAGGGCGCGGTGACGTCCAGCGACAACGCGCAGTGCAGCCAGACGGTCGCCGTCCAGCCGAACACGACGTACAGCCTCAGCGGCTGGGTACGCGGCAGTTACGTGTACCTGGGCGTGAACGGCGGCGCCTCGACGTGGACGACGTCGCCGTCGGCGTACAGCCAGTTGAGCGTCTCCTTCACCACCGGCGCCTCGCAGACCAGCGCCACCGTCTACGTCCACGGCTGGTACGCCCAGGGCACCTACTGGGCAGACGACATCAGCCTGGACGGCCCGGGCGGCGGCGGAGGCGGCGGGGACACGCAGGCGCCGACCGCGCCGACGGGGCTGACCTCGACCGGCAGGACGTCGTCGAGTGTGTCCCTGTCCTGGAACGCAGCCACGGACAACGTGGGCGTGACCGGTTACGACATCTACAGCGGCTCCAACCAGGTGCTGACCGTCTCCGGCACCTCCGCAACCGTCAGCGGACTGTCGCCCAGCACGTCGTACACCTTCACCGTGAAGGCGCACGACGCCGCCGGGAACGTCTCGGGTGCCTCCAACGCCGTTTCCGTGACCACGGACGCGGGAAGCGGCGGCGGCACCGGTTTCAAGCAGGCCGCACCGTATCTGTACGAGGGCTGGGGCGATCCACCGAGCCCGACGACGGTGATGAGCGCGACCGGAATCAAATGGTTCACGATGGCGTTCGTGCTGGACTCCGGCGGCTGCACACCGGCCTGGGACGGCAGCCGGCCGCTCACCGGCGGCGCCGACCAGAGCGCGATCAACGCGATCCGGTCCGCCGGCGGTGACATCGTCCCCTCGTTCGGCGGCTGGCAGGGCAGCAAGCTCGGAGCCAACTGCTCCTCCTCGAGCGCGCTCGCCGGGGCCATCCAGAAGGTGATCGACGCCTACGGCCTGAAGGCCGTGGACATGGACATCGAGAACACGGACGAGTTCGAGAACGAGGCCGTCCAGGCGAAGATCCTCACCGCGCTCAAGACGGTCAAGGCGAACAACCCCGGCCTGAAGACCATCGTCACCTTCGGCACCTCGACCACCGGACCGACGTACTACGGCAACCGGCTGATCGAGCAGGCGCAGTCGCTCGGCGCGAACATAGACGTGTTCACCATCATGCCGTTCGACTTCGGCGGCGGCTCGGACATGTACGGCAACACCGTGAACGCCGCCGAGGGCCTGAAGAACAAGCTGAAGTCGACCTTCGGCTGGGACGACGCGACCGCTTACGCCCACATCGGCATCTCGGGCATGAACGGTCTGTCCGACCAGCAGGAGACGACCACTCCGGCGATCTGGACCCAGATCCGCGACTGGGCGAACTCCCACCACATCGCGCGGCTCGCCTTCTGGTCGGTCAACCGTGACCGGCCGTGCGCGGGCGGCGGCGTGGTGAGCAACTGCTCCGGTATCAACCAGAACAACTGGCAGTTCACCTCGATCACGGCCGGGTTCAACGGCTGAGCGCATCCGGCGACGTCCCCCCGGTCCCAGGGCCGGGGGGACCTTTTTTCCGCGGGGGTGTATCAGAACGCGGCCCGGGCGCTCTTCATGACGGGAACGAAAGAAACACGGGGGAACAACGGGGGAGCGCCAACGGGGGATCCGCCGGGGGGACGGGTCGGTCGGTCGCGGTCACGGGGGGCGACCGACCGGCCCGGGGCGGACCGGTCACCACGTCCGCCTGCCGGGCGGGCTGGATACGACGCGACCGGATGAGCGTGCCCGGCGGGGTCTCGTCGGCGACGACGTCCTCCCCCTGCGGGTGGTTTCCAGGTGCAGCCTGCACGGAGAGCATGCGCAGGGGCATCTCGTGGGCGGCGCGGATGCCGGGCTCGACGCCCGACTCCCCTTCCGGTCGCGGCATGCGCGGGTCGCGCGCGTGACACCTCTCGCTACCGCTCGAGGAAACGGTCACCGAGCCAGGAAGCGGCCCACCGCCCTGGGGAGACGGCTACTTGAGGTATGCCAGGCCGGGGTGGACGTCGGTGTACCCCTCGACCAGCCTGCGGGCCACACTGACCGAGTCGACCAGCGGGTGCAGCGCAAAGGCTTTCACGGCCGTCTGCCGGGAGCCGCTCTCGGCGGCGGCGAGCACCTCCCGCTCGACGGCCTTGACCGAGCAGACCAGCCCGGTGGCGTGAGCGGGCAGCGGGCCGGCGGCGAGCGGGTGGGCGCCGCCCGCGTCGACCGTGCAGGGGACCTCGATCACCGCGTCACCGTCCAGCGCCGTGAGCGTCTTCCCGTTGCGCACGTTGAGGATCAGCGTGGTCCGCTCGTCGCGGGCGATGGCGCGCATCAGGGCGAGCGCGACCTTCTCGTACCCGCCGGACAGGTCCTCGGCCTCGCGCTCGCCCGCGCCGGCGCTCTCCCGGTTCTCGGCCATGTAGGTGGCCTCGCGCTCGGCACGGGTGCGGTCCCACACGTCCAGGGCGGACCGGTCCGCGCGCAGGGCCTCCGCGTAGAACCGGGCCTGCTGGTCGCGCAGGAAGGCACCCCGGGTCTGCTCGGCCTCCTGGTAGGCGCGTACGGCTTCCCGGTTGAAGTAGTAGTAGTGCAGGTACTCGTTGGGGATCACGCCGAGCGACTGCAGCCAGTCGACGCCGAACAGTCTCCCCTCCTCGAAGGAGCCGAGCAGGGCGGGGTCGGCGAGCAGCCGCGGGAGTTCGTCGCGCCCGGCGACCCGCACGCCGCGCACCCAGCCGAGGTGGTTGAGGCCGACGTAGTCGATGAAGGCCTCCTGCGGGTCGGCGCCTAGGACGCGGGCGATGCGACGGCCGAGCCCGACGGGTGAGTCACAAATGCCGATGACGCGGTCGCCGAGGTACCGGGACATGGCCTCGGTGACCAGGCCGGCCGGGTTGGTGAAGTTGATGACCCAGGCGTCCGGGGCGAGGCCGGCGATCCTCCTTGCGATGTCGACGGCGACGGGGACGGTTCGCAGGCCGTAGGCGATGCCGCCCGCGCCGACGGTCTCCTGGCCGAGCACGCCCTCGGCGAGCGCCACGCGCTCGTCGTTCGCCCGGCCCTCCAGGCCGCCCACACGGATCGCGGAGAAGACGAAGTGGGCGCCGGAGAGCGCCTCGTCGAGATCGGTGGTGACGGTCACCCGGGGCGCGTCCGGGACACCGGCGGCCTGTTCGGCCAGCACACGGCGTACGGCGTACAGCCGACGGTCGTCCAGGTCGTGCAGGACGACCTCGGTGACCCGCCCTTCAGCGTGGTCGGTCAGCAGCGCACCGTGGACGAGAGGTACCCGGAATCCGCCGCCGCCCAGAATCGTCAGCTTCACGTCTGCACCCTTCCACGGTCTCCCAGCACGACCACCTCCACCATGATCCCCCCATCATCCGCCCGGGCCGGATGCCGCCGACGCCGTGCAGACGCCGGCGGTCCGCGGTCTGCGTGTTCCGGTTCGCTGCCGGTGGCCGGAAACCCACGGATACGTCTGCTTCACGACAGCGGTCGGGCGCAGTGACGCGTGTGATTCTCGCAGCGATCGCCATCGTCGCCCCTCGGGCTGGGCGTGGCCGCGGCTCCCCCTGGTCTTCGACGCCTCGCGGCAGACCATGCAGCGGGGGCGGTACGGGCGGTGGACCGGGACCGTCCCGGCAAGCGCAGAAGGGACGCCGAGCGCACCGTTCGCGCCTTCTGCTTCGCGGTCCACCGGCGTCTGCGGCTACGGCGCGGTTTCACGTCAGGCGGCATGGCCGATGAGCTTCGCCGGCTCGTCGGCCGACTCCGAGGTCAACCGGTAGAACCCCTGGAGGCTGACCGAGCGCTCAGGACGGCCATCCACCACGTACTTCAGGCCACGCGTCCGGCCCCGGCGGTTGCGCCACGTAAGCCCCGCCAGAACGTCTCCGGGGATCGGCACGTCGAAACGTACGGGCGTCGCGTCCACGTGCACCGCTGCGGCGCCGCAGCCGCCGGCGCCGGGCATCGACCAGTCGCCGTGCCCCGGAAACGCCGGATCCCGCCACCTCGTAGGAGGGGTGCCGCAGCACTCGCGGCGCTGCAGCGTGGGAACGCTCGCCTGGTCCGGTGTCCGTGTCGGGGATGAGGTGTACGCGTTGCACTCAACCGGTGCGTCGCGTTCATGGTGAGCCGGATCCGGGTGATCGACAGTGGTTCTTCCCGGAAGGGGAGGGAGGGGACAGGTGCTGATGGCGTTCGAGGAGTCCGAGCGGCGGACGTGGACAGGGCGGGCCGATGTCGACGCCACGAGCTCGGCCGGACTCCGCACGACGCGCTGCTGCCTCCTGTGCCCGGAGGGTGGCGGCGAAGGCGCTGCCGGACCACCTCGTTCGGGCGCCCGCCGTGGGCCGCTGGTCCGGGGGTCACTCCGACCGCGCCGCGTGCCCGCCCGGTCACGGGGACGGGGGCGCGGACCACTGGGCGGCCACCGAGTCCACGCCGGGCCTTCAGGGGGGCTTCATCCGGGAGTTCTGAGGTCGCGGAATCCTGCTGCGCGTGAGCGACGGAGGACGGGCCGGGCGCGCGGAAGCCGCGCAGTACGACAACGGTGTCACCGCATCCGGCTGCCGCCGGGCCTGCGGCGGTGACGCCGGCGAGGCGGTGCACGACGGCCCCGCCGCCGCGGACGAGGTGGTCCTCCCCGTCGGCACGGCGAGGCGAGCCCTGTACGAGCGACGGGAGACCGCGGCTCCGGTCCGTATCCGGTGCCACCGGCACGAGGGGATCGTCGTCGCCAACACCCGGCGCTTCCCGGGCCTGGCCGGCCTCGCGGCGACCTGGGAGCTGACGCTGGCCGACGGCCGTACCCTGACCGCGCCGGCCGCGCTGCCCGATCTCCGGCCGGGCGAGACCGCGGCCGTACCGCTGCCCTTCACGCTGCCGCGGGACGGCGGTGAGGCCTGGCTGGCGCTGCGGGTGGTGACGGCCGAGGACGAGCCGCCGGCGCCGCACGGCACGGAGGTGTGCGCGCCGCGCGTCCGGCTGTGGGCGGCCGCCCCGGCCGCGGCGGTGCCGGCGCCGGTGGAGATGGACGACGACGGGCTGCCGGTGCACCCGGTGCCGACGGCGGCGCGCGCGCTCGCCCTGGGGTGGGCGCCCAGTGACGCGCCGGGCCGGGCCTCACGCGGGAACGGCACCACCGTTCCCGAGGACAACGTCCCGCCGGGCGCGCAGCGTCGCAGCCGGTCCCTGCGCCTCCTGTAGCCGCCCCAGTCCCCCCAGACTCCCTCCCCAGCCCACGGCTTTCCCTCTTCTCGCCTCCCCCCTGCCCCTTTCCCCGTCACCTCACCTCACCTCACGGAGCACACGTGTGTACGTCGCATGACCACAACCAGGGCGAGGCCGCACAGGCCGGTGCCGGAAGACGCGGTTTTCTCAGGGCCACCGCACTGCTGGGCGCCGCCGCGACGGCCAGTGTCGCGCTGCCGTCCCTCGCGGAGGCGGGCGGGAGGAGCGGCCGGCGGCCGGATGCGGACAGCCGCCGGTTCACACTGGCGGTGATGCCCGACACCCAGTACCTGTTCGACGGGCCCAGCATCTACCCGGCGCCGCTCGAGGCCTCGTTGCGTTATCTCCTGGAGCACGGCGAGGACGACAACATCGTCTTCCTGACCCACCTCGGCGACCTCACCCAGAACGGTGCCGAGGACGAGTTCGCGGCGATCGGCGAGGCGTTCGGAATCCTGGACCGGCGCGGTGTCGGGTACAGCGTGCTCGCGGGCAACCACGACATCAGGTCGTCCACGGACGACCGGCGCGGGCCGACTCCGTACCTGGACACCTTCGGGCCCCAGCGTTTCGGGGACAAGCCGACGTTCGGGGGCGCCTCTTCGGACGGCTACAACACGTACCACCTGTTCAGGGCGGCCGGTCGCGAGTGGATGGTGCTCGCGCTGGACTGGCGGCTGTCGGCGAACGGGTACGCCTGGGCGAAGGACGTGCTCGCCCGGCATCCGAAGACGCCGGTCGTTCTCACCACGCACGAACTGGTGGCGGGGGACGAGCAGTTGTCCTCGTACGGGCAGCAGCTGTGGGACCAGCTCGTAGAGGACCACGACCAGATCTTCCTCACCCTCAACGGCCACTTCTGGCCCGCCGGACGGGCGACCCGCAAGAACGCCGCCGGCCATGAGGTCCATCTGCATCTGACCAACTACCAGAACCGCTACTTCGGCGGCGCGGCGATGATCCGTCTGTACCACTTCGACCTGGACCGGAACGTCATCGACGTGGAAACGGTGTCGCCGTGGATCCTCGGCCGGGCCGGGAAGGGGCTCAACGAGCTGGAGCGGCAGGAGATCGAGCTCAGCGGTGAGGCGGACCGTTTCTCGGTCGAGATCGACTTCGCCGCCCGTTTCTCCGGCTTCGACCCGGTGCCGGCCCGCCCGGCGCGGCCGGCGTCGAAGATGCTCATCCCCGGCACCGTCGCGTACTGGCGCTTCGACTCGCCCGTCTCCGGCTCCGTCCGCGATCTGTCCGGCCGCGGAAACGACCTCACGACGGTCTCGGTGGCAGGCGGCTCGCTCGGCTGGTCGGCGGACCACCATCCCGACCAACCCGGCCACGGGAGCCTGGAGTTGCAAGGTTACAAGTCGCCGCTGAAGGGCGCGTATCTGCGCACCGTCGACTCGGCTCCGCTCAACTCGGCCACATTCGACAACGGTTACACCATCGAGGCCTACTACTGGCTGCCTGCCGACTGGGACGCCTCCCACCACGCCTGGTCGGGGCTGATCGGCCGGGCCGGCCGCAACGGCGACGTCGGCCAGCCCACGGACGATCCGGACGAACCGCCGGCCACCCTGTCGATCACCGACGGTCCGGGTCTGCAGTGGGCGGCCCGCCCGCTGAACCAGCAGGCCCTCCTCACCAACTGGGGCGACGAGACCGCGCGGGAGACCTGGTGGCACGTCGCCGTGGTGAACGACGGACGGCACACCACCATGTACGTCGAGGGCTGCCCGGTGGTCCGCAATCCGCACGCCACCGCGACCGGTGTCGCGTCGGCCGGCCGGCCGTGGCTGATCGGCGGCTATCAGTACGGCGGGCAGATCGACCAGATCCTGCACGGACGGCTCGGCGACATCCGCATCGTCGAGCGGGCGCTGCCCGTCACCGCCTTCATGACCCACTGACCCCGCCGAGGGCCACCACGACCGAGCACCGCCTGCCCGCCTGGGCCGACCCGGCCGACCCCGTGGGCACCGACACCCCGCAGCGCGGCATCGACTTCTGCCGGGCCGGTTCAGCCGCACCCACGCCGGGTCACCAGGTACGGGCATCGCGCGGTGACGGCGGCCCTGCGCGCGCGGCCTGTCCGGCTCGACCAGGGACATCTGCTCGCATGACGGTGACGACCGCTTCGCCCCGACCCGCAGGGAAATCCCGTCCCGGCCGGCGCACGTGGACGTGATCCGGGGGCGGGTACGCGGCCCGGCGACCGACCAGCACACCTTCAAGGCCCCCGACACCCGGGTCGTCCACACGGCGGACGTGTCGCGCGGCGGCCGTCGGCCCGTACGGCCCGATCCCCCACGAGCCGGGTGACGGCCATCCGGTGGGCCGACACCTGGCTCCAGTCCGGCCCCGTCTTCGTCGACGTGACCTGGAGCCCGGTCGAGCACCGGGTCGTCGCCTCCGGGGGCGCGCCCGGGACGGGCAGCTCACGGGGAGTCGGTTACGATCCCGCCCAGGCGAACGACGACAGGGTGGGGTGTCCGTGAGCGAACGGTCGGCGGCCGACCGGCTGCTGGCGGTGCTCGCCGCGTTCGACCACGAGCACCCCGCCCTGTGCCTGACGGACATCAGCCGCCGGGCCGGGCTCAGCCTGACCACCGCGCACCGCCTGGCGGGCACCCTGACGACGTGGGGCGCGCTGGAACGGGACAGGTCCGGGATGTACCACGTGGGGCTGCGGCTGTGGGAGGTGGCCGCGCTCGCCCCGCGCGGTCTCGGCCTCAGACAGCTGGCGCTGCCGTACCTGGAGGACCTGTACGAAGCGACGCACGAGAACGTGCAGTTGGCGGTGCGGGACGGGACGGAGGTCGTCTACATCGAGTGGCTGTCGGGCCGTTCGGCGGTGGGCGTGCACATCCGGGTCGGCGGCCGCTGGCCGTTGCACGCGACCGGGGTCGGGCTCGTCCTCCTCGCACACGGCGACCCGGGCGCGCAGGACGAGTACTGCGCCGGGCCGCTGGCCGCCTTCACCCCGTACACGATCAACGATCCGGCGCGGCTGCGCCGCATGCTCGCCGAGGTACGGCGCTCGGGCGTGGCGGTGAGCGAACGTCAGGTGACGGAGGACGCGCTGTCGGTGGCGGCGCCGGTGCGCGGGCCGGGCGGGGACGTGGTCGCGGCGGTGTCGGTGGTGGTGCCCCGGGCGGGCGCCCAGGTGCCGGCGCTGGCCCCGGCGGTGCGGCTGGCGGCCCGCGGGGTCTCCCGGGCACTGGGCTGGCGGCCCGAGCGGCGCGAGCGCTGATCCGGCGGTGCCCGGCCCCGGAGGACGGGACCGGTTTCACGTCTTTCAACCGAGGTGACCCCGCGCCTCCCGGATGAGCCCGGCGCGGACGGTGATCCCCTCCATGGTGCGGTACCGGTTACCACCGATCAGCACGTACTCGTACGGACGCCGTGCCGCGCCGCGACGGGGCGACGGGCGCGCGGCCGGTGGACGGCGGTTTCGGGCGTCCTCACCGGAATCTCAGGCAGCGCCCTCCGGATTCAAAGGATCGGCCCAGAAAACCGGCGCACGATGCCGGGGCAGCGACGGATGACCCAGGAAGGCGTGTCGTGGAAGTGGCGCACATATCGAACCGGTCCGGACGGCAGCCGGGCAGGTGGTCCCGGCGCGGTCTGCTCGCCGCGCTCGGCGCGGCGCCCGCCGCCGCGGCCCTGGCGGGGTGCAGTTCCTCGGCGGACGCGTCCACCGCCGGCGGCAAGGGGTCGACGGCGTCCGCGGGGTCGGCCACGGCGCAGCAGGCGACCATCGCCGTGACGCCCGCGGACGGCACGAGGAAGGCCGGTTTCACCAGCCCCGTCGAGGTCACCGTCAGCGCCGGCGCGCTCGAGTCGGTGCAGGTCACGGGCAACGACGGGTCGACGCTCGCGGGCACGTTCAACGCGGCCCGCACGAGGTGGACCTCCTCCCGCAACCCGTACTCCGGTACGAAGTACACGGTCACCGCCAGGGCGAAGGGCGCCTCGGACGTCCACGAGACGTCGTTCACCACCAAGGCGCCCGGCGCCACCTTCGTCGGCTACTTCACCCCGGAGGCCGGCTCCACGTCCGGTGTCGGCATGCCTGTGTCGGTCAACTTCTCGCATGCCGTCACCGACCGGTCCTCGGTGCAGAAGGCGATCACGGTGACGGCGGAGCCGGCCGTGGAGGTGGTCGGACACTGGTTCAGCGACACCCGGCTGGATTTCCGCCCGGAGACGTACTGGGCCCCGGGCACGAAGATCACGCTCGGCCTGCGCCTCAGGGACGTCGAGGGCGCGGACGGTGTCTACGGCATCCAGCACAAGGACGTCACCTTCCACATCGGCCGCGAGCAGATCAGCACGGTCGACCTCGCCACGAAGACGATGACGGTCCGCCGCTCCGGCAGGACCGTCGCCACCTATCCCGTCACCGGCGGCGACTCCGCGCACACGACCTGGTCCGGGATCATGGTGATCAGCGAGCGGTTCAAGCAGACCCGGATGGAGTCCTCCACGGTCGGCCTGGGCGACGAGTACGACATCCCGGACGTGCCGCACGCCCAGCGGCTGACCACCTCCGGCACCTTCATGCACGGCAACTACTGGGCGTCCCCTGGGGTGTTCGGGCACCAGAACACCAGCCACGGCTGTGTCGGCCTGCACGACGCCAAGGGCGCGGGCGACACCTCGGTGGCCGGTTACCGGTTCTACGAGAGCTCGATGCTCGGTGACGTGGTGATCGTCAGGAACTCCGGTGAGAGGACCGTCGACCCGGCCAACGGGCTCAACGGCTGGAACCTGTCGTGGGCCGACTGGAAGGCGGGCAGCGCGGTCTGAGGCGGTACGGGAGGCTTCACCCCGTGAACTCCCGTACGGAGGCAGGACTTTCTTTGTTTCAAGCCTTGACGGCCGTTGGGGCGGGGAGCACATTGGCGACACTCTGAGAGCGCTCTCAGAACCGTCTGGAGGCGCTCTTCGAGACTCCCCGCACACTCCTCGCACCCGAGAGGCCCCCCATGAGCGATTCCTCCGGCATACCCAGACCCCGCCCCCTGCGGCGCGCGCTCGTCGCCGTCGTCGCCACGCTCGGCCTGGCCGCGGCCGTCGCCACGGCCGCCACCGCACCCGCGAACGCCACCGCCCCCACCCCTCCCTCGGGCTGGTCCCAGGTCTTCCTGGACGACTTCAACGGCGCGGCCGGCTCCGGCGTCAACACCTCCAACTGGCAGTACGACACCGGGACTTCCTACCCGGGCGGAGCCGCGAACTGGGGGACCGGAGAGGTCGAGACGATGACCTCCGGCACCAGCAACGTCGCGCTCGACGGCAACGGCGATCTGCTCATCACGCCCCGCCGGGACGCCTCCGGCAACTGGACCTCCGGGCGGATCGAGACCACCCGCACCGACTTCCAGCCCCCGGCCGGCGGCAAGCTGCGCGTGGAGGCCCGTATCCAGATGCCCAACGTGACCGGGAACGCGGCCGCCGGCTACTGGCCCGCGTTCTGGATGCTGGGCGCGCCCTATCGCGGCAACTACCAGAACTGGCCGAGCGTCGGCGAGCTGGACGTCATGGAGAACGTCCAGGGCCTGAACAAGACGTGGGCCACCATGCACTGCGGCACCAACCCGGGCGGCCCCTGCAACGAGACCACGGGCCTCGGCAACTCGACGGCGTGCCCGGGCACCGCCTGCCAGTCGGGCTTCCACACCTACACCATGGAGTGGGACCGCTCGGTGACCCCGGAGGCGATCCGGTTCTACGTCGACGGCGTCAACTACCAGACCGTCACGGCGAACCAGATGGACGCCACGACCTGGGCCAACGCCACGAACCACGGCTTCTTCGTCATTCTCAACGTGGCGATGGGCGGCGGCTTCCCCGCGGCGTTCGGCGGCGGCCCGACCAGCGCCACGGAGCCCGGCCACCCGATGGTCGTCGACTACGTGCAGGTCCTGCAGTCCTCGGGCAGCGGCGGCGGCACCACTCCCCCGCCGACCGGCAACCGCGACGCCTACAGCGCCGTCCAGGCCGAGTCCTACGACAGCCAGTCCGGCATCAGCACCGAGACCACCACGGACACCGGCGGCGGCCAGGACATCGGCTGGATCGCGAACGGCGACTGGGCGCTGTACAAGGGCGTGAACTTCGGCTCCACGGCGGCCACCCAGTTCTACGCGCGGGTGGCGAGCGGCGCGGCCGACGGCGTCAGCGGACTGGTCGAGGTGCGGCTGGACAGCCGTAGCAGCACGCCCGTCGGCAGCTTCGCCGTCGGCAACACCGGGGGCTGGCAGTCCTGGCGGACGATCCCCTCCAACATCGGCTCGGTCACCGGCACGCACGACGTGTATCTGACCTTCACCAGCGGTCAGCCGGCCGATTTCGTGAACGTCAACTGGTTCGACTTCGGCCACTGATCACCGGCGCCGGGGTTGACCTTCACGTACGGGTCAGCCCCTGGCGTCGCCGGAACGGGGACGCGGCCGGAGAGGTGATCCGCTCCGCGCATCCCGCCCGCTCCCCCCCCCGTGAACGGGTGGTCCGCCGGCTGGGCCGGCGGGAGTACGCGGTCGCGGAGGCCGGGACGTTCCGCCGGGCGGACCGGGACCCGTATCCCGCCCGTCCCTGCCTCGGCTTCCATCTCGTGACCTACGTCAGGCTCATGGAGGTGGCGCGACTGCGGCCGGGCGACGCGGTGTTCGTCTCCGGCTGGCCGACCGGGGCGACCGGCGGGCCGGCGGGCAGATCGCCCGGCTGAAGGGCGCGGGGAGGGCCGTCGGCAGCGCCGGCTCGGCGGCGAAGACGGCCCACGTGACCGGGTGACTCGGCTTCGACGCGGCCTTCGATCCACCGCACGGGCCCGTCGCCGACCGGTTGCGCCAGGCCGCGCCCGACGGGATCGACGTGTACTCCGACCGTGGGGGCGGCGAGCAACCGCGGGCCGCCGTCGAGGTGATGAGCGTCCACGGCCGCATCGCCGTCCGCGGTGCGCTGCTCCGGCACCCTCCGCGGTTTGACGGTCCACGACCACCTCGAGGGGGTGGCCGAGTTCGGGGAACAGCTGCGCGACGGATCGACCGTGTACGAGGAAACGGTGGTCGACGGCCCGCAGAGCGCGCCGGGCGCGGAGGCGGACCTGGTGCGCGGCCGGGGCGCGGGGAAGACGGACCGCGGCCGGGTACCGGCTGTACGGCCCGGAAACGGGCACCCGGGTCCGCAACGTACGCGATCTGCTCGCCGACGGGTTCACCGTGGAGAGCGTGTGGTCCTTCGTGCGCCACCTGGACCGCGACCGCACGAGGTGTTCGCCTGCACAGAGGCCTGCGCCGAGCGCTGCCGGTGGGCGCGCGCAGGATGGCCGAACTTCGGGAGCGGATGGCGGCGCTGACCCGGGCGCGGACACGCTGATGCGCCGGATGCCGTGACTCGCCGGCCCCTGCCGTTCAGCGCAGTTCGGCCCGGAAGGCGGCCGGTGTCTGACCGGTGTGCAGATGGAAGAACTTGGTGAAGTTCGCCGCGTCGGGGAAGCCGACGGCCACCCCGACGCGGCCGATCGGCAGGTCGGTGTGGGCGAGGAGGCGCTTGGCCTCCAGGATCACGCGTTTGTCGATGAAGCCCTTGGGGGTCTCGCCGGTGGCGGCGCGGACGGCGCGTACGAGGGTGCGGCGCGAGTAACCGAGCGCGTCGGCGTAGGCGCTGACGCTGTGATTGGTGGCGAAACCGTGTTCGACGGCGTCCCGGAAGCGGGTGAAGGTGCTGTCCGTCCGCTGCCGCGTGGCCTCCGCGGAGCTGGCCGCGAGGTGGGCGAGGCGCAGCAGGAACGCGGTGAGGGTGTGCCTGAGGACGGCGGTGTGCAGGCTGAGCGGGAGCGTGGCGGTGTCCTCGTACTCGCGCCTCAGCTGGTCGAGCGCGGCCTGGAGGGCGGCGAACCGGACCGGGTCGGGGTGCAGCAGGGGCGGGAGGTCGTAGCGGTACAGGCCCGTGGCCTCGACGGTGGCACGCGGCAGAAAGCCGGGCTGCATGGTCAGCACGGTTCCGCGGTACACGGCCTCGCGGGAGAAGCGGTGGACCTGTCCGGGGCGGATCCACAGCAGGTCGCCGGGGCCGGCCTCGTACTCGGCGAAGTCGATCATGTGCCGCACGGGCTCGCCGGTGACGAGCATGACGACGTGGAAGTCGATGCGGTGGACGCGGTGCAGAGGGGCGTCGTGCCAGGTGTGATCGGCCCCCATGGGGCCGACCTGCATACCGACGCCGCCGACGGCCAGCTCGGTCGGGAAGGGGAAGGTTCTGATGCCGTCGCCGTCCGCGGTCCGCTCGCGGTCCGTACCCTCGCCGTCGGCTTGGGGTGCTCTGTCAGCCATGTCCTTTTCGTGCCGTCCCTGTCGCATGATCGCTGTCCCAGATTCACCACAGGCTGACACACCCCGACCTTCCTTGGAAAAAGTCAGACTTTTAAGTTTGAACGCGTCAGGCCAGCAATCCCGCACTGAACGAGGACTTCTTGAAGATGACCACGCAGACTTCCGATGGCTTCGAGTGGACCCACCTCGACCGGCGTGCCGTGGACACCGCCCGTCTGCTCGCGGCCGACGCGGTCCAGAAGGTGGGCAACGGCCACCCCGGGACGGCGATGAGCCTGGCACCTGCCGCGTACACGATCTTTCAGAAGGTGATGCGGCATGATCCGGCCGACCCGGAGTGGGCCGGCCGCGACCGCTTCGTCCTCTCCCCCGGCCACACCTCGCTGACCCTGTACACGCAGCTGTTCCTGTCCGGGTACGAGCTCGAGCTGGACGATCTGAAGGCGTTCCGGACCCAGGGTTCCAAGACCCCCGGCCACCCCGAGTACGGCCACACCGCCGGCGTCGAGACCACCACCGGTCCGCTCGGCCAGGGCGTCGCCAACGCGGTGGGCATGGCGATGGCCGCCCGCTACGAGCGCGGCCTGTTCGACCCGGAGGCTCCCGAGGGCACCTCCCCGTTCGACCACACCGTCTGGGCGATCGTCTCCGACGGCGATCTGGAGGAAGGCGTCTCCGCCGAGGCCTCCTCGCTGGCCGGCCATCAGAAGCTCGGCAACCTGGTCTTCCTTTACGACGACAACCACATCTCCATCGAGGGTGACACCGCGACCGCCTTCTCCGAGGACGTGCTGAAGCGGTACGAGGCCTACGGCTGGCACACCCAGCGCATCGAGCCCACGGCCGACGGCGACATCGACGTCCCGGCCCTGTACGCGGCGCTGAAGGCCGCGCAGGCCGAGACCGGGCGGCCCTCGATCATCGCCATGCGCACGATCATCGCCTGGCCCGCCCCGAACGCCCGGAACACCGAGGCCTCCCACGGCTCCGCGCTCGGCGAGACGGAGATCGCCGCCACCAAGCGCGTCCTCGGCTTCGACCCGGAGCGGACGTTCCAGGTCGAGGACGACGTGCTCGAGCACAGCCGGCGGGCCCTGGACCGGGGCGCCGAGGCACACGCGGCCTGGGACAAGCGGATCGCCGAGTGGCGCGCGGCCCAGCCGGAGCGCGCCGAGCTGTTCGACCGGATCAGCAAGGGCGAGCTGCCCGAGGGCTGGGAACAGAGCGTCCCCGTCTTCGAGGAGGGCAGGTCGGTCGCCACCCGTGCCGCCTCCGGCAAGGTGCTGCAGGCGCTCGGCCCGGTGATCCCCGAGCTGTGGGGCGGCTCCGCCGACCTGGCCGGCTCGAACAACACCACCATCGACGCGAGCAGCTCCTTCCTGCCCCAGGACAACCCGCTGCCCGAGGCCGACCCGTACGGCCGCACCGTCCACTTCGGCATCCGCGAGTTCTCCATGGCCGCGGAGATGAACGGCATCGCCCTGCACGGCAACACGCGCGTCTACGGCGGCACCTTCCTGGTGTTCTCCGACTACATGCGCAACGCGGTGCGCATGTCGGCGCTGATGCAGCTGCCGGTGACGTACGTGTGGACGCACGACTCCGTCGGCCTCGGCGAGGACGGCCCGACCCACCAGCCGGTCGAGCACCTGGCCTCGCTGCGCGCGATCCCCGGCCTGAACGTCGTCCGCCCGGCCGACGCCAACGAGACCGCGATCGCCTGGGCCGAGATCCTGAAGAGGCACGCCGTGAACCCCGCCCCGCACGGGCTCGCGCTCACCCGCCAGGGCGTGCCGGTGTACGCGCCGAACGAGGACGCGGCCAAGGGCGGCTATGTGCTGCGCGAGTCCTCGACCGAGGTCCCGGAGGTGATCGTCATCGCGACGGGCTCCGAGGTACAGCTGGCGGTGGCCGCGCGGGAGCTGCTGGAGGCCGAGGGGATCGGCACGCGCGTGGTGTCGATGCCGTCCGTGGAGTGGTTCGAGGAGCAGCCCCGCGAGTACCGCGAGCGGGTGCTGCCGCCGGCCGTGAAGGCCCGGGTGGCCGTCGAGGCCGGGATCGGTCTGACCTGGTACCGGTACGTGGGCGACGCCGGCCGGATCGTCTCCCTCGAGCACTTCGGCGCCTCCGCGGACGCCACCACCCTGTTCGCCGAGTTCGGCTTCACCCCCGAGAACGTCGCCGCGGCGGCCCGCGAGTCGCTCGCCGCCGCGCGCGCCTGACACCGACGCGATACCTTCCCGATAGAAAGATGATCACTGTGACCGAAGCAATCGCCACCCCGGGAGCCCTCAAGCGCCTCGCCGACGAGGGCGTGTCGATCTGGCTGGACGACCTGTCCCGCAAGCGGATCACCTCGGGCAGCCTCGCCGAGCTGGTGGCGAGCGGAAGCGCCGTCGGTGTCACCACGAACCCGTCGATCTTCCAGGCCGCCATCGGCTCCGGCGAGGGTTACGAGGAGCAGCTCACGGACCTCGCCGTACGGGGCGTGACGGTGGACGAGGCCGTACGGATGATGACCACCGCCGACGTGCGGGACGCCGCCGACATCCTGCGTGACGTGTACGACGCCTCCGCCGGCCGGGACGGACGGGTCTCCATCGAGGTCGACCCGCGCCTGGCCCACCACACCGAGGCCACCGTCGCCGAGGCCAAGCAGCTCGCCTGGCTGGTCGACCGCCCCAATGTGATGATCAAGATCCCGGCGACGAAGGCGGGCCTGCCGGCGATCACCGAGGTCATCGGTCTCGGCATCAGCGTCAACGTGACCCTGATCTTCTCCCTGGAGCGCTACCGGGAGGTCATGGCCGCCTACCTGGCCGGCCTGGAGAAGGCCCGCGAGCGCGGCATCGACCTCTCCACCATCCACTCGGTGGCGTCCTTCTTCGTCTCCCGCGTGGACTCCGAGATCGACAAGCGGCTGACCGCGCTGGGCACCGACGAGGCCCTCGCCCTCAAGGGCCGCGCGGCCCTCGCCAACGCCCGCCTCGCCTACGAGGCGTACGAGGACGTCTTCGGCTCCGACCGCTGGCTGGCGCTCGCCGGGGACAAGGCGAACAAGCAGCGTCCGCTGTGGGCGTCCACCGGTGTGAAGGACCCCGCGTACAAGGACACCCTGTACGTGGACGAGCTCGTCGCGCCGGGCACCGTCAACACGATGCCCGAGGCCACCCTGAACGCCGTCGCCGACCACGGCGAGATCACCGGCGACACCGTGACCGGCGGCTACGACCGGGCCCGCGCCGACCTGGCCGCCGCCCAGCGGCTCGGCATCTCCTACGACGAGGTCGTCCAGCAACTGGAGGACGAGGGCGTCGCCAAGTTCGAGGCGGCCTGGCAGGAGCTGCTGGACGCCGTAGCGAAGTCCCTGACGAGCAAGGGAGTTGACGCCCGATGACCGAGAACACACCCGCCGCCCAGGCGCCGGCGGAGGTGACCGTGCCGGTGGCCCCGGCCGCCGACTGGGAGAACCCGCTGCGGGACGCCCGCGACCGCCGGCTCCCCCGGATCGCTGGCCCGTCCGGGCTGGTCATCTTCGGTGTGACCGGTGACCTGTCCCGCAAGAAGCTGATGCCGGCGGTCTACGACCTCGCCAACCGCGGTCTGCTGCCGCCGGGCTTCTCCCTCGTCGGGTTCGCCCGCCGCGAGTGGGAGGACCAGGACTTCGCGCAGGTGGTGCACGACTCCGTGCGTGAGCACGCCCGCACCCCGTTCCGTGAGGAGGTGTGGCAGCAGCTCGCCGAGGGCATGCGGTTCATCCCCGGCGACTTCGACGACGACACCGCGTTCAAGCAGCTGAAGGACGCCGTCGAGGAGCTGGACGCCTCCCGCGGCACCGGCGGCAACTTCGCCTTCTACCTGTCGGTGCCGCCGAAGTTCTTCCCGAAGGTCGTGCAGCAGCTGAAGAAGCACGGCCTGGCGAGTCCCCCGCAGGGCTCCTGGCGGCGCGCGGTCATCGAGAAGCCGTTCGGCCACGACCTGGCCAGCGCCCGCGAGCTGAACGCGATCGTGCACGAGGTGTTCGAGCCGGACCAGGTGTTCCGCATCGACCACTACCTCGGCAAGGAGACCGTCCAGAACATCCTGGCGCTGCGCTTCGCCAACCAGATGTACGAGCCGATCTGGAACCGCTCCTACGTCGACCACGTACAGATCACGATGGCCGAGGACATCGGCATCGGCGGCCGCGCCGGGTACTACGACGGCATCGGCGCCGCCCGTGACGTCATCCAGAACCACCTGCTGCAGCTGATGGCGCTGACCGCCATGGAGGAGCCGATCGCGTTCGACGCGGAGGCGCTGCTCACCGAGAAGCTGAAGGTGCTGAAGTCGGTGCGGCTGCCGGAGGACCTCGGTGCGCACACCGTGCGCGGCCAGTACACGGCGGCGTGGCAGGGCGGCGAGAAGGTCGTCGGCTACCTCCAGGAGGACGGCATCGACCCCAAGTCGAAGACCGACACCTTCGCCGCGGTCAAGCTGGGCATCGACAACCGCCGCTGGGCGGGCGTCCCCTTCTACCTGCGCACCGGCAAGCGGCTCGGCCGCCGGGTCACCGAGATCGCGGTGGTCTTCAAGCGGGCCCCGCACTCCCCCTTCGACTCCACCGCGACCGAGGAACTCGGCCAGAACGCGATCGTGATCCGGGTCCAGCCCGACGAGGGCATGACCGTGCGGTTCGGGTCGAAGGTGCCGGGCACCTCGATGGAGATCCGGGACGTGTCGATGGACTTCGCCTACGGCGAGTCGTTCACCGAGTCGAGCCCGGAGGCGTACGAGCGGCTCATCCTGGACGTGCTGCTCGGCGACGCGAATTTGTTCCCCCGTCACCAGGAAGTGGAAGAGTCCTGGAAGATCCTCGACCCGATCGAGGGGTACTGGGCGGCGCACGGCAGGCCGGCGCAGTACGCGTCGGGCAGCTGGGGACCGAGTGAAGCGGACGAGATGCTCGCACGAGACGGACGGAGCTGGCGCAGGCCATGAAGATCGACCTGACCGACACCACGGCAAGCAAGATCAACAAGGCGCTGGTTCAGGGCCGCCGCGCCATCGGCACCCCGGCCGTGGGCATGGTCCTGACGATGGTCATCGTCACGGACGAGGAGAACGCCTACGACTCGATCAAGGCCGCCGAGGAGGCCTCGCACGAGCACCCCTCGCGGACCCTGGTCGTCATCAAGCGGCACGCCCGCACCCTGCGCGACCGCACCCACTCCCGGCTCGACGCCGAGGTCCGGGTCGGCTCCGAGGCCGGCACGGGCGAGACGGTCGTGCTGCGCACCTACGGCGAGGTGTCCGACCACGCCAACTCGGTCGTCCTGCCGCTGCTGCTGCCGGACGCGCCCGTCGTCGTGTGGTGGCCGGTGGAGGCGCCCGACGCCCCGTCGAAGGACCCGCTCGGCGCGCTGGCCCAGCGGCGCATCACGGACCTGTACGCGGCCCTGCAGCCGATGGAGGTCCTGCAGACCCGGGCCCGCAACTACGCTCCCGGCGACACCGACCTCGCCTGGACCCGCCTCACGCTGTGGCGGTCCATGCTGGCCGCCGCCCTGGACCAGGCCCGGGTGAAGGTGACCTCGGCGGCCGTCGAGGCCGAGGCGGACAACCCCAGCGCCGAGCTGCTGGCCCGCTGGCTGGAGGCGCGGCTGCACGTGAACGTGGACCGCGTGGTCACCGCGGGTCCGGTCGTCACGGCCGTACGCCTCGGCACCGCGAACGGCGAGATCGTCATCGACCGCCCCGAGGGCCCGCTCGCGACCCTGACCCTGCCGGGCCAGCCGCCGCGCACCCTGGCGCTGAAGGTCCGCTCCACCTCCGAACTCATCGCCGAGGAGCTGCGCCGCCTCGACGCCGACGAGATGTACGCCATCGCCCTGAAGGGCGAGGCCGCCAAGGAGAACGCCTGAGATGGCTCAGTCCGAGTCTGTGAAGCTCATCAACCGGCCCGAGTGGACGGCCCTCGCGGACCACCGCGCCGAGGGGCGGCCGCATCTGCGCGAGCTGTTCGCGGCGGACCCCGGCCGCGCCGAGCGGTACGTCGTGCGGGTCGGCGACCTGTACATCGACTACAGCAAGCACCTGATCACCGACGAGACCCTGGCCCTGCTCCAGGAACTCGCCACCGCCACCGGCGTGTTCGCGCTGCGCGACGCCATGTTCCGCGGCGAGAGGATCAACGTCACCGAGAAGCGGGCCGTGCTGCACACCGCGCTGCGTGCCGCCCGGGACGCGGTGATCGAGGTCGACGGCGAGAACGTGGTCCCGAAGGTGCACGCGGTGCTGGACAAGATGGCCCGCTTCGCCGATCAGGTCCGCTCCGGCGAGTGGCTCGGCCACACCGGCAAGCGGATCAGGAACGTCGTCAACATCGGCATCGGCGGCTCCGACCTCGGTCCCGCGATGGCCTACGAGGTGCTGCGCCCGTACACCGCACGGGAGTTGACGTTCCGGTTCGTGTCGAACGTGGACGGCGCCGACCTGCACGAGGCCACCCGTGACCTGGACCCGGCGGAGACCCTGTTCATCGTCGCGTCCAAGACGTTCACCACGATCGAGACGATCACCAACGCCACCTCGGCGCGTTCCTGGCTGCTCAAGGCCTTCGACGGCGACGAGAAGGCGGTCGCCAAGCACTTCGTGGCGCTGTCCACGAACGCGGAGAAGGTCACCGAGTTCGGCATCGACCCGGACAACATGTTCGAGTTCTGGGACT
>NZ_JBFAWF010000020.1:0-167790 GCF_040680195.1 Streptomyces sp. NPDC052109 | reverse complement strand
CCGACGGCCGACTCTTCGGACAAGTCACTTCCCGGACCCGCCGAAACCGAGCCTACGCCACCGCACCAGACACCTTGACAAACACAGAGGCACCCCCAGGGCACCGACCTGTCCCGCCACACCCGCGAGGCCCTGGACGCAGTCGCCACCGAACTCAACAGCCGCCCACGTAAAAGGCTCGGCTGGGAGACCCCAGCCGAGCGTCTGGCCAAACTGCTCGCGGCTTGATCAACTCACCGCGGTGTTGCTGCGACCCCTGGTATTCGCCCACGCCGGTGGGGCCTCACTGCTCTGTTCGGCTCACACCTGTCCGTAAGTCAGGCGGACACGGGGAGTGCCGAGCGCTGCGGAAGCCGACTCGTACGGGCCGGCCAGGGGCGCAGATGCGGCGGTAGGGCGGGTGCGGCAGGTGAAACCGAGTTGGGTCATGGCCCTGAGGACTTCGCCGGTGCTGAAATCGCGGCGGTCCTGGCGGGTGACGACCTGGCCGACCTGCTTGGCGGGGTAGTGGCGTCGTCCGATGATGACGAACTCACCGGTGACCGGCTCAGGTGTGACGCCCTTCATCGATTCCACCACGCCGCTCTTCGTCAGGTCGAACGGGAAGCGGGCGATGACACAGCGCATGATGCCTCCAGGGAGAAGAGAAGACGAGGGCCGGGTAGGGGTGAGGGCGGTTCAGCGGGAGAGGGCGACGACGCCCAGAGCGTTGCCGTGTCCGTCGACCACGGGCGGGGCCCCGAGCCGGCGGCGGCGCATCGCACGCTCGGCTTCGGCCCTCGGGGCCAGCGGCGCGGCGAAGGGCCCGATGACGTCGGCGATGTCACGCAGGCGGATCCGGTCCGTGTATCCGGAACCGTCACGAACGGCCGTGAGCCGGTCCCGGGTGACCAGGCCGGTGCCCATACCGTCCTCGTCGCAGACGACCAGATGACCTGTACGGGCGGCGGCCATCACGGACAGTGCCACCTCCACGGTCATGTCCTCCCAGACCTGCGGTCCGGCCGCGTCCATGGTGTCGGCCACCGTGCTGTGCGCGGGGTGGGCGCTCGCCGGGCGGAACTGCGAATGGTCCAGCGTCAAAGGGTGCCTCCTGCGGAGTTGGGCCGGCTTCCTGATCACAAGGTTCTATGCCGCCGCACCGGCGGTGGACTGCCGTACGGGCGCGCGGCGGGCCGCCGAGACGTGGCGGCGTCGGCCGCGTGAGGTGGCGACGCGCTTCTTGGGGCGTTCGACCACCGGTGCGGTGATGACGACCGGGATGCCGGAGGGGGCCTGGGCGCCGGTGATGCGGTGCAGGGCCTCTTCGCCGACGCGGACCTGGGTGGTCTGCGGGACGATGCCGGCCGCTGCCATGAGGCGGGTCATGCTGCGGCGCTGGTTGGGGGTGACCAGGGTGACGACGCTGCCGGACTCTCCTGCGCGGGCGGTACGGCCGCCGCGGTGGAGGTAGTCCTTGTGGTCGGTCGGCGGGTCGACATTGACGACGAGGTCGAGGTTGTCGACGTGGATGCCGCGCGCCGCGACGTTGGTCGCTACCAGCACGTTGACGTGTCCGGTCTTGAACTGTGCCAGCGTGCGGGTGCGCTGTGGCTGTGACTTCCCGCCGTGCAGGGCGGCGGCCCGTACCCCGCTGTTCAGGAGGTGCTCGGTGAGGCCGTCGACGGCGTGCTTGGTGTCGAGGAACATGATCACGCGGCCGTCGCGTGCGGCGATCTGGGTGGTTGCCGTGTGCTTGTCCGCGCCGTGAACGTGGAGCACGTGGTGCTCCATCGTCGTGACCGCGCCGGCCGAGGGGTCGACGGAGTGCACGACGGGGTCGCTGAGGTAGCGGCGCACGAGCAGGTCGACGTTGCGGTCGAGAGTGGCGGAGAACAGCATGCGCTGGCCTTCGGGGCGGACCTGGTCGAGAAGGGCGGTGACCTGCGGCATGAAGCCCATGTCGGCCATCTGGTCGGCCTCGTCGAGGACGGTGATGGAAACCTGGTTCAGCCGGCAGTCGCCGCGGTCGATGAGATCTTTGAGGCGTCCCGGTGTGGCGACGACGACCTCGGCGCCACCGCGCAGCGCGCTCGCCTGCCGGCCGATCGGCATTCCGCCCACCACCGTGGCCAGCCGCAGCCTCACGGAGCGGGCGTACGGGGCGAGCGCGTCGGTGACCTGCTGCGCCAGCTCACGCGTGGGTACGAGGATCAGCCCCAGCGGCTGCCTGGCCTCGGCGCGCTGCCCGGCCGTACGGGCCAGCAACGCCAGCCCGAATGCGAGGGTCTTGCCGGAGCCGGTGCGGCCACGGCCCAGTACGTCGCGGCCGGCGAGGGAATTCGGCAAGGTCGCGGCCTGGATCGGGAAGGGTACGGTCACGCCTTGCGAGCTGAGCGCGCCGAGCAGCGCCCCGGGCATGTCGAGATCGGCGAAGCCCTCCACGGCGGGGAGCGCGGGAGTGATCGTCCTGGGCAGCGCGAACTCCCCCTGGACCGCGGCGGGCCGGCGGCCGTAACCACCGGAACGGCTCGACCCGGCGGAGCGGCTCCTGGCCGACGAACCGAATCGGCTGCTGCCACCCCTTCCGGATTCGGCACTGCCGTTACGGGTGCGGGTGAAGCGGTCGTTCGTGCGTGTGCGGTTCATGCGGAACCTTCCTCGATGCGGCACATATCAGGGAATTCCCGCAGCGATCAGCAGCACAGAGAATTGCAAGAATGGACCGGTGGAATGCGAAAGCGAATCTGCCCGACGAAAAATCCATGCGGGCACAGGAGATGGAATGAGTGGCGCGAAGCGGACGCAATGTTCGGGAGTCCACCGCGCTGAGCCTACGGGTTTCCTGGTTGTCGTCCGCAGGCGAAACCACTGCGGGAAAATGCGAGTAGCTGAGGCCCGCACCCCGAAGGACGCGGGCCCCAGCTACAAGTACGCGACAGTCAGCGTCAGGCGGGAACGATGTTCTCGGCCGTCGGGCCCTTCTGGCCCTGCGCGATGTCGAAGGTCACCTTCTGGCCCTCCAGCAGTTCGCGGAAGCCCTGGGCGGCAATGTTCGAGTAGTGGGCGAACACATCAGCGCCGCCGCCGTCCTGCTCGATGAAGCCGAAGCCCTTTTCCGCGTTGAACCACTTCACGGTACCAACAGCCATGTCATTTCTCCTTTGGGGCAGTGCATCGGGATCCGCACTGCGCGGTCCCCGTGTCGCCGCGATGATCACCCCGCCCGGAAAAAGAACCGGATAACAAGCGCTTCCAGTGGCACAGATGCCGACCGGAGGGCACTTGAAGTATTGGGAACCACAACTGCAACTGACATCGACAGTAGCACGCCGCAGCGGCCTGTGTACGGTGAAGAATCCCGCTCCACTTAATGCGATAGAGAATCTGTCTGCCTCTTCCGTTGAAATCTCAGCTCGCGGGCACAGATATTGACCCAGCCGGAGGGTAACGTTTCGGGAAGCATTGGGGGCGCGCCGAGCGTATGAGCTGGTCTTCAGCCATGCCTTCGCGGGAGAGACGGTGCTGTGGCCCGCCGTACGAGCCTCAGTACCGGATGGCGAGGAACTGACGACCCGGTCGAGGAAGAACATCAGCAGATCAACGATGTCGTCGCGGACATCGAACGCCTTCGTGCCAGCGATCCCGGGCGGGAGGAAAGGGTGCAGCGGGCCTTCGCGCTGATACGGCAGGACATCAGGGGCGAGGAAGACCTCCTCCTCTCCCGGCTGCAGGACACGATGGACACCGGCCGGCTACGCACACTCGGCACCACCTGGGCGGCGGTACGACAGACCGCCGCGATGCATCCGCACCCCGTCATCCCCCGGCGGCCTCCCGGGAACGCCCTGCTGGGTGTACCGCTGAGCGACGCCCTGGGCATCGGCAGCTCCGCCTCACGACGCAGGTTGTGATCGCGGCCTGGCCTGGATGCTCGCTACCGCTTTCGTGGCCGTCGCGGCACAGCGCCCCAAGCGGAACTGAGCGCCCGGAACCGTGGCCAAGAGGTTGGTGACTCGCGTCGATAGTTGATCAAGAGAAGACCTCCGGGCGTAGTGGAGATGCCTGTCCAAGGAGCTGGGAGCGTCGCACCAGTGCGCACACCGATGGGAGGCGCGTTCCCGGGCCGAGGGATGGGACGGCCTGCACGACCGATCCAGCCGGCCCCCGCACCTGCCTGAGGCGTACTGCCGAGCACGTCGGGGCCACGGTGCTCGACGCGCGGCGCGATCACCGGGGGCCAGGCTGCCTCGCCGCGGACACCGGCGTCCCCGCACAGACCGTCACTCGCATCCTGCGCCGCCATGAGATCCCGCACCTGGCATCCTGCGACCCGCTGAGCGGACACCCCATCCGTGCCGAACGCCGCAGTCATGCCCGCTACGTACGCGACCGGTCCGGCGACCTCGTCCACGACGTCAAGAAGATCGGACGGAGCCCGGACGGCGAAGGATGGCGAGCCCATGGCCGGGAAGCCGGGAAACGTACGCGCAAAAGCAGGCCCGGATCGGCTACGACTACGTACATGGGGCTGTCGATGATCACTCCCGCCGGGCCTATGCCGAGATCGATGCCGATGAGAGCATCACCGACAATGCCTGGACCTACCCCAAGAGCACTGCCTTCCGCCAGGCTGTAGCCGACCTGGGCGCCGAGCACGGGTTCATCCGCCCGCACTGCCCCTGGACAAACGGCAAGGTCGAACGCTTCAACCCCACTCTGCAAACGGAATGGGCCTACCGCCAGGTGTTCACCAGCAACACCGAACGCGACCACTCGCTGGCGCCGTGCCGTCAGTACGCCTGGGTAGCGGGGCAAGCGGTGAAAAGGGCCTCGTCAGCGCTCTGATCGGAGAGCACCGCCTCGGCGATGCCGCACTCGGAGGCCCGGAGTCTCTCATCAGCGTGGCCGGCTCTGGTCCGGTCGCCGCCCGACTCGACGCACGAACCGCACAGTCCACCCCCTCACCCACAACCTGACGCACCATCAGAGCGAGCGTCACATGAGCGTCGGCACTGCCTGGCGCGGACCCTGCGAAGGCCGGGAGCACCACGCGCCCACTTTCCTCGTCACTGATCGAAGCCGCAGGTCAGGGGCGTACCTCCGGCTTGCGACCTGCTTCACGTCATGCGCCCACCGAAACATGTCGACGCGACCGGCCCGGATCCTGGGAAATCAAGAAAACAGCAGGTCAGAGGCCCTTTGCAGCAGGCTCAAGGATCGCCACGCACTCCACGTGATGCGTCATGGGAAACAGATCGAACGCCCGAAGCGTCCGCACCCGGTACCCGCCCTCCCTGAAGTACGCCAGGTCACGTGCCAGCGCGGCGGGGTCGCAGGCGACGTAGGCGATGCGGCGGGCGCCCAGGGAGGTGAGGTGGGAGACCGTCTGGCGGCCGGCGCCGGCGCGGGGTGGGTCCAGGACGATCAGGTCGACCTCGGTGATGCCCGTGCGCGGCAGGACCGACTCGACCTTGCCCTGTTCGATGCGGACCCGGGGGAAGTCGGCGAGGTTGTGCCGGGCGTCCTCCACCGCCCGCTTGCCGGACTCGATGCCGAGGACCGCGCCCTGCTCACCGAGGCGGTCGGCCAACGCCCCCGCGAACAACCCCACTCCGCAGTAGAGGTCCAGTGCCATCTCGCCCTTGCGGGGCAGCAGGCCCTGCATGACCGCCGTCACCAGGGTGTCCGCGGCCTTCGGATGGACCTGCCAGAAACCGCCGCCGCCGACCCGGTGCGTACGGCCGTCGGCGCGTTCGCGGACGAAGGGGCGGCCGTGGACACGGTGCACCCCGCCGGACTTCTCGTCGACCCTCAGGACCGACACCGGCTTGTCCAGTTCGACCAGCGGGAGCCGGGCGCCCGGGCGCGGGGTCAGGATCACCTGGCGGTCCTGCGAGCCCGTCGCCGCGATCGCCTCCACCGACTCCATGCCGGTCCAGTCCCGCCGCTCGATGCCCAGCTCGCTGACGCCCTCCGCCGCGATCATGCAGTGGTCGATGCGCTCGACCTCGTGCGAACGGTGACGGCGCAGGCCCGCGTGCCCCTCGGCGTCGACGGCGTACTGCACCCGCGTGCGCCACTGCGGGACCTGACCCGCGGGCAGCTTGTCGCCCTCGGCCGGCACCACCGTGCCGTCCCAGCCGGCCTCCTCGGGCGTGAGGCCCGCGAGGCGCTTGAGCTGCTCGGCGATCACCTCGCCCTTGAGGCGGCGCTGGGCACCCGGCTTGGCGTGCTGCCAGTCGCAGCCGCCGCAGCGGCCGGGGCCGGCGAAGGGGCAGGGGGCCTCGATGCGGTCCTTGGACGCCGCCAGGATGCGTACGGCGTCCGCGCGCAGGAAGCGCGCTCCCTCCTCGCCCTCGGTCACCCGGGCCACCACCCGCTCGCCGGGCAGCGCGTGCCGGACGAACAGCACCTGCCCCTCGGACGTACGGGCGATGCAGTGACCGCCGTGGGCGACGGGGCCGATCTCGACCTCGTACTCCTCCCCGACCAGCGACTTCTTCGGTTCTGCCTGCATGGCGGGGGTGACTCCAGATCGAGAACGGGAAACGGCCGGACAACAGCCCACCAGTTTACGTGGCTGCCGTCCGGCCGCTCACCACGGGCGGTCCGGGCTCAGTCCTTGACCGGCGACGGCTCCTTCGGCCGCTCCGCCGCCGGACCGCGTCGCACCGCACCCGGCGCGCTCCACTCCTGCCGCCTGCGGGCCCGCACCTTCGCGGCTTCGGAGGACGCCAGCTGGTAGGGCACGGAGGTGACCATCACGCCGGGCGTGAACAGCAGACGGCCCTTCAGGCGCAGGGCGCTCTGGTTGTGCAGCAGGTGCTCGTACCAGTGGCCGACCACGTACTCCGGGATGATCACCGAGACCGCGTCGCGCGGGGACTCCTTGCGCAGGCTCTTGACGTATTCGATCACCGGGCGGGTGATCTCGCGGTACGGCGAGTCCAGGACCTTCAGCGGTACGTCTATGCCGCGCCGCTCCCATTCCTCGCGCAGCGCCTTGGTCTCCGCCGGGTCGACGTTGACCGTCAGGGCCTCCAGCGTGTCCGAGCGCATCAGCTTGGCGTAGGCCAGGGCACGGAGGGTGGGGCGGTGGATCTTGGAGATCAGCACCACCGAGTGGACCCGCGACGGGCGGACCATCTCATCGGCCGGGTCGTCCGGAGCGGTGAGTTCCTCGGCGACGCGGTCGTAGTGCTTACGGATCCCGGTCATCGTCGCGTAGAAGATGCCCATGCCGAGCACGGCCACCCAGGCGCCGTGCGTGAACTTGGTGACCAGCACCACGACCAGAACAAGGCCGGTCAGGAAGGCGCCGAACGCGTTGATCGCGCGGGAGCGCAGCATGTGGCGGCGCTTGGCCTGGTCCTTCTCGACTCTCAGATGCCGGTTCCAGTGCCGGACCATGCCGGTCTGGCTCAGCGTGAAGGACACGAACACGCCGACGATGTACAGCTGGATCAGGCGCGTGGAGTCCGCGCCGTAGATGACGGTCAGCAGGGCCGCGGCGCCCGCGAGCAGCACGATGCCGTTGGAGAAGGCGAGGCGGTCGCCGCGGGTGTGCAGCTGGCGGGGCAGATAGCGGTCCTGGGCGAGGATCGAGCCGAGCAGCGGGAAGCCGTTGTACGCCGTGTTGGCCGCGAGGAACAGGACGAGGGCCGTCGCCGTCGCGAGGACGACGAACAGGAAGCTGCCCTTGCCGAAGACGGCCTCGGCGACCTGGGAGATCACCGGGTTCTGGACGAAGCCGGAGCCGATCGCATGGCCGTTGTGGATCAGGTCCGTGGCCGGGTTCTCGGCCATGCGGACCTTGGTCGTCATGGCGAGGGCGATGATGCCGCAGAACATGGTGACGGCCAGCAGGCCCATCATCGCGAGGGTGGTCGCGGCGTTCTTCGACTTGGGCTTGCGGAAGGCCGGGACGCCGTTGGAGATGGCCTCCACACCGGTCAGCGCGGCACAGCCGGAGGAGAAGGCGCGCAGCAGCAGGAAGATCAGCGCGAAGCCCGCGAGGCCCTGGTGCTCGGCCCTGATGTGGAAGTCGGCGGTCGGCGCGCGCATGGTGTCACCGAGGATCAGGCCGCGGACGGCACCCCACGCGATCATGACGAAGACGCCGCCGACGAACACGTACGTCGGGATCGCGAAGAGCTTGCCGGACTCCTTCACGCCGCGCAGGTTCATCAGCGTGAGCAGCACGATCACGACCACCGCGCACAGCACCTTGTGCTCGACCACGAAGGGGATCGCGGAGCCGAGGTTCTCGATGCCGGAGGCGATGGAGACGGCGACGGTCATGACGTAGTCCACGAGCAGGGCGCTGGCGACCGTGAGGCCGGCCTTGGCGCCCAGGTTCGTGGTGGCGACCTCGTAGTCGCCGCCACCGCTCGGGTACGCGTGCACGTTCTGCCGGTAGGAGGCGACCACGGTGAACATCAGCACGACCACCGCGAGGGCGATCCACGGGCTGAAGTGGTACGCCGACACGCCCGCGATGGACAGGACCAGCAGGACCTCCCCCGGCGCGTAGGCGACGGAGGACAGCGGGTCGGAGGCGAAGACGGGGAGTGCGATGCGCTTCGGCAGGAGCGTTTCGCCCAGCCGGTCACTGCGCAGTGCGCGCCCGATCAGGATCCGTTTGGGCACGTCGGTCAGTTTGGACACGACAGAGGATCGTAGGCCTTCGAACAGGCAGCCGCCCACCCGGCGTCCCAGATCTGCCTCACGAGTGAAATCAGGGGCGCACGTTACTGCGGATTCCGTGGTCCGCGCGCTCCCCGTGCCTAGATGGCAGATCCCGCATGTCATCGCACCTCGGAGGACCCATGCCCGCCACCGCGGAGCTGATCGGGGCGACCGTCGCCCTGCTCGGCCTCGGAATCCTGACCCTGTGCAGCGTGCGCAGCATCACTCGCCGGCGCCCGCCCCCGGTGATCGCCGACGCGGAACACTGACGCCGCCACGGGCGTGTGCGCGTGGTCGCTGACGCTGCCGACGCGCATGATCGCGGACGGTGATCACGGCGAACCCGCGCACGGGGGTGCCCACCCCCCGGCGCCCGTGTGTAGCTTTGGGCGTCGGTCTGAGACCCTGATGCTGAGCAGTAACTTTTGGACATCGGAAGGACGGTCGTGCACATCGTCATCATGGGCTGCGGACGAGTGGGCTCCGCTCTCGCCCAGACCCTGGAGCAACAGGGCCACACGGTCGCCGTGATCGACCAGGATCCCACCGCCTTCCGCCGGCTCGGCCCGGGATTCGGCGGCCGCCGGGTCACCGGTGTCGGCTTCGACCAGGACACCCTGCGCGAGGCGGGCATCGAGGAGGCCGGCGCCTTTGCCGCCGTCTCCAGCGGTGACAACTCCAACATCATCTCCGCCCGTGTGGCCCGCGAGATGTTCGGCGTGGAGAACGTGGCCGCCCGTATCTACGACCCCCGCCGCGCCGAGGTCTACCAGCGCCTGGGCATCCCCACCGTGGCCACGGTCCGCTGGACCGCCGACCAGATGCTGCGCCGGCTGCTGCCCTCCGGTGCCGAGCCGCTGTGGCGCGACCCCACCGGCGGGGTGCAGCTCGCCGAGGTGCACGCCTCCACGAAGTGGGTCGGCCACAAGATCAGCAAGCTGCAGGAGGAGACGGGCGTCCGCGTGGCGTTCCTGACCCGCCTGGGCGAGGCGATCCTGCCGACCTCGCAGACGGTCCTGCAGGAGGGCGACCTCGTGCATGTGATGATGCGGTCGGACGACGTCGAGAAGGTCGAGGCGGCGTTCGCCCAGGGCCCGGAAGAGGAGAGCGGTCACTGATGAGGGTCGCCATTGCCGGAGCCGGCGCCGTCGGCCGCTCGATCGCGGGCGAACTGCTGGAGAACGGCCACGAGGTCCTGCTCATCGACAAGGCCCCGACCGCCATCTCGGTGGAACGGGTGCCCCAGGCGGAGTGGCTGCTGGCCGACGCCTGCGAGATCACGTCCCTGGACGAGGCGGCGCTGCAGCGCTGCAACGTCGTCATCGCCGCGACCGGCGACGACAAGGTCAACCTGGTCGTGTCGCTGCTCGCCAAGACGGAGTACGGCGTCCCGCGCGTCGTCGCCCGCGTCAACAATCCGAAGAACGAGTGGCTGTTCAACGAGGCCTGGGGCGTGGACGTGGCCGTCTCCACCCCGCGCCTGATGTCCGCCCTGGTCGAGGAGGCGGTGAGCGTCGGCGACCTGGTCCGCCTGCTCCGCTTCAGCCACGGCGACGCCAACCTCGTCGAGCTGACCCTGCCCGAGGAGTCGGCCCTGGCCGGCACCCAGGTCGGCGACGTCCAGTGGCCCGAGGACACCTCCCTGGTCACGATCATCCGCGGCACCCGTGTGCTGACCCCGTCCAAGGAGGACTCCTTGGAGCCGGGCGACGAACTCCTCTTCGTGGCCGCCCAGGCCCGCGAGGAGCAGTTGGAGGAGCTGCTGTCGGTGCGGCGGGAAGAAGGCTGAGCCCGCGCGAAAGGGCGCCCTTGATGCCAAGGGCGCCCTTTCGCGTCGTACGGCGGCTGTCTACGCTCCTCGGCGGTGCCGTCCGCCCGCCTGCTCGCCGCTCTCGGCGGCCAGCGCGGCCTTGCGCTCCTGCTCCGCCTTCTCCTCCGCCTCCATCTCGGCGAAGACGTCGATCGGCGCGGGCGCCTTCGCGAGGAAGACCCAGGTGAGCCAGACCGCCAGCAGGAACGGCGGGATCTTCAGGGCGATCAGGACCCAGCCGAGCTTGGCGGTGTCGGACCACCAGTAGAGCGGGAAGAGGATCGCGCACTTGGCGAGCAGGATCAGGCCCCAGGCCCAACTCGCCTTGGCATAGGCCTTCTTGCGGCCGGGGTTGCGGGTGCGCCAGGAGAGGTTCTCCTTGAAGACCGGGCCGAGGATCAGACCGATCAGGGGCACACCGGCGAGGGTCGTGATGATGTACGCCAGCGCCAGGCCCAGCGTGTAGAGCATGCCGGGCAGGTAGAAGTCCTTGGCGTTGCCGGTGAACATCGCGAAGACCACACCGAAGGCCACGCCGAACACACCACTGAAGGCGTGCTTGACGGTGTCCCTCCTGGCGAGCCGGATCACGACGAGCACCAGCGACACGGCGAGCGCGGCGAGCGCCGACATGTGGAGGTTCTTGTTGACCGTGAAGATCGCGACGAAGAGGAGGCCCGGCACGACCGTCTCGACCATGCCGCGGACACCGCCGAACGCCTCGAACAGGGCGGCCTCGGTCACCGCTCGGGCGTCGCCGGCCGTGTCGGGCGGACTCTGGTCGGTGCCTTGGGTCGGCTTGTCGAGGGACGTCACCGGCTACTCCCGTCCGAGGGGTCGCAGTTCGTACTTGGGGTTGAACAGCACCCGGCGGCCCCGGCTCATGGAGATCCGGCCCGATGCGATCAGCTTGCGCCCCGGTTCTATGCCCACGATGGAACGCCTGCCGAGCCACACCACGTCCAGCGCGGCGGAGCCGTCGAAAAGCTCGGCCTCCAGGGCCGGGACGCCGGCACGCGGACGCAGGGTGACCGTGCGCAAGGTACCAGTTACGGTGACGATCTGCCGGTCGTGGCAGTCACCGATCTTCGTACAGCCCGCCGTCTCGGCGTCCTCGCGCAGCTCCTCGGACTCCAGGTCCTCCTGCGACGAGGAGAGCCGGTCGAGCATGCGGCGAAACCGGCCGGCCGGCTTTTCGGAACGAGGAACAGCACTCATACCTGAAGCGTACCGGGGCGCACCGACGGCACCGTAGCGCAGCTCACTTCTCGAACCGGTAGCCCATTCCGGGCTCGGTGATGAAGTGCTCGGGGTGCGACGGGTCCGCCTCCAGCTTGCGGCGCAACTGGGCCATGTACACGCGCAGGTAGTTCGTCTCCGTCCCGTACGACGGCCCCCACACCTCCTGCAGCAGCTGCTTCTGGCTGACGAGCCGGCCGGTGTTGCGGACCAGCACCTCCAGCAGGTGCCACTCGGTCGGGGTGAGCCGGACGTCCTTGCCGGCGCGGTTGACCTTCTTGGCGGCCAGGTCGACGGTGAAGCCGTCGGTCTCGACGGTCGTCAGGTCCTCCTCCCCGGGCCCGACGGGCTCGGCCCGGCGTACGGCGGCCCGCAGCCGGGCCAGCAGCTCGTCCATGCCGAAGGGCTTGGTGACGTAGTCGTCGGCGCCCGCGTCCAGCGCCTCCACCTTCTCGTCCGAGGAGTGCCGGGCGGAGAGCACCAGGATGGGCACCCGGGTCCAGCCGCGCAGGCCCCTGATCACCTCGACGCCGTCCATGTCGGGCAGACCCAGGTCGAGCACGACCGCGTCGGGGTGCCGGGAGGCGGCGAGTTCGAGGGCGGTACGGCCGTCGGGGGCGGCGTCGACCTCGTACTTGCGCGCCTTGAGGTTGATCACGAGGGCGCGCACGATCTGCGGCTCGTCGTCGACCACGAGCACCCGGGTCATAGGGTCTGCCTTTCTGGTTCTGCGATGTCCGTGCCCACGTCCAGGGGCGCAGGACCCGATCCTGCCGCCCGCAGGCTCAGCACCATGGTGAGCCCGCCGCCCGGCGTGTCCTCGGCGTTCAGAGTGCCGCCCATGGCCTCCGCGAAGCCCCGGGCGACCGCGAGACCGAGCCCGACACCGGCGCCGCGCGGGGCGTCACCGTACCGCTGGAACGGCTCGAATATCCGGTCCTTGGCCTCGTCCGGCACGCCGGGCCCGCGGTCCACGACCCGCACTTCGACCCGGTCGGCGATGGCGCTCGCGGAGACCAGCACCGACCGCCCCCTGGGGCTGTACTTGACGGCGTTCTCCACCAGGTTGGCCACGGACCGCTCCAGCAGCCCTGGGTCGACCTCGACCATCGGCAGGCTCTCGGGCACGTCCAGCTCGACGCTGTCCTCGGGCACGCCGACCAGGGCCATCGGGACCACTTCGTCCACGTCGATCTCGCGGATCAGCGGGGTGACCGTACCGGTCTGCAGGCGGGACATGTCGAGGAGGTTGCCGACGAGGTGGTCGAGCCGGTCGGCGCCCTCCTCGATGCCCTGCAGCAGCTCCGCCCGGTCCTCCTCGGACCAGGCCACGTCGTCCGAGCGCAGTGAGGAGACGGCTGCCTTGATGGCGGCCAGCGGGGTGCGCAGGTCGTGGCTGACGGCGGCCAGCAGGGCGGTGCGGATCCGGTTGCCCTCGGCGAGCGTGCGGGCCTGGTCGGCCTCCTCCTGCAGGCGCCGGCGGTCCAGGGCGACGGCGGCCTGCGCGGCGAAGGCGGCGAGCACCCGGCGGTCCTCGGCGGGCAGCACCCGGCCGGTGAGCGCGAGCGCCATGTGGTCGCCGACGGGCATGTCGACGTCGGCGTCCTCGGGCCGGTCCAGCGAGCGCCCGAATCCCGCGCGCCCGGCGCAGGTCCACGGCTCGACGTCGCTCGCGCGCTCCAGCAGCGCGGCCGACTCCATCGCGAAGGTCTCCCGGACCCGCTCCAGCAGCTCCTCCAGGCTGGTCTCGCCGCGCAGCACGTTCCCGGCGAGGAAGGAGAGTATCTCCGACTCGGCACGCAACCGGGCGGCCTGGTGGGTGCGCCGGGCGGCGAGGTCCACCACCGAGGCGACCGACATGCCGACGCCGAAGAAGATCGCGATGGCGACGATGTTCTTGGGGTCGGCGATGGTCAGCCGGTGCAGGGGCGGGGTGTAGAAGTAGTTCAGCAGCAGCGAACCGAAGGCCGCCGAGGCCAGGGCGGGCAGCAGGCCGCCGAGCAGCGCGGCGGCGACGGTGACCGCCAGGAACAGCAGCATGTCGTTGGCGAGACCGAGGTCGACGGTGTTCAGCAGCACCGCGAGGACCGCCGGGCCCACGAGGCCCACGGCCCAGCCCCAGATGATCCGGGCCCGCCCGAGCCGTCCGCCACGGGCCACGGGCAGTCCGCGCCCCTTGGCGACCTCCTCGTGGGTGACGATGTGCACGTCGAGGTCCGGGCCGGACTCGCGGGCGACCGTGGCGCCGACGCCGGGCCCGAAGACGTACTGCCAGGCCTTGCGGCGCGAGGAGCCCAGCACGATCTGGGTGGCGTTCACGCCGCGGGCGAAGTCCAGCAGGGCGGCCGGTATGTCGTCGCCGACGACGTGGTGGAAGGTGCCGCCGAGGTCCTCCACCAGGGTGCGCTGAACGGCCAGTTCCTTCGGGGAGGCCGAGGTCAGGCCGTCGCTGCGGGCTATGTAGACGGCGAGCACCTCACCGCCGGCGCCCTTCTCGGCGAGCCGGGCCGCCCGGCGGATCAGGGTGCGGCCTTCGGGGCCGCCGGTCAGCCCCACCACGATCCGCTCGCGGGAGCCCCAGATCTTGGAGACGCGGTGCTCGCTGCGGTACTCGTTCAGGTACTCGTCGACCCGGTCGGCCACCCAGAGCAGGGCCAGCTCGCGCAGGGCGGTGAGGTTGCCGGGCCGGAAGTAGTTGGACAGGGCCGCGTCGACCTTGTCCGGCTTGTAGATGTTGCCGTGCGCCATGCGGCGGCGCAGCGCCTGCGGGGACATGTCGACCAGTTCGATCTGGTCGGCCCGCCGTACCACCTCGTCCGGGACCGTCTCGCGCTGCCGCACTCCGGTGATCGACTCCACGACGTCGCCGAGTGACTCCAGGTGCTGGATGTTGACGGTCGAGACCACGTCGATGCCGGCGGCGAGCAGCTCCTCGACGTCCTGCCAGCGCTTGGCGTTGCGCGAGCCGGGGACGTTCGTGTGGGCGAGCTCGTCCACCAGGGCGACGGCGGGCGCACGGCGCAGGACCGCGTCGACGTCCATCTCGCCGAACATGGCGTCCCGGTACTCCAGCTGCCTGCGCGGCACCTGCTCCAGGCCGTGCAGCATCACCTCGGTGCGCGGCCGGTCGTAGTGCTCGACGAAGGCCACGACGCAGTCGGTGCCCCGCTCCACGCGGCGGTGCGCCTCGGACAGCATCGCGTAGGTCTTGCCCACGCCCGGTGCCGCGCCGAGGTAGATCCGAAGCTTGCCGCGTGCCATGGCTCCATTGTCTTCCCGTAACTGCCGCCTACGCAGCGTCGACCTTACGGCCAACAATCACGGCAAAGGGGACGGAGGGGCGGACGGCGGGCAACTTTGACGCAACCCTGATGACGACGCCGTGACGCGCCGGTTCAGTGCTCGACGATCTCTCCGTCGCTCAACTCCAGCACCCGGTCGGCCAGGTCCAGCAGCGTCGCGTCATGGGTGGCGACCAGCGCGGTGGCCTGCTCGCTGCGGACGACGGCCCGCAGCAGCTCCATGACGGCGTGCCCGGTCTCGGCGTCGAGCTGGCCGGTCGGTTCGTCGGCGACGATCAGGGCCGGGCGGTTGGCGAGGGCGCGGGCGATGGCGACCCGCTGCTGCTGGCCGCCTGACAGCTCGCCGGGCCGCTGGGCCGCGTGCCCGGCCAGACCGACGAGGGACAGCAGCAGCTCGACGCGCTCCTCGCGCTCGCGCGGGTCGGCCCGGCGCAGCCGCAGCGGTACGCCGACGTTCTCGGCGGCGGTGAGGATCGGGATGAGCCCGAAGGACTGGAAGACGAACCCGATCCGGTCCCGTCGCAGCCCCAGCAGCTCGTTCTCCCCCAGCTCCCCGAGTCGCAGACCGTCGACCTCCACCTGACCCCGGTCGGGTGTGTCGAGACCCCCGACGATGTTCAGCAGGGTGGTCTTGCCGGACCCGGAGCGCCCCTTCAGCGCGACCAGCTCTCCCCGCCGCACCTCGAGCGAGACCCCGCGCAACGCATGCACGGCCGCGGCCCCCCGCCCGTACGACTTGTGCACGTCCTCGACGCGCACCATGGTGTCGGTGACCACCTGACCGCCCATTCCGCCTCCCCCGTGGACCGGGCGCCAGTATCACCGCTCAGGGCGGCGCCCCGAAAGGGCGCGGGGAACGGCGCGGCAATCCACAGCGGGCCGATGTCCGGCGAGGGAGCACCGCCCCGACGGCGGGACCCCGCAGAAAAGCGGGCCGCGCCCCGACGGCGCGGCCCGTACATCCCTGCTGAACCAGGCGGAGCGCCTAGCGGACCTCCGTGATCTCCGGCCCCCGCTGCAGCTGCCCCATCCCGCCGGAGAAGCGCGAGCCCTCCTCCTGCTGGACGCCCTCGGGGACCATCTGCGCGTCGTTGGGCAGCTTCAGGACGATCGGGTCGCGGGGCGCCATCGGGCCTTCGCCACGGACCACGACCGTGTCGCGGAAGATCTGCTCCAGCAGGCCGGCGGCCTGCGGCTGCACCGCGCCCTGCCCGGAGATCACACCGCGCAGGAACCAGCGCGGGCCGTCCACACCGACGAACCGCACGACCTGGAAGCCGCCGGTGCCGTCGGGCAGCTGCACGGGCACCTGCGCCCGCAGCTCCCACCCCAGGGGGCCCTCGACCTCGTCGACGATGCCACCCTGCTGGGTGATGCCGGCCGCGATCTCGTCGCGGACCTCACCCCAGATGCCCTCGCGCTTGGGCGCGGCGAAGGCCTGGAGCTGAACGGCGCTGTCGCGCAGCACGACGGTCGCCGCGACGATGGCGTCCCCGGCGACCTCGACGCGCAGCTCCATGCCGTCGACGCCGGGGACGAACAGTCCGCCGAGGTCGACGCGGCCCTCGGCGGGATCGCGCACCTCGCTGCTGTCCCACGGCCCGTCGGGCCGGGGCTCGGGCTCCAGCCGAACGCGCTCGCGCCCGCCCTCTTCTTCCTCGTCCGCCTCGGTGTCGACGCTGTCGACGACCTGCTCGGCCTCGCCGGCCGCGTCCTCGGCGGCACCCTTCTTGTTGCGACGTCCGAACACGTCACTGTCCTTCCCGGTCGGATACGACCGAAGCGTATCGATTCCCACCCGTCGAACCGCCATCGACGGCCCGACCGCTTGTGCCGCTCTCGCCGCCCACCGCGGCATGGCCACCGGTGGACCCGAAGCCCCCTTCGGCCCGCGCCGAGTCGGGAAGCTCCGCCACCTCCTGGAAGCGGACCCTCTCGACCTGCTGGACGACCAGTTGGGCAATCCGGTCGAAGCGCTCGAACCGCACGCACGCGCGCGGGTCGAGATTCACCACGATCACCTTGATCTCCCCACGGTACCCGGCATCAACCGTCCCTGGGGCATTCACGAGGGCGACACCGCAGCGGGCGGCGAGGCCGGAGCGTGGGTGCACGAAGGCCGCGTATCCCTCGGGCAGGGCGATCGACACGCCCGTGGGCAGTACGGCCCGCTCCCCGGGCTGCAGCTCGCAGGCCTCGGTGGTGCGCAGATCGGCCCCGGCGTCCCCGGGGTGCTCGTACGCCGGAAGGGGTACGTCGGGGTCGACGCGCCGGATCAGCACGTCGAGGGGGCTACGGCTCACGGGTTCACCTCGAAGGCGCGGGCGCGCCGGATCTGGTCCGGGTCGCTCATGGCCGCCTGGATCTCCTCCTCGCGGCCGTGGTCGATGAAGTGGTCGACCTTGACCTCGATGAAGAGGGCGTCGGCGCGCACGGCGACCCGCCCGCCGGGGCCGCCGATGCGTCCGGTGGCGGTGGAGTAGATCTTCCGTCCGGCGACGGCGGTGACCTCGGCCTCCAGGTACAGCGTGGTCCCCACCGGGACGGGCCGCACGAAGTCGGTCTCCAGCCGGCCGGTGACGGCGATGGTGCGCAGCAGCCAGTTCAGCGAGCCGAGCGTCTCGTCCAGGGCCGTGGCCAGCACTCCGCCGTGCGCGAGGCCCGGGGCGCCCTGGTGGGCGGGCTGGACGGTGAACTCGGCGGTCAGGGAGACGCCCTCGCCGGCCCGGGCCTCCAGGTGCAGCCCGTGCGACTGCCCGGGGCCGCACCCGAAACAGTGTTCGTAGTGGGCGCCGAGGAGTTCCCCGGGCGCGGGCGCGTCGGGGTGCCGTACCGGTTTCACCGCGTCGGCAGGGGGCTGAAGGCTTGCGGAACTACCACTCACAGGCGCAGACCTTACCCGCGCGTCGGGGAGTTTCGGATCCCGTGCCAAGCTTGGCTCCATGCAGCTCTCCGCCACCCCCTACGAAGAACGCCTCACCGCCCCCCGCTCGTGGTGGCTGATCAGCTTCCTCGTGGGCGTCTCGTTCGCCCTGATCCTGCTCCCGTTCGGCACCCTGCCGCTGCTCGGTGGTCTGGTCGGCGGTACGGCCGCGGCGGCGGTGGTCGCCAGCGCGTACGGCTCCCCGCGCATCCGTGTCGTGGGCGACTCGCTGATCGCGGGCGAGGCGAGGATCCCGGTGTCGGCGCTGGGCGGGTCGGAGGTGCTGGACCCGGAGGAGGCCCGGGCCTGGCGGACGTACAAGGCCGATACCCGCGCGTTCCTGCTGCTGCGCGCCTACATCCCGACGGCGCTGCGGGTGGAGGTCACCGACCCCGAGGACCCGACGCCGTACCTGTATCTGTCCACGCGGGAGCCGGAGAGGCTGGCGGCGGCGATCGATGCGGCGCGCAAGGCGAACGCGTAGGGCCGCGGCGGGCGCCTAGACCTCGTCGGGAAGCTCGCCCAGCGTCAGCGGCTCGGCCGGTTTCTCCAGCGGCGGCAGCTCTTCCAGCTCCTCCCAGGGGACCTGGACCTTGCGGAGGTCGGCCCGGATGCGTTCGGCGAGCTTCCTGGTGTCCCGGCGGTTCAGGACCGCCCCGACCGCGGCGCCCACCATGAACGGCATGAGGTTGGGCAGGTTGCGGACCATCCGCTTCATGATCTGCTGGCGCAGCTCGCGCTTCATGCGGCCGCCGAGGGCCGCGTCGTACGTCGCCGGCTTCATCATGTCGATGCCGCGCTCCCCCGACCAGGAGGACAGATACGCGGTGCTTCGGGTCTTGAGGTTTCCGGGCGGCCGTACGCCGTAGACCTCGTGCAGCTCGGCGATGAGCTTCAGCTCGATCGCCGCGACCCCGGTGATCTCCGCGGCCAGCTCGGTCGGCATGGCCGGCGGCACGGGCAGCATCGCCGCCGCCCCGATCCCGGCTCCGACCGTCGAGGTGCCGGCCATCGCCCCCGCCACCAGCTTGTCCGCGAGCTCCTCCGGCCCCGAGCCGGGGAACTGCCTGCGCAGGGTCGCGAGGTCGCGTACGGGGACACGCGGGGCGATCTCGATGATCCGGTCCGCGAGGTAGGCCAGACCCGCGCGAGCGCGGCTGCCGCCCCTGCGGGCCCCTTCCCGGGCCAGGTCCCGGGCTCTGTCACGCATCACCGCCGCCCGTCGCCGAGCGACGGGCGCGGGCTGCCGCACCGGCGCCGGGTGGTCTGCCCGGTGTGTCGCCGGTTCGAGCGGGGCCACCGCTTCCGGTGAGCCCCGCTCGTCGTCACGCGCGCCGTGCGAGCCGTCCAACGGCCCTTCGTCCGCCTTCCCGAGGGAGAAGCGGCGCTTCCGTGGAGGGGTCGAGCCAGACACGGCCGACCCGTCCTCAGTCGCAGTCGCGGCAGATCGGCTGACCGTTCTTCTCGCGGGCCAGCTGGCTGCGGTGGTGCACCAGGAAGCAGCTCATGCAGGTGAACTCGTCCTGCTGCTTCGGCAGCACCCGGACGGCCAGCTCCTCGTTCGAGAGGTCGGCGCCGGGCAGTTCGAGGCCTTCGGCGGCCTCGAACTCGTCGACGTCCACCGACGAGGTGGACTTGTCGTTCCGCCGGGCCTTCAGCTCTTCAAGGCTGTCCGAGTCGACGTCGTCGTCGGTCTTGCGTGGAGTGTCGTAATCGGTTGCCATATCGCTCTCCCCCTCTGGGTGTCTGCGGTGTCTCCAGCGCACGTAACGCGTGAGAGGCCGGACTTGTGCCCGACCTGAGGCGGAGATTTTGCCTCACATCAAGGTCTGTTACTCAATCGACACCCAACCCGATCCCTCGAGAGTGATCGGCTTGGCTGGCGGTGAGGACCGTACACGGTTCGAATGCCGCACCTCAAAGGCGCCTCACCGTGTACTTCCCGTGATCAAGAGCCTTGAAAACCAGGACTTTCCCGGCTTTCCGTCATCTGTCATGATCACAGAACGTACATGGCTGGAAATCCGTCCATGTGATTGATCACACAGCGAGCAGCCCATTCGGCGGCAGAAAAATTTCGCGCACAGCGAACAGGCGCCGCGTGTGTCGGTTCCGGATCACAGCGGCAGGGTGACACGCATCACCAGGCCGCCGCCCTCGCGGGGCTGCGCCCCGATGTGGCCGCCGTGTGCGCGGGCCACGGACCGGACGATGGACAGGCCGAGGCCGACGCCCTTGTCGCTGTTCGTGCGCTCCGTACGGAGTCGCCGGAAGGGCTCGAAGAGGTTGTCGATCTCGTACGCCGGCACCACCGGCCCGGTGTTCGTGACGGTCAGCACCGCCTGCCCGTGCTGGACCTCGGTGGTCACCTCGACCCAGCCGTCCTCGGCCACGTTGTACCTGACCGCGTTCTGCACCAGGTTCAGCGCGATGCGCTCCAGCAGGACGCCGTTGCCCTGGACCACGACCGGCTTGCGCTCGCCGCGGATCTTCACACCCTTGGCCTCGGCCTCCGCATGCACCTGGTCGATGGCCTGGGTGGCGACCTCGGCCAGGTCGACGGGCTTGCGCTCGACGATCTGGTTGTCGCTGCGGGCGAGCAGCAGCAGGCCCTCCACGAGCTGCTCGCTGCGCTCGTTGGTGGCCAGCAGCGTCTTGCCCAGCTGCTGCAGCTCCACCGGTGCGTTCGGGTCCGACAGGTGCACCTCGAGGAGCGTTCTGTTGATCGCGAGCGGCGTGCGCAGCTCGTGGGAGGCGTTCCCGACGAAGCGCTGCTGGGCGGTGAAGGCCCGTTGCAGCCGCTCCAGCATGTCGTCGAAGGTGTCCGCCAGCTCCTTCAGCTCGTCGTCCGGGCCGTCCAGCTCGATCCGGCGGGACAGGTCGGAACCGGCCACCGCGCGGGCGGTGCGCGTGATCCTGCCGAGCGGGGACAGCACGCGGCCGGCCATCGCGTAGCCGAACGCGAAGGCGATCACGGCGAGGCCCAGCAGGGCCAGCAGCGAGCGGCTGAGCAGGTTGTCCAGAGCCGCCTGGCGCTGCTGGTCCACGCAGTGGGCGATCGCGTCGTTGAAGTCCGACAGCGGCAGGCTGGTGGTGTTGATCGCCGGGCACTGATTGCTGGAGACCTTGAGATTGTCGAAGCTGACGATCTTGAACAGCGGCTGGTTGCCGGTGCTGATCGCCTGTGCGGCCAGCAGGTAGATGATCGACAGCAGCAGGATGCCGGCGATCAGGAACATGCCGCCGTACAGCAGCGTGAGCCGTATCCGGATGGTCGGGCGCAGCCACGGGAAGGGCGGTTGCGGTCTGCTGGGGTCCCAGGTGGGCTTCGGTGGCGCCTGGGGCGGCGCGGGGGTCGCGGCCACGGGGATCAGATCCGGTAGCCGGAGCCGGGCACGGTGACGATGACGGGCGGCTCGCCGAGCTTGCGGCGCAGCGTCATCACCGTCACACGCACCACGTTGGTGAACGGGTCGGTGTTCTCGTCCCAGGCCTTCTCCAGCAGCTGCTCGGCCGAGACGACCGCGCCCTCGCTGCGCATGAGCACCTCCAGCACCGCGAACTCCTTGGGCGCCAGCTGGATCTCCTTGCCGTCGCGGAAGACCTCGCGGCGGTTCGGGTCCAGCTTGATGCCGGCGCGCTCCAGGACCGGCGGCAGGGGAACGCTCGTACGACGGCCGAGGGCGCGCACGCGCGCGATCAGCTCGCTGAACGCGAAGGGCTTGGGCAGGTAGTCGTCGGCGCCGATCTCCAGGCCCTCGACCCGGTCGCTGACGTCGCCGGACGCCGTGAGCATGAGCACGCGCGTGGGCATGCCCAGTTCGACGACCTTGCGGCAGACGTCGTCGCCGTGCACCAGCGGGAGGTCGCGGTCGAGGACGACCACGTCATAGTCGTTGACGCCGATGCGCTCCAGGGCGGCCGCACCGTCGTACACGACGTCGACGGCCATGGCCTCCCGGCGCAGTCCGGTGGCCACCGCATCGGCGAGCAGCTGCTCGTCCTCGACGACGAGTACGCGCACGTCGCAAGTCCTTCCTCTGTCCACCCGCGTAGCGCACCGTGGGCTCGCGCGGGCAGGGGTGTTCGTGGGGTGTGACCTCCATCCTGCCCTTTTCGGCCGTAAGTCGGCTGTAAGACGGGTTGCGGACCGTAGGGATCAGCGCCCGGGGACGGGAATACGAGATTTTCTCCTCCGGTTGAGGTTTCCGGGTGAGGGAGCGGGGGGAGGACGGCTTTACACCCCGCGATCACGCTCTGCATGTGCCGCAGCACCATGCGGTACTCCGCGATCCGCTTCCGCAGAGTGGGCGCGGGTGTCCGGCACCGTCGCCGCCCAGCAGGGCAGCGCTGGGCACCCGTGAGAGACGTGATCGCCCCTTTCCCAACCGGCACACCCCCGTGCCACCGACCCACGACCCAGGACGAGGGGGCGCAGCATGGACGCTTTCACCGCAGGACTTCTGCAGCGCATAAGGGCGACCGAGTCCGACCTGTCGCGGGCTCGTGACGAGGGTGACGACTTCCTCGTCGAAGTGGAGCAGGCAGAGCTCGACGACCTGCGACGCCTCGCCGCCGAACACGGTGTGGAGGTCGGCGCGTCACGCGTCTGATCGGCCCGAAAGCGCAAGAAGGGACCCCGGCGAATCCAGCGCCGGGGTCCCTTTGCGTCTGGCGGTCCCTCTCGGCAGCCTCATGCCACCGGTGCCGCTCGGCCCGCCGGTACTGCTCTATTTCCGCAACGGCGCTCAGCCGCGGCGGGGGAACCGGCGGTGGCGGTGGCGCTCAGCCCCCGCTCAGTCGTGCCACGCCCCGAACTCCTCCAGCAAGCCCTGCAGCGGCTCGAACACCCCCGGCGACCCGGCGACCGTCAGATCCCGCGACGGTCGCTTCCCGGGCCGTCCGCCGACCAGCGCGCCCGCCTCCCGGGCGATGAGGTCACCCGCGGCGAAGTCCCACGCGTTCAGCCCTCGCTCGTAGTACCCGTCGAGCCGGCCGCAGGCCACGTCGCACAGGTCGACCGCCGCCGAGCCGCTGCGCCGGATGTCCCGCAGCAGGGGGATCAGCCGGCCGGCCACCTCGGCCTGGTGGGTGCGGACCTCGGCGACGTAGTTGAAGCCGGTGGAGACCAGCGCCTGGTCCAGCGGGGGCGCGGGCCGGCAGGCGAGCGCCCGCTCGCCCTCCCATGCGCCGGTGGCCCAGGCACCGCCGCCCCGTACCGCGTGGTAGGTCTCACCGCGCATCGGAGCCGCCACGACCCCGGCGACCGTCTCGCCATCCTGCTCGGCCGCGATGGACACCGCCCAGGTCGGCAGCCCGTACAGGTAGTTCACCGTGCCGTCGAGCGGGTCGATCACCCAGCGGATGCCGCTGGTGCCGTCGATGGAGGCGCCCTCCTCGCCCAGGAAGCCGTCGTCGGGCCGACTGGCGGAGATCAGATCGGTGATCAGTTTCTCCGCCGCGATGTCCATCTCGGTGACGACGTCGATCGGGCTGGACTTGGTCCTCGCCACGGCCAGATCGGCCGGGCGGCCGTCCCTCAGCAGCTCTCCGGCCCGGCGGGCGGCCACCTGGGCCAGCTCCAGCAGTTCCCGGTGCAGGGCGTCGGTCACGGGTCTCCTCACGCGTAGGGGCTGTCGGCGCCGGCGGCGGCCGGGTGCGGCGCACGGGCCGGGCAGCAGCCGATCGGGCAGAGGTTGTGGCTCGCGCCCAGCGCGCCCAGGGCGCACGGGGTGACCTCCTGGCCACGCTCCGCAGTGGCGCGCTCCACGACCAGCTCACGGACGGCGGCGGCGAACCGGGGGTCGGCGCCCACGGTGGCCGAGCGGCGCACGGGCAGGCCCAGCTCCTCGGCCTTGGCCTTGGCCTCGGTGTCGAGGTCGTAGAGGACCTCCATGTGGTCGGAGACGAAGCCGATCGGGGCCATGACCACGGCCGGGACGCCCTGAGCGTGCCGCTCCTCCAGGTGGTCGCAGATGTCCGGCTCCAGCCACGGGATGTGCGGGGCGCCGGAGCGGGACTGGTAGACGAGCCGCCAGGGGTGGTCGACGCCGGTGCGCTCGCGGACGGCGTCGGCGATCAGCTGCGCCACGTCCAGATGCTGCTCGACGTAGGCACCGCCCTCCCCGTGGGTCTCGACGGGGCCGGAGGTGTCGGCGGCGGACGTCGGGATGGAGTGCGTGGTGAAGGCGATGTGGGCGCCCTCGCGGACGTCCTCGGGGAGGTCGGCGAGCGAGCGCAGCACTCCGTCGATCATGGGTTCGACGAAACCGGGATGGTTGAAGTAGTGCCGCAGCTTGTCGATCCTCGGCAGCTGGAGCCCCTCGGCCCCGATCGTGGCCAGCGCGTCGGCGAGGTTCTCGCGGTACTGGCGGCAGCCCGAGTAGGAGGCGTAGGCGCTGGTGGCGAGCACCAGGATGCGGCGGCGGCCTGCGGCGACCATCTCGCGCAGGGTGTCCGTGAGATACGGCGCCCAGTTGCGGTTGCCCCAGTAGATGGGCAGGTCCAGGCCGTGCTCGGCGAAGTCCTTGCGCAGGACGTCCAGCAGGGCGCGGTTCTGGTCGTTGATGGGACTGACCCCGCCGAACAGGAAGTAGTGCTGCCCGACTTCCTTCAGGCGTTCCTTCGGGATGCCGCGCCCGCGCGTGACGTTCTCCAGGAACGGGACCACGTCGTCCGGGCCTTCGGGGCCGCCGAAGGAGAGCAGGAGCAGGGCGTCGTACGGGGTGGCATCGAGCGCGTCTGGCATGACTCGATCCTGCCACCCGGTACTGACAGCCGGGAAACGGCGGGATGACGAGTCGGGTTCCAGTGGGTTTATGCCGGTTTTTTCCAAGACCGTCCGGGGTGGAACCGGGTGCCCTGACCGTAAGCTGTATCAGCCGCATTCGCGCCTTACCGAGCCGCTTCGGAGACCACGTGCCCAGCCCCTACAGAGCCCTGTTCGCCGAACCCGGCACCAGGGCGTTCTCCGCCGCGGGATTCCTCGGCCGGATGCCGCTGTCGATGATGGGCATCGGCGTGGTCACGATGGTCTCCCAGCTGACCGGGCGGTACGGGCTCGCGGGCGCGCTGTCGGCCACCGTCGCGCTGTCCGCCGCGGCCATCGGGCCGCAGATCTCCCGGCTGGTCGACCAGCACGGTCAGCGCCGGGTGCTGCGCCCCGCGACCCTGGTGGCTCTCACGGCGGCGGCCGGGCTGCTGCTCGCCGCGCATCTGAAGGGGCCGGACTGGGTGCTGTTCGTGTGCGCGGCCGGGATCGGCTCGGTGCCGAGCCTGGGCGCGATGATCCGGGCCCGCTGGGCGGCGCTGTACCGGGGCACCGACAAGCTGCACACCGCCTACTCGTTCGAGTCGGTCGTCGACGAGATCTGCTTCATCTTCGGCCCGATCATCTCCATCGGACTGTCCACGGCGTGGTTCCCGGAAGCCGGGCCGCTGCTTGCCGCGTGCTTCCTGGCGACCGGCGTGTTCTGGCTCACCTCCCAGCGCGCCACCGAGCCGGAGCCGCACCCCCGCGCGCACCACGGCGGCGGTACGGCGTTGCGCTCGGCCGGGCTGCAGGTGCTGGTGGCCACCTTCGCTGCGACCGGCGCGATCTTCGGATCGGTGGACGTGGTCACCGTCGCCTTCGCCGACGAGCGCGGCCACAAGGGCATGGCGAGCGTGGTCCTGGCGCTGTACGCGGCCGGTTCCTGCGTGGCCGGGGCGGTCTTCGGGCTGCTGCGGTGCACCGGGGCGCCGCAACGCCGCTGGTTGCTGGGCGTGTCGGCGATGGCCGTGAGTATGATCCCCCTCCTACTGGTCGGAAACCTGCCGCTTCTGGCCGTGGCGCTGTTCGTTGCGGGGCTGTCCATCGCACCGACGATGATCACGACGATGTCCCTCATCGAAGAGCACGTACCTCGCGCGCAGCTCACCGAGGGCATGACCTGGGTGAGCACCGGCCTCGCGGTCGGGGTCGCGCTCGGATCGTCAGTGGCCGGCTGGGTGATCGACGCAGCCGGGGCGCGGGCCGGGTACGGGGTTCCGGCCGTGTCCGGGGCCGTCGCGGTCGCGGTCGGTTTCCTCGGGTACCGCCGGCTGCGCAGGCCGGCCGCGGGTCGGGGAGGCACCGTTGAGCAGCACAGCGAGCGGGAAGAACGGCACGTGGCGTAACTGGGGCGGGAACGTCTCCGCCCGGCCCGCCCGGCAGGTCACGCCGGCGTCGGTGGAGGAGCTGGCCGCGGCGGTGCGCCGGGCCGCCGAGGACGGCCTGAAGGTGAAGGCGGTCGGAACCGGCCATTCCTTCACGTCGATCGCGGCCACCGATGGAGTGTTGATCCGTCCTCAACTGTTGACCGGTATCCGGAACATTGACCGGAGCGCCATGACGGTCACGGTCGAGGCCGGCACACCGCTCAAGAGAGTCAATGTGGCACTGGCGCGCGAGGGCCTGTCGCTCACCAACATGGGCGACATCATGGAGCAGACCGTCTCCGGGGCCACCAGCACCGGCACGCACGGCACGGGCCGCGAGTCCGCCTCCATCGCCGCCCAGATCAAAGGGCTCGAGCTCGTCACGGCGGACGGCTCGGTGCTGACGTGCTCCGAGAAGGAGAACCCGGACGTCTTCGCGGCCGCCCGAATAGGCCTCGGTGCCCTCGGCGTCGTCACCGCGATCACGTTCGCCGTGGAGCCGCTGTTCCTGCTCACCGCGCGCGAGGAGCCGATGCCGTTCGAGCGGGTCCTCGCCGAGTTCGATCAACTGTGGGCGGAGAACGAGCACTTCGAGTTCTACTGGTTCCCGCACACCGGCAACACCAACACCAAGCGGAACAACCGCAGCGCCGGTCCCGAACAGCCCGTGGGGCAGCTGGCCGGCTGGTTCGAGGACGAGTTCCTCTCCAACGGCGTCTTCCAGGTGGCCCAGTGGGTCGGCCGAACCGCCCCGGCGGCCATTCCCGCCATAGCGCAGATCTCCAGCAAGGCCCTGTCCGCGCGGACGTACACGGACATCCCCTACAAGGTCTTCACCTCGCCGCGCCGCGTGCGCTTCGTGGAGATGGAGTACTCCGTCCCGCGCGCGGCCCTGGTGGAGACGCTGCGCGAACTGAAAGCCATGGTCGACCGCTCGGGGCTGCGGATCAGCTTCCCCGTCGAGGTGCGCACCGCCCCGGCCGACGACATCACCCTGTCCACCGCCTCCGGCCGAGACAGCGCCTACGTCGCCGTCCACATGTTCCGGGGCACGCCCTACCAGGCCTACTTCACCGCCGCCGAACGGATCTTCACCGCGCACGAGGGCCGGCCGCACTGGGGCAAGGTGCACACCCGCGACGCCGAGTACTTCACGCGCGTGTACCCGCGCTTCGGCGAGTTCACTGCGCTGAGGGACCGGCTTGACCCGGAACGGCTGTTCCAGAACGACTACTTGCGGAGGGTTCTGGGGTCGTAGGCGCCACGGCGGACCCGCTGGGCGTGGGGGTCGGGGACGGGCTGGGACCGTCGCTCGGCTCCCCGCCCGGGGAGTCGCCCGGTGTCGGCGTCGCGCTGCGGGCCGCATCGCCTCCGGCGCCGGGCGCGTGCCCACGGGACGGCGCACCCGAAGGACCCGGTGCCTGGCTGGACTCGGTGGGAGAACCGGACGTGCCGGAGGAGGACGAGCCCCGTCCGGTCACCGCGTCGCTGACCGTCGTACCCGAGCCGCCGCTGAAGCTGCTGCCGGACACCAGTTCATACGTCGTGATGCCGGCCATGGTCACCCCGAACACGAAGGCGGCCGCGACCACGGGCCGCCGCCAGCTCCTCACACGCGCGCGGTAGACGGTCCCCTCGGTGAACTCGCCCGGCGGCAGTGGCACTTGGTCCCTGGGCCGGCCCGCGACCGTCGCCTCCCTCAGCTGCTCCCCGGTCCGCCTGAAGAAGTGCTGGAACAGCGTGCCGCCGCAGGTGGCGACGGCGCTGACGACCCCGGCGCCGAGGATCGTGCCGTACACCCCGAAATACGAGGCCATCTTGGCCGCCACGACAGCGGCCAGGGCGCTGCCCGCGACCTGGGGGACGCTCAGGTCGATCCGCTTGCGACCCACGTCGGGCGTTTCACGCATACCCGGAACTTCCCCGCCTTTCCCGCACTTGCTCGACATTGGTCCATCGACTGCATGAGATAGGGACGTACAGCAGAAACCATTAGTTCCGTTTCTGTGGATTGCGTGAACTTCGCCACGTTCATGATCGGCGAAACCGGTTGCCGGGGGCCAAGTCGCAAGCCTTGCGAGAAGTTGGGCGGCGCGCCCATCCACGCACATGGTCCAAATGGAGTACTGTTGCGAGCCCTGGGTCCGGTCTCCCACCAGGGTGTCCGCGGCCTTGCAGGACCGCCGGGAGGGGGGCTCGTTGCACAGGGTGACGGATTTGGTCACTTAGCGTTGCGAACAGGTAACCGTGCCATAACGGCGGCCCAGGGCCCGTGCCCGACACGCCGGGCAACTCGGCAAGGTTGTGGCAGGCTGCACCCGGGCAGGCCACACTCGACTAGCGGAAGCAGCGACGCACGTGACGTCGGCAGGCACCACCCGGGAGGTCCCCATGCCCGAACTGCGTGTCGTGGCCGTCTCGAATGACGGCACACGGCTGGTGCTCAAGGCTGCCGACGCAACGGAGTACACCCTTCCGATCGACGAACGGCTGCGCGCCGCCGTACGCGGCGACCGGCCGCGCCTCGGCCAGATCGAGATCGAGGTCGAGAGCCATCTGCGCCCGCGTGACATCCAGGCGCGTATACGTGCGGGTGCCACCGCGGAAGAGGTCGCCCAGCTCGCCGGCATCCCCGTCGACCGGGTACGGCGCTTCGAGGGCCCGGTGCTGGCCGAGCGCGCCTTCATGGCCGAGCGCGCCCGCAAGACCCCGGTCCGCCGCCCCGGCGAGAACTCCGGCCCGCTGCTCGGTGAGGCCGTCCAGGAGCGGCTGCTGCTGCGCGGCGCCGAGAAGGACACCGTGCAGTGGGACTCCTGGCGCCGCGACGACGGCACCTGGGAGGTCCTCCTCGTCTACCGGGTCGCGGGCGAACCGCACTCGGCGAGCTGGACGTACGACCCGCCCCGGCGGCTCGTACAGGCCGTGGACGACGAGGCGCGCTCACTGATCGGCGAGTCCGACGACCTCGCCGTGCCCGAGCCGAGCTTCCCGTTCGTCCCCCGCATCGCGCGTCTCCCGCGCGAGCGTTCGATGGACCGCGCGCTCGACCGGGGTGAGCGGGAGCGGCCGAGCCTGCCCGCGCAGCCGTCCGAGCCGGCCGAGGAGAGCACGGGCGAACGCGACTCGCTGACCAGCCTGCTGGAGGCGGTACCGAGCTTCCGGGGCGACCTGGTCGTTCCGGAGCGCCCGGCGGAGACTCCGGAGGAGCCCACCGACGAACCGGCCGCCGAGGAACCGCCGGCCCCCGCCGCCTCGGCCGGTTCGGCCTACGCGGACGTCCTCATGCCCCGCTCCGTGGGCAGTCACCGCGACCGGCTCATCGGCGCCACCGACCGCCAGGCCGAGGCCGACGGCGTCCGCCCCGGCCGCCGCGCCGCGGTGCCGAGCTGGGACGAGATCGTGTTCGGCACGCGCCGCAAGAAGCAGGAGTAACCGCCCGTACGGAAACGGAAAAGTGTGGGCACGCATGCGTGCCCACACTTCCGGTTGCGCGCTCACGTGCCCGCTGTACGTCTGCACGCGTGCGTGCCTCCTCTTGCGCCCGCCCGCGTGCGTGCCCCTTCTTCCGGCTGCCGCTACTGCGGATCCGCGCCGACCGCCACCGGCCGGGACGGGTCCGAGGACCACTCGGACCAGGAACCGACGTACAGGGCCGCCGGAATGCCGGCCACCGCGAGCGCGAGGACCTCGTGGGCGCCGGAGACGCCCGAACCGCAGTACACGCCCACTTCCGTGTCCCCGGAGACACCCAGGGCCTTGAAGCGGTCCCTCAGCTCCGCCGCGGGCAGGAAGCGGCCGTCGGGGCCCACGTTCTCCGTCGTCGGCGCCGACACCGCGCCCGGGATGTGCCCGCCGATCCGGTCGATCGGCTCCACCTCACCGCGGTACCGCTCCCCCGCGCGTGCGTCCAGCAGTACGCCCACCCGGGCCAGGGCCGCGGCACCGTCCGCGTCCAGCAGCCCCGCCGCGGCCGGGTCCGGCTGGAAGTCGCCCTCGGCCACCTCCGGTACCCCGGTGGACAGCTCCCCCTCCCAGGACGGCAATCCGCCGTCGAGGACCCGCACGTCCGGGTGACCCGTCCAGCGCAGCAGCCACCACGCGCGAGCCGCCGCCCAGCCCTGACCGCCGTCGTACACGACGACCGGGCGCTCGGCCGACACACCGGCGCGGCGCATCGCCGCACCGAACTCCTCGATGTCCGGCAGCGGATGCCGGCCCCGTTCCCCGGGCGGGCCGGCCAGCTCCCGGTCCAGGTCGACGAAGGCCGCGCCGGGGATGTGCCCGGACGTGTACTCGGCCCGCCCGTCGAAGGCCGGCGCGCCCGCCGCCTTCGCCACGCTCAGCTGCCAGCGCACGTCCAGCAGCACCGGCGGGCGGTCCCCGGTCAGCTCGTGTGCGAGATCGGATGCGGTGATGATGGCTGTCATGGCGTCCATGCATACGCCAGGGGTGGCCGCGGCGTCCAGGTCCGGCTACTCTGCTCGGCCGGACGCGCTCGATCACGAGGCGTACGGGATCGAGCACGTGCTGTACAACCGGCCGACACCTGCCGGCCGTCGTCAGGAAGCGACGAAAGGCGGCAGATCGGGCATCCTCCCGGAGGTGTCGCCGAGCGGCGGCGCGCTACGGCCCGCTGCGGCGTGGAGGATGCGGGCAACCGGCACGGGCGTACCCGCAGCCGGGCGTGGACACCCCTTCCGGGGAGCGGAAGCGACACGGCCACCGTGAGGGGCCGGGGAGAGAGTGATCGATGACCGAGGCACGGGAGCCGGCCGGCCCGCACGCGCGGCGTGCGCCCGGCACGCCCTGCTGGGTGAGCCTGATGGCGCACGGGCTGGCCGCCACCGAGGAGTTCTACGGTGAGCTGTTCGGCTGGGAGTTCCGCCCGGGCTCGCAGCAGCTCGGCCCGTACGTGCGGGCGGTGCTGGACGGGCACGAGGTGGCGGGCATGGGCCAGCTGCCGCCGGACCGTCGGCTGCCGATCGCCTGGACGCCGTACCTCGCCTCGGAGGATGTGGACCAGACGGCCGACACGGTGCGGGAGTGCGGCGGCACGGTGGCGGTCGGTCCGCTGGACGCCGCCGAGGCCGGGCGCATGGCCATCGCCGCGGACCCCTCCGGCGCCGTGTTCGGCATCTGGCAGGGCGCCAGGCACCTCGCCACCGTGATCACCGGGGTCCCCGGGACGCCCGCCTGGAACGAGCTGGTGACCTTCGAGACGGAGAGCGTCGCCAAGTTCTACGCGACGGTGTTCGGTTACGAGCAGGAGCCGGTGGTGTCCGCCGACTTCGACTACGTGACCCTGCACCTCGCCGGCCGTCCCGTGGCCGGACTGCACGGTGTGGGCCATGCCCTGCCCCGCGATCGCGGGCCGCACTGGCAGACGTACTTCGAGGTCGCCGACGCCGACGCGACGGTACGGCAGGTCGCGGACCTCGGCGGCCGCCTCATCAGGCAGCCGCACGACAGCCCGCACGGCCGGGTGGCGACGGTGGCGGACCCGGAGGGCGCGGAGTTCTCGGTGATCCAGAACCCGCACTGAGCCCTCGGGGGCGGGGTGAGCTGGTCCCTCCGGGCGGGTTGAGCCGGTACCTCGGGCGCGGATCAGACGGTCCCTCAAGGCGGTTCAGACGGTCGCCCGGGCCGGACCGGCCGGGTCCTCGGCGCGGGTCCCTCGGTGCGGGAGGTGCTGGTTCCCTGGCCGGGTCAGTTGGGCGAGACCGGCAGGACGTCTGGCGAGAGGGCCGCGGCGCGGGCCGTCGCGGCGGTCATCCGGCGGCGGTGATGACGGCGGCACAGCACCTCGTAGCCGACCTCGCCCGCCGCCTGGTTGACGTCCCCGACGACCACCTGGGCGCCCTCGACGACCATCTCGCCGCCTATCGTGCGGGCGTTGTGCGTGGCACGGGCGCCGCACCAGCACAGCGCCTCCACCTGGAGCACCTCGATGCGGTCGGCCAGCTCCACCAGCCGCTGCGAGCCGGGGAAGAGCTTGGAGCGGAAGTCGGTGGTGATACCGAAGGCGTACACGTCCAGGCCGAGATCGTCCACCACGCGCGCGAGCTGGTCGATCTGACCGGGCGCGAGGAACTGCGCCTCGTCCGCGATCACGTAGTCGGCCCGGCGGCCCTGCGAGAGGTGCTCCACGAGATAGGCGTACAGGTCCTGGTCGTCGGCGACCTCCACCGCGTCGGTGACCAGGCCGAGCCGGGAGGACAGTTTGCCCTCGCCCGCCCGGTCGTTGCGGGTGAAGATCATTCCGACGAGCCCGCGCGCGGAGCGGTTGTGCTCGATCTGCAGAGCCAGCGTCGACTTCCCGCAGTCCATCGTTCCGGAGAAGAACACCAGCTCGGGCATGAGGAGTTGAGCACCTTTCGGCGAGTAGTCACAGGGGGCGTCAGGAGCGTACTTCGAGCAGCGGGACCAGCTGCTCGGCAGGCGTCATCGAACCGTGGTTGCCGACCAGCGCCGACTCCTTCGGCTCCCGCTCGGACGCGATGATCAGGACGTCGTCGTGCGCGGCCGCGACCACGTCGCCGAGCCGCGCGTACACCCGCTCGTCGATGTGCGGCCCGAACCAGCCCGCCGCGATCGCCTCGTCCCGCGAGGCCACCCAGAACTGCTCGCCGAGCACCTCGCGCCAGACGGTCAGTACGTCGTTCTGGGCGCCCGGCACCGCGTACACGTGCCGCGCGCGGCCCTCGCCGCCCAGCAGGGCGACCCCGGCGCGCAGCTCCCAGTCGGTGTCGAAGTCGATGCGGTGCTCGTCGTCGAACGGGACGTCGACCATGCCGTGGTCGGCGGTGACGTAGAGCGCGCTGCGGGGCGGCAGTTGTTCGGCGAGGCGCTGGGCGAGCCGGTCGACGTACATCAGCTGGCCGCGCCAGGTGTCGGAGGCGACGCCGTACCGGTGTCCGGCGCCGTCCAGCTCGGAGTAGTACGTGTAGACCAGCGAGCGGTCCCCGGCGGCCAGTTGCTCGGCCGCGAGGTCCATGCGCTCCTCGCCGCTGAGCCGTCCGTGGAAGCTGCCGCCGCTGAGCGCGATCTTGGTGAGCGGGGTGTGCTCGAAGATCGGCGAGGTCACCTGGGCGGCGTGCACCCCGGCGTCCTGGGCCAGCTGGAAGACCGTCGGGTACGGCTGCCAGGCGCGCGGATCGGTGTACGGCTGCCAGCGGAGCTGGTTCATCAGCCCCCCGGTGGCCGGGTTGCGCACGGTGTAGCCGGGCAGGCCGTGGACGCCGGGGGGCAGGCCGGTGCCGACGGAGGCGAGGGAGACGGCGGTGGTCGCGGGGTAGCCGGCGGTGAGCGGACGACCGGTGCCGCCGCGCGAGGTGCCGAGCAGCGAGACCAGGAAGGGCGCCTCGTCCCGGTGGGCCAGCAGCTGCTCCCAGCCGAGCCCGTCGATCAGGAGGACGCACACCCGGTCCGCCGGGGTCAGTTCGCCGATCGTGGCGGTCAGACCGGGGACGCCCATGCCGGCGGCCAGGGTGGGCAGCAGGTCGGCGAGGGAGCCGGTGCCGTACTCGGGCAGCGGCGCGGTGTCCAGGGCGAGAGGTTCCGGGTGGTCCCAGGCGGAGAGCTGGGACATCAGCGGGTGAGGTCCGCGGTCGCCTCCGAGATGGCCTGGGCGAAGGCGAGCGCCTGGCGCACCGTCTCCGGGCCGTCCCCGGCCTCGCTGACGCGCAGGCTGAGGTCGTCCGCCGTGGAGCTGCCCGTGTAGCCGTGGTCGGCGTCGCAGTTGGGGTCGCCGCAGGCGGCGGGCTCCAGGTCGATGCGGCTCACCGCGCCCCAGCCGATGGTCAGCACGACCTCGCGGGGCGGCGTGCCCGGCGTGTACTGCTCCGGGTTCGCGACGACGCGGCTGACCACGACCGACGAGATCCGGCCGAGCTTCACGGACTCCGTGGAGGTGGTGGCGTACGGCGTCGGGGAGGTGCTGTCGGCGGCCTGCTCGTCGGTGTGGCTGACGATGAAGCGGTTGTCGGTGAGGACCAGCACCGTGACATGCCGGCGGACCTCGTTCTGGTCGAAGGTCGTCTCCTGGTGGACCAGGTACGACCGGATGGGCTCGCCGCCCACAGCGGCCTCCACCGCCTCGGCCACGAGGGCCGGGTAGTAGCCGCTGCGCTCGATCGCCGCGCGCAGCCCCTGGGTCGTCGTACTGGTCTTGGCCATGGCGTCCATCCTAATCCGTGGGCAAGGGGGGTCCGGGCCAGTCGGGAGGACCGGGGGCGGCCTGTGCACACGCGCGCAGGGGCCTGCGGACCAGCCCCGCGAGGATGTCCAGCCCCTCCGCCGCGATCAGGCAGGAGACGGGTTCGGGTCCGCCGGCGTCGGCCTCGAACGCGACCACCACGGGCGGTGATTCACCGAGCGTCCGCGGCAGCCGTGCCGCCTCCTCGGCGGTCGGCCCGCGGAAGACGGGGCCCTGGAAGACGGAGGCGCAGGAGACGAAGACCGGATCGGCGAAGATCACCTCCAGTCCGTGGTGGTACGTGAGGTCGTACCCGGCGGCCGGTCGCAGTCGCCCGCCGTCCCGGACGATCACTACCCGGTCCCACCAGCTGCCCCCGGGCGGCCGCCGGCCGGCGATCTCCATGCCGCCCCCTTACCCGGTCAGTAGGCCGGCATCGTGCGCGGGCCGAGGTCGTCGCGGGCGGGCGGGGGCGCGAGCCGCACCGTGGCACCGAGGACGCTCACGCCGTGCGGTGCGACCACGACGGGCTCCAGGGTGACGGCGACCACCTCCGGGTGATCGTCGACCAGCCGGGACACCCGCAGCAGCAGCTCCTCCAGCGCCGGGGTGTCGACGGGCGTGGACCCGCGCCAGCCGAACAGCAGCGGTGCGGTGCGGATCGACCGCACCAGCGAGGTCGCCTCCCGGTCGGTGACCGGGACCAGCCGGTGCGCCATGTCCCCGAGCAGCTGCGAGGGGGCCCCGGCGAGCCCGAAGGACAGCACGGCCCCGGCCGCCGGGTCGATCACGGCCCGTACGACGGTGTCGACCCCGCGCGGTGCCATGCCCTGCACCACCGGCCGCAGCTCCTCCGGCTTCCCGAACAAATCGATCAACTCTGCGTACGCCCGGCGCAGTTGCTCCTCGTCCGCGAGGTCCAGGCGTACGCCGCCGAGGTCGGCGCGGTGCCTGAGGTGCGGGGCGGTGGCCTTGAGGGCGACCGGATAGCCGAGGGCGCGGGCGGCTTCGGCGGCGTCGTCGGGGGTGGGGGCGGACAGCGCGCGCCGCACCTGGATGCCGTACTCGCCGAGCAGCTCGCAGGTCTCCGCGTCCGAGATCGTGAGCCCTTCCCCACGCGCCAGCAGCTCACCGATCAGCCGCGCGGCACCCTTCTCGTGGATGTCGTCGTACTCGGGCACCTTTCCGGGCTCGGCCGCCTCCCGCCGCCACTGCCCGTAACGGACGGCTTCGGCGAGGGCCCGAACGGCGCGTTCGGCGGCGGGGTAGGCGGGGATGAGGTGCGTGCCCTCGGGGGGAGCGTCCGCCGGCGCGGTGGGCAGTCGTTTCGGGGTGCGGACCTCGGTGCCGGGTCCCTTCTCCACGGCGGCCGGTGCCGTACTGGCAGCAGCCGACAGCGCCTCCGCAAGCCCACCGAGCTCCACATGCACCACCAGCACGGGCTTGCCCGGCACGGCGGCCGCAGCGGACCGCAACGCCTCCGCCAGCTCCGCGTCCCCCGGCGAGGCCTCCCCGATCGCGGGGATCGCCGTCACGACGACGGCGTCGTTCGTGTCGTCGGCCAGTGCCCGCGTCAACGCCCGGTGGAAGTCCTCCGCCGTCGCCCCGGTGGTCAGGTCCAGCGGACTCGAGGGCCGCAGTCCCTCGGCGAGACACCGGTCGTACGTCAGCATCCCCAGCGACTCCGAGTTCCCGAGGATCGCCACGCGCGGCCCCGCGGGCAGCGGCTGGCGCGCGAGCAGCAGTCCCGCGTCGACCAGCTCGGTGATCGTGTCGACCCGGATCACACCGGCCTGCCGCAGCAGCGCGGAGACGGTGGCGTGCGGCAGCCGGGTGGCCCGTACCGCGTGTCCCTGCGGCGCGGAGCCGACCCCCTGCACCACGACCAGCGGCTTCGCCGCCGCCGTCCGCCGTGCGAGGCGCGCGAACTTGCGCGGGTTGCCGATGGACTCCAGGTACATGAGGACGACGTCGGTCTCCGCGTCGTCGTACCAGTACTGCAGGACGTCGTTGCCGGAGACGTCCGCGCGGTTGCCGGCGGACACGAAGGTGGACACGCCCGTGACCCCGGTGACCCCTCCCCCGCGCCGGTGCAGCCGGGACAGCAGGGCGATGCCGATGGCGCCGGACTGGGCGAACATCCCGATGCGGCCGGGGCGGGGCATCTCCGGGGCGAGGGAGGCGTTCAGCCGGACGTCGGGCGCGGTGTTGATGATCCCGAAGGCGTTCGGGCCGATGATCCGCATGCCGTACGCGCGCGCGTGCTGGACGAGCGCCCGCTGCCGCTCGCGCCCCTCGGGCCCGCTCTCGGCGTATCCGGCGGAGAGCACGACGAGCCCCTGCACCCCGTGCTCCCCGCACTCGGCGACCACTGCGGGCACGTACTCGGCCGGCACGGCGACCACGGCCAGGTCGACGGGGCCCTCGATGTCCCGCACGCACTGGTAGGCCGGCACTCCGTCGACCTCGGCGAGGTCCTGGGGAAAGGCCTTGTTCACGGCGTGCAGCCGGCCGCCGTAACCGGCGTCGCGGAGGTTGCCGAGGACGCTGCGGCCGACCCCGCCGGGGGCGCGGCCCACGCCGACGACCGCCACGGAGCCGGGCCTGAGCAGCCGCCGTACCGAGCGGGCCTCGGCGCGCTGCTCCCGCGCGCGCTGGACGGCGAGGGAGCGGTCGGTCGGCTCGAGATCGAACTCCAGGCGTACGACGCCGTCCTCGAAGCTGCGCTTCTGGGTGTAGCCGGCGTCCGTGAACACCTTGATCATCTTGGTGTTGGCGGGCAGCACCTCCGCGGCGAAGCGGCGGATGCCGCGCTCGCGGGCGACGGCCGCGATGTGCTCCAGCAGGGCGGAGGCGACCCCGCGGCCCTGGTGGGCGTCCTGCACGAGGAAGGCGACCTCGGCCTCGTCGGCGGGCGCGGAGGCGGGCATGCCGTCGGCGCCGATGCGGTCATAGCGTACGGTGGCGATGAACTCGCCGCCGATGGTGGCCGCGAGTCCCACCCGGTCCACAAAGTCGTGGTGCGTGAAGCGGTGGACGTCCTTGGCGGAGAGCCTGGGGTACGGCGCGAAGAAGCGGTAGTACTTCGACTCGTCCGAGACCTGCTCGTAGAAGCTGACCAGGCGGTCGGCGTCATCAACGGTGATGGGCCGGATGCGCGCGGTGCCCCCGTCGCGCAGCACCACGTCCGCCTCCCAGTGGGCGGGGTACTCGTGCCGGTCCTGCCGGTCCGCCGAGGTCTGCATGGGCCCCAGGGTACGGCTCGCGTACGACAACGGCGCGGGGCAGTCTGTGGAGGACGACACGACGGATCGAGGCCGCGGTCCGACGACGCTCCGGGACAGGACGAAGGTCCGATCCGGGCATGCTTCACGATATGGGAAACTGGTCTAGACAACCCTGAAGACTGAAGGGCAGCAACACATGGCTGAGCGCCGCGTCAACGTCGGCTGGGCCGAGGGCCTCCACGCCCGCCCCGCTTCCATCTTCGTCCGAGCCGCCACGGCCGCAGGCGTCCCGGTGACGATCGCCAAGGCTGACGGCAACCCCGTCAACGCGGCCTCCATGCTGGCTGTCCTGGGCCTGGGCGCCCAGGGTGGCGAGGAGATCGTCCTGGCCTCCGACTCCGAGGGCGCGGACGCCGCCCTGGACCGGCTGGCCAAGCTGGTCGCCGAGGGCCTCGAGGAACTGCCCGAGACGGTCTGAACACCAGCACGCTGATACACGAAGCCGCGTCGCCCTTTTCGGGCGGCGCGGCTTCTCCTTTCCGGCCCATTGCGCGCACGCCGGAATAAGAGGCAGCGGAATTAGGGTGCTGCCCAATTACTCTTCTTTGTATACGGCGCCCGTGTTAATGCCGAAGGCTCGACATGTTTACGGCATGTTGCGAAGTCCTCACCCGCTCGACGGCGCCGGGAAAACGCAGCCGGTGCGCGGCGGTCGCACGCTCGGCGTGCAGCGCCGTGACCGCCCGCGCGCGCTCTCCGTCGCCGCGCGCCACGGCGTCCACGATGGCGCCGTGCTCCGACCAGGACTCCGCCGGGCTGGACGGCGCGTCCACCGCGTACATCCAGGCGATCTTGTGCCGCAGCTGGGTGAGCATCGCGGTCAGCGAAGGGCTGCCGCAGGCCTGGGCGAGCGTCTCGTGGAACCAGCTGCCCAGCGAGCGCAGATCCTCGCTGTGCCCTCTGCGGGCCCGCTCCTGACCCAGCCTGACCAGGCCCCGCAGCACCTTCAGATGGGCCTCGGTGCGGCGCTGGGCGGCCCGGGCGGCCCCGAGGGGCTCCAGGAGCATGCGCATCTCCAGCAGGTCGGCGGCCTCCTGCTCGGTCGGTTCGGCCACGCACGCGCCCGCGTGCCGCCGCGTCACCACGAAGCCCTCGGCCTCCAGGGTGCGCAGGGCCTCGCGCACGGGAACGCGCGAGACGCCGTAGCGGCGGGCCAGGACTTCCTCGGTGAGGCGGCCGCCGCGCTCGTGGACACCCGCGACGATGTCGTCCCGGATCGCCGTGCACACCGAGTGCGCCGGAATACGCATGACCGACCTCCGCCTTAATCCCCGTGAAACGTCGACGATGGACGTGTGTTCCGTGACTCTATTCCAAAAGGCCGGAATTTCCGACGGCGGGCCGGAACACATGGATATTTTTTGGTCAGCGGGCCGGAGGGACACCGCCGGAAAACGGCGAAAACCCCGGCTCGGTGAGCCGGGGTCGCCGAGGCGAGGCGGTACCGCTGTCGGGTCAGACGTTCACGCCGTGCTTGCGGAGGTAGGCGACGGGGTCGACGTCCGAGCCGTAGTCGGGGGTCGTGCGGGCCTCGAAGTGGAGGTGCGGGCCGGTGGTGTTGCCGGTCGAGCCGGACAGGCCGATCCGGCGGCCGGGGGTGACCTGCTCGCCGACCGTGACGGCGATGGACGACAGGTGGCCGTACTGGGTGTACATGCCGTCGGCCATCCGGATCACGATCTGGTTGCCGTACGCGCCGCCCCAGCCCGTGGAGACGACGGTGCCGGAGCCGACCGCGTGGACGGGCGTGCCGCCGGCCGCGTGGAAGTCGATGCCGGTGTGCGAGCCGGAGGACCACAGGGAGCTGCTGGCCTTGTAACCCGTGGAGACGTACGAGTCCGCGACCGGAGCGACGAAGGCGTTCAGGCGCCTGCGCTCGGCCTCGCGGGCGGCACGGGCCTTGGCCTCACGGATCTCCCGGGCCCTCTTGGCCGCGGCCTCCTCCGCCGCCTTCTGCTCGGCGGCCCGCCTCTGGGCGATGGCCTGCGCGTCGATCTGCTCGGCGATGTCGTCGCCGACGCTGACCACGGGGACGAGGCCGGTCTGCTCGGCGGAGTTCTCGGCGGCGAACGCCGGGGAGGCCACGAGGCCGCCGATGACACCGGTGGTGGTGAGGGCCGCGACACCGGCCGCCCGAGCGGTGGTGCGCTTGACGCGGCCGGGCTTGCGGTGCTTCCCGGTGGCGCACATGAACGCCATGAAGTGGCTGGTCCTTTCCTTCCCTCTCGCCTACCGGGTTAGCTGACGGGTTCGGAGCAGGAAGGTCTCCTACGGGCTCACTCGCGGCTCGCGCCGGCGCCCGATTCACCCCAGGGACTGCGTGGGTCCCCGGCTCCCCTGGCTCGCGCCGTACGGGGACTCGGCGATGGCTGTCCGGTGCCGCGGGCGCGGCGTACTGCCCGACGAACAGCCCGGACGACGCTACGGAAGCCCACTCGCCCATCCCAAACCGATCCGGCCTTTTGTAGCGCATCCCACAGGGCAGACAGGCAACCTCCGCCGCAAATCGGGCATCTGAGGAAGGGAGTGGAACAGCTGGGGCCCTGACGCCCGTAGGCGGTCAGGGCCCCACGCGCGTGCACCCGCTCGGGCGCACCCGGCCGCTGCGACGGCTGCCCTACTCGGCCGCCACCACGGTCACTTCACCGATGCCGAGCGCCTCCACCGGCGCCTTGATGTGGGAGGCGTCACCGACGAGGACCGTCACCAGGCGGTCCACCGGGAAGGCGTTCACGACGGCCGCCGTGGCCTCCACCGTGCCCGTCGCCGCCAGCTGCTGATAGAGCGTCGCCTGGAAGTCGTCGGGCAGGTGCTGCTCGACCTGGTCGGCCAGCGTGCTCGCGACGGCCGCCGCGGTCTCGTACTTCAGCGGCGCCACCCCGACGAGGTTCTGCACGGCCACGTCCCGCTCGGCGTCGGTCAGGCCCTCGGCGGCGAGGGTGCGCAGCACCTTCCACAGGTCGTCCAGCGCGGGACCGGTGTTGGGCGTGTCCACGGAGCCGCTGATGGCGAGCATCGAGGCACCGGTGCCGTCGGGGGCGGACCTGAGAACCTGCCCGAACGCGCGCACACCGTACGTGTAGCCCTTCTCCTCGCGCAGGACGCGGTCCAGGCGGGAGGTGAGGGTGCCGCCGAGGCAGTAGGTGCCGAGCACCTGGGCGGGCCACACGCGGTCGTGCCGGTCGGGCCCGACGCGACCGATGAGCAGCTGCGTCTGGACCGCGCCGGGCCGGTCCACGATGACCACGCGGCCGGTGTCGTCGGCAGTCACCGGCGGCACGGGCCGGGGCTGGCCGGCGGTGCCGGTCCAGGCGCCCAGGGTGTCGCCGAGCAGCGCGTCCAGGTCGACGCCGGTGAGGTCGCCGACCACGACCGCGGTGGCCGTGGCGGGGCGGACGTACCGGTCGTAGAAGGCGCGCACGGCGGCGGCGTCGATCTTCTCGACCGTCTCCTCGGTGCCCTGGCGCGGGCGTGACATGCGAGAGGCCACCGGGAACAGCTCCTTGGAGAGCTCCTTGGCGGCCCGGCGGGAGGGGTTGGCCAGCTCGTGCGGGATCTCGTCCAGGCGGTTGCGGACCAGCCGCTCGACCTCGCTCTCGGCGAAGGCGGGTGCACGCAGGGCGTCGGCGAGCAGGCCGAGGCCCTTGGCCAGGCGGGAGGCCGGGACCTCCAGGCTGAGCCGGACGCCCGGGTGGTCGGCGTGCGCGTCCAGCGTGGCGCCCGCGCGCTCCAGCTCGGCGGCGAACTCCTCGGCGGAGTGCTTGTCGGTGCCCTCGGAGAAGGCCCGAGCCATGATCGTGGCGACGCCGTCCAGACCGGCCGGCTCGGCGTCCAGGGGCGCCTCCAGCAGCACCTCGACGGCGACGACCTGCTGGCCGGGGCGGTGGCAGCGCAGCACGGTCAGGCCGTTGTCCAGCGCGGCGCGCTCGGGCGCGGGAAACGCCCACGGCTTGGCCGCGCCGGGCTGCGGCTGGGGGTGGAAGTCCATGGTGGCGAGCTCGGTCACTTGGCCGTCTCCTCGTTCTCGGTACCGGCCTCTACGGTGGCTTCCTGCTCGGGGTCCTCGGGGACGTCGGCGTCCTCGACCTCCTCCGGGGACTTCGGTTCGTAGACCAGGACCGCCCGGTTGTCGGGCCGCAGTCGGGCCTTGGCGATCTCCTGGACCTCCTCCCGGGTCACCTCCAGGACGCGCTTGACGGCGGTGAGGGCGAGCTGCGGGTCCCCGAACAGGACGGCGAACCGGCACAGTTCGTCGGCGCGGCCGGCGACCGTGCCGAGCCGGTCCAGCCACTCGCGCTCCAACTGGGCCTGGGCGCGCTCCATCTCCTCGGGCGTGGGGCCCTCCTCGGCGAACCGGGCCAGCTCCTCGTCGATGGCGGTCTCGATGACCGGCACCTCGACGTCACCGGAGGTCTTCACGTCCAGCCAGCCCATGGAGGGCGCGCCGGCCAGCCGCAGCAGGCCGAAGCCGGCCGCGACGGCCGTACGGTCGCGACGGACCAGCCGGTTGTAGATGCGGGAGGACTCGCCGCCGCCCAGGATGGTCAGGGCGAGGTCGGCGGCGTCGCACGCGCGGGTGCCGTCCTCCGGGAGCCGGTAGGCGGCCATCAGGGCGCGCGCCGGGACCTCCTCGACGACGACCTCGCGCTTCTGCTCGCCGATGACGTCCGGCAGGCTGCCGTCGCGCGGCTCGGGCTTGCCGTCGTGGGCAGGGATCGAGCCGAAGTACTTCTCGATCCAGGCGAGGGTCTGCTGGGGGTCGATGTCGCCGACCACGGAGAGCACCGCGTTGTTCGGCGCGTAGTAGGTACGGAAGAACCGGCGGGCGTCCTCCAGGGTGGCCGCGTCCAGGTCCGCCATCGAGCCGATCGGCGTGTGGTGGTACGGGTGGCCCTCCGGGTACGACATGCCGGTCAGCTTCTCGAACGCGGTGCCGTAGGGGACGTTGTCGTAGCGCTGACGGCGCTCGTTCTTGACGACGTCCCGCTGGTTCTCCATGGACTCGTCGTCCAGGGCGGCCAGCAGCGAGCCCATGCGGTCGGCCTCCAGCCAGAGGGCGAGCTCCAGCTGGTGGGCGGGCATGGTCTCGAAGTAGTTGGTGCGCTCGAAGCTGGTGGTGCCGTTGAGGGAGCCGCCGGCGCCCTGCACGAGCTCGAAGTGGCCGTTGCCCTTGACCTGCGCGGAGCCCTGGAACATCAGGTGCTCGAAAAGGTGAGCCAGGCCGGTACGCCCCTTGACTTCGTGGCGGGAGCCGACGTCGTACCAGAGGCAGACCGCCGCCACCGGGGTCAGGTGGTCCTCGGAGAGCACCACGCGCAGACCGTTGGCCAGGCGATGCTCGGTCGCTGCCAGGCCCCCGGAGCCTGCCTCGGCTGTGGTCGTGTGACCCATGGGCATGTACATCCCTTCGCGAGCGGAGACGGTTGTGCAAACCGCGGTTTTCCTGCCGTTCCTGCCACTGTATGCAACGCGTGCCGGGCGTCGGCGAAGTTCCCGCGGGACGTACGCCCACAGCGGATCCCGTAGCCTGCCCCGGACCCGCCCCGGGATGCCCGGGAAGCCCGCCAGGACCGGGTCGTGGCACGTGTTGTCAGTGCCTCGGTCCACAATGGTCGGCGTCAGATCCGTCAAACGCTTCAGCAAGGAGCCAGGCAGCGATGGCCCGCCGCAGCACGAAGACCCCGCCGCCCGACGATTCGTTCGAGGAGAGAATCCTCGACATCGACGTCGTGGACGAGATGCGTGGCTCCTACCTCGAGTACGCGTACTCGGTCATCTACTCGCGCGCCCTGCCGGACGCCCGTGACGGCCTCAAGCCGGTGCACCGCCGGATCGTGTACCAGATGAACGAGATGGGCCTGCGCCCCGACCGCGGCTATGTGAAGTGCGCGCGTGTCGTCGGCGAGGTCATGGGCAAGCTGCACCCGCACGGCGACGCGTCGATCTACGACGCCCTGGTGCGCATGGCCCAGCCGTTCTCCATGCGCGTGCCGCTCGTCGACGGCCACGGCAACTTCGGCTCGCTGGGCAACGACGACCCGCCCGCCGCCATGCGGTACACCGAGTGCCGCCAGGCCGAGGCGACGAGCCTGATGACCGAGTCGATCGACGAGGACACGGTCGACTTCGCGCCGAACTACGACGGCCAGGAGCAGGAGCCGGTGGCGCTGCCCGCCGCCTTCCCGAACCTGCTGGTCAACGGCTCCTCGGGCATCGCGGTCGGCATGGCGACGAACATGCCGCCGCACAACCTGCGCGAGGTCATCGCCGCCGCCCGCCATCTGATCAGGCAACCGAACGCGGATCTGGACGCGCTGATGAAGCACGTCCCGGGCCCGGATCTGCCCACGGGCGGCCGGATCGTCGGCCTGGACGGCATCCGGGACGCGTACGCGACGGGCCGCGGCACCTTCAAGATGCGCGCGACGGTCTCGGTCGAGACGGTCACCGCGCGCCGCAAGGGTCTGGTCATCACCGAACTGCCCTTCACGGTCGGCCCCGAGAAGGTCATCGCGAAGATCAAGGACCTGGTCAACGCGAAGAAGGTCCAGGGCATCGCCGACGTCAAGGACCTCACCGACCGCGAGCACGGCCTGCGCCTGGTCATCGAGGTCAAGAACGGCTTCGTGCCGGAGGCGATCCTGGAGCAGCTGTACAAGCTGACCCCGATGGAGGAGTCCTTCGGCATCAACAACGTGGCGCTGGTGGACGGCCAGCCGCTCACCCTGGGCCTGAAGGAGCTGCTGGAGGTCTACCTCGACCACCGCTTCGACGTGGTCCGGCGCCGCAGCGAGTTCCGCCGCGGCAAGAGGCGCGACCGGCTGCACCTGGTCGAGGGTCTGCTCACCGCGCTGGTCGACATCGACGAGGTCATCCGGCTGATCCGGTCCAGCGACAACTCGGCGCAGGCCAAGGAGCGCCTGATGCAGCGCTTCTCGCTGAGCGAGGTGCAGACGCAGTACATCCTCGACACGCCGCTGCGTCGGCTCACCAAGTACGACCGCATCGAGCTGGAGGCGGAGAAGGACAAGCTCACCGCTGAGATCGCGGAGCTGACCCGGATCCTGGAGTCCGACGCGGAGCTGCGCAAGCTGGTCTCGGCGGAACTGGCCGCCGTGGCCAAGAAGTTCGGCACCGACCGGCGTACGGTCCTGCTGGAGTCCGCGGGCACCTCGGTGGCCGCAGTGCCGCTGCAGGTGGCCGACGACCCGTGCCGGGTGCTGCTGTCCTCGACGGGGCTGCTGGCCCGTACGGCGACCGCCGAGCCGTACCCGGAGCAGGCGGGTGCCAAGCGCGTCAAGCACGACGTGATCGTCTCGGCGGTCCCGGCCACCCAGCGCGGCGAGATCGGCGCGGTGACCTCGGCGGGCCGCCTGCTGCGGATCAACGTGGTCGACCTGCCCCAGCTGCCGGAGACGGCGACGGCGCCGAATCTTTCCGGCGGCGCGCCGCTGGCGGAGTTCGTCTCCCTGGAGGACGACGAGACGGTGGTCTGCCTGACCACACTGGACGAGTCCTCCCCGGGCCTGGCGCTCGGCACCGAGCAGGGTGTCGTCAAGCGTGTGGTGCCCGACTATCCGTCCAACAAGGACGAGTTGGAGGTCATCACGCTCAAGGAGGGCGACCGGATCGTCGGCGCGGTGGAGCTGAGTACCGGGGAGGAGGACCTGGTCTTCATCACCGACGACGCGCAGCTGCTGCGCTTCCAGGCGTCGATCGTGCGCCCACAGGGCCGCCCGGCGGGCGGTATGGCGGGCATCAAGCTCGCCGAGGGCGCGAAGGTCATCTCCTTCACGGCCGTCGACCCGGCGGCCGACGCGGTGGTGTTCACGGTGGCGGGCTCGCGTGGCACGCTGGACGACTCCGTGCAGACGACGGCCAAGGTGACCCCGTTCGACCAGTACCCGCGCAAGGGCCGGGCCACGGGCGGCGTGCGCTGCCAGCGGTTCCTGAAGGGCGAGGACTGCCTGTCGCTGGCCTGGGCGGGCCCGACTCCCGCGCATGCGGCGCAGAAGGACGGCACCCCGGCGGAGCTGCCGGAGCTGGACCCGCGCCGGGACGGCTCGGGCACATCGCTGCAGAAGACGGTCTGGGTGGTCGCGGGGCCGGTGTTCTAGGGCTCGTACGGCTCCTGGTCCGGCTCCTCCTCGGAGCCCTGGACGTACCGCAGGACGCCCCACATGCCGTGCTCGTCGGCGTGTGGGGCGTCCTGTTTGCATCCCTCCAGCTCCTTGTCGAGGGCGCCCGCGTCGATGCCGGAGCCGATCAGCACGAGCTGGGTGGGACCGGCGTCGGCGGGGCCCCAGGGCTCGGGGTAGAAGCGCAGGAACCGGCCGACGGCGTGCACGGCGTACCGGTTGAGGGTGTCGTACGCGCCGAAGTCGACGTACCCCTTGATCCGGTACAGCCCCTCGGGTCGGCTGTCCAGGAACCTCATCAGCCGGCGCGGGTCCATGGGCACGTCGGAGGTGAACGACAGGCTGTCGTAGCCGGTGTGCAGGTGACCGGCGTGGTCGTGCGTGCCGTGATCGTGCAGGTCGTCGAAGGACAGCTGCCCGATGCGCTCCTCGCTCGGCCGGCAGTCGAAGAGGAACTCCGGGTCGATCCGGCCGTAGGTGGCGGGGACGACGGCGGCGCGGTCGGTGAGGGAGCGCACCAGGCCGAGCACCCGCTCACCGTCCGCGGCCCGGTCGAGCTTGTTGACCACGACCAGGTCGGCGAGGGCCAGGTGCCGGTCGATCTCGGGGTGCCGCGCGCGCGTGTCGTCGAGTTCGGCGGCGTCCACGACCTCGACCAGTCCGCCGTAGACGACTCTCGGGTGCTCGCCGGCCAGCACCATCCGCACGAGTTCCTGCGGCTCGGCGAGTCCGCTGGCCTCGATGACGATCACGTCGATGCCGGTGCCCGGGTCGGCGAGCCGGTTCAGGTAGAGGTCGAGTTCGCTCGCGTCCACGGCACAGCACAGGCAGCCGTTGCCGAGGGAGACGGTGGAGTCGCCGAGGGCGCCCGCGACGGCCATCGCGTCGATCTCGACGGCTCCGAAGTCGTTGACGATCGCCCCGATACGGCTGCCCCCGCTGCGGTGCAGCAGGTGGTTGAGGAGCGTGGTCTTGCCGGAGCCCAGGAATCCGGCGAGGACGACGACGGGGATCTGCTGCGGGTTGTGGTTGTTGCCCAAGGGGCGGCCTCTCTCGCGCTGCGGACTGCGGGACCAGGATAGGAAGTCCTCGCGGCCGTCCGTCCCACTGTCCTGGGCCTGGCCGACCGGCGAGACGTGTCCCGTCGTCTTCGTGCGCATCGCGATCATTCCGGTCAGCCGGGTGTACCGTGCCGCACCCGTATTCGCCTCCCCGGCACGCCTCGTCGGCGTCGCCCTGCCGCGGCCCCTCAGGGCGACCATCTCCGCATGGAGAACGAGGAGGCGCGCCTTCCGGCCCACCGCGGCTGATACGTCTCACCCTCAGCGAGCCTGCGCACCGGACCGGCCGGCGCCCGCCGAACACCCTCGCGACGCGTGAGCCGTGGAAGCAGATCCTGCTCTCCGATCCGATCGTGAGCACGCGGAGCAGCGCCGGCCAACGCGGCCTTCGCGGACGGGCGGGAGATGCGCGCGTGGCACCGCTGTTTCACCCAGATCCGGACCAGGCCGCTTCACCCAGGGCCGGACCAGGCGGCAGCGGCGGTTCACCGCCCTTACCGAGGACGCTTCCCGGGGCGCCGGCGGCCGCCGGGCCTCCCGTACCGGCCCGGCACTGCTGCATCACCTCGGAGGAGTGATCCGTCACGCCGGCGCGGGCACCGCCACCGGTGGCTCCGGTCCCACATACCGCGCCACCGGACGGATGATCTTCGAGTCGGCCGCCTGTTCCAGGATGTTGGCGCTCCAGCCGACCACTCTGGCCGCGGCGAAGGTCGGGGTGAACATCTCGCGCGGCAGGCCGCACAGTTCCATGACCACACCGGCGTAGAACTCGACGTTCGTGTGCAGTTCACGGCCGGACTTCAACTCCGCCAGGATCGCCTCGACCTGACGCTCGACCTCGACCGCGAACGCGACGCGTGGGCCGCCGAAGCCGAGGGCGATCTCGCGCAGCATCCGCGAACGGGGGTCCTCGGTGCGGTAGACGGCGTGCCCGAAGCCCATGATGCGATCGCCGGCGAGCACCCGTTCCCGGATCCAGGAGTCGATGCGGTCCGGGGTCCCGATGGCGTCCAGGGTGTCGAGGGCACGGCTGGGCGCCCCGCCGTGCAGCGGCCCGGACAGTGCCCCCACGGCCCCGACCAGGCAGGCGGCAACATCGGCGCCCGTGGACGCGATGACCCGGGCGGTGAAGGTTGACGCATTGAAACCGTGATCAATGGTTGAGATCAGATATTGCTCGACCGCACGGGCCTGCCGCGGATCCGGGACCGAACCGGTCAACATGTACAGGTAGTTGGCCGCGTACGACAGATCCTCACGCGGCTCCACCGGGTCGAGGCCCTGCCCCAGCCGGTAGAGCGCGGTGAGGAGGGTCGGTACGGCCGCGCAGGCGGCGACGGTGTCGGCGCGGCGCCGATCGGGCTCGATGTCGTAGACCGGCCTGAACCCCTTGGCCGCGCCGAGCAGTGACAGCGCCGTGCGCATACCGGCCAGCGGACCGGACAGACGGCTCGCGGCGGCGATCGCCGGCAGGACGGACCGGACCTCCTCGGGCAGCCGGCGCAACCCCGCCGTCTCGGCGGTGAAGGCGGCCCGGCGCCGGGGGTCCGGCAGGGTGCCGTGGACCAGGAGGTGCCAGACGTCCTCGAAGCCGCGGGTCTGCGCGAGTTCGACGGCCGAGTACTGGCGGTAGTGGTAGAAGCCCTCGAGCCCTCGCACGTCCCCGATCTCGGTGTCGGTGACGACGACTCCCGCGAGTCCGCGCGGCACATCGACGCGGGGCGCGGTCCTGTTGATGGACATGGTGTGTTCCTCCCTGGACTTGATCCGACTGTCCATGCTTGACTAATTCCTTGTCAATATTGATTCGATCAACACATACCGATCAAGATGTTCAGAGACGGCTACGGTGACCCCCATGCGCGATCACGAACCCGCTCCCGGCCGTCCCGGACGAAGGCTGACCACCAAGGAGACAGCCGAACTGCTCGGCGTGAAGCCGGAGACGGTGTACGCGTACGTGAGCCGCGGCCTGCTCAGCAGCAGACGCGAGCCCGGCGGCCGTGCCAGCACGTTCGAGGCCAAGGAGGTCGAGGCGCTCGCCCGGCGGAATCGGCGCGAGGCGGCCGGAACCCCTGGCTCGGGCGGGGACCTGTCCGTCCGCACCCGCATCACGCTGATCGAGCAGGACCGGTACTACTTCCGGGGCGTGGACGCCGTCCAGCTGGCCGCCCGTCACCCGTACGAGGAGGTCGCGGAGTGGCTGTGGACGGGCCGGCTGACGCCGGGCGTGACCTTTGCCGCGCCGGGCCCCACCGTCGAGGTCGCCCGTCGCGCGGTCAACGCCCTGTCCGAGCACGCCTCGCCCACCGACCGGCTGCGCGTGGCGGCGATCGCCGCGGCGGCCGAGGACCCGCTGCGCTTCGACCTCTCCGAGGACGCCGTGCTGAACACCGCGCGGATCCTGATCCCCACGCTGGTCGACGCGCTGCCGCCGGCCCTGCACGACCACAAGGACGACGGCCCGCTCGCGCACCGGCTCTGGGGCCGGCTGACCGGCCGCCCCGCCGACGCGGCGTCCCTGCGCGTCCTGGACACCGCCCTGGCCCTGCTCGCCGACCACGACCTGGCCGCCTCCACGCTCGCGGTCCGGGTCGCCGCCTCGGCACGCGCGCACGCCTACGCGGCCGTGTCGGCCGGGCTCGGCGTCCTGGAGGGCCCGCTGCACGGCGCCGCGAGCGGCATGGCCCACCGCATGCTGCTCGACGTGCTCGACCAGGGCACAGCCGTTCCGGTGATCGCCGACGAACTGCGTGCGGGCCGCCGCGTCCCCGGGCTCGGCCACCGGCTGTACACCGGCGAGGATCCCCGCGCGAGCGCGCTGTTCGGCCTGCTGGAGGAGGTGCCGCGCGCGGAGTCCGCCCTGCTCGCGGCCCGGGACATCGTGGCCACCACCGCCCGCCACACCTCACTGCACGCCAACGTCGACCTGGCCCTGGCGGTGTTCACCGCGTCCAGCGGCATGCCCGCCACGGCAGGCGAGACGATCTTCGCGGTCGCACGGACGGCGGGCTGGATCGCACACGCCCTGGAGGAGTACGGCGAACGCCCCCTGCGTATGCGCCCCGTCGGTCACTACGTGGGCCCGCGACCTCCGCAGCCCCTGCCGGAGTAGGCCACCGGCCCCTGCCTGAGCGGACCGCCGGCCTCTTCTGGAGCCGGCAGTCCGACCGTGGTCCCCGACCCCTCCCGGAGGCGAACACAACCACGGCCGGAAGTCGCCCCGGAGAGAGTCAGGTTAGGCTCGCCTCTGTGAGTAGGTGTGCGACCGTCTCCCGGAGCCTCGACGAGCCCGTTTCCGGTACGGCGGCCACGGCGACGACGTGGCTGCTGCTGGAACAGCCCGGCCCGTGGGGCGCCAAGGCGCTCACTTCGAGCCACCTGGACCCCACGCTGGGCCGGGCGCTGGAGGCGGCCGCAGCGGGAACCGGCGTACGGGTCGCGCTCATCCGGCACCCCGGGCGCCATGCCGACCCCGGCACGCCCGCCGCCCGTCAGGTGTACGCCGCCCACACCGTGCCCGGCCATGTCTGGCTGCACAGCGCCAAGATCCGCGATCCCCGGCTTCTGCTCGGCCTCGACTTCGCCGCCCTGGGAGCAGGCGACCCCCGTTCCTTCGGCGCCGCGCTCGGCGGACGGCCGTACCACGGCGACCCGCTCGCGCTCGTGTGCACGAACGGCAAGCGCGACCGTTGCTGCGCCCTCCTGGGCCGCCCCCTCGCCACCGAACTGGTGACCTCGGGAGTGCGCGGAGTCTGGGAGGTCACCCATCTGGGTGGACATCGCTTCTCGCCGACGGTGCTCGTCCTGCCGTACGGCTACGCCTACGGCCGCGCCGAGGCGCACACGGTCAAGGAGGCGCTGCACGGTATCCGGGACGGGCGCGTGGTGGTCGAGGGGTGCCGCGGCTGCTCGGCCTGGGAACGGCCCGGTCAGGCGGCCGAGCTGGCCGTCCGGTCCGCCGCGGGCGAGTACCGTGCTGGGGTCCTGAGCGTCGTACGGACCGCCGACGAGGCCGCGCACTGGGAGGTCACCGTCGCGCACACCGACGGCCGCCGCTGGCGGGTGACGGTGGCGCAGGGCGCCTCCCTGCCGCCCCGCCCGGAGAGCTGCGGCGCGGCGGTGCTGGGCGCCCCCGCGCGGATGGACGTGGTGGCCGTGCGCGAGCTCAGGCCGACGGCGCTGGCGAGCTGAGCGGTCGCCTCTTCGAAGAACGACGCTTCGATCGAGAACGACCGCTCCGATCAAGAGCACCCCCTCTTTCCGGGACGACCGCCTCGTTCAAGAACTGGTCAAGAGATCCCCACCACACCCCCTGGGGCCCGTCGGGTCTTCCCACGTAACGTCGTGCGTATGAGCCCCACTCCCCCCGCGCGCCGTCTGCGCCTCGGTCTGCCACGGCGGGTGTTCTCGCAGGTGCTGCTGATGCAGCTGGCGATCGCCGCGGGGGTCGCGGTGCTCGCGACCGGACTGTTCCTTGCGCCGCTGAGCAAGCAGCTGGACCAGGAGGCGATGCACCGCGCGCTGGCCATCGCCGAGACCACGGCCCAGGACCCGCAGATCGCCGAGGGCGTCCTGACCACCCCGCCGACCAGCGGCGGCCCGGTGCAGAAGGAGACCGAGCGGATCCGGCACGCCACCCACGCCGAGTACATCGTGGTGATGGACCGCAGGGGCGTGCGCTGGTCGCACACGACCCCCTCGGAGATCGGTGACTTCGTCTCGACCTCACCGAAGGTGGCGCTGGCCGGCAACGAGGTCATGCAGATCGACACCGGTACCCTGGGCCGCGCCGCCCGCGGCAAGGTGCCGCTGTACGACACCCACCACCGCATCATCGGGGCGGTCTCGGTCGGTATCGCCTACGACAGCGTGCGGGCGCGCCTGATCAGCGCGATTCCGGGGCTGTTCGCGTACGCCGGGGGTGCGCTGGCGGTGGGCGCGCTGGCCGCCTGGCTGATTTCCCGCCGGGTCCAGCGGCAGACCCGTGACCTGGCCTTCTCCGACATCTCGGCGCTGCTCGCGGAGCGCGAGGCGATGCTGCACGGCATCCGCGAGGGCGTGGTGGCCCTCGACCGGGGCGGCCGCATCCGCCTGCTCAACGACGAGGCACGGCGGCTGCTCGGCATCGGCGACGAGGCCGTCGGGCTGCCCCCCGACGAGGCGCTCGGCGCGGGCCGTACGACGGACGTGCTGGCCGGCCGGGTGAGCGGCACCGATCTGCTCACCGTGCGCGGCCAGCGCGTGCTGGTCGCCAACCGGATGCCCACCGACGACGGCGGCGCCGTGGCCACCCTCCGCGACCGCACCGAACTGGAGCAGCTGGGGCGCGAACTGGATTCCACGCGCGGCCTGATCGACGCCCTGCGCGCCCAGGACCACGAGCACGCCAATCGCATGCACACCCTGCTCGGACTGCTGGAACTGGAGATGTACGACGACGCGGTCGAGTTCGTCGGCGAGGTGGTCGGCGACCACCGGGTCACCGCCGAGCAGGTCACGGAGAAGATCCAGGATCCCCTGCTGGCCGCGCTGTTGGTCGGCAAGGCGACCGTCGCCGCCGAGCGCGGGGTCGCGCTGTGGGTGTCGGAGCGCACCCGCCTGCCGGACCGGCTGATCGATCCGCGGGGGCTGGTCACGGTCGTGGGCAACCTGGTGGACAACGCCCTCGACGCGGTCGCCGGCACCCCGCACGCGCGCGTGGAGGCCGAGTTGCGCACCGAAGGCCGTACCGTCGTCCTCAGAGTGCGCGACACGGGCCCCGGAATCCCGGCCGACCAGCGGGAGCTGATCTTCACCGAGGGCTGGTCCACCAAGAAACCGCCCGCGCACGGGAAGCGGGGCATCGGGCTCTCTCTGGTGCGCCGGCTCGCCGAACGCCAGGGCGGGCGCGCGACCGTGGGCGCCGCGGACGGCGGCGGCGCGGAGTTCACCGTGGTCCTGCCGGAGGCGCTGACCGAACCGGAACTGGAACCCGCGGTGCCCGGTCAGGCCGCCGAGACCGCTGCCGTCGCCGAGGAGGCGCGATGATCGAGGTCCTGGTCGTGGACGACGACGCCCGCGTCGCCCGGGTGAACGCCGCGTACGTGGAGAAGATGCCGGGTTTCCGTGTGGCGGGCGAGGCGCACAGCGCGGCCGAGGCGCTACGGCAGGTGGAGACGCTGCCGCGGCTGGACCTGGTGCTCATGGACCACTATCTGCCCGACGACACCGGTCTCGCGGTCGTCCGGGAGATGCGCCGGCGCGGCCACCAGACCGACGTGATCATGGTGACGGCGGCGCGGGACGTGTCGACCGTCCAGGCCGCGATGCGGCAGGGTGCCCTGCAGTACCTGGTGAAGCCGTTCGCCTTCGCCGGTCTGCGCGCCAAGCTGCAGGCGTACGCCGCGCTCCGGCGCACCCTGGACGGCGGCGGCGAGGCCGAACAGGCGGAGGTGGACCGCATCTTCGGCGCCCTGTCCGCGCCGTCGGAGCCGGAGCTGCCCAAGGGACATTCCCCCACGACGGCCGACCTGGTGCGCCGGGCGCTGACGGACGCCGAAGGGCCGCTGTCCGCCCAGGAGATCGCCGAGCGGACGGGGGTGAGCCGGCAGACGGCCCAGCGGTACCTCAAGCTCCTGGAACGCACCGGACGGGCGCGGCTCACCCTCAAGTACGGCGACGCGGGCCGCCCGGAACACCGTTACGTGTGGGCGACCCGCGGCTGAGCGCGTTTCACGCGGCGGTCACCTGACCGCCTCGACGAACTCGGTCGTGTACGTCTTGCCCAGGTCGACCTTGGCGTTCTTGATGTTGGGGTTGAACGACTTGAGGACCTTCTCGACGGTCTCGGGGCCGCCCTGGGGCATCACGCCGTCGTCGGTGAACATCGGCAGGGTGCTCTTGATGGACTGCGCGTAGAGCGCCTTGTTGCCCTGCGAGTAGTCCGCGGGCATCTTGGCGGCGATCTCGTCGGCGCTGTGGGTGGACATCCACTTGAGCGTCTTGACGAATGCGTTGACCAACTTCTGGACGGTGTCCTTGTGTCCGTTGACCCAGTCCGTCTGCATGTACAGACTTGACGACGGGTACGGGCCGCCCAGCGCCTTCTGAGATCCCTCGGGGGTGCGCATGTCGAGGAGGACCTGGCCCGCCTTCTTGTCCAGGATCGTGGCGACGGTCGGATCCGTCGTCATACCCGCGTCGATGGAGCCCTGCTGCAGCGCGGAGATGAAGGTGGGTCCCGCGCCGACGGCGACCGGGGTGACATCGCTGACCTTCAGACCGTTCTTGACCGCCAGGTACTTGGTGAGGAAATCGGTCGAGGAACCGAGGCCGGTGATACCGAGCTTCCTGCCCTTGAAGTCCTTCGGTGAGGTGATGTCCTTCGCCTGCTTGGCCGAGACGACCTCCACCTCGCCGGGCGCGTGCGAGAACTGCACCACGGACTCCACCGACTTGCCCTTCGCCTGCAGGTCGAGAGTGTGGTCGTAGAAGCCGACGGCACCCTGGACCTGGCCGGAGACGAGCGCTGTCTCGGCCTGGACACCGGCGGGCTCGCTGAGGAGTTCCACGTCGAGGCCCTCGGAGTCGAAGTAGCCGAGCCGCTGGGTCAGCATGGCCGGCAGGTAGATGACCTTGTCCAGGCCACCGACCATGATCTTGACCTTCGTACCCTTGCCGTCGCCCTTGCCGCCGGCGCCGGCGGAGGTGCTGCTGGCCGCGTCGTTGGCGCAGGCAGTGAGCGAGGAGACGGCCAGCAGGCCGGAGACGGCGAGTGAGACGTATCTGGTGGTCTTGCGCATGACGATTCACGTCCTTGTGAGAGGGCGGTGCGGGGGAAGGTGCGGTCTTGGAGGGCTGGGCCTCGGGGCTGCGCTCGGTGGGCCGGGCTCAGCCGGAGTGCGCCGGCTTCCACCGGAAGATGCGGCGCTCGGCGAAGGTCAGCAGGCCCTCGGCGGCGAGGGCGACGACGGCGAGGATGACCATCGCGGCGTAGACGCCTGCGGCGTTGAAGGTGCCCTGAGACGCGGCGACGAGCAGTCCGATGCCCTTGGTCGCACCGATGTACTCGCCGACGATGGCGCCGATGAGGGCGAAGCCGAAGCTGACGTGGAGGCTGGTGAAGATCCAGGAGGTCGCCGACGGGATGACCACCTGAAGCGTCACCCTGCGATTGCTCGCGCCGAGGATCCGGGCGTTGGCGACGAGGTTGCCGTCGACTTCACGGGCGCCCTGGAAGGCGTTGAAGAACACCGGGAAGAACACCAGCACCACGGCCGACGCGACCTTGGAGGCGGGGCCCAGGCCGAACCAGATCAGGAAGATCGGGGCCAGGACGATCCTGGGGATGGAGTTGAGCACCTTGACGTACGGACCGAGGACGTCGGCGAGGAAGGCGATCCGCCCCAGAGCGATACCGAAGAGCACACCGGCGACGACCCCGATGATCCAGCCGAGCAGCGCCTCCTGCAGCGTGGCCCAGATCTGCTCGCCCAGCGAGCCCTGTGCCGTTCCGTGCATCACCCAGGTCCAGATCTGGTCCCAGATCTGCGACGGCATCGAGAAGTTGAACGGGTCGATGATCTTGGCGCGGGACAGTCCCTCCCACAGGCCGAGAACGGCCACCAGCAGCAGCACGCGCACGGCGGCGACGAGGGCCTTGCGGCGGCGGGCGGCCTGGGCACGGGTCTGCGCGCGGTCGGGAACCTTGGCGGTGTCGACCACCGGGGTGCTGAGGACCTCAGGCGACACGGGCGGCACCCCTCTCGCGGGTGATGCGGACCTCTTCGCCGAGGGACTGCCAGATCTCGCGGTAGATCTCGATGAACCGCGGCTCCAGGCGCACCGACTCCACCTTGCGCGGCCGGGGCAGGTCGATGTCGAAGACCTGCTTCACGGTCGCGGGTCCGGCGGTCATCACGACGACCTTGTCGGCGAGCGCGATGGACTCCTCCAGGTCGTGGGTGACGAACACGACGGAGGCGCCCGTGCCCTCCCACAGCTCCAGCAGCTCGTCCGACATCAGGGCCCGGGTCTGCACGTCCAGCGCCGAGAACGGCTCGTCCATCAGCAGGATCTCGGGATCGTTGACGAACGTGGCGGCAAGGGCGACACGCTTGCGCTGACCGCCGGACAGCTGGTGCGGGTATCGGTCCTCGAAGGCGGCGAGGCCGACGCGGGCCAGCCACTCATGTGCCTTCTCCTTGGCCTCGGCCTTCGGTACGCCCCGGAAGCGCGGGCCGGCCATGACGTTGGACAGCACCGTGCGCCAGGGGAAGGTGGCGTCCTGCTGGAAGACGAAGCCGACCTTGTCACCGACGCCGTCGACCGGCTCGCCGGCCACCAGCACCTCACCCTCGGTGGGCTCCTCCAGGCCGCTGACCAGAGTGAGCGTGGTGGACTTGCCGCAGCCTGTCGGGCCTACGACGGCCACGAACTCGCCGCGCCCGACGGTGAGGTCCAGACCGCGCACGGCTGTGTGCAGGCCCCCTGACGGGGTTCTGAAGGTCTTGCTCGCGCCCCGCAACTCGATGGCGGGGCTGGTGTGTGCGCTCATGGCCCGGGACGGTAGGTGTGGCTCCGGCCACAGCAGGAGTCTTGTGAGCACAAGCCGTTCTTTTGCTCGCAAGAGCCTGTTGTGCTCATTTTGCTCGCGCTACAACTGCGGAGCCGAAACACGGGCTTAACGCTCGTCGGCCTTGAAGGAGAGGCCTGATGATTGACGTCCTGGTCGTGGACGACGACTTCCGCGTCGCGGAGATAAACGCCAAGTACGTGGGAAAGGTTCCCGGCTTCCGGGTGGCCGCCCGCGCGCACAGTGCCGCCCAGGCCTTGGCCGTAGTCGAACGCGGCACGATCGACCTCGTCCTGCTCGACCACTACCTGCCGGACCAGACCGGTCTCGATCTCGTCCATCGCATGCGGGAGCAGGGCCACGGCACCGACGTCATCATGATCACCGCGGCCAGCGATGTGACGACCGTCCAGCAGGCGATGCGCCTGGGCGCCCTGCACTATCTGGTCAAACCCTTCACCTTCGCCGCCCTGCGCACCCGCCTGGACTCCTACGCCGCCCTGCGTCGCACGGTGGACCGGGTAGGGGGCCGGGGCGTGACGGGCCAGGAGCAGGTCGACCGGATCTTCGGAGCGCTGCGGACGGCCCCCGCACCGTCCGCGCCCGGCCTGCCGAGCGGCCACTCGGAGCCCACGACCGATCTGATCTGCGGCGTCCTGCACGGCGCCGACCAGCCGCTGTCGGCGCACGAGGTGGCCGCCCGGACCGGCCTGAGCCGCTCCACGGCCCAGCGTTATCTGCGCCACCTGGAACAGGTGGGCAGGCTCCGGCTCTCCCTGAAGTACGGCGACACCGGCCGGCCGGAACACCGGTACGCCTGGGTGGCGCCGTAGCGAACACCGCGGGTGCGCTACACGGCCCCGGCGCCGGTCAGCGCCCGTACCTCGGTCTCGGCGTACTTGGCCTCGTCCGCGACGTCGCCGGACGTGACCGTGCCGAGCCAGCCGGCGACGAAGCCGAGCGGGATGGAGACGATGCCCGGGTTCTGCAACGGGAAATACTGGAAGTCGACGTCCGGGAACAGCGAGGCCGGGCTGCCGGACACCACCGGGGAGAGCAGCACGAGTCCCAGCGCCGGGATCAGTCCGCCGTATACGGCCCACACCGCGCCGCGGGTGGTGAAGCCACGCCAGAACAGCGAGTACAGCAGCACCGGAAGGTTGGCCGACGCGGCGACGGCGAAGGCGAGGCCGACGAGGAAGGCGACGTTGAGGTCGCGGGCCAGCAGACCGAGCGCGATCGCCACGGCACCGATACCGACCGCCGCCCATCGCGCCACGGACACCTCGCTGCGCACCTTGCCGCGCGAGCGCCGCAGCGAGGCGTACAGGTCGTGCGCCACCGACGCGGAGGAGGCGAGCGTGATGCCGGCGACCACGGCGAGGATCGTGGCGAAGGCCACGGCGGCGACGACCGAGAACAGGACCGTGCCCCCGGTGGAGCCCGCGCCGCCGCCCAGGTCGAGGGCGAGCAGCGGCACCGCCGTGTTCCCGGCCGCGTTGGAACCTCGCACCGCGTCCGGGCCCACCACCGCCGCCGCCCCGAAGCCGAGGACGATCGTCATCAGATAGAAGCCGCCGATCAGCCCGATGGACCACACCACGGAACGGCGGGCGGCCCGGGCGGTGGGCACCGTGTAGAAGCGGGACAGGATGTGCGGCAGTCCCGCCGTGCCCAGCACCAGCGCGAGTCCCAGGCTGATGAAGTCGAGGCGGGCGGTCCATGTGCCGCCGTACTTCAGGCCCGGCGCCAGGAACGCCCTTCCGTGACCGCTGCGGTCCGCGGCCGTGACCAGCAGCCGGTCGATGTCTCCGTGAAAGCGCAGCAGGAGGAGCACGGTCAGGGCGATCGTGCCGCTCAGCAGCAGCACCGCCTTGACGATCTGGATCCAGGTCGTGGCCCGCATGCCTCCCAACGACACATAGATCACCATGAGCGCCCCGACCCCGATGACCGCCCAGGCCTGGTCCACTCCGCTCGTCCGCCCCAGCAGCAGCGCCACCAAGCTGCCCGCGCCGACCATTTGCGCCACCAGATACAGAACGGACACCGTGACCGAGGAGGTTCCCGCGGCGATCCGCACCGGCCGCTCGCTCATCCGGGCGGCCACCACGTCGGCCAGGGTGAACCGCCCGCAGTTGCGCACCAGTTCGGCCACCAGGAACAGCACGACCAGCCAGGCCACGAGGAAGCCCACGACATAGAGCATCCCGTCGTACCCGTACAACGCGATGAGCCCGGTGACCCCGAGGAAGGAGGCGGCCGACATGTAGTCACCCGCGATGGCAAAACCATTCTCCATGGGAGAGAACAGCCGTCCTCCGGCGTAGAACTCCTCCGCCGAACCGTGCCGGCGTCGGCTCACCCACGTGGTGATCCCGAGGGTGACGGCCACGAAACCGCTGAACAGCAGCAGCGCCAGCCTCTGATGGTCACCGGTCACGAGGCACCTCCCCGCGTCCCCCGGGCCAGTTCCTGGGTGTCCCAGCGCAGTTCCAGCGCCGCCCGGTCCCGGCGCAGCCGCGCATGCCGGGCGTAGGCCCAGGTGAGCAGGAACGTCGTGAGGAACTGTCCGAGCCCTGCCAGCATGGCCACGTTCACCGCTCCCGCCACGGGCCGGGCCATGAGTCCCGGCGCTGTCGTGGCGGTGACCACATAACCCACATACCAAGTGAGGAAGACGGCGACCCCGGGCACCACGAACCGCCGGTACCTGGAGCGCACCTCCTGGAAGGCCGCGCTGGCCTGCACCTCGACGTAGACGTCGCGGGCACGGGCCGCCGTTCCGCTTCGCTCTCCGCGAGCGGGCGGCACCGCCGCGGCCGGCGCACCGGTGCCGTCCAGCTCGCCCCAGCCGGAGGCCAGGGCGTCGTACCAAGGGTCCTCGTACGTCATGTCGCGGGACGGCGCGTCGTGGTCTTCCTGGTTCTGGGCCGAACGCTCGGAACCGTCCCCGGCTCCGCGGGCACGACCGTTGCTTGACTGCATGCCCAAGGATGGACAGATCGGGAAGATCCCTGACTCTTCTTCCCCCGGCTCTTCACCCCATCAGGTGATTCACTGTGTGGGCGGCCGCACCAGTCCCTTGCTGTAGGCGTAACGCACCGCCTGCGCCCGGTCCTTGCTGCCCGTCTTGGAGAAGAGATTGTTGATGTGTGTCTTCACGGTCGCGGTCGACACATGCAGCCTGCGGGCGATCTCCTGATTGCTGAGCCCCTCGGCGATCAGCAGCAGCACCTCGGTCTCCCGCGCGGTCAGTCCGTCGGGCGGCGCCTGGGCGGTCGCCGGCGGGCCGGGTTCGGGCTGCGAGAGCCGCTCCAGCAACCGTCGCTGAACGCTCGGTGACAGACCCGCTTCCCCCGACAGCACGCTCTGCACGGCACGCACGATCTCGTCCCCGCCCGCGTCCTTGGTCAGATAGCCCCGGGCGCCGGCGCGCAGCGCGGGGAACAGCGACTCGTCGTCCGCGTACGTGGTGAGGACCACGACCTGGGTCGCCGGGTACTGCGCCCGGATCCGCCGGGTGGCCTCCACTCCGTCACAGCGGGGCATCCTGAGGTCCATCAGGACGACGTCCGGGGCCAGTTCCCCGACCAGCTGCACTGCCTCCTCGCCGTCTCCCGCGGCACCCACGACCTCCACCCCGGGGAGCAGCCCGAGCAGCATCACGATGCCCTCCCGGACCACGGTCTGGTCGTCGGCCACCACCACCCGTGCGGGCTTCCTCGCCTCCTCCGTCTCCGTCATACAGGCACCTTCAACGTCACCACGAAACCCTCCTCGTCCGGCCCCGCGTCCAGCGAGCCGCCCAGCAGCTCGGCACGCTCGCGCATGCCCAGCAGACCGTACCCGCCTCCGGAGCCCGTGAGTTCGCCCGGCCGACCGCCCGAGTCCCGTACGTCCAGTGTCACTTCGTGCGCGCTGTAGCCGAGTCGCAGCTGCACCTTGGCGCCGTGGGCGTGCTTGCGGACGTTCGTCAGCGCCTCCTGGGCGACCCGGCGTACGGCCTGGGAAGCCTCTGCCGGCAGTGGTCTGCGCTCACCCGTCACGGTGATCTCGGCACCGTCGGCCTCGCTGACGAGTTCGCTCAGGAAGTCCTCCAACGGGGTCAGCTCACCCCTCAGAGCGGACAGGGCCTGCCGGGTCTCGGCGAGTCCGTCGCGCGCCATGCCCCGGGCGGCCACCACCCGCTCCAGGATGCGCTCGCGGTCCGCGCCGTTCTCGATCAGCAGCCGGGCCGCCTCCAGGTGCACCAGCTGTGCCGAGAGGCTGTGGGCCAGGACGTCGTGGATCTCCCGTGCGATGCGCGCTCGCTCGGCCAGCGCGGCGGACTCGGCCTCGGCCGCCCGGGCGGCGCGCTCCTGGGCGAGGAGCCGCTGCGCGCTGCCACGGGCCTCGGCGTCCAGCCGGAGTACATAGCCGGCGAGGGCCATGCCGGCCACGGTGGCGGCCGTGGTCAACCAGACGTCGTTGTTGAACGCGGAGTACGAGGCCAGCCCGACCGACGCCACAGGTACTGCCGCTCCGAGCGGGAGCCGCTCCAGGGCGCTGATTCCGCAGCCGCACCAGAGCACCAGGGCCGGCGCTCTGAAACCGGTCGCCTCGGCGGCGACGGCGATCCCCAGGAGGACGGCGATGAGCGCGAGGGAGGGCATCAGCCGGTGCTGGTAGGTGGTCCGGAAGAAGGCCCACGAGACGAGAGCGGCGAGGAGGACTCCCGACGCTGCCGCGAATCCGCTCCAGATGCCGACATGCCTCTGGCTGAAGGCGCTCCACAACAGCAGCGCGAGCACGAGCACCCGCACCGCCCAGGCGAGCATGCGCCGGGGCCGGGAGATTCCCGTACGGCCGAGCGCCTCCCGCGACGGCCAGCGTGTCCAGGCGTTCTCGGTCACGCGCGCTCCCTCCTGACCGACCGCATTCCGTCACCGTACGCCGGGGCGGGACGGTTCGCGGTGCCCAAGGACTGGGCCCGCCAGACCAGGATCCCGCCTCGGACCAGCAAGGTGCCGGCGAGGCCCAGCATCAGAGCGGAACTGTCCTGGTGCAGCCCGAGCGCGACGCCGCAGCCGTAAACACCGATGCGCAGGGCTATGCCCAAAGCCCATACGGCGCCGCTTGCCCTGGTGCTCTTGGTCCACACGACACCGTCCGGAGCCGTCCACAGGCGAGTCGTCCAGGCCCAGCCGGCACCCGTGGCCAGACCGATCAGCAGCTCCACCGCGAGCAGCACCGCGGATTCCGCCCGGTGGTGGACATCGAGGATGCCCGGCTCGCGCAACGCGACGACGGCGAGGATCACGGGGAGCAGCCACCAGCGCCGGTCCGTGTTGATCGCGCGGGCGCGGAACTGCCGCGCGATCACTATGGCGGCGACGGCCACGATCACCAGCGCGTTGACGAGCCCGGACATCAAAGCCTCCGTGAGCGAGAAGTGGTGCCGGCAGCGAGTGCTGCCGACATCTTCGAAGCTACGGAAAAGCGCAGGTCGAGGGATCGGAGCCGGGGTGGATCACGGGTGGAATCCCGGAGCGGTCCGTCTCCACCCACGGGTGTAGAGCCCTCGGAGGGAGACCCTGGCCGGGGTGGCGGACGCACTCGGTCGGAGCGGCTCCTTCGGCCCGACGAAACCGGCGTGCTTCACCGGGGCGCCGTCCGCATCGGGACGGCACCGCATTCCGACCACTGCACCCGGCACCCGGCACCCGGCACCCGGCGATGAAACGCATGCCGCGACCGCACCCGAGTCGGCATCTGCCGGCCCCGGCCCGGTCGAAGGGTGACCGATCGTCCGGCCGGCGAAGGATGGCCGAGGGCCACCTCCGCCGGTCAGCAGGCGATCATTCCTGTGCCCGTCCCGCCTCGCTCGGCCCGGCCTCGCCCGCCGTCCTCCGGCAATCCCCCGGCGGCCGAGACCCGGCGCAGCGGCTACGCGTCGATGCGCGACCGGTCCAGCGTCGCAGCCGAGCCGGAGATGAACTCCTTGCGAGGCGCCACGTCGTTGCCCATCAGCAAGTCGAAGACCTGCTCGGCGGCCTCGAGGTCGGACAGGTTGATCCTGCGCAGGGTGCGGTGGCGCGGGTCCATCGTGGTCTCCGCCAACTGGTCGGCGTCCATCTCGCCCAGACCCTTGTAGCGCTGGATGGAGTCCTTGTACCGGATGCCCTTGCTCTGGAACTCCATGAGCTTGTCGCGCAACTCGCGGTCCGAGTACGTGTAGACGTACTTGTCCTGGCCCTTCTTCGGCTGGACGATCTCGACGCGGTGCAGCGGTGGCACGGCGGCGAAGACCCGGCCGGCCTCGACCATCGGCCGCATGTAGCGCTGGAACAGCGTGAGCAGCAGGCAGCGGATGTGGGACCCGTCCACATCGGCGTCGGTCATCATGATGATCTTGCCGTAGCGGGCCTGGTCGATGTCGAACGTACGGCCCGAGCCCGCTCCTATGACCTGGATGATCGCACCGCACTCGGCGTTCTTGAGCATGTCGGTCACCGACGACCGCTGCACGTTGAGGATCTTGCCGCGGATCGGCAGCAGAGCCTGGAACTCGGAGTTCCGCGCGAGCTTGGCCGTACCGAGCGCGGAGTCTCCCTCGACGATGAACAGCTCGCTGCGGTCGACGTCGTCGCTGCGGCAGTCGGCGAGCTTCGCCGGCAGGGACGAGGACTCCAGAGCGGTCTTCCGGCGCTGGGCGTCCTTGTGCTGGCGGGCCGCGACGCGCGTGCGGGCGGCGGCCACGACCTTCTCCATGACGACCCGGGCCTGCGCCGCGGCATCCCGCTTCGTGCTGGTCAGGAACGCCTTCAGCTCCTTGGTGACCACGTTGTTCACGATGCGGCGGGCCGCCGAGGTGCCCAGCACCTCCTTGGTCTGGCCCTCGAACTGTGGCTCGGCCAGGCGCACGGTCACGACGGCGGTGAGGCCCTCGAGGGCGTCGTCCTTGACGATGTTGTCCTCGGCGACCCGCAGGAGCTTCTTGGCGCGCAGCACGTCGTTGAACACGCCCGTCACGGCCTGTTCGAAGCCCGAGACGTGGGTGCCGCCCTTGGGGGTGGCGATGATGTTCACGAAAGACCGGACGGTGGTGTCGTACCCGGTGCCCCAGCGCATCGCGACATCCACGCCCAGCTCACGGGTGACCTCGGTGGGGGTCATCTGCCCGTGCTCGTCCAGGACGGGGACCGTCTCCTTGAAGGTGCCCTTGCCGGAGAAACGGAGGACATCGCAGACCGGCTTGTCGCTCGCCAGGTACTCGCAGAACTCGCTGATGCCTCCGTCGAAGCGGAAGGACTCCTCGCCCTTGCTGCCGCCCTCGCCGAGGCCGAACTCGTCGCGGACCACGATGGTCAGCCCCGGCACCAGGAAGGCCGTCTGGCGGGCTCGCTGGTGGAGGGTCTCCAGGGAGAGCTTGGCGTCCTTGAGGAAGATCTGCCGATCGGCCCAGTAGCGCACGCGCGTGCCGGTGCGGGTCTTGGGGACCTTCTTGGTCTTGCGCAGGCCGCTCTTGGCCTCGAACTTCGCGTCGGCTCCGTCGGCCGCGAAGGCTCCGGGCACCCCACGCCGGAAGCTGATGGCGTGCGTGTGGCCGCCGCGGTCCACCTCGACGTCGAGACGGGCGGAGAGGGCGTTGACCACAGAGGCGCCGACGCCGTGCAGACCGCCGGAGGCGGCATACGAGCCGCCGCCGAACTTGCCGCCGGCGTGGAGCTTGGTCATGACGACCTCGACGCCGGACAGGCCGGTCCTGGGCTCCACGTCCACGGGGATGCCGCGGCCGTTGTCGCGCACCTCCACGGAGCCGTCGTCGTGGAGGATCACCTCGATGCGGTCGCAGACGCCCGCGAGGGCCTCGTCCACCGAGTTGTCGATGATCTCCCACAGGCAGTGCATCAGACCGCGGCTGTCGGTCGAGCCGATGTACATACCCGGGCGCTTGCGCACGGCCTCGAGGCCCTCGAGGACGAGCAGGTGCCGCGCGGTGTAGTTGGAACCGTCCCGGTCTGCTCCTGCCAGCAGCGCTGTGGACGGCACGGACGTATCGGCGGTCACGCGGTTCGCTCCTCGCTGAATTTCAGTTGGCCCCCTACTGGGTAAGGGGCGGCTTCGGTCGCCGCTCAGAGGGTACCGAGGCCTGGTAGAGCCGGTGTAACGCCACCCTCGTCGGGAACTCAGACTAGTCCAGGCTCGCATAGGTGTTCGATCGCTCGATGGAGTGAAGTACATATCACGTTCCCTTGGAGGCATGAACCATTTAGGCTCCGGGCACGTCCTCATGAACAACAGGCAACCCGGCCTGGAGGACCTAGACACAACACTGCGCGAAACCGTAAGCACCACAAGAGACGCACTACGGCACATTCGCCGCCAACCGGCAGCAGACAGCCGCCCCGGAAGATTTTTTTCGAGGAAATGCCACGAGCGGGAACGTTTTCGGGCTGGTTGGATGTTGACCCTGGTACGACAGCTCGTCGAGCTAGAGAAGAGGCGACGTGACTACTGTTCTGACCCCCGCGAGCCCGCTGACGGCCGCCGATCGCTGCGACCGCTGCGGCGCCCAGGCATACCTGCGCGTCGTCCTGCTGAGCGGCGGAGAACTGCTCTTCTGCGGCCACCACGGCCGCAAGTTCGAGCCGGAACTCAAGAAGATCGCCGCTGAGATACAGGACGAGACGGAGCGGCTGACGTCCGTTCCGAACACCGCTTCCGACGAAGAGCGCTGAATCTCGCACCCACGACGAGCCAGCCCGGCACAGGCCGGTGAACGGGCGGCCGCTCCCTCCCAAGGAGCGGCCGCCCGTCGTGCGTGCTCATCTTCGCCGTACGAGGCGCCTCAGGAGCGCCTGTGGGGTCTCTTCCGGCCCCCCGGGGCCGCCTCCAGGGCCCGTACGGCTTCGGAGACACGCGTGTACACGCCAGGGCTGCCCGGTCTGCCGCAGCCGCTCCCCCAGGACACGAGCCCGATCAGCCGCCCCGCTGCCACCAACGGGCCGCCGCTGTCCCCCTGGCACGCGTCAGGGCCGCCGGCGGTCTCGCCCGCACAGAGCATGCTGCGGGCCTGGTAGGTGCCGTCAGGGCCGCCCGGGTACGCGCGGGAGCAGGACTCGTCCGGAAGTACGCGCAGGCGTGCGGCATGCAGCCTGCGCGCATAGGCACCCCCACCGGTGACGTCTCCCCAGCCGGAGACCAGGGCCTGCGTGCCCGGCGTGTAGGCCGGGTCGCCCGGGCCCGCCATGTCGATGACCGCACTCCGTGGCAGCGACTGGGCGAGGGTGAGTACGGCGAAGTCGCCGGCGTTGGTCTCGCTGTCGTACCCGGGATTGATCCGGACGTCGCGTACGGCGATCTCCTGGCCCTCTCCCGACAGCAGGTCGGTGCGGCCGGCGATGACCCGGAAGTCGCGCAGACGGTTCGCCGGCGCCCCGAGGACGTCCTCGGCCAGGCAGTGGGCCGCGGTGAGCACCGCTGTCGGTGCGACCGCCACGCCGCCGCAGAACTGGCCCGCCCGCGTACCCCCGAACCGGTCACGGCTGGACAGCGCGACCGTCCATGGGGCCTGCGAGACCTCTATGGGAAAGCCCCCGACCACCACGCTGCCGGCGGCCGCCGGAGGCGCGCTCACCATGGGTATGACGGTCGTCGTGGCCGCCAGGGCAAGCGGCCGGATCAGTGCCCGGACAATGGAACAACGCATGCAAGGTCCTCACTCTCGGTGGTACCGGAACACCCAGAGTGATCCACTGCAGGTACGCGCGCAGCACGAAGGCCCGGCACCCCTGAGGGGGCACCGGGCCTTCGCGTCGTACGACCGCGATCTAGTCGAGGTAGTCGCGCAGCACCTGGGAACGCGACGGGTGGCGCAGCTTCGACATGGTCTTGGACTCGATCTGACGGATGCGCTCACGCGTCACGCCGTACACCTTGCCGATCTCGTCGAGGGTCTTCGGCTGACCGTCGGTGAGACCGAACCGCATGGAGACGACGCCGGCCTCGCGCTCGGACAGGGTGTCCAGAACGGAGTGCAGCTGCTCCTGCAGGAGCGTGAAGCTGACGGCGTCGGCGGGGACGACGGCCTCGGAGTCCTCGATGAGGTCACCGAACTCGCTGTCCCCGTCCTCACCCAGCGGGGTGTGAAGAGAGATGGGCTCGCGGCCGTACTTCTGGACCTCGATGACCTTCTCGGGGGTCATGTCGAGCTCCTTGGCCAGCTCCTCCGGGGTGGGCTCGCGGCCCAGGTCCTGGAGCATCTGACGCTGCACGCGCGCGAGCTTGTTGATGACCTCGACCATGTGCACCGGGATGCGGATGGTGCGGGCCTGGTCGGCCATGGCGCGGGTGATGGCCTGACGGATCCACCAGGTGGCGTACGTGGAGAACTTGTAGCCCTTGGTGTAGTCGAACTTCTCGACCGCGCGGATCAGACCGAGGTTGCCCTCCTGGATGAGGTCCAGGAAGAGCATGCCGCGGCCGGTGTAGCGCTTGGCCAGGGAGACCACCAGCCGGAGGTTGGCCTCCAGCAGGTGGTTCTTGGCGCGGCGGCCGTCCTCGGCGATGATCTCCAGCTCGCGCTTCAGCTTCGGCGCCAGCTTGTCGGCGTTGGCCAGCTTGTCCTCGGCGAACAGACCCGCCTCGATGCGCTTGGCCAGCTCGACCTCCTGCTCGGCGTTGAGCAGGGGGACCTTGCCGATCTGCTTCAGGTAGTCCTTGACCGGGTCGGCAGTGGCGCCGGCCGCGGCGACCTGCTGCGCGGGCGCGTCGTCCTCGTCCTCGTCGGACAGGACGAAGCCCGCGTTCTCGGCGACCTCGGGCTCCTCGGCGACCTTGGTGTCCTCGAGAACCTCGTCCTCGAGAAGCTCGACGTCGTCCTTCTTGGCCGTGGTCTTCTTGGCGGCCGTCTTCTTCGCGACGGCCTTCTTGGCGGGGGCCGCCTTCTTGGCGGTCGCCTTCTTGAGGGCGGCCTTCTTGGCGGGTGCGGCTTCCTCGGCGGAATCGGCTGCGGCCGGAGCGGTGGGCACCGCAGGGGCGGCCGTGGTGGCGGTGGCCTTCCTGGTCGTCACCGTCTTCGCCGCGACCGTCTTGGTGGCGGTGCGCTTGGCCGGACTCTTCGCTGCGACGCTCTTGCGGGTGCGCTTGGGCTCTGCGGCACTGACCATCAGCGTCACACCCTCTTCCTCAAGAATCTGGTTGAGGCTGCGCAGTACGTTCTTCCACTGAGTGGCCGGAATCTGGTCAGCTTCGAAGGCCCGACGCACATCGTCGCCGGCGATCTGCCCCTCAGCCTTTCCCCGCTCAATGAGCGCCATGACAGAGACGGACTCGGCGATCTCCGGCGGGAGCGTACGGGATGTGCTGGCCGACACGAACAACCTCTCGGAACGTTGGAAAACGGCTTCCGGCACCGTCCACTGCGGACAGGAGCCGACCACCGGCCTGGGGATGGGCCGACGGCGCGGGCGGGGGCCGGGAAGATGCACAGCGCCTGTGATGGCGTCCGTATTCCCTCCGCGGCTATCACCTCTTAGGTCATCGCGCTGTCTCCACGAGCGTTACGCCCAATCTGCGTGGCCCGAGTCACACCCCGTAAGCGGTCAAAAGCGATCAGATACGGACAGAGGAGATCGCCGTTGTTGCCATGTCCGGTCGTGCGCGTGACCCCGGCAGCACATCGCACCGCTGGACCCTGCCGGACCGCACAGGGTCCGGCAGGGTCCAGCGGCGGCCGGCAACGAGCCCGGCGCCGCCACGAGCACCACGAGGACGCCGCACACCGGCGACCGCACTGCCCTGACCCGGCGGGTCAGTGCTCGCGCGGGGCGGGTACCACGCGCTCGACCTCGGGGTGGACCGTGAGCAGTTGACGCATGGCCGTCTCGGCCGCCGTGCCGTCGCCGGTGCCGAGCGCGTCGACGATCCGCGCGTGTTGTGCGAGCGACGCCTCGTTGGGCCGGTCACAACCGGTGACCGGGCCGCCCGAGACCTGGAGGGCCGCCGAGACGATCCCGGACAGGTGCTCCAGCATGCGGTTGCCGGCGATCTGGATGAGGAGCCCGTGGAACTCGTTGTCGGCGCGCGAGTACGTCAGCGCGTCGCCCTGGGCCATGGCGTGGCTCATGATCTCGACCATGTCGCTGAGGCGCTGCTGCACCTCCTCACGTCCGTGGCCGGCGGCGAGGCGGGCGGCGAGCGGCTCGATGGTCCAGCGCAGCTCGCTCAGCTCGCGGCGCTGGTCGTCGCGCTGGGGCCCGAAGGCCCGCCACTCGATGATGTCGGGGTCGAGCAGGTTCCAGTCGCTGACGGGACGCACGCGCGTGCCGACGTTCGGGCGGGCGCTGACCAGGCCCTTGGCCTCGAGGACACGGAGGGACTCGCGGACGACGGTACGGGAGACCTCGAAGCGCTGGCCGATCTCCTCGGGCACCAGCGGGCGGTCCGCGCCCAGGTCTCCGGAGACGATCATCTGACCCAGCTGTTGGACGAGTTGGCCGTGCAGTCCGCGTCCGCGGCTGCCCGCGGCGCGCCGGCCGACGCGGCCCAGTTCGGGATCCGCGCCTTCCCAGGAGGGCGCTCCGACGCGGTCGGCGACCTGCGGCTCTGCGTAGGGATAGCGGTCGAGTTCGCCCGGGCCGACCAGACCGGAGTCGGTGGAGCGGGCGGCGGTCATCATGGTGTGCGCAAGGGTACTCACGGATCCTTTGTCGGCGCCGCCTCCAACTCCCTTGAGGTCTTTGGTGAAAAGCACACGAAAGGGTGATCGCTCACCCCGTCGCAATTGACGCCTTATCGGAAAGAAATGGGCTTTCCACGGGGAGTTGTGCACACGGCGGGATCGGAAGTGCGCTCACGCGTCACCGGAAGCGCGTGCGCCGCATCGAGGCCAGATACCCGCACAGCAGCGCGGAGAGCGACAACGCCATTGCGCAGCCCACGGGTTGGGCGAGCACACGCGCCATCCCGAGCAGGTAGCGCTCGCCCCCGAAGGGCCATTGCAGCAGCAAGACCTCCCGCATCCGCCCGGGGAACCCGGCGGACACGCGCAGGGCCGGTCCCTGCATCGCCTTGTGCACGAGGGGGACGACGACCACGGGAACGGCGAGGACGGCGGCCAGACCACCGGTGGTGGACCGGAACACACCGGCCGCCAGCACTCCGGCCCAGGCACAGCCGAGGATCAGACCGAACCAACTCACGCTCAGCGAAAGCCAGTCCGCGGGAACCTGTGTCAGCTCCCGTCCGTAGACGACGTAGAGCGCTTCGGCGTCGCAGCCCAGGGTGAGAAAGGCCAGCATCGCCGCGGTGACGCCGGAGACGACCAGTTTCGCGGTGAGCAGCCCCAGTCGGAGGGGCACGCCGCCGCGGTCCGCCGCGAGGGCGGGGTGGCGGAACTCGTCCCCGAAGGCCAGCGCGCCGAGCAGCCCGGCCGCCAGCGCCGCGGGCGGCAGCGGCAGCTCCCGCGGCCACGCGGCGAACAGCCGCGCCTGCGGGGTGTGCCCGATCCTGGCCAGCAGTACGGCGGTGAGCACGGACACCACAAGGACGGCACCACAGGTGAGGAAGCCGACGCCGATTCCGGCGGCGCGCCGGATCTCGTAGCGCAGGGGGCGCAGGGGGCTGGGGGCGGGGCGGACGGAGATGGGGGGCGGGAGGGGGGACGGGGCGTCCGGGGGACACGCGCGGGCGGGCTGGGCGGCGCGGGCGGCCTGCGCTGGACGGCCGCCGGGGTTCCTGGCGCCGGGGAGGTGGGTACGCAGGGCGGAGATGCCCGTTTCCGGGGTGCTCGTGCTGCCGGTCTGCGGTTTCTGGGCCGCCGGGACCACATCGCGCCCGGCGGTCGGTTCGACTGCGGCGGGCCGGGCGCCGTCGCTCTCCTCGAGCGCCTCGGCGGCAGCCGCGCCTGCGTCTTCGCGGGGCACGATCTGATCGCCGGACCCGGCCTCGTCGGACGCCGTCCCGCTGCTTCCCGAGGCGGCGCCGGCCGGCGCCGCGCCCTCGGCCGGTACACGAGGGCCGGCCTCCGTGTGGTGGGTCACCGGCCCGTCATCGGGCACCTCTCCGGGCGACGGCTGCTCACCGCTCAAGGGCCGCGCCCGCTCCCCCGCCGAGACACCGGACGCAACCCGCTGCGGCGCCGAGATGGCCGGTGCCGTACGCTCCAGGCGCTCCGCCGAGAAGCCGAACGGCGTGGCGCCCCGCTGCCTCCCCGGGGGATCCGACGCGGCGCCACCCGCCTCCGCCGACGAGAGGCCGGACGCCACTGCGGCCGGCTCCGGCGCGGACGAACCGAACGCCGCCGCACCGGACTCCTCCGTCGCCCGGCCGACCACGGAGCCACCCGGCACCGATGCCGCCACTCCGAACACCGAGGCGTCCGGCTCCGCCACCGCCGGGCCGCCCCCCGCCGTCTCCGGCTCCGCGGGCGCCGAGCCGGTCACGACGGCTCCCCGCTCCACCGGCTCGTTCGCCGCCGCGGCGCTCTCCTGCGCCGAGGAGGCACCACCGGATCCGACACCGGCTCCTGGCCCCATGTCGCCGATCTCGTCCGCGAGTTGGTGGATGAGAATGCCATGGCGGAAGGCCGTCTCACCGACGTCGGCGGTCGTGGAGCCATACACCGACAGACGATTGCCCTCCTCGCGCACGACCTCGACGGAGCGGCGCCCGGTACGGGCCTCCTTGGCGAGCAGGGTCGCGAGGCGGGCCGCGTGCGGGCTGCGTACGGCCACCCGCGGGCGCAGCCGGGTACGGGCGAACTCCTGGGCCTCCTGGTCGGCCACGAGCCGTCCACTGTCGAGCGTGACGACCCGGTCGGCCGTGCGTGCGGCCTCCTTGGGGTCGGCGGTGGTGAGGAGCACCGTGCCGCCCTGGCCGGCGTGGGCTCGCAGCATGCCGTGCAGCCACTGCGCCTCACGGGCGGAGAGACCGCCGGCGGGTTCGTCCAGGACGAGTGTGTGCGGGTCGGGCAGCAGGGCGCAGGCCAGGCCGAGTCTGCGGTCCGCTGCCCGCGAGAGCGTGCCGAGGCACTCCTCGCCGAGGCCGACCAGGCCGACGACTTCCAGGACTTCGTCGGCCCGTCGCGCGGGAACTCCCGAGGCCGCGCAGAGCATGCGCAGATGACCGCGGACCGAGCGGGCCGGATGCCCCGGAACGTCGCCGAGGAGCACGCCGACTTCTCGCGAGGGATGAGGGATCCGGTGCAACGGCCGCCCCGTGAAGTAGGTGATGCCACGCCCCCGTTGAAGCTCGAGCATGAGTCTGAGCACGGTCGTCTTGCCCGCGCCGGCGCCTCCGAGGAGCACGGTGACATGTCCCGCGCGCGCTTCGAAGGAGACGTCGTCGACGGCGGGCGGGTGCGCCTTGCGGGGGTTGCTGGTCAGTCCGAAGGCCTGGATCACTTGCAGCAAGATAGCGCGACATGTCCGGTTTTTCGTGTATCGCCCTGCTCACTACCACACGCGGCGCGCATCGACCCGGCTTGTGTCCGCCGTTCGGCGGAACGGGGCTCGGGGCACGCGGTCGGCCCGGCCGATCACATGCGCCGAGCCGACCGCATGTACGTCTCAGACCTCGGGGCGCAGCATCGGAGGGTTCAGCAACGTGGCGCCGCCGGCCCGGAAGAGCTGCGCCGGCCGGCCTCCCTGGCGCGTGGTGGTGCCTCCCGTGGGGACGAGGAATCCGGGGGTTCCGGTGACCTTGCGGTGGAAGTTGCGCGGGTCGAGGGCGACTCCCCACACCGCCTCGTACACCCGGCGCAGCTCACCGACGGTGAACTCGCTCGGGCAGAACGCGGTGGCCAGCGACGAGTACTCGATCTTGGACCGGGCCCGCTCGACCCCGTCGGCGAGGATCTGGGCGTGGTCGAAGGCGAGCGGTGCCGCGGGCTCGCCGTCGCGGCCGTAGCCGCCCTGCTGGAGCAGTTCCTCGACGGGCGCCCAGCGCGCGTTGCTCGCGTCGCCTCCCGCGCGGGGGGCGGGCAGGTCGGGCGCGAGCGCGAGGTGCGCGACGCTCACCACACGCATGCGCGGGTCCCGCTTGGGGTCCCCGTAGGTGGCGAGCTGTTCGAGGTGGGCTCCATTGTCCTGGGCCGGGGCCGAGGGGTCGTGTGCGCACAGTCCGGTCTCCTCGGCGAGCTCGCGCGCCGCCGCCTGGGAGAGGTCCTCGTCTGCCCGTACAAAACCGCCGGGCAACGCCCAGCGCCCTTGGAACGGCGGCTCGCCCCTGCGGACCGCCAGCGCGCACAGGGCATGGCGGCGCACGGTCAGCACGACCAGGTCCACGGTGACAGCGAAGGGCGGAAAGGCTGACGGGTCGTAGGGCATGCGGCGATCATAGTCGTCTGCCTGACGATAAACACTCCCTTCCTCGGCTGCATCGGTGGTGGTTCCGCTTCGTTCGGGTACGGGGGCGCACAACCGGCTCCTGTTCTTCGTTCCGGTGGCGTCGTACGAGGTCACACTCCCAGTTGCAGGCCGTCCGCCGCCTCCTCGACCATGGCGAGCCCCAGCCGGCTGATCCGCACGGAGAACGGGGCGCCGGCGACACGCAGCCCGGTCAGGCCGAGCTCGCCGAGCGGTGCGCTCCGCACGGGGCGCAGGGTGACCGTTCCGGCAGGGGTGTCGGGACGGATGCCCGCGAGCGAGGTGAGCATCATGACCACAGAAGCCGCTGCGGTGGCGGCAGGCCGGCAGGCCGCGGGGTGCGGGAGGGGTGCGCTCCCGCTGGAACGCTGCTCGCCGGCGAACATCTCCGGCAGCCGGTGGCCGAAGTACTCCCCCGCTTCCAGCACTCCCCTCAGCAGGCCGCCGGACTCCTTCTCATAGCCGGCGGCCGCCAGTCCGGCGACGGCCAGAGCGGTGTCGTGAACCCGGACGGCCCCGGTCCGGTGGCCGAACGGGTTGTGCCCCGCCTCCCTGGCACCGAGACCGCGCAGCCCCCAGCCCGCGTCCATGGCGGGAGTGCCGAGCAGCCGGGCGAGGTGGTCGGTCTGTACGGGGTCGAGCAGACCCGGGGCGAGCCGGCCCGAGCCGAGCAGGCCGGTGTCGAGGAGGTGCACGACGGGGGAGCCGAGATACGGCACCGGCCGGCCGTCCGGTGCCAGGGCCGCGGCCGGGCGCCCGCCGCCGCGGTCCTCGACCCAGAAATCGGCCCGGAAGGCAGCCTGCAGGGCCTGGGCCCACTGCCGTAAGCCGGCGCCTCCGGGCCGGTCGAAGGCGTCGAGGAGATCGGCGCCGAGCAGGGCCGCCCGGTACGCGTGGGCCTGCGTCTCGCAGCGGGCCGGGCCCCCGGGCTGGGGGTCGCGGAGGTAGGGGCCGTCCCCTGCGGCGGTCCGCAGCCAGCCGAGGCAGCGTTCCGCCGCGGGGAGCAGTTCCCTCGTCTCCTGTTCGGGAAGTCCCCAGCGGCGGGCCTCGGCGAGCAGGACGGGGAAGAGCAGCGTGGCCTCCGTGCCGGTGCAGCCGGGTGGCAGGTGCGGGCCTGCGTCCCGCCTGGGCCCGGGGATCATTCCGATCCGTGGGCTCGGGTCCCGGAGCTGGGTGCGCGCCAGGGTGCGCAGTGTTCCCGCGGCGAGCCGGGTGCCGAGCGGCAGGGCCATGCGGGCCGCGGCCAGGGCCTCGGCGGGGGCCATTCCGCAGCGCCAGGGCGCGCCCGCCGCGAGGTGGGTGTCGGAGGGGTGGGCGGGATCGCGCAGGAGCAGGGCCTGGAGGTCGGCGACCGCCACGTGCAGGAGCGGCGCCACCCGGGGGTCGTCGCCCGTCGCCCGTGCCGGAGCGAACGGGCCGCCCGTGGCATGTCCCGCCGGCCGCAGCGGGCCCGCGCCGTCGAGCCGCACTCTCAGTTCCACGGCTGTCGTACCGTTCGGCGGCAGTTCGAGTTCCCAGCGCAGCAGTCCCGCGGACGCGAGGGCGTCGGAGGGCGGCGGGTCGGCGATGACGGACGCCGCGGCACCGGCCGTGGCCCAGCGCAGGCCCGAGTCGTGGACGGTGGCGGGGGCTTCGGGGCCCGCTCTGCCGGAGGCGATGGCGCCGAGTTCGGCGAGGTCCGTGCCGAGGGCGACCTCGAGGGGCAGCCTCAAGGGCCGTGCGGCGGCGTTGCGGAGCGTGATCCGTTCTGTGCCGTCCGCGCGGCGAGTCCGCTCGACCACGACATCGGGATCGGGGCCCGCTGATGGGGAGGCGCGTAGTGTTCCGACGAAGCGGGCACTGTCGGCGCCGGTCATTCTGGCCTGCACCGGCACGGGGTCGCGGCCGGCCACGCGGACCTGGCACCGCGAGAGCAGGCGCCTGCCGCCACGGTAGAACCCGTCCAGTCCACGGCCGGCCAACTGCCCCTCCCCGGAGATGACAAGACCGGGAAGGGCGACGCAGATCAAGGCGGTGTGCGTGGGAGGCAGCTCGGGTCCGGGCCGGCCGCCCTGCGGCGTGCGCACCGGTGGAGCGGCGGGCCTGCGGCCCGTGGCCGGCGGTTTGTCCCGGCCCTTCGACGGGTTCGGGTGAAAGCCCCTGGGGGACGGCAGGGCACCGCTGGTCCCCGGTGCGATGGCAGCGGCACTGTCTGGCGACCGTTCGGGCCTGTCCCAGGGCGGACGTTCGTTGTCGACGGTGGAGGGCGGAGTCGGCTGCTGGTGCATGGGGTGGCTTCCTCTGCGCTCGCGGCGCCCCCGACGGACTGGGCGATCGGTGGGACGCCCCGAAGGACAAGGGTCGTACGGCGGCAGGGCCCGTCCGGGTGTTCCGCCACTCAGGTGAACGGAGGTGGGCTCGTCCGGGTCACGGCTCACCTCGGGGAAGCCGACCGAATGGCGGCCGGACCCGAGGGCGGTGGGGCCGGCTGCGAGCCGGTGCCACCAACGGCCGCGTGGCGGGCGCCCGCCTGTGCCACGAGCAGGTGGGCGTGCGCAGTGGTCCCTGCCGGTCAGGCGGCTGAGAAGAGTGCCGTCGCAGCGGCGGCGACAACGACTCGCACGGAACCGGTTCCTGCGCAGTCTCCAGGGGCGCACGCCACATCCCCTGGTTTCCGCCGAGGGGCCACATGCCTTCCCCGGCGGGACCTGCTCGACCAGGCGTCCACCCAGGGCGCTCACCCCTCCCCCTCGGGCTTGCGATGGTCGCTTCCAGCTGGGGCCGCGCTGGTCGTGGGGCCACCCGGCTCCGCAGCACGCGCCCGCCTGCCGCCGAAGCCACGGCTGCCCGGGCGCGAGGGCTCGGCTGCCGAGGGCTCCGAAGGCGAGCCGGCCGGCCTGCGCCGTCCGCCCGGGGCCCGCGCCGCGCGAGGGGTATCGCCTGCATCGGCGGCTCGTGATCGGCGCCGTCGGCGCGTGCTCTCCACACGTCCCGCTTCAGGGCCCTGGTCGTCGGTTCGCGTCTGCGCGCCGGGCCCGGGGCACTGGTCCTCCGCCCCCACGTGCTGCGCGCCCGGACTCGCGTTTTCGGCTGACGGTAGCTCGGACAGGGGCGCCTTCTTCTCGGCGTGCGGCTGTGCGCCGGCCTCCGGCCGCGTACGTCCCGTGCGATCCCTGGGCTCCGCACGGTCCCTGAGGGCTGTGCGATCCGTGAGGTCCTGGTCTTGGCGGTCCGTGAGGTTCCGGTCCTTAGGGGCCGTGAGGTCCCTGCGGTGCGCAGCTGCCTCCGCGGAGTCCCCCCGGTCGGCACGCAGGCATCGGCGGATCGCCTCCGGGTCGAGGCCTTCGTTGCAGGCCTGGTGGAGAAGTCGGGCGAACAGATAGTCGGGGTCCGCCCCCAGGGCCATGGCCAGCGCCTCGCGGGCCTCCACCTCGTCACCTGCCGACCAGGCCACCCAACCGGCCAGGGTCAGCGGGGCCGCGGCGTGCTCGCCGTAGGGTCCGACGCAGCGGCGGGCCAGGGCACGCCAGAGCCGGAGGGCGGGCCCCGCCTCGTCGCCCTCCATCCAGGCGGCCGCACGGTCGCGGGTGGTGCGGTCCTGGAGCCCGAGGATCAGCGCCGCCGCCTCGTCATGTGCGAGCAGGCCGTCGTCACGCACGTCCGCCGGTTGCGTTCCGGACACCGGTGCGGCTGCGGCGAAGCGGCGGATGATCCGCTCGGCGAGGTCCAGCGTTTCCTGCGCCACCTTCGCGCGGGACGCCTCGTCGAGAATGCGGGGCACCAGGGTCATCCCGGCCGCGTCCAGGGCGACCTCCTGTTCCAGGGTCGCGGCCGTCTCCCAGGGCTGCATCCGGGCGCGCAACTCCCTGAGGGTGCCGCGCACTTGGACGCCGGCGTAGGTGGCCGCCGCCGCCAGCACGGATGTGCCGGGAAGACCCATCGGCGCACCGTCCTCCGGACAGCAACCCTCGTACGGGCAGCAGTACGACCAGTAACGGCCGTCGGAGATGCACAGCGCCTCGATCACCGGCACGTCCAGGTCGCCGCACTGGGTGCGCAACAGGTGGACCAGCTGCTCGAGCCGCCGTTTGACGTCGCGACCGGTCTCTCCCGGGGCCGGTTCCTGGCACACGTAGGCAACCATCTGCTCGGGCCGGGCGCCCCGCCGCTCGCTGCCGGACACCAGTCCCCGGGCCAGTTGGCGTGCGGCCGCCTCCCAGTCCTCCCGGTGGGCGGGGATGCCGAGCCGGGCCCGGCCGCCGAACCTGCCCCGGCCTTCGCGGTCGTGCAGGGCCACCAGCACCATGCTGTCCTCCGGGCGGTAGCCGAGGAGGTAGGGAAGGGCGTCGGCCAGCTCGGCGGGCGTGCGTAGCGTGATCTGTGTGTCGTGCGCGGACGGGCCGGTGGACGGCTCCTGCCCCGCCATGTCGCTGTTTTCGAATGGTCCGGTGGTTTCGCTGTGATGCGTCATGCGCAGACGATCTCGCGGATCCCGAGGTTCCGCTTGAGCCTGTGGATAAGTCGAATCAGGGACACGACAAGGCCCTCGCGGCTGTCCACAGACACCGCCCGGGCCCGCCCGTCTGTCGGTCCCGTCCTGTTGTATGGAACGCATGGAGCACACGAGCAACGCGGATCTCCGGGCGCAGGCGGACGCCGTCCTCGCCCGGCTCGTCGGGGATGCCACGGGCGCGGCCCGGCTGCGCGAGGACCAGTGGAGGGCGATCGAGGCGCTGGTCGCAGAGCGGCGGCGGGCCCTGGTCGTCCAGCGGACGGGCTGGGGCAAGTCCGCGGTGTACTTCGTGGCGACGTCGTTGCTGCGGGCCGGAGGAAGCGGACCCACGGTGATCGTCTCGCCCCTGCTCGCGCTCATGCGCAATCAGGTGGAGGCCGCGGCCCGGGCCGGTATCCACGCCCGTACCATCAACTCCGCCAACACCGAGGAGTGGGAGGCCGTCCAAGCCGAGATCGCGGCCGGCGAGCTCGATGTCCTGCTCGTCAGCCCGGAGCGGCTGAACAACCCGGACTTCCGCGATCAGGTCCTGCCCAAGCTGTCAGCGGCGACCGGCCTGCTGGTCGTGGACGAGGCCCACTGCATCTCCGACTGGGGTCACGACTTCCGCCCCGACTACCGGCGGCTGCGGACCATGCTCGGCGATCTCCCGCCCGGTGTCCCCGTGCTGGCCACCACGGCAACGGCCAATGCCCGTGTGACCGCCGACGTCGCCGAGCAGCTGGGCACCGGGGGCACCACGGACGCCCTGGTGCTGCGGGGGCCGCTGGACCGGGAGAGCCTCAGCCTCGGTGTGCTGCGGCTACCGGATGCCGCGCACCGCATGGCCTGGCTCGCCGACCATCTCGACGACCTGCCGGGCTCCGGCATCGTCTACACGCTCACCGTCGCCGCCGCCGAGGAGGTCACCGCGTTCCTGCGACAGCGCGGGCACACCGTCGCCTCCTACACCGGCAAGACGGAGAACGCCGATCGCCAACAGGCCGAGGACGATCTGCTCGCCAACCGGGTCAAGGCGCTGGTCGCCACCTCCGCGCTCGGCATGGGCTTCGACAAGCCGGATCTCGGCTTCGTGGTCCACCTCGGCTCCCCCTCCTCCCCCATCGCCTATTACCAGCAGGTCGGCCGGGCCGGCCGCGGGGTCGAGCACGCCGAGGTCCTGCTGCTGCCGGGCAAGGAGGACGAGGCGATCTGGGAGTACTTCGCATCGCTCGCCTTCCCTTCCGAGGAGTTGGTCCGGCGCACGCTCGACGTTCTCGCCCGCGCGGACGGCCCCCTGTCGCTGCCCGCGCTGGAGCCCTTGGTCGAACTGCGCCGCTCCCGGCTGGAGACGATGCTGAAGGTCCTCGACGTGGACGGAGCGGTCCACCGCGTCAAGGGCGGCTGGATCGCCACCGGGCAGCCCTGGTCGTACGACACCGAGCGGTACGACTGGGTGGCCCGGCAGCGCGCGGCCGAGCAGGACGCGATGCGCGCCTATGCGTCCACCGCCGAGTGCCGGATGGAGTTCCTGCAGCGCCAGCTGGACGACGAGGGTGCCAAGCCCTGCGGACGCTGCGACAACTGCGCCGGTCCGCGCTTCACCGCCGACACGTCCACGGCGGCGGTGGACGCCGCGCGAAGCGACCTGGGCCGTGCGGGCGTCGAAGTGGAGCCCCGGCGCATGTGGCCGACCGGTCTGCCGGCCATCGGCATCGAGTTCAAGGGACGCATTCCGGCCGGTGAGCAGGCCTCGGCGGGACGGGCTCTGGGTCGTCTGTCGGATATCGGCTGGGGCAACCGACTGCGTCCGCTCCTCGCGCCCCAGGCGCCGGACACCGCGGTGCCGGACGACGTGGCCCGAGCCGTCGTGGGGGTCTTGGCCGACTGGGCGAAGGGGCCCGACGGATGGGCCTCCGGTGCATCCGGCGCCCAGGCCCGGCCGGTGGGCGTCGTCACCGTCGCCTCGCGGACCCGGCCCCTGCTCATCCATTCCCTGGGCTCCCGGATCGCCGAGATCGGCCGGCTGCCGCTGCTCGGCTCCGTGGAGTACGCCGAGGACGTGCCCCGGGTCCCGCGCAGCAACAGCGCGCAGCGGCTGAAGGCGCTCGACGGCGCGCTGACGGTGCCGCCCGCCCTCGCGTCGGTGCTCACGGCCGCGGGCGGCCCGGTGTTGCTCGTCGACGACTTCACGGAGACGGGCTGGACCCTCGCCGTCGCGGCGCGTCTGCTGAGAAAGTCCGGCGCGCGGGCGGTGTTGCCGCTGGTCCTGGCCGTGCAGGGCTGACCGCGCGCCCGGCCGCGGGAGCCGCATGGGACCGGCCCGACGCCCGGGGAGTCATCGGGCTAACCTTTGGGTAGGGATATAAGCCACACACCACTAGATAACAGTCGGTGGCCCCAATTGCTCGTTGCCGCATCCAAGTTCGGCAGGAAGAATTGAGGTCCGCTCCCCGCACGGCTCGTCCGTTCCGGTTGGGCTCTGCTGCGGCGCGCGGTCCCTCGAATCCGACCTCGCCCGCAGTGTGGGCGCGTAGCCGAAGGGAGGAACGTGACCTTCGGATTCGCCTCGTCCTCGGCGGCCTCGTTGTCGACCTCTGCGTCCGCCGTTTCCGCCAGTCGTCTGCTCGAGCCGGCCGAATGGGCCGCCGCCGGAATCCCTCTCCTGCGCAACCCACGCGAGGTCGTCAGCGGGCTGCACACCCGCCATCGACCGAAGCTCTCCACCGCGATCGTGGCAGTGCTCGATCCGGACGAGCGGCTGTGCGCCAGCGCGTCGTTCATACGCCGTCCGGCCCCGGCCGACGGCTGGATGTACCGCAACGCGCTCCTCGCGCAACTGCGCCGGGTCATTCCGCACGACCTGCGGCGCCGAACCCCGGTACGCACGGCGATCCTGATCTACTGCCGTGAGGGCGACGCGCGTTGGACCGAGGAGGACGGCGCCTGGATGTGGGGCCTGCGTGACGCCTGCACGCTGCACGGGCTGCGCTGCGGCGCGTACATCACGCTGACCCACGACGGCTGGCACGTGCTCGGAGAGGGCCGCAGCGGACGCCGTCCCAGTGCCGATTCCGCGCCGGAGCCCTTCGCGACGTCCGAGGCGCCGCCACCGGCACCGCGCACCGGCGGCCCGGTCTCCGAGGTCCTTCGCCGCGCGGCGGCTCGCTGAGGTCCTGCGCTGCGTGGCGGCTCGCTGAGAGCCGCGTCGGCACGTCGGACCTCACGACGCCGTCATCCACACCATCGACGGCCCACCCGAAGGGCGAGCCGATCGCCCACCGCTGGGCAGCAGGGACCCGCGCGAGGCCCGTGCTGTGCAAAGGAACGTGACGGCAGCGCAGACCACGCCGAGGGGCGGACGGCACCTGAGCCCCGGCCGGGCGGCGGTACGAGGTCCACTCCAAGCCCGGCCGCGCCGGCGTCGCTCAAGGACCGGCCTCGACAGGCAAAGCCGAGTCGGCCGGCATCCGGCTTCCGCCCGGCGGCCACGGGCCCCGCCCGGCGTCCTGGCTCAGTGCCCTTGGAACGCCGCCCCACCAGCGGCGGGACTGCAGATCATCCGGGCATGCCACAGGCCACGCCGTGCGGATACCGCCGGAGCGGGTCCTTCGTCATCCCCGGTGACCCGAGGCGACGGACGTGACTCAGACGCCGGCGCCCAGCACCGAGTTGATCTGCTGCGGGTCGCCGCAGACGATCAGCAGGGCACCGGCCCGGGCGTGGGCCAGCGGGAGGGCCGAGGCGGCAGCGGAGGCGGGGCCTCCGTTGACGGCCACGACAACCACGGGTCGGGACGCGGCGCGGGAGGCGATGGCCGCGTCGGTGTAGAAGACGTCGTCACCGGCGTCGTGCTGCGCCCAGTAGGAGGCTTCGCCGAAGGACAGCTCGTGTTCCGCCCACGGGTGCTGGGACCCGGTGGTGATCACGAGCACGTCGCCGGGGGCACGACCCGAGTCCAGTAGCAGGTCCACCGCCTCCTCGGCGGCGTCGAGCGCGCCCTCGGCCGAGGCGGGGATCAGCTGGATCTGCGGGGTTGCCGCCGTGGCGGCGGGAGCGGCCGGGCCCGATGGGACCGGCTTGGCCGGAGCCACGTCACGCGGGGCGCGCTGCACCGGAGGCGCGGGCCGCGGAGGGCCCGGACGACCGGGGCGGGACGGAGCCGCGGGGCGGGGGCCGGGTACGGGGCGGGGGGTCGGCGCGGTACGGCCGCTGGCCGGCGTGGCGCGGGGACCCTGGGCACTCTCGTGAATCTGAGGCTCCTCGGGAATGAGAGGCATGAGCTGATATTTATCAAACATTGGTGCGGCGCGGGTGACCGGGTGGCACATCAGTGCGAGCGGAACCGTCAGAAATCGAAGCCGAGCTGACCCTCGATCTCCGGAACGCCTCCGTCCACCCAGCTACGGACCTTCTTGAGGTGCCGCCACTGAGGCAACGCATCAAGATACGCCCATGACAAGCGGTGGTGCGGGGTGGGCCCCCACTCCTCCAGTGCGGCCTTGTGCACGGGCGACGGATACCCGGCGTTGTCCGCAAAACCGAAGTCTGCATGGTCGATACCCAGTTCGGCCATCATTTTGTCGCGCTGAACCTTGGCTATCACCGACGCCGCAGCGACGGCCACGCACGACCGATCGCCCTTGATCACCGTGCGCACCCTCCAGGGAGCGCCGAGATAGTCGTGCTTCCCGTCGAGGATCACGGCGTCGGGGCGGACCGGCAAAGCCTCCAGGGCGCGGGCCGCGGCGAGCCGCAGGGCAGCCGTCATCCCCAGGTCGTCGATCTCCTCGGGAGAAGCATGCCCCAGTGCGTAGGCCGTCACCCATGCCTGCAGGACCGGGGCAAGTTCCGTCCGCCGCTTGATCGTCAGCAGCTTGGAGTCGGTCAGTCCGTCGGGCGGGCGACGAAGACCGGTGATCGCGGCACAGACGGTGACTGGCCCGGCCCAGGCGCCGCGCCCCACCTCGTCGACACCGGCAATGACCTTGGCTCCGGTCGTGGCGCGGAGGGAGCGCTCGACGGTGTGAGTAGGCGGTTCGTACGGCATGGCGCCCTTAGCCTACGCCGCCGGGATCGTCGGCCGACACCCTGGTCGGCCGGCCGTCGCGCAGGTCGCGGACGTGCGGGATCAGTTTCCGCAGGGGCGCAGCAGCGGGAGCATCAACCGGTCGATCATCTCTTCGAGCTCCCGATCGCTCCATTCGCTCGCGCACACCTTCGAGCGGTACATCATCATGGCCGGGATGACGTCGAAGACATAACCGTTGGCCGCGTCCGAACGAACCTCTCCCCGCTCCATTCCTCGGGTGATGACATCACACAGGAGCCTGACGGTCGGCTCCACCACCCCGCCGACGATCACGTCCTGGAAGCGCTCAGCCTGGATCTGGTCGCACTCGTGAATCACTGAACGCAGCGCCAAACCCGGGGGTGAGAACATGATCTGCCGCACCTGCCGGCACAGGGCGAGGAGGTCCTCGCGCACACTGCCGAGATCCGGAGCCCTCTCCACCCGGGGCAGCCCGGCCACCAGCGCGTCCGCGACGAGGTCCTCCTTGGAGGGCCAGCGGCGATACACCGCGGCCTTGCCGGTCTGGGCGCCGGCCGCGACCCCTTCCATGGTCAGCCCTTTCCAGCCGACCTCACCGAGCTGTTCCAGCGCGGCCTCCAGGATCGCGCGCTCCAGCACCACGCCGCGCCGACGTGGGGAAGCCGCCCGAGCGGGAGCAGCCGTCCAGCGCGAGGTAACCATCTGTGTCTCTCCAACATGCAACGGAAGCGGGGATTCCGGGGCGGATGACGCCACGCCTCAGCAACAGGGGGACGCGAGGCGGGGCGCGGGATTAAGTGAACGCTTGCGTTCACTGTGGGGGACTCACTACCGTGAGGGTGACAGTGAACGCCAGCGTTCACTAACGCCTTTACGGGGGACCCATAGTGACGACCTCTCAGCTGCTTCAGGAACCAAAACCGGGCGTGGCCCGCCGGGACGGGCATCCCGGCATCGCACTCGCCGTCATCGCGGCCTGCCAACTCATGGTGGTACTGGACGCGACGATTGTGAACATCGCGCTCCCACACATTCAAGACGCACTCAAGTTCAGCACCACGGACCTGACTTGGGTGGTCAGCGCCTACACGCTCACCTTCGGCGGCCTGCTGCTGCTCGGCGCACGGGCCGGTGACGTCCTCGGCCGTCGCCGGGTGTTCATGACCGGCATCCTGCTGTTCACGTTCGCCTCGCTGCTGGGCGGTCTTGCCCAGGAACCCTGGCAGTTGCTGGCGGCACGAGCCGTGCAGGGCGTCGGCGGCGCGATCGCCTCGCCCACGTCGCTGGCACTGATCACCACGACGTTCCCCGAAGGCCCGGAACGCAACCGGGCCTTCGGTGTGTTCGCCGCCGTGTCCGCGGGCGGCGGCGCCATCGGTCTGCTGACGGGCGGCATGCTCACCGACTGGCTGGACTGGCGGTGGGTGCTGTTCGTCAACGTGCCCATAGGCGTGCTGATCGCGGCGCTCGCACCGCTGTACATCAGCGAGTCCGAGCGGCATCCGGGGCGCTTCGACATCACCGGCGCGCTCACGTCGACGGCGGGCATGGCCTCGCTGGTGTACGGGTTCATCCGCGCCTCGGAGAACGGCTGGCGGGACGGCCTCACCCTCGGCTCGTTCGGCGCGGCCGTGGTGCTGCTGCTCGCCTTCCTCCTCATCGAGACCCGGGCGAAGGAGCCGATCACGCCGCTCAGGATGTTCGCGGACCGCAACCGCTGGGGCACGTACGTGATCATGCTGGCACTGTCCGCGGCGATGTTCGGCATGTTCTTCTACATCGTGCTGTTCGTGCAGGACGTACTCGGCTACAGCGCCATCAAGGCCGGTGTCGCCTTCCTCCCCGTGACGGTCGCGATCGCGGTCGGTGCGGGCCTGTCGCAGTCCTTGCTGCCGAAGCTCGGTCCGAAGCCGTTCATGATGGTCGGCTCGGCGCTCGTGGTGGTCGGTCTGGTGTGGCAGACCTTCATCCGGCCGGACAGCTCCTACCTCGGCGGGGTGCTCGGGCCGATGCTGGTGTTCGGCTTCGGCATGGGCCTGAACTTTGTGACGGCCACGGTCACGGCGGTGTCCGGCGTGGCGCAGCACGAGGCGGGTGCGGCTTCCGGGCTCCTCAACGCCACGCAGCAGGTGGGCGGTTCGCTCGGACTGTCCATCCTGACGACCGTGTTCGGCTCGGCCGCCAAGGACGAGGCCAAGAGGCAGCTGCCGAAGTTCCTCGCCGACAGCTCGCCGCAACAGCAGGCCCACTTCGCCAAGACGCACCAGTTGCCCGCGCCCTGGGGGCACGAGGTGCTCGCCCACGGCATCTCCACCGCCTTCGTGCCGGCTGCCGCGATGGCCGCCGTCGCGTTCCTCACCGCCACCCTGGTGATCAGGGTGCGCAAGAGCGATCTCGATTCCCTCGCGGGCGTGGCAGGGCCGGGCATCGGCTGACCCGGGCCGAGCCGCGGGGAGCTGCGGCCGGCCGGACCGCCGCCGGTGGGTGGCATGCGCATGCGGCGGTCCGGCCGACCGCACCCCGGTCACGGGCCCACACAAGACCGGGGACACCAGCACCAGAACCAGCGCCGCGTATGCCATCTCCGCACCTCCCCCGGCAGTCGCTCCGCCGCTCTCCGGGTGTCCGCCGGTACTGCTGCCCGAAGCCGCGGCACACCGCGGATGTGAGAGGAACGGACGGCGGTCACGGAGAGTTCCCGGCGGGTACGGAGAGTCTCGAAGCGGCCGGATCCACGTCCGCGCGTCCTGGCGCGAGCCGCTGGACGGGATGAGGGGACGGAGGAGTCCGGGTACGGGTCGTCGGACCTGTCAGAGCCCCGTGGGCACCCAGTCCGGCAGCGCTTCGGCGCGCTCCGCCCACTCGGTGGGCGGAGCGCCCGCCTTGCCGGAGCCGAGCACACCGCCCACGATCGCGCAGGTCGTGTCCACGTCGCCGCCGACCCCGGCCGTGGTCCAGAAAGCCGCCTCGTAGTCCCCGAGGCTCCGTGCGGCGGACCACAGGGCGAACGGAACGGTGTCGTGGGCAGTCGTGCGGCGGCCACATCCCAGCACCGCCGCGACGGTGCCCGCGTCGCCGTAGTCGAGCATGTCCCTGGCGCGCCGGAGTCCCTGGCCGACGGCGCTCTTCGGCACCAGCGCGATCACGCCGTCGAGGAGCGCCTCGGGGGTGGGCGGCCCGCCCGGCGAGCCCGCCAGCGCCGCCGCGGCGGCCACGGCCATGGCGCCGACCACAGCCTCCCTGTGCTGGTGGGTGGGGTAGGCCGAGATCTCCGCCTGGTGGGTCGCCTGCTCCGGATCGTCCGCGTACCAGGCGCCCAGGGGCGCGATCCGCATCGCCGCTCCGTTGCCCCAGGACCCTCGTCCGTCGAACAGCCCGGCGGCCAGCCCGCGCCAGTCCTCGCCCTCTCGGACGAGTCTCAGCAGGCGGTTGACCGCGGGGCCGTAGCCCCGGTCGAAGTCGTGGTGCTCGGCGAAGGAACGGGCCAGCGCGTCCTGGTCGATGCGGTGGTGCTCGGCGAGGACGGCGACCACGGAGCAGGCCATCTCGGTGTCGTCCGTCCACTGCCACGGCCCCGCGGGCAGCTCGCGTCGCTTCAGCAGGGGGTAGTTCGCCGGAACGAAGAACTGGGAGCCCAGGGCGTCCCCCAAGGCCAGTCCGCGCAGGCTGGCCAGGGCGCGCTCCAGTCGCCCGGAGGAAGAACAGTCAGCGGTCATCGCTCTGCCAACTCTATCCGTTCGCCCAGTACGGCACCGGCTTGCGCCAGCGCTCGAAGGGCCGGTCGAGGGTGTACTTGCCGTCCTCTCCGAGGACGAGCATCCGCATCTCCGCGTTCCCCGGATTCGACAGCGACTCGAATTCCGCGACCGTCCAGTGGAACCAGCGCATGCAGAACAGCCGCATCGCGAGCCCGTGCGTCACCAGGAGGACGTTCGGCGGATGATCCGGTGCCTCGAAGCTGCGGAACAGGCTCTCCAGGAAGCCACCGACCCGGTCGTACACGTCGGCCCCGGACTCACCCTGCGGGAACCGGAAGAAGAAGTGGCCGTAGGCGTCGCGGTAGGTCTTCTGCAGGCGCACGTCCTCGCGGTCCTGCCAGTTGCCCCAGTCCTGTTCGCGCAGCCTGGGTTCCTCCCGGACACGTATCCGGTCGGGGTCGAGATGGAAGGCGCGGAGCGTCTCGTGTGTCCGGCGGTACGGAGAGACGTACACACTCACGCGTTCACGGCCGAAGATTTCCCGGAGCCCTTTTCCGGTCTCCTCGGCCTGCATCCAGCCGCGCTCGGTCAGCGCGAGAGCGTGGTCCGGCTCCCGCTCGTACACGGAGTCGTCGACGTTGCCCGTGGACTCGCCGTGCCGGACAAGGACGATGCGCCGTGGTCGTGCCATGCCAAAACCCTAGATGGAGCGGGGGAAAGTCGAGCACTCGTACGGGCCCCATACGGCGTAAGTCACATGAATCCCGCGTGCCGGGCCGGTGCCGGAGGCGCTGTGCGACGCCCCGGAGTGGTGAGTTTGAACTTCAAACTCGGATGTGGCCTCAGACCGTCCAGGACGGCTCGAGCTCCACGATGTCACCGGAGAGGGCCGCCACGTCGGCCTCGGTCCGTGCGCGCAGCGCCAGGCGTTCCACACGCTCGGTACGGTACTTGCCGTGCTCCGCCGCCGACCGCCACATCGACAGGATGAGGAACTCCTGCTCGGGCGCCTCGGCGAACATCCCGCGGATCATGCCCGGCGAACCGGCCATCGCCGGATTCCAGACCTTCTCCTGCATGAGAGTGAAGTGCTCGACGCGTTCCTCGTGGATCCGGCACAGCGCCACCCGGATCAGGTCGGCGTCGGTGAACCGCGGCTCGAAGCCGGTCTTCACATCGAAGCGGTACTCGAAGAGCTTGACCTGGGCGTCCTTGAACGTGCCGGACTGGGCGGAGGCCAGGCGGTCGTGCGAGCGGGCCATGAAGGAGTCGTAGAAGGCGCGGCTCTCCCAGAAGGTGAAGACGTGCGCCACCCCCGACCGCCGTCGGCTCCAGCCTCCGCCCTGCCCCCGAAATCCCGGCTCCCCCGGAAGCCCCGCCCATTTCCGCTGCCCCCGCTCGAACCCGCGGCGGTCCACCACGGTGCAGCGAATCCACTTGACCAGCACCGCGCCATCGTAAGGCCACCCGGCGTGGCGTAGGTCACGCTCCGGCTGAGATCACCCGAGCATGCGCCCCCGCGCGCATGGCACGATGGACAAGGAAGCCTGACTCCAGGGGAGTTGGGGCCGGGGCAGACACCGGTGGAAGGGGGAAGCTGTTGACCGGCTTCAGCAAGGGACTCCGCAAGGTCGAGGTCGGGCTCAAGTGGGATCCCAGCCCGACGGGGCGGCCGCCCACCGATCTCGACCTCGTTGCCGCGACGTTCGTCTCGGGCGACGCGTACGGGACGCCGGCCTATGTGGTGCACTTCGACAGCCGTTCACCGGACGGCACGATCTTCCTCAACCGGGACAGCACGGACGGCAGGGGCTTCGGCTGGGACGAGGTCATGACGCTGGAGCTGGAGCGGCTCGACGGCCGGTACGCGCGCGTGGTGGTCGGTGTCGTCATCCAACAGCGCTTCGGGCACAAGACGTTCGTCAATGTGCTGAATCCGGCCATGCGCGTCCGCGAGGGCTACACCGTGCTGGCCGAGGACGAGTTCGGGTCGGTGCTGGGGGCGACGGCGGCCACGATCGCCGAGTTCGTACGCGACGAGTCCGGGGAGTGGCTTTTCCGTCCCGGCGTCCACGGCTTCGAGGAGGATCCGGCCACCTTCACCCGGATCATGGGCAGGGCCCAGTAGAAGCCACGGACCCAGAAGACGCGACAGGTAAGGGGCGCCGGCCTGAGCCGGCGCCCCTTACCTCACTTCAGGAACCGCGCGTCGTCAGCTGCAGCCGCTGGTCGAGCCGCAGCCCTCGCAGATGTAGCAGGAACCGGCCCGCTGCATCTTCGTACCGCAGGAGAAGCACAGCGGGGCGTCGGCCTGGATGCCCAGCTGCATCTCCACCAGCTCAGCGCTGGTGTGGGCCTGCTTGGGGGCGGGCTTGGCCGCCTCGGACTCGGACTTCGGCGTGGCGACCGCCTTCAGCTCCTGGGCGCGCGGCGCGGACTGGGCCAGGCCCTCGACGTCGACCTCGTCGTCGGCCGGCTCGTAGGAACCGGTCTCCAGGTGCCGCTGACGCTCCTCGGCGGAGTGGATGCCGAGCGCGGAGCGGGTCTCGAAGGGCAGGAAGTCCAGCGCCAGGCGGCGGAAGATGTAGTCGACGATCGACTGCGCCATCCGCACGTCCGGGTCGTCCGTCATGCCGGCCGGCTCGAAGCGCATGTTGGTGAACTTCGAGACGTACGTCTCCAGCGGCACGCCGTACTGCAGACCGACGGAGACCGCGATGGAGAAGGCGTCCATCATGCCCGCGAGAGTCGAGCCCTGCTTGGACATCTTCAGGAAGACCTCGCCGAGACCGTCGTCCGGGTAGGAGTTGGCGGTCATGTAGCCCTCGGCACCGCCGACGGTGAAGGAGGTGGTGATGCCGGGACGGCCCTTGGGGAGGCGCTTGCGGACCGGGCGGTACTCGACGACCTTCTCGACCGTCTCACGGATGGTGGCCTCGGCCTTCTCCGTGACCTCGGCCTTCTCCTTCTCCTTGGTCTTGGCGGAGAGCGGCTGGCCGACCTTGCAGTTGTCGCGGTAGATCGCGAGAGCCTTGACGCCCAGCTTCCAGGCCTCGAAGTAGATCTCCTCGACCTCTTCGACGGTCGCCGTCTCCGGCATGTTGACCGTCTTGGAGATCGCGCCGGAGATCCACGGCTGGATCGCGGCCATCATGCGGACGTGGCCCATCGGGGAGATGGCGCGCTCGCCCATGGCGCAGTCGAACACCTCGTAGTGCTCCTGCTTCAGCCCGGGGGCGTCGATCACATTGCCGTGCTCGGCGATGTGGGCGACGATCGCCTCGATCTGCTCCTCCTGGTACCCCAGGCGGCGCAGGGCCTGCGGGACGGTGCCGTTGACGATCTGCATCGAGCCGCCGCCGACGAGCTTCTTGAACTTCACGAGCGCCAGGTCGGGCTCGACACCGGTGGTGTCGCAGGACATCGCGAGACCGATGGTGCCGGTCGGCGCGAGAACGGATGCCTGGGAGTTACGGAAACCGTTCTTCTCACCGAGACGGACGACGTCCTGCCAGGCCTCCGTGGCGGCGGCCCACACCGGGGTGTCCAGGTCGTCCATGCGGACGGCCCTGCCGTTGGCCTCGGAGTGCTGCGCCATGACGCGCTTGTGGGCGTCGGCGTTGCGGGCGTAGCCGTCGTAGGTGCCGACGACCGCGGCCAGTTCTGCGGAGCGGCGGTAGGCCGTGCCCGTCATCAGGGAGGTGATGGCACCGGCCAGGGCGCGGCCGCCGTCGGAGTCGTAGGCGTGGCCGGTGGCCATCAGCAGGGCGCCGAGGTTGGCGTAGCCGATGCCGAGCTGGCGGAACGCGCGCGTGTTCTCGCCGATCTTCTGGGTCGGGAAGTCCGCGAAGCAGATCGAGATGTCCATCGCGGTGATGACCAGCTCGACGACCTTCTGGAAGCGCTCGGTCTCGAAGGACTGGTTGCCCTTGCCGTCGTCCTTCAGGAACTTCATCAGGTTCAGCGAGGCCAGGTTGCAGGACGTGTTGTCCAGGTGCATGTACTCGCTGCACGGGTTCGACGCGGTGATCCGGCCGGACTCGGGGCAGGTGTGCCAGTTGTTGATGGTGTCGTCGTACTGGATGCCGGGGTCGGCGCAGGCCCAGGCAGCCTCGGCGATCTTGCGGAACAGCGCCTTCGCGTCGACCTCCTCGATGACCTCACCGGTCATCCGGGCGCGCAGGCCGAACCGGCCGCCGTCCTCGACCGCCTTCATGAACTCGTCGTTCACACGCACCGAGTTGTTGGCGTTCTGGTACTGGACGGAGGTGATGTCGTCGCCGCCCAGGTCCATGTCGAAGCCCGCGTCGCGCAGGACGCGGATCTTCTCCTCCTCCTTGACCTTGGTCTCGATGAAGTCCTCGATGTCGGGGTGGTCGACGTCGAGCACGACCATCTTGGCGGCGCGGCGGGTGGCACCACCGGACTTGATGGTGCCGGCGGAAGCGTCGGCGCCGCGCATGAAGGAGACCGGACCGGAGGCGTTGCCGCCGGAGGACAGCAGCTCCTTGGAGGAGCGGATGCGCGAGAGGTTCAGGCCGGCACCGGAGCCGCCCTTGAAGATCATGCCCTCTTCCTTGTACCAGTCGAGGATCGACTCCATGGAGTCGTCGACGGACAGGATGAAGCAGGCGGAGACCTGCTGGGGCTGCGCGGTGCCCACGTTGAACCAGACGGGGCTGTTGAAGCTGAAGATCTGGTGCAAGAGGGCGTAGGCCAGCTCGTGCTCGAAGATCTCGGCGTCGGCGGGCGAGGCGAAGTACTTGTGGTCCTCGCCGGCCTTCCGGTACGTCTTCACGATGCGGTCGATCAGCTGCTTGAGGCTGGTCTCGCGCTGCGGGGTGCCGACGGCACCGCGGAAGTACTTGCTGGTGACGATGTTGACCGCGTTCACCGACCAGAAGTCGGGGAACTCGACGCCACGCTGCTCGAAGTTGACCGAGCCGTCGCGCCAGTTGGTCATGACGACGTCCCGGCGCTCCCAGCTCACCTCGTCGTACGGGTGTACGCCGGGGGTGGTGTGGATGCGCTCGATGTGCAGTCCCTTGTTCCCCGCCTTGCCGCTCTTGGCTCGGGAACCTCGTGCCGGACCGCTCGCCGTCTCTGTCATGCCGCCTCCCTCTACGGGCAAAAACGCCCTGAAGTGCCCCGTTTGTTCCGTGGCACGGTGTTCTGTCTGGTGTTGCGGGCACCCTCAGCTGCCGCCCGCAACGGGTCTTCGGTCGCCGCCGTCCGGCCGGAACCCGGCTCTCCTCCGGTCTCCGGCCCGCCGGTCAGTCGGCGGCGTGAGCGGGCACGGGGACCTCGGTGGTCCCGCCGGGCCCGTGATCGTCTTCCTGGCTCCCCGTTCCCGCGTCTTCCTCGTCCGCGGCGGGGCCCCGCGTCGCCTGCCTCAGCTCCGCGATGGCGGCCTCGAAGTCCTCGAGCGAGTCGAACGCCCGGTAGACGGAGGCGAATCGCAGATAGGCGACGAGGTCGAGCTCCTGCAACGGGCCGAGTATGGCCAGCCCCACGTCGTGGGTGGTCAGCTCGGCGCTTCCGGTGGCCCGCACCGCCTCCTCGACCCGCTGGCCGAGCTGGGCGAGTGCGTCCTCGGTGACAGGCCGCCCCTGGCATGCCTTGCGCACGCCGTTGATGACCTTGGTACGACTGAAAGGCTCGGTGACTCCGGACCGCTTGACCACCATGAGCGAGCACGTCTCCACCGTCGTGAAACGACGGGAGCAGTCGGGGCACTGGCGGCGCCGGCGGATCGACGTGCCGTCGTCGGTCGTACGACTGTCGACCACGCGGCTGTCGGGGTGCCTGCAGAAGGGGCAGTGCATGATCTCCAACCCTCCTCACAGCAGACTCAATAACCTCGCCAGACTTATGGGCCCCGCGAAGCAGCCCTAAGCATAGGCGATCGCCGGGCCGGGTCAGACCCGGGGGACCACAACTTGTGGGCTGCTGTAGCCATCCAACCACTAGATGTGGGGATTGGCTCATACACCGAGGCAGAGTCGCGTGTCGCAGGGGAACGGCTGTGGAGCTCGGACGCGCATGCGGTCGCCCAGGGACACGCGGGCACAGAGCGGTGCCACTGTGGCGCTTACGGGGATACCGTGGGCGCCGCACGGAGGACGCGTGGGACTCCGGCGGAGAAGGGATCCGGGTCCCGGACGAGCGGGTTCCGGATGGCAGACTGAGGTGGCGGCCCACAAGGTCGGCAACCTCAGCGGTGAAGAGTACAACAATGGGCGCTTTTGTCGGCCAGGTGGCGCGTCAGCTATACACCTACCCACATGATCGCGTCGGGTGAATCGCACTTTTTCACTCGAACGTGTGTTTGGCGCAACCTTTCGAAAGCAACTACCGTTGTCCAGCAGGGAGACCATCGAGAGGGGCCGACGTGACCACCACCGCAGACAGCGCCACCATCACTGCCCAGGACCGCTCCCAGGGCCGAGTCGAGCCGGTACACGTGATGAACGAAAGCACGAATCCGGAGGGGCACAAGCGCTCCCTGCCGGGCCGACCTCCAGGAATCCGGGCGGACAGCTCCGGACTCACCGACCGCCAGCGCCGCGTGATCGAAGTCATCCGTGACTCGGTACAGCGGCGCGGCTATCCGCCATCGATGCGGGAGATCGGCCAGGCCGTCGGCCTCTCGAGCACGTCCTCCGTCGCGCATCAGCTGATGGCGCTCGAGCGCAAGGGCTTTCTGCGCCGCGACCCGCACCGTCCCCGCGCATACGAGGTGCGCGGCTCGGACCAGGCCGTGACCGTGCAGCCCACGGACACCGCCGGCAAGCCCGCCGCGTCGTACGTCCCGTTGGTCGGCCGTATCGCAGCCGGTGGCCCCATCCTCGCGGAGGAGTCCGTCGAGGACGTCTTCCCCCTCCCCCGCCAGCTCGTCGGTGACGGTGAACTCTTCGTCCTCAAGGTCGTCGGCGACTCCATGATCGAGGCCGCGATCTGCGACGGCGACTGGGTCACCGTGCGCCGCCAGCCGGTCGCCGAGAACGGCGACATCGTGGCGGCCATGCTCGACGGCGAGGCCACCGTCAAGCGCTTCAAGCGCGAGGACGGCCACGTCTGGCTTCTCCCGCACAACGCGGCCTACGAGCCCATCCCCGGCGACGACGCCACCATCCTGGGCAAGGTCGTCGCGGTGCTGCGGCGCGTGTGACGCCTGCGGCGGGTGGGCCGTACGGCTGCTCGCTCCCTGACCGGGCCCCGGAACCCCTGCGCCGGTTCCGGGGCCCTGCCGTGTGCGGGGCCGGTGCCCGCCGCTCTTCATATCCGGGGGCCCCACCGGCGCCGGTCGGGCCCTCCGATCACTTCGCCTCGGCCGGCTGCGCTTCCACGGTCTTCGCCGCCGCGTCGATCGCGGCGAGCGACTTGCGGACCTGGTTTCGGTCCGTGGTGTACCAGAAGTCCGGCAGTGACGCCTTGAGATAGCCGCCGTACCGTGCGGTGGCCAGCCGCTGGTCCAGTACGGCGACCACGCCCCGGTCCCCCGAGGCACGGACGAGCCGGCCGGCGCCCTGGGCCATGAGCAGGGCCGCGTGCGTGGCGGCCACCGCCATGAAGCCGTTGCCGCCGGCGTCCTCCACCGCCTTCTGCCGGGCGCTCATCAACGGATCGTCGGGACGGGGGAACGGGATCTTGTCCATGACGACCAGCTGACAGCTGGGGCCGGGGACGTCGACCCCCTGCCACAAAGACAGGGTGCCGAACAGGCAGGTCTTCGGGTCGGCCGCGAAGTTCTTGATCAGCTCGCCGAGCGTCTCCTCGCCCTGCAGCAGGATCGGGAACTCGGGGATCCGGGAGCGCAGCTCCTCCGCAGCGAGCTGCGCGGCCCGCATCGACGAGAACAGCCCGAGGGTGCGGCCGCCGGCCGCCTGGATCAGTTCGGTGAGCTCGTCGAGCATGTCGGAACGCTCACCGTCGCGCGCGGGGCGTGACAGATGCTTGGCGACGTACAGGATGCCCTGCCTGCGGTAGTCGAAGGGCGAGCCGACGTCGACACCCTTCCATTTCGGCAGCTCCTCGCCCTCCGCTCCCTCCGGGCCGAGGCCCAGGGAGGCGCCGACGCCGTTGAAGTCGCCGCCCAGCTTGAGGGTCGCGGAGGTCAGCACGACCGCGCGGTCGGCGAAGAGCTTCTCCCTGAGCAGCCCCGAGACCGACATGGGGGCGACCCTCAGGGAGGCGCCGAAGCGGTCGTGCCGCTCGTACCAGACGACGTCCCACTCCGAGCCGGTCAGGACCCGTTCCGCCACGTCGTGCACCGTCTCCACCGAGGCCAGCGCCTGCTTGCGCACCGCGTCCTCGTCCTGCACCGACTTGTCGCGCGTCGCCCCGATCGCGGAGACGACCGTGCGCGCGGCATCCCGCAGGGCCATCAGGGCGTAGCCGAGGTCCTCCGGGATCTCCTCCAGGCGGCCCGGCAGGGCCAGCTCCATCAGCCGTTCGAAGCCCTCGGCGGCGGTCTGGAGCTGGTCGGCGGCCTTTTCGTTGACGAGTTTGGCGGCGCGGCGCACAGCGCGATTGACCTGGCCTGGTGTGAGTTCGCCGGTCGCGACGCCGGTGACCCGGGAGACGAGCTCGTGGGCCTCGTCCACGATCAGCACCTCGTGCTGGGGCAGCACCGGCGCGCCCTCGATGGCGTCGATGGCGAGCAGGGCGTGGTTCGTGACCACGACCTCGGCGAGCTTGGCGCGCTCGCGGGCCATCTCCGCGAAGCACTCGGCGCCGTACGCGCACTTCGACGCGCCCAGGCATTCCCGTGAGGACACCGAGACCTGCGCCCAGGCGCGGTCCGACACGCCGGGCGTGAGATCGTCGCGGTCACCCGTCTCGGTCTCGTCCGACCAGTCCCGCAGCCGCAGGAGGTCCTGGCCCAGCTTGCTGGTGGGGGCGGCGGCCTCGAACTGGTCGAAGAGGCCGTCCTCCTCGTCCTGCGGCATGCCCTCGTGCAGGCGGTGCAGGCAGAGGTAGTTCGAGCGGCCCTTGAGCATCGCGAACTCCGGGCGGCGGCGCAGCAGCGGGTGCAGGGCGTCGACCGTCCGCGGCAGATCGCGCTCCACGAGCTGGCGCTGCAGCGCGAGGGTGGCTGTCGCGACGACCACCCGCTCCCCCTGCGCGAGCGCCGGCACGAGGTAGCCGAGCGACTTTCCGGTGCCTGTGCCGGCCTGGACCAGCAGATGGGATCCGTCGTCGATCGCCTCGGCGACCGCTTCGGCCATGGTCACCTGGCCGGGGCGCTCCGTGCCGCCCACAGCGGTGACGGCGGCATGCAGGAGTTCGGGGAGTGAGGGCTTCGTCATAGCCCGACCACCCTACGGCCCGGCACTGACAAACGGGCGATCAAGGCGGGGGCGGAGGGCGGGATCACGGCCGGGCTCCTGGGGTGGGGATGAGGGCAGCGGATGGCGGACGGGGTGACGCAGCCGGGCGCGAGAGCGGTGACGTGCGGTGTCCGCGCGCCGGCTCGCCGCGCTCGCGGATCTCCCGGAACGAGCGGGAACTCGGTCGACCGCCGGTTCGTACTTTCTGTGAGAACGCGATCGCATGGAGCTACAGGACATCGCGCAGGACCCGGTCCCGCATCATGAGCGCGGCCCGCTTGCCGGGCAGGTCGACCTCGTCCGCGAACCGGAAGCCGGCGCTCAGGAACGCCGCGACGGAGGGGGTGTTGCGAATGTCGGGTTCCGCCACGACCCGTGCGCACGCGGGGCGCCGGTCCAGAATCAGGTCGGCCACGGCTCGGAGCAGGGCGGATCCCAGCCCCCGCCCTCGATCCGCGGCCCCGCCGACGAGGAGATGGATCCCGGTGTCGTGGGGGCGGGCCGGGAAGTGCCGGGCCAGGGGATCAAGATCGGCCCGGTAGATCTCCCAGTAGCTCATAGGTGTGCCCTCCAGGACGCCGAGACACGGCACACTGCGACCGTCGCCGTCGAGTTGAGCGCGCAGGTGGTCCTCCGTCCGGTTCGGAGGCCCGTCCAGCTGCCAGAACTGCGCGACGGCGGGGTCGCTCATCCAGCGGTGGATGAGCGGAAGGTCCTCTTGGACGCGCACGGGAAGAAGCTGGAAGGAGCCGACGGGGGTGACCAGCGGACCCCAGGTGTGGAGTTGGTCCAGGAGGTAGGCCGTTCCCCCGCCGAAGAGTGCGCGGAAGTCGGCGGGCAGATGCAGGTCCAGCGTGTCCTCACACTCCCCGTCGTCGTCCTCGATGGCGAACCCGGTGAACGGGGCGCCGCGGGTCGCGCCGGCCGCTCGGGGGCCCGCGGGGTGACGGTGGACGGGGGTGCCTGTGCGGACGGGGGCGCCCGGACGGGCGGGGCTTGAGCCGGCGTTCGCGTCGGTGGGAGGCACGGTGCGCTCCTCTCAGGAGACGAGGTGGGTCATGTTCCTCGGGTGTGCGGGAGGACAGGGCGATTCGCTCAGGAATGAAGGGGGTTGGCGATGGTGACGTAGACCGACTGGGTGTCGACCGGGCCGACGAGCTCGTCGAGGCCGTGCAGCCGGGTCAGCAGGTTGGCCTTGCACCGCAGGACGGGTGAGTCGAGCAGGCGGCGGGGCAGGGTGGTGCGCAGTGGGGTGGGCCCTGTGGTGACGTCGGTGAGGAAGCGGCGGAAGGCCGCGAGGAGCAGACGCTCGTCGGCCAGACGCTGGGAACCGAACGCGCCGATGAGGCCGAACACGTTGTTGACGGCCAGGTAGTACGCGAAGCGTTCGTCGGTGACATCGTCGGAGACGAAGGTGTCGCTGCGTTCACCGATGCCGGGCAGCCGGGCATCCAGTTCGGCCCGCCGGGACTCGCGGAAGTAGTAGCCCTGGTTGTCGCGGTAGCGGCCGCCGACGGGCCAGCCGTCGTCGTCGAGCAGGAGCAGGGTGTTCTGCTGGTGGGCTTCCAGGGCGATGCCGACCTCGCTGTCCAGCCAGAGCACGGGCCGGACGACCTGCTCCAGGTAGCGGAGGAACCACTCCGCGGCAACGGCTCGGACGGGTCGGCCGGTGTGTGCGGCGAGCCGCGCCACGAGCCGGGCCAGCCGGGATCGCATGGGCCAGGCGGTCTGCTGGGCCGAGGAGTTGCCGCGGCATTCCGGGGCGGGCCGGGGCGAGACGAGTCCGGCGACGCAGCCGATGTCGTCGGTCGAGGCGAACGGATTGTGCCTGATCATCACGTCGAGTCCGGGCACGGGCAGGCCGTCCGCGTCGTCGGCGGCGAGCCAGGCCGGGTCGCGGACGATGTCGAAGCGGGGATGTACGGCCTGCCATTGCTTGAACAGGCCGGTGCGCAGCAACCGGTGCACCTCGACACCGCGATGGAGTTCCTTGCGCAGGTTCTCGCGGCGGGAGTTGGTGATGCGCAGCCCCAGCGACAGCTTCAGCATCGCCCGGGCACCGGACCGGTGGACGGTGCGTACGGAGGAGGTGGGATGCCAGGCGGGGCCGAGCGGGCCGAGGTCGCGCAGGAGGCCGGAGTCGAGCAGGGCGGCGACCGGTTCTCGGTACCGCAGCTCGCGGGCCTGCCATGGGTGCAGGGGAAGGGCGGCGTAGCCGTCGGGCAGAGGGAGGTCGGTCTCGGCGAGGCGCAGGGTGAGCTGGTCGGCGGGCAGGGGACGGCCGCGCTCGGTCCAGGCTGAATCGGTGGCGAGAAGGGAGGGGGCGACAGCCATCCAGTGCAGGGGAAAGGAGCCGCGCAGCTCTGGTGAGTACCGGCGGGTCTCGGCCTCGGTCAGGCCTTCCCGGCTCTTGGGCGTCGGGTGCAGGGGATGTCCGAGAAGGAGAGCCTGCTCGGCGGAGAGGAACAGATCGGGTCCGTCGGCGGGGTGCGCGCGGCGGTCGCGGATGAAGGCGGTGGTGCGGCGGAGGGAGTCGGCCACCCTGGCCGCGAGATCGCCGTCGTCACCGTGGTCGGCGTCGGGTTCATGGGCGCGGGAGGCGCCGTCCGTCTCACCGGACCTCTCCCGGACCAGCAGCGCTGCCAAGGTGACGGCGTCGACGGCGGGGGCGGCCTCGGGGGCGTCGGCCAGGCGTGGTGGACCGAAGCGGTGCAGACCCGTGGGCGACCAGTAACGGACCGGCACGAGCAGAGAGGTGCCGCTGGCGGGAAGCGGGATGCGGAGGGTGCCGCCGGCGGGTGCGGCGAGGTCGGTCTCGCGTACCCGGCACCGCAGCAGGTTCTCCACGGCGGCGGCCTGCGCCGCGGTGCGCGGGTCGGGGTGTTCCAGCAGGTCGGCGCCGGGCTCGGTCACTCGGGTGAGGTCCGCGATGCGCCTCTTCTGCTGGGGAACCGACTCGGCGAGCGGTACGGGAGAGGCCGGGGTGCCGGGGTCTCCCTGTTCGTCGGGAGCGCCGGAGCTGCCGTCGGGGGTGGGGGTGGCGTTCATGACGGCTCCTGGTGGCTGGCTGGGGCGGTGCGGGGACTCGTGCTGTCGCCGGGGATCGCCGCTCCCGCATGGTCGGCAATCGCTTCGCCGGCCACGGCGGTTGGTGGCTGCGTCACTGGGGCGGGTCGGCCGGGAGACGGGGCGTGAGAGAGAGGGCGCGAGTGTGTCATGGGAGGCCGATTCCGGCCCGAAGGTCCTTGAAAGGGGGCTCAGTTGAGATGTGGACGGCAACGGACTCGAAGGCCGGCGCCGGGTTCAGGGGTCGGGTGGTGTGGGCGTGGGGCTCAGCCCGCGCGCCGGCCGGGGCCGTGGTGTCGGCCGCGGTGCGGGCCGTGCTCCCCGTGGGTGCGGGCCACCGCTGCCACCGCGTCCGTCAGGCGGTCCAGCACGGCAGCCGCCTGCTCGTCGCTGATCGTGAGCGGGGGGAGCAGGCGCACCACGGCCGAGTGACGGCCGCCGAGTTCGACGATCAGACCTCGCTGGAGGCACTCCCGTTGAACGGCCGCGGCGAGTTCGGGCGCGGCCGGGTGGGGGGTGCGCGCGGGCTCCGGACCGGTGGGCGAGGCGTGCTGGTCGCCGGGGTCGGCTCCGGCGCCTTCCGGGTCCACCATTTCGACGCCGATCATCAGTCCGCGCCCCCGTACCTCCCCAACGCAGGCGAAGGCGTCGGTGAGTTCCCCGAGTTGGCGCAGCATGCGGGAGCCGAGGGCGGCGGCACGTTCGGCGAGGCCGTTCTCCCGGACGTAGGTGAGGGTCGCGGTGCCGGCGGCCATGGCGAGCTGGTTGCCGCGGAAGGTTCCCGCGTGGGCGCCCGGTTGCCAGACGTCGAGATCGTCACGGTAGACGATCACGGCGAGCGGGAGGCTGCCGCCGATGGCCTTGGACAGGACCATGACGTCGGGGGTGACACCGCTGTGGTCGACGGCCCAGAAGGCGCCCGTACGGCCGACCCCGGTCTGGACCTCGTCGGCGATCAGCAGGACCGAACGGTCCGCTGTGATCCGCCGCATGCGGCGCAGCCAGTCGTCCGGCCCGGGGAGCACCCCGCCCTCGCCCTGGACGGGTTCGAGGATCATCCCGGCGGGCAGCGGCACACCCGATTTGGGGTCGTCGAGGAGGGACTCGGTCCAGCGGGCGGCGAGTTCGGCGCCTCGCGGCCCGCCGATGCCGAAGGGACAGCGGTAGTCCTGTGGATAGGGCAGGCGGGCGACCTGGACGTCACGGGCACCGCCGGAGGCGGCCAGGGCGCCCGCGGTCATGCCGTGGTAGGCGCCGGTGAAGGCGAGGATGCCGGTGCGGCCGGTCGCGGCCCGGACCAGTTTGAGGGCGGCCTCGACGGCGTCGGTGCCTGCCGGTCCGCAGAACTGGACCCGGGCACGGTCGGCGAGCCCGGGCGGGAGGGTGCGGAACAGCTCGGTGATGAAGGCGTCCTTGACCGGGGTCGCCAGGTCGAGGACGGAGAGAGGAGCACCGGAGTCGAGGACCCGGCGGATGGCTTCCAGCACGACCGGATGGTTGTGGCCGAGGGCGAGGGTGCCGGCGCCGGAGAGACAGTCCAGATAACGGCGGCCATCGGCACCCTCGATGGTGAGCCCCCGCGCCCGCACCGGGACGATGGGCAGGGCCCGGGCGTAGGTGCGGGCGGAGGATTCACGCGCCGACTGGCGTCTGAGGATCCCCTCGTGCACGGCACGCGCTTCCCCGTGCCTGCCCTCAGCCATCGACTCCGTAACGGCCACGGCTCGCTGTCCTCCCCGCTGCTCAGAGGCGAGATGATCCGCGGGGAGCCGCGTACAGGCAGCTGACCCCCCACCGCTACAACCACGGACCGGTCGACGGGTTACGGGTTGACGCAAGATCGTTGCCAGAAGCGGAGGAACTCCGGTGTGAGGAGGGGGATGACGCCGAGTGGCCGTCACATCGGGCCGTTCGTGGATGGTTGGCCAGGTCAGACGGCTTGTAGCCGAACCGTTGCCGTTCCATCGGAAGTCCCCCACAGCGAGCGCATAGTGTGTGATGCCGTTCCGATACGGTCGTGAGACCGGCGTGAACTCCTCGCGAGTTCCCGGCCGGTGACAGGACCGAAGCGCCGAGTACCTTCACCGCAGGGGGATTCACCAGCATGCGATCCATACGGCCGTCGTTCACCGTTCGGCGAGGCAGGGGCCCTCGCCGTGGCTCCCCCGCAGTGGCGGCGGTCGCCCTCGCCTCGGCGCTGGCGCTGACCGCCACCGCCTGCAACGGCGACGACACCGCCGACGGCAAGCCGACCGCCTCCGCGACCGTGGCCGGCACCGGCGACGGAAAGCTCAGGATCCCGGACGACGTGAAGCAGAAGCTCAAGCAGCACGGGATCGACATCGACAAGTGGAAGAACGGCGCCTGGAGGAACTGGAACAAGAAGGACTGGCTGCGCCAGGCCGACGAGTTCATCAACCCGATCATCAAGGGCCTGTGGGACCCGGACCGGATGCGCCACGCCAACGACCCGAACAAGGGTGTCAACGACAACGACATCTCCGGTGACCAGGGCGTGACGGACCCGACCCCGCAGCCGGTGAAGGCGCAGGCCGTGGCGCCGCCGTACCACACCGACGCGGCCCCCTTCGGCAAGCTGTTCTTCGACTCCCCCGAGGGCCACATGGTGTGCTCCGGCACGGTCGTGGAGGACCCGGCGCACCCGGGCAAGTCCGACCTGGTCTGGACGGCTGGGCACTGTGTGCACGCCGGCAAGAACGGCGGCTGGTACCGCAACATGGCCTTCGTGCCGTCGTACAACAACTCCGGCAAGCCGGCGGCCCAGCTCCAGAACGCCAGCAGGTCCGAGATCGCCCCGTACGGGGTCTGGTGGGCCGACGCTGCGCAGACCTCGCAGCAGTGGATCGACCAGGGCGGTGAGACCGGCGGCAACGGTGCCTCGTACGACTACGCGGTGATCCATGTGACGCCGGAGCAGGGCGCCGGCGGCAAGTCGCTGGAGGAGACGGTCGGCGGGGCGATGCCGGTGAACTTCAACGCCCCCGCGGTGCCGAAGGTCAGCAGCATCACCGCGTCCGGCTACCCGGAGGCGGCTCCGTTCGACGGTCAGCTGCTCTACCAGTGCAAGGACAAGCCGGGCCGGCTGTCTCTCAACAACTCGGACCCGACGATGTACCGGATCGGCTGCACGATGACCGCGGGGTCCTCCGGTGGTGGCTGGGTGGAGACGGGCGCGGACGGCAAGCCGGCTCTGGTGTCCAACACGTCCATCGGTCCGGTGACGTCGGGGTGGCTCGCCGGTCCTCGGCTGGGGTCCGTGGCCAAGGGTGTGTACGAGTCGGTCAGCAAGAAGTTCGCCGGGCAGTAAGGGTCCGGAGCGTGTGAAGGCCCGCCCCCTCAAAGGGAGCGGGCCTTCACCATGTCTCGTCCGTCAGGCCGCGGAGACCGGCGTGTACGGCGCCAGGTCCGCCGCCAGCTCCTCGTGCACCCTGACCTTGAGCAGGGTGCCCTCCGCAGTGTGCTCCTCGGAGATCACCTCGCCCTCGGTGTGGGCGCGGGCGACGAGCTTGCCGTGCGTATACGGCACGAGGACCTCGATCTCGACCGACGGGCGCGGCAGGTCGTTGTCGATCAGGGCCAGCAGTTCCTGGATGCCTTGTCCCGTGCGGGCCGAAACGGCGATCGAGCGCTTCTCGACCCGGAGCAGCCGTTGGAGGACCAGCGGGTCGGCCGCGTCGGCCTTGTTGATCACGACGATCTCGGGCACGTCGGTGGCGCCGACGTCCCGGATCACCTCGCGCACGGCCGCGAGCTGCTCCTCCGGCACGGGGTGCGAGCCGTCCACCACGTGCAGGATGAGGTCGGAGTCGCCGACCTCCTCCATGGTGGAGCGGAACGCCTCGACCAGGTGGTGCGGCAGGTGCCGAACGAAGCCGACGGTGTCCGCCAGCGTGTAGAGCCGGCCGCTCGGGGTCTCCGCCCGGCGGACGGTCGGGTCCAGGGTCGCGAACAGGGCGTTCTCGACCAGGACGCCGGCCCCCGTGAGGCGGTTGAGCAGGGAGGACTTTCCGGCGTTGGTGTAGCCCGCGATGGCGACGGACGGCACCTTGTTGCGCCGGCGCTCCTGGCGCTTGATCTCGCGGCCGGTCTTCATGTCCGCGATCTCCCGGCGCATCTTGGCCATCTTCTCGCGGATCCGGCGCCGGTCCGTCTCGATCTTGGTCTCACCGGGGCCTCGCGTGGCGAGGCCGCCGCGACCGCCACCCATCTGGCGGGACAGCGACTGGCCCCAGCCTCGCAGCCTGGGCAGCATGTACTGCATCTGCGCGAGCGCGACCTGCGCCTTGCCCTCCCGGGACTTGGCGTGCTGGGCGAAGATGTCCAGGATCAGGGCCGTACGGTCGATGACCTTGACCTTGACGACGTCCTCCAGCTGGATCAGCTGGCCCGGGCTCAGCTCACCGTCGCAGATGACCGTGTCCGCGCCCGTCTCGAGGACGATGTCGCGCAGCTCGGCGGCCTTGCCGGAGCCGATGTAGGTGGCCGCGTCCGGCTTGTCACGGCGCTGGATGACGCCGTCGAGCACGAGCGCGCCCGCGGTCTCGGCGAGGGCGGCCAGCTCCGCGAGGGAGTTGTCCGCGTCCTGCGCGGTGCCGGTGGTCCACACCCCGACGAGCACGACCCGCTCCAGGCGGAGCTGGCGGTACTCGACCTCGGTGACGTCCTCCAGCTCGGTGGACAGGCCCACCACGCGGCGCAGGGCCGCACGCTCGGAGCGGTCGAACTGCTCGCCGTCCCGCTCGCCGTCGATCTCGTGGCTCCAGGCGACGTCCTCTTCCATCAGGGCATCGGCCCGAAGACCCTCGGGATAGGCGTGCGCGAGGCGCTTGGTGTCCTGGGAAGGGGAAGAAGAGGAGGTCATTGGATCCTTAACGTCGATGGGATGCCGTTGCGGCGTCGGTGCGGCGGTCCTGCTGGACCGGTCATGAAGTCAACGCACGAGTCCCCCGGGAGATTCCCGTACCCCGTTCCGCGCCGACCTGAAGATGGTCGCACGAGGCGACCCGTCTCGTCACCGTGTTATCGCGCGCCCCGCGACCCCGCTGTCCCGGCCTTGTGTGCGCCCTGGAGCCCCGCGAGCCCGGCCTTGTGCGCGCCCTTCGATCCCTCGGAAGCGCCCGCCTCGGCAGGTGACAGCTGCTTCCAGTCCGGGTGGCCGGGCATCGGCGGGGTCTTCTCGCCGTACAGCCAGGCCTTGAGGAAGCCGCTCAGGTCACGGCCTGCGATCGTCGAGGCCAGCTTGACGAAGTCGGCCGTGGTGGCGGTGGAGTCCCGGTGTTCGCGGACCCAGAGCCGCTCCAGCCGCTCGAAGGCCGGCCGGCCGATCTCCTGGCGCAGGGCGTAGAGGACGAGCGCGGCACCGTCGTAGACGTTCGGCCGGAAGATGCTGATCTTCTGGCCGGGGGCGGGCGCCTTGGGCCGGGCGGGCGGGCCGCCCGCCTCGCGCCAGCGGTCGGAGGAGCCGTAGGCGGCCTTCATCCGCTCCACCATGGGCTCGTGCGCGGTCTCCTCGGCGTACAGCTCCTCGTACCAGGTGGCGTGGCCCTCGTTCAGCCAGACGTCGGACCAGGTGCGGGGGCTGACGCTGTCGCCGAACCACTGGTGGGACAGCTCGTGCACCATGATCGACTCGACGTACCACTTGGGGTAGGCGGCATCGGTGAACAGGTTCTTCTCGAAGAGCGAGAGGGTCTGTGTCTCGAGTTCGAAGCCGGTGGACGCCTGTGCCATGAGCACGCCATAGGTCTCGAACGGGAACTTCCCGACCTTGCTCTCCATCCAGGCGATCTGGTCGGGCGTCTTGGCGAGCCAGGGTGCGAGGGCCTTGCGGGCGGCGGCGGGCACGACGTCACGCACCGGCAGCCCCTCGGGGCCCTCGCGGCGGACGACGGCCGAGCGGCCGATGGACACCTGGGCCAGTTCGGTGGCCATGGGGTGCTGGGTGCGGTAGGTCCAGGTGGTGGTGCGGCCCACCCGGTCCGCTCCGGCGGGCAGGCCGTTGGCGACGACCGTGTAGTCGTTCGGGGCCGTGACGTGGAAGGTGAACATCGCCTTGTCGGACGGGTGGTCGTTGCACGGGAAGACCAGGTGGGCGGCGTCGGCCTGGTTCGCCATGGCCAGGCCGTCGGAGGTGCGCACCCAGCCGCCGTCCTGGCCCCTGGAGGCGACGGGATCGCTGGTGTGCTTGACCGTGATCCGGGTCCAGTTGCCCTCGGAGAGGGGGTGGTCCGGGGTGACGACCAGGTCCTCGCCGGCGCTGGTGAAGCCCGCGGGATGCCCGTCGACCTCGACGGACTGCACGGTGCCGTGGGCGAAGTCGAGGTTGATCCGGTCCAGGTCGGCGGTGGTCCAGGCGTCGATGGTGGTGACGGCCTGGAGCGGCTTGTCGTTGCTGCCGGGATAGGTGAAGGACAGGTCGTACGACGCCACGTCGTAGCCCGGGTTGCCCAGGTAGGGAAAGAGCCGGTCGCCGACGCCGAGGGGCTCGGGCGGAGCCGCGGCGGCCAGGAGACAGACGGAGACGGCGGAGGCGAGCAGCGCCGCCTTCCGGTGCCGGGAGATCCGGGGCCTGGTGCCGGAGTGGGTCCTGGAGTTCGAGCGGGCGCGGGGGGTGACGAAGGTGAGCAGCATGCGTCACCGCTACCAGTGCGTTCCCGCGCCGTGAGGGCGACGCGCGCCCGTCCCACCCGAACGGGTTCCGTCCCGAGGGCCTTCTGCTCCACGTTCGGCGACCGTCTGATAGAGCCGACGGACCCCTGGACCGCCGGCCTCGCACCGGCCACGCCGTCAAAGGACCGGCGTTGCCTGGCCGCCCGGACTCGGCACCGCTCGACCACAGGGCGACGGCCCCCGGTCACGGATGGGCGACCTCCCGGTCACCCTCGATGACGCTCATGAGCCCGGCACCTGATGCTGGGCGCGGGACACGTCGTAGACGCCCGGGACGTCCCGCATGGCGCGCATCAGGGCCGGAAGGCGCGCCGCGTCGGGGAGTTGGAGGGTGTACGTGTGCCGGACCCGCTGCTGGCTCGGCGGTTCGACGGTGGCGGAGACGATGTCGACTCCTGCCGAGGAGATCGCCTCGGTGAGGTCGGCGAGCAGATGGGGGCGGCCGAACGATTCAGCGACCAGGGTGACCCGGCACTCGGTGGTGTCCCCCCAGCGCACGCCGATCTCCGCGCGCCCCCGGCCCGTCATGTGCGCCACCGCGGCGCACTCCACGCGGTGCACCGTCACCACTCCCCCGCGCACCGCGAAGCCGGTGATCTCGTCCGGCGGCACGGGCGTACAGCACCCGGCGAGCCGTACGGCGGCCCCCGGCCGGTCCGCGAGGACGTCGGCACGGCGGGAGCGGGATGCCCGGGCGACCTCGACGCCGGGAGTCGCTTCCGCCGGACGGGAGGCGGCGGCGCTCGGGGCGGGATCCGCCCGGCGCCCCGCGGCCTCGGGTTCCGCGCGTGTGCCGCTCATCCCGTCCGCGTCGGAGCCGCCGCCGGGGTGGGTCGCCAGCCAGCGCTGAATGGCGATGCGGGCGGCCGGGGTGTGGGCGTGCTCCAGCCATTCGCGGGAGGGCTCGGAAGCGGGGTCCTGGCCCATGAGGAGCTGGACGGTGTCGCCGTCCTGCAGGACGGTGCTCAAGGTGGCCAGACGGCCGTTGACGCGGGCGCCGATGCAGGCGTGGGCGTCCTCGCCGTACTGGGCGTAGGCGGCGTCCACGCAGGTGGCACCCTCGGGCAGGCCGAGGGCGCCGCCGTCGGGTCGGAAGACGGTGATCTCGCGGTCCTGGGCGAGGTCCTCGCGCAGGGTGGACCAGAAGGTGTCGGGATCGGGCGCGGCCCGCTGCCAGTCGAGGAGACGGGAGAGCCAGCCGGGGCGGGTGGGGTCGACGCGCTCGCCGTCGGCGGGGGCGTCGGATGCGGGGGCGTCGGAGGCGGGTGCGTAGGGGTTGCCGAGGGCGATGACGCCGGCCTCGGCGACCTTGTGCATCTGGTGGGTGCGGATGAGGACTTCGACGACCTGGGCGGCGATGGGGGTTCCCCCGGGCGAGTCGGTTCGCGTCTGGGGGCGGGCGACTGCGGTGTGCAGCGACTGGTACAGGTTGAACTTCGGTACGGCGATGAAGTCCTTGAACTCCGAGACGACCGGCGTCATGCAGGTGTGCAGTTCGCCGAGGACCCCGTAGCAGTCGGCGTCCTCGTTCACCAGCACGAGCAGGCGGCCGAAGTCGGTGCCGCGCAGCCGGCCGCGTTTGCGGGCCACTCGGTGGACGGAGACGAAGTGCCGGGGGCGGATGAGGACTTCGGCCGGGATGCCGGCCTCGCGCAGCACTCCGCGCATCTCGTCGGCGACCTCGGCGAGCGGGTCGTCGGGGCGGGCGGCGTTCTCGGCGATGAGCTCGCGGGTGCGCTCGTACTCCTCGGGGTGGAGGATGGCGAAGACCAGGTCCTCCATCTCGGTCTTCAGGGCCTGCACGCCGAGGCGTTCGGCGAGCGGGATGAGGACGTCACGGGTGACCCTGGCGATCCGCGCCTGTTTCTCCGGGCGCATGACGCCGAGCGTGCGCATGTTGTGCAGGCGGTCGGCGAGTTTGATCGACATCACACGCACGTCGCTGCCGGTGGCGACGAGCATCTTGCGGAAGGTCTCGGGCTCGGCGGCGGCCCCGTAGTCGACCTTCTCCAGTTTCGTCACCCCGTCGACGAGATAACGAACCTCCTCGCCGAACTGTTCCCGCACCTGGTCGAGTGTCACATCGGTGTCCTCGACGGTGTCGTGGAGCAGGGACGCCGTCAACGTCGTTGTCTCGGCGCCGAGTTCGGCGAGAATCAGGGTCACGGCGAGCGGATGCGTGATGTACGGCTCACCGCTCTTGCGCATCTGGCCGCGGTGCGAGGACTCCGCGAGGACGTAGGCGCGGCGCAGCGGGTCGAGGTTCGCGTCCGGGTGGTGGGCGCGGTGCGCCTCCACGACGTGGCTGATCGCGTCGGGCAACTTGCCGCGGACGGCGGGGCCGAGCAGCGCGGCCCGGCCGAGCCTGCGCAGGTCGATCCGGGGCCGGGACTTCCTGCGGTCCGCCCTGGGCACCGCGGGGGCGGTGGCCGCCGCGGACGCCGTGGGCGCTACCGGGCCAGGGGTCGCAGGGTTCGTGGCCTCCGCACTCATGGGCAACCTCCGGCTCGTGGACCGGCGGACGGGGCCCCAGGGCGTACGCGGCTCAGGGAAGGCGACGTTCCCCCGTCCGTGCCGGTGCTTGATGCTATCGAGCCCACCACGTACGACCGACCGCCTCTCGGCGAGCGTGAAACGGATCACCCATTCGAGCGACGCAAAAGAGGTTTAGGTTTTGCGCCACATGCCTCGAGGGGTGTCCTCGGCCGCGAGTGCCTTCCGTACCGGAAACCGCTGATCCGGGGGCTGACGGGGCGGCGCCCTCCTGGTGTCGCCGGGTCAGCCGAGCGCGTTTTCCAGCCATTCTGCGTCGATCTCGCCCTCGGCGACGATCACGGCCGGCCCGGTCATCTCGATCTGGCCGTCGGGCCGTTCGGTGATGACGAGCCGCCCGCCGGGCAGGTCGACGGTGTACGTGGCGGGGGTGCCGGTGACGGCCGGGTCGGCGCCGTCGCGCCGGGCGGCGGCCACGGCGACGGCGCACGCGCCGGTGCCGCACGAGCGGGTCTCGCCGGAGCCGCGCTCGTGCACGCGCATGGCGACGTGGCGGGGACCGCGGTCGACGACGAACTCGACGTTCACGCCGTCCGGGTAGGTGCCCGCCGGGCTGACGGGCGGCGGGGTGTACAGGTTGCCGGCGTGCGCGAGGTCCTCGACGAAGGCCACCGCGTGGGGGTTGCCCATGTTCACGTTGCGCGCGGGCCAGCCGTGCTCGCCGACGCTCACCGTGACGTCGCCCTCGGGCAGGCGGGCCCGGCCCATGCCGACGGTGACGTCACCGTCCTTCGCGATGTGGACGGTCTTCACGCCCGCGCGCGTGGCGATCGCGAGGTCTCCTTCGCCCACATGTCCGGCGTGCTGGAGGTAGCGCGCGAACACACGGGCTCCGTTGCCGCACATCTCGGCGATCGAGCCGTCGCCATTGCGGTAGTCCATGAACCACTCGGCCTCGGCCGCCATCGGCTTCGCCTCCGGGTGCGCGGCGGAGCGCACCACGTGCAGCACTCCGTCGCCGCCGATGCCGGCCCGGCGGTCGCACAGGGCGGCGACGGCGGCCGGGCTCAGGTCGAGGGCGTTCTCCGGGTCCGGGACGATCACGAAGTCGTTCTCGGTGCCGTGGCCCTTGAGGAAGGCGATCCTTGTGCTCATTCCTCGATCGTACGGGAGCGCTGCGCCGGGCTGGGGTGACGGGCGATGGGGCGCGTGGGTGTGGTGCGGGGCTTCGGGCAGTGCCGGCCGGCGGGGGTTGATCACGCCGACGCGGCGGTAGCCGCCGCAGGGAACAGAGCCCCGCCCCCCGAAGGGGTGCGCTTCAGCGCAGTCTTGCCACGCGCCACACCGCCAGGACCACGACCACGGCCACCAGCAGGACGTATCCGAGCACGACCCGCCAGTCCGGGCGGCGGCCGGAGCCTCGCGCCGGCAGGCCGGGCCAGGTGTAGCCCACCCGGCGGGCGGCCATCATGCCCCAGCCGGCGGCGCAGGAGCAGATCAGCAGGCCGAGCATGGCGATGACGGCGCCGCTGTCGCCGAAGTCGAAGGCGAGCGGGAAGGCGAACATCAGGGAGCCGACGGCGGACAGTCCCACGATGGGAGCGAGCTGCCACAGGCGGAGCCGGCGCTGCGGGCGCAGCTCGACCTCGACCTCCGGACCGCCCGGGTACATCTCCTCGGGCTCCGGCCCGTCGTCGGTCACGCCGTCCGGGGACTCGTCGGGGCCGTCGTCGGTCAGCCGGGCTTCGGCGAGGGGGTCCTCGACCGGCTGCGCCCGGACCCGCCGGCCGTGGGCGAGAGGCCCTTCGTCCGGCAGGCGCCCGCCGGGACGCGCGTGGGTGAGCCCGCCCTCGGCCGCCGGGCGGTCGCCGGCCAGGCGGTCGCCCCGCACATGGCCCGCACCCAGGCGATCGCCGTTCAGACGGCCTTCGGGCAGGCGGTCCTCGCCCGGGCAGTCCTCGGTCAGACGGTCCCCACCCGGGTCCGGTTCGTCACTGTCGGTGGTGACGTGCTCGGCACTTTGTGCGGTGTCGCGAGGGCCGGCCTCCATCGCCACGCGCCCTCCCAACTAGGCTCCACTTGGTCGATCGAAGCTCGATGATGGCACGGCGCCGAAGGCCGCGATGACCGGCGGCGCATCCCGATGCCATGACGTGATCAGGCTGTAACCGGTCGTTCGACCAACGCCAGGGCCTGGTGCGGAAGTTCCCCGCGATCCGCCAGGGCCCCACTCAACCAGTGCACCCGGGGATCGCGCCTGAACCACGAATCCTGACGGCGCGCGAAGCGCTTGGTCGCGCGTACGGTCTCGGCCCGCGCCTCCGCTTCCGTGCACTCCCCGACGAGCGCCGCGAGCACCTGCTGGTAGCCCAGCGCGCGCGAGGCCGTGCGCCCCTCGCGCAGCCCCTGCGCCTCCAGGGCGCGCACCTCGTCCACGAGGCCCGCCTCCCACATCCGGTCGACGCGGCGCGCGATCCGCTCGTCCAGCTCCGGACGGCCCACGTCGACCCCGATCTGGACGGTGTCGTAGACGGAGTCGTGACCCGGCAGGTTCGCGGTGAAGGGCCGGCCGGTGATCTCGATCACTTCCAGCGCCCGGACGATACGGCGGCCGTTGCTCGGCAGGATGGCGCGGGCGGCCTCGGGGTCGGCGGCGGCCAGCCGGGCGTGCAGCGCGCCCGCGCCGCGCAGTGTCAGCTCCTCCTCCAGACCGGCCCGGACCTCGGGGTCGGTGCCGGGGAACTCCAGGTTGTCGACGGCCCCGCGGACGTACAGGCCGGAGCCGCCGACCAGGATGGGCCAGCGGCCCTCGGCGAGCAGTGCGTCGATCCGGGCGCGGGCCAGTTTCTGGTACTCGGCGACGGAGGCGGTGACCGTCACGTCCCAGATGTCCAGCAGGTGGTGCGGGATGCCGCCGCGCTCTTCGGGCGTCAGCTTGGCGGTGCCGATGTCCATCCCCCGGTACAGCTGCATGGAGTCGGCGTTGACGACCTCCCCGCCGAGCTGCTGGGCCAGGAAGACGCCGAGATCGGACTTTCCGGCCGCGGTGGGTCCGACGACGGCGATGACGCGGGGGGTTGAGGGTGCGCTGCTCACCGCACCAGTTTCGCAAACCTCCTGGCGGTCGCCCGAACGAGTTACGTGACAGGTGGAGTCCCCGGTCGTTGCCCGTGGCGAGACGCTGCCCTCCGGCCCTCGGGAGGCGGTGACCCGGGCGGGCGCAACCGTACGCACCGGGTAACGCGGGAATTCGCCCGCACGAGTACCGTATGGAGTGAATATGGGCGTTTTTGCACGACTCCTCGGCAGGTCGAAGGCGACTCCGGAGGCGTCGGCCGCCGAGGCGCAGGCCGGCGCGGAGCCGGAAGGGGCCGAGGCGGAGGAAGTGGAGGCGGCGGAGGCGAAGGCGGCCGGTCCGGCGGAAGGGCAGGGTTCGGCCGGGGACGGGAGCGAGGACGTGGCGGCGCGGTCGGAGGCCGACCGGGACGACGCGTCCGACGGCTCCGGCATCCCCAAGCAGCAGTCCGCCGAGGAGGCCGCCGACAGCGAGGCCGGCGAGGGCGCCCACAGGTAACTGGCCCGCGAGGGAAGGTGGACCATGGGTCTGTTGGACAACATGAAGGCCAAGCTCGGCCCGGCCCGGGACAAGGTGTCGGACCTTGCGCGGCAGCACGGGGACCGGGTCCAGCACGGTCTCGACAAGGCCGCGAGGGCCGTGGACGACCGGACCAAGCACAAGTACAGCGACAGGATCCAGGCGAGCACCGGCAAGGCCAAGGAGGCCATGGACCGCCTCGCGCACAAGGAAGGTCCCGGACCGGCTGCGGCCGGCGGCGATCCGGCAGCCCCCACCCGGCCGGAGGGCCCGCCACCGGCTTCCTGAGTCCCGGAAGCGGCATGCGGATCGGCGGACGGTCGTGGAGCACATCGGCTCCCGGCCGTCCGCCGTTTACGCGCGCGCAGCCCCCGGCCCGCCGGGACCAGGCCGGACGGGCGGTGGCACTAGGACCAGGTCGCGACGAGGTACCCCACGCCGTACGGCGCGTCCTCGTACAGCAGCGTGCCGCTGAGGTTCGCGCCCTCGGCGGCGCCGGCCAGGACCTGCCAGGGGGCCCGGCCGGAGGCCTTCAGTTCGTGGGCCAGCTCGGCGTCCAGTGCCCCGATGGCCGCCACGTCCGCCGCGCCCAGCGCCCGGGCGACCTCCGCGTCGAAGGGTGCCGCCCGCTCGTCCAGGTAGCCCGGGGCCTTGACCGTGCGGCACGCGCTGGCGTCTCCCATCACCAGCAGCGCCACACGCCCCGCCCGGCCGCCGATCTCCCTGCCGACGGCGAGGCACCGCTCGGGCGCGAGGGGTTCCCCGACGCCGAGCCCCTCGATCGGGGCATCCGCCCAGCGGGTCCGCTCCAGCAGCCAGGCGCCCACGGCCAGGGACGGCGGCAGCTCACGCTCGGCGGCGGTGTCCGTGGCGGGGCCGAGACGTACGTCCACGTCGACCCCGAAACCGCGGAAGGAACCCGGGGTGCCCTGCGGGAACGTTCCGCGTCCGCTCTGCTCGGCGGGCCCGACGACCACCAGCAGGTCCGTGCGGGCGGCGGCGAGCACGCCGAGGGCGTCGGCGCAGGCCGCGCGCGCGGCGTCCATCTCGGGCGCGGCGCCCGCGGCGACCTCGGGTACGAGCAGCGGAGGGCAGGGACAGACTGCGGCGGCGACAAGCATGATCGGCAGGGTAACGCCGCACCACCGCGAACCGGCAGACCAGGGCGGCAGGCACGTACCGCGCCGCAACCACCACCGGCAAAACGGTCCCGGCCTGGACCGGGACCATCCGAAACCGCAGCCGCACGCGGACCCCGGCACCCGCAGGGCCTGCCGTACCGCCGCCGACGTGCAGAGCCGGTCCCGCCTGGCCTGTACAGAGCCGGTCCCGCCTGGCCTGCCGCAACCGCCAACGGTCAGCGGACCGGGGCACGACCCGGGCCGGCCGCCACCGCTGCTGACAAGCAGACCCGGCCCGCCCGGGCCGGCCGCAGCCGCGGAACATCGAGCACCCGCCGCGGGCCAGTGGCTACCGCGCGCGGCGCACAGACCCCGGCCCCGCCGCCGAACCCGCCGCCACCTCCGACGGACCGGCCAGAGCCCCGCCCGACGGACCGGTGGGAACTACGCCGACGGACCGGTGGGAACCCCACCCGGCCGATTCAGTCGCAGCCGCAGCCGCTGCCCGCGGCGACCGGCAACGGGGCCGGGACGCCGATCTTCGGCAGGCCCAGCATGACGCCTGCCGGCTTGGCGGCCTCCGCGGCGTTGCGCTTCTCCCAGGCGTCCCCCGCGCGCGTGCGGCGCACGTCGAGGACGGGGCCCTCGGCGAGGAGGTGGTGCGGGGCGGCGTAGGTCACCTCGACGGTGACCACGTCACCGGGGCGGACCTCCTGCTCCGGCTTGGTGAAGTGGACGAGCCGGTTGTCGGGGGCGCGGCCGGAGAGGCGGTGGGTGGCGCCGTCCTTGCGCCCCTCCCCCTCGGCGACCATCAGCTCGAGCGTGCGGCCGACCTGCTTCTTGTTCTCCTCCCAGGAGATCTCCTCCTGCAGGGCGACCAACCGCTCGTAACGCGCCTGGACGACCTCCTTGGGGATCTGGTTCTCCATGGTCGCGGCCGGGGTGCCCGGGCGCTTGGAGTACTGGAAGGTGAAGGCCTGCGCGAACCGGGCCTCGCGGACGACGTGCAGGGTCTGCTCGAAGTCCTCCTCGGTCTCGCCGGGGAAGCCCACGATGATGTCGGTGGTGATCGCGGCGTGCGGGATGGCGGCGCGGACCTTCTCGATGATCCCCAGGTAGCGCTCCTGGCGGTACGAGCGGCGCATCGCCTTCAGGACCGTGTCCGAGCCGGACTGCAGCGGCATGTGCAGCTGCGGCATCACGTTCGGGGTCTCGGCCATGGCCGCGATCACGTCGTCGGTGAAGTCGCGCGGGTGGGGAGAGGTGAAGCGGACGCGCTCCAGGCCCTCGATCTGTCCGCAGGCGCGCAGCAACTTGCTGAAGGCCTCCCGGTCGCCGATGTCGGAGCCGTAGGCGTTGACGTTCTGCCCGAGCAGCGTGATCTCGCTGACACCTTCCGCGACCAGCGCCTCGACCTCGGCGAGGATGTCGCCGGGGCGGCGGTCCTTCTCCTTGCCGCGCAGGGCCGGGACGATACAGAAGGTGCAGGTGTTGTTGCAGCCGACGGAGATGGACACCCAGGCCGCGTAGGCGCTCTCGCGCCGGGTCGGCAACGTGGACGGGAACGCCTCCAGCGACTCGGCGATCTCGACCTGCGCCTCCTCCTGCACGCGGGCGCGCTCCAGCAGCACCGGCAGCTTGCCGATGTTGTGCGTGCCGAAGACGACGTCCACCCAGGGCGCCTTCTTCACGATGGTGTCGCGGTCCTTCTGCGCGAGGCAGCCGCCGACCGCGATCTGCATGCCGGGCCGCGTGGCCTTTCTGGGCGCGAGCCGGCCGAGGTTGCCGTACAGCCGGTTGTCGGCGTTCTCCCGGACGGCGCAGGTGTTGAACACGACCACGTCCGCGTCCCCGTCGGACCCTTCGGGGGCGCGCACGTACCCGGCATCCTCGAGCAGCCCGGCCAACCGCTCGGAATCGTGGACGTTCATCTGGCACCCGTAGGTGCGGATCTCGTAACTCTTGGGGGCTCGAACGTCCACTGCGGGGCTCCGGTCGCTGCTGCTGGTCATGCGTCAAGGGTAGGCGCTGTCGGAAGAGCCCCGTCCCGGCTCGTCCCCCTCCCTCCGGGCGCACACTGTAAGCGGAAGGCCATGCGTCATGAGCTGCACGTGGAGGTGGGTCATGAGCACCCTCGAGCTGCATGTCGACGTCGGGGTTCCGATGGACACGGCCTGGGAGACGCTGCACAGGCTGGAGAACTATCCGCGCTTCTTGGACGGGGTGCGGGGTGCGCGTACGGATGCGGGGGGCCGGGCGCATCTGGAGGTCGAGGCGGGTGGCCGGGCCCGGGAGGTCCAGGCCGAGGTCACCGACCGCGGTGAGCACGTGATGGAGTGGCTCACCCGGGGCGCCCCCGAGCTGACGGGGTCCTTCTCGGTCCAGCCGATCGACCAGAACCACACCCGGATCCAGGCACGGCTGGAGTACGACCCCGACACGGTCCGGGGCGCCTTCGGCGGGCCGAAGGGGTTCGCCCAGACGAACGCGATCGAACGGCTCGTCCGCAGCGACCTGGAGCACTTCAAGGAGTACGTGGAACGCGGGTGAGCGGCGGGACCGCGGTGTCCGCGGCGACCTGGGGCGGCCGGTACGCCGGTCAGGTCTCCATCACGGCGTCGCAGTCCGGGCAGACCACTGACGCGTGCTCCGTGGGGTACCAGGGCGCTCCAGGTCGCTCGGAGGGCTTCCAGTCGGCCGTCTCCATGGCGAAGGTGTCCCTGCCGCAGAGGGTCCGCGGTCCCGTGGCGGTCCGCGACCCGGGGGCCGTCGGCGCCGCGTGCACCCTGCGGACCCGCCGTTCCGCGCCACTCGTGGATCCGGTGGACGAGCGTGTTGCCGCCGGCCGGTCGAGTTCGTAGACGACGATCTCGCTCATGTCTCCACGGTAGGCGCCTTCGCCGGGGTCGGTCGCGAGAGGTCTTCGCCGGGGCGCTGCGGGTGAGCGTCCTCACCGCGGACAGCCCCGGGCAGGCGTCCTCACCGCGCTGGTCCCACAGACGGCGCCGGGCGGCCGCCTGGTGCAGCCGATCGGACCGGGCGGGCACGAACAGGTGGTGTGCTTCGAGCGCACCGCACCGGGGCTTACGCGCCCGCGGGGGACGACCCCGGCCTCCTTCGTGCGGCTGCAGGGCGATACGGCTTCCCGCCGGACGAGGCGGAGTCGGGATGAGGCCCTCCTCGACCGCCTTCGGGTCCCCGCTCAGCGCTGCGCGGAGGCTCCCGTCGCCCTCACGGGTGCCTTCACTCCCCCTATGCCTCCGCGACGCGTACGACCGCCAGCGTGATGTTGTCCGGGCCGCCCGCCGCGATGGCCGCCTGCCACAGCTCGAAGGCCGCCCGGCCGTCGTCGTGCTCCCGCATCACCTCGTCGAGCACGTCCGTCGGTACGGGATCGGTCAGGCCGTCGGTGCAGATCAGGTAGCGGTCGCCGGGAGACAGGGGCTCGGCTGTCACGTGCGCGTGGACGGCGCGGTACACGGGACTGCCGCCCAGGCACTGGGTGACGATGGACGTGGTGCGCCGCCCGGGTTCGAGCGGGGGGCTGTCGTCGACGCTCACCTGGCGCAGCCCGTCGGGCGAAGCCGCGAGGACCCGGCTGTCGCCCACGTTGAACGCCAGCAGCGAGTCGGTCCGCACGACGATGCCGGCGACCGTCGTGCCCATGGTGGTGAGTTCGCTCCCCTCGTCGCCGCCGGCCGCCTCGTACACGGCGCGGTTGCATGCCTGCAAGGCGTCACGGATGGCGTCCTCGCTGGTCAGGGCGGGTCCGGTGGACGCGATCCGGCGGGCGACCAGGGCACTGGCCACGTCGCCCCCGGGATGCCCGCCGAGCCCGTCGGCGACGGCGACGACGAGGGGCGTCCCGAGCGGGAAGACCAGCGTCTGCGGGCTCTCCGTCACCGTGGCGCACAGCGTCCACGGCCCGGCCACGAGGCTGTCCTCGTTCCGTTCGCGGAGCAGCCCGGGATGGGTCAGCGCACTCACAGTCACGTACCGCATGGAACGCCACCGCCTTCCCGCACGGCCACGGCAGTCGGTCGGCTCGCTGCACGCGGCGACACTCCAGAGTAGGCGCACCCACCGGGCGGACCGCTTCAGGTGCGGGGCGCCGCCAAGGACGCGGGGGTGGGTCCGTCGGGGCGGACGGTGATGCCGTACTCGGCCCTGGTGGGGATGGTGTGGAACGACAGCGTGTGGACCGGTAGCAGGTGTTCGAGCAGGATGGTCGACTCGCGGAGCGCGAACTGTGTCCCGAGGCAGGCGCGGGGGCCCATGCCGAACGGGAGGTAGGCGCCCGGCCGGGTGGGCCTGCCGTCCGGGGCGCTGAAGCGCCGGGGGTCGAAGCGATCTGGCTCCGGCCACAGTTGGGGGTCGCGGTGCGTGAGGTACGGGCAGACCAGGAGGTCGGTGCCCGCCGCCACGGTGTAGCCGGCGAGGACGTCGTCCTCGGCGGCGTGGCGGGGCAGGATCCAGGCGGCCGGGTAGAGCCGCAGCGTCTCGTGGACCAGGGCCTGGACGGCCTGGCGGCGTGGCGCGGAGCCCTCGTCTCCGGCGGCGAGGGCCTCTTCGCGGGCGTCGGGATGCTGGTCGAGGAGCAGATAGAGCCAGGTGAGGGTGGTTGCCGTGGTCTCGTGCCCGGCCGCGAGCAGCGTGACCAGCTCGTCGCGGATGAGCCGGCCGGTGTATTCCGGGTGCTCGGCGGCGGCGTCGATCAGGACGTGCAGCAGGCCCGGACCGTCGGGGCCGGCCGCCCCGTCGCGGGCGGCCTCGACGGCGCGCCGGGCGACCGCGTCGATCCGGGCGAGATCGGCGGCGACGGCGTCTGGCGCGTCGGTGACATCAGCGGGCAGGGTCGGCAGGGCGGTCGCCACGACGGCGACGGCGTCCAGTTCGCGCTCGGTTCCGTCGTCGAGGGCGTGCCCGGTGAGGGAGCGCCAGATGGCGTCCAGGGCGAAGCGGCGCATCTCCCGGCCGACGTCGAGGGTCTGCCCGGTACGGGCGTACTCCTCCCAGCGCCCGGCGGTGGTCCGTGCGGCCGCGGTGATCCGCTGCTCGTAACGGCGTATCCCGGGGCCGGTGAACTGGGCCTGCAACAGGCGGCGTTGCCGCTTCCACGCGGTACCGGTGGCGGCGAGGACCCCGTCGCCGATCAGCAGACGGGCGCGGTGGGCGCGCTTGACGTACCGCTCCGGGTGCCGGGCGAGTACGTGCTGCACGGCGTCCGGGTCGGTGACGAGAACGGTCGGCACCGGTCCGAGGCGGAACGCGGCGACGCCGCCGAAGCGCTCGCGCACCTGGGCGAGCAGCTCGACCAGTTCGCCTCCCGCCGCTCGCCACCGACCGACGAGCGCGGGCTCGGCCTCGGGCACCGGACGCCCGCTTCCGGGGGCGTACGGCAGGGCGCCGGAACCGGCTTCGATGTCCATGCTCTCTCCTGGTCGACCGCCGGACTGGGGCGCGCCGGAGCGCACGCACCACGGACTGTACGGCAGCGGACACGTCTGGTGACACGGGAGGCCGGAAGTCCAGGAACGAGGGTGGAGGCTGGACATCTTCCGGTCACGGTACGGGAGTTGGCGACAGCGCGGCGACCCCCGGAAACCCGGTGGAAGCGACGGACATGCCGTGCCTAGGGTCGCGGTATGAGTACTCGCACCTTCCGGATCACCGTCCGTGGCGCCTTCGACGGCCTTACCGAGGCACAGCGGGCCGCGCTGCTGGCCGACGCCGCCGAGCACGACGTGCTGCGCGCCGCGTTCACCCCCGAGGGGAACCTGACCTACGACATCGCCGCCCGGCCGGCTTTCTGCTTCCGCTTCTCCGACACCGGGGAGGAAGAGGAGGACATCCTCGAGGCGACCGAGCGGGCGGAGGAGGCGGCGACGACCTGGCTGGCCGAGCGCGGCTACGGCTTCAAGAACCTCCGTTCCACCGCCGAGGACCTCTCCCGGGCGCCGATGGGCAAGCGGCAGCGGCGCGAGGCCCGTTCGAACAACGCATAAACTTGAGGACTCAAGGAGATGGCAACGAACAGGACAGGGCAAGGCTCGGCAGCGAGCGGGAGAGGGAAACGAGTGCCGGGACGGACGCCGGGACGAGGCGGTGAGCCGCGGCGATGAGTGACACCCTGGACGCGGCGCTGCGGCTGGTTCGAGCCCAGGCGGCGCTCGTACGGCGCTTCGACGCCCGGCTGAGCGGGCTGCACGGCGTCAGCCTCGCCGACTTCACGCTGCTGCTACGGCTGTGGCAGGCGCCCGGTGGCCGTATGCGCCGGGTCGACCTCGCCGAGGCGCTGGGCCTGACAGCCTCCGGGGTCACGCGGGGGCTCGCTCCGCTGGAACGGATCGGGCTGGTGACCCGCGAGGCGGATGCCCGGGACGCGCGCGTGGCCTACGCGTCGCTGACCGCGACGGGCCGGCAGCGGCTGAAGGAGATGCTCGCCACGGCCGAGGAGACGGCAGCCGAGCTCTTCGCCGCTCCCACCTGGGGCACCGAGGACATCGCACAGCTGTCGTCCCTGCTGAGCCGCCTCGGCGGCGCCGGCCTGGCCGGCCACTGAACCCCGCGGGGGCTTTGGGCACCCCGCCCCCACCGTGCCGGCCGTCGCCCATATCCGGGTGGCGGCCGGGCGCGTCCGGGCGGCGCACGATTGTGTTCGCGTGACGGTCGTTCGCGTACGGGCGGCGGTCGGTGGTGTTCGGGCGGCGGCCCATCGCGTCCGGGCGACGGCCGATCGTGTCCGGTTGACAGCCGATTCTCCCCGGGCGGCGCTCGATCGCGTCCGGGCGGCGCTCGATCACCGATCCGTACGCAGCTTCCCGGCTCGGCCGTTTTTCGGTCACTCGTGGCGCGAACTCACCGTGGTACAGGTCATGTTGGGATGTGGCCGGTTTGCAAGGGGACCGTGCCGGAGCGCACCCGAGGGCGTGGCATGCTCATGGCCCGTCATGAGTTACCGGCCGGTTCTACCGACAAGTAGCCGACTCGCCCGGTGCCTCTCCTCCACCCCCCACTTCCCACAGGACCGACCATGCGCAGACGCATGCGGCACAGACGTGCCGTGCTGCCCGCCTTCACCGTGACCACCCTCTTCCTCGCCGCGGCCTGCGCCGCGCCCGCATCGCATGCCGAACCCTCGGCCACCGCCGGGCACGGCCGGCAGGTCGAGGCCGCCGAACGGCCCGCCGACGGCCCGGACCGCCCACTCGCCGTCGCCGCCGCTCCCGCCACCACCGCGACCGCCACGGCGGGTCCGGCCGGTTCCGGACGGCGGGCGCACAGGACGGCGCTCGCCCTTAGCTCGTACGACAGCCACACCCGGCGTGCCGTACTCTCCGACGAGCCTGCTCGGCACGGAAGTTCGTCCGGCACCCCGACGGCCTCCCCCACCCCGTCGCCCAATCCCTCCGGCGCACCGCACGAGACCGCCGTCGGCGATGTGATCGCCAGCGCGCCCGCGCCCGGCGCGCCGCACGGGCTGCTCGCAAGGGTCACCAGGGTGATCGGCGAGACGGACGGCGGCACCGAGGTACAGACGGCACCGGCCACGCTCAACGCGCTCCTCGGCGACGAGACGGCGAAGGGCGACGTACCGGTCGACCCGTCGTCCTTCTCCGTCGACAAGCTGCTGCCCGATGTGAAGGTGTCCTGGGCAGCGGCCGGTGACGTGCACGCCGGCCCGAAGGGGGCGACGGTCCCGCTCGGCAGCCTCCGGCTCGACGTGAGCGCCGACCTGCCGTCGGCCCAGGGCGCCCCGGCCTCGGCCGACGCCTCGGTGAGCGGGTTCGTCCAGGTCGCCCCACGGGTCGACTTCGCCTACGGCGGCGCCGGCACCGACGCGCCGCCCGGGTCGGCCTACCTCGGCGTGTCGGGCGACTGGACGTCCGGCTGGGCGGTCAGGGGCCGGGCCGCCATGAGCACCGGCACCCCGCTGCGGATCCCGTTCGCCAAGCTGCACGCGAACCCCGTCCTCCAGGTCGGCCCCGTCCCCGTCGTCGTCAACCTCGATCTGACCACCTACGTCCAGATCAGCGGCGACGGGCGGGTCACCGTCGACGTCGAGCAGAACCTCAAGGGCGCCTTCACGGCGGGCGGCACCTTCGGCCCGGCCAAGGGCTGGACACCCGTCAGCTCCTCGGACATGACGAGCTCACCCGTACACGCTTCCGTCACCACCGCCGGGAACGTGAAGACGGCGCTCGGCGCCGAGGCCTCCGTCGGCCTCTACGGCACCGTCGGTGTCACCGCCGACCTGGCCCCCTATCTGCGCGGCGAGGCATCCGGCACGGTCACGGCCTCCTCGGCCGCCGACGAGGCGAAGGCCGAGGGCACCTGGGGTGTGTACGGCGGGATCGACCTGTCCGGGACCCTGCGACTCCAGCTGTCCCTCTTCGGCACCCCGGTGATCCAGCGGAGCATTCCACTGGGCACGCTGCACCGCGAGTGGAACCTGGCGAGCGGCACCCTCCGGGCACTCGGCGCCTAGGAGCCGTTCTGCGCCGCCGGTATCCAGCCTTGGCGGCGCAGAACGGACGACACGTCAGGCGCCCGGTAGTGCTCTCCCTTGAGGACCTTGCCGTCGGCCCGGCGGGCCACCTGCCCGTCCGGGCCGAGCTTGCTCATGTTGGCGCGGTGGATCTCGGCGATCACCGTGTCGAGGTCGATGCCGTGGACCAGCGCCGAGCCGTACGCCACGTAGACCACATCAGCCAGTTCGTGCGCGAGCTTGTCCAGTGGTCCGCCGACTGCCACCTCGGCGACCTCCGCGGCGAGCAGCTCTCCACGGTGTGCGGCCAGTTCGGGGTCCACCTCCGTCGGCGTACTGCGGACGTCGAGGCCGAAGGCACGGTGGAACTCACGGACGAGATCGGCGGGCGAAGTACTCATGCGACGACTCTAACGACCGCCACTGACACGGCCCGTGCGGCTCTTGTCGGCCTCGAAGTGACCTCGGCCCTGTTCAGCGCCGCGCCCGGCCTGGCAGGATCGCCGCATGTCCAAGGTGTTCCCCCGTATCAGCAGGCGCCGGGCGGCGCCGACCGCGGCCGCCGGTGCCGTGGTGCTCGGCCTGCTGTTGTGGTGGCTGTTGCCCCTGGGTGACAAGCCGCCGAGCGGGACCATCGTCTTCAGCACGGGCACGCCCAAAGGGGTGTACCAGGAGTACGGCGAGCGGCTGCGCGCCGAGTTCGCCAAGGACATGCCGAACCTGAAGGTGAAGCTGCTCAACAGCGCCGGTTCGCAGGAGAACGTGGAGCGGGTGGCGACCGGCAGGGCCGACTTCACCATCGCGGCGGCCGACGCGGTGGAGGCGTACGAGCTGGGACACGGCAGTGGCGCCGGCCGGCTGCGCGGGGTGGCCCGGCTGTACGACGACTACGTGCATCTCGTCGTGCCCAGCGACTCGGACATCCGGAACGTCGCGGACCTGCGGCACAAGCGGGTGGCGATCGGGCTGGCCGACTCCGGGGTGCGGCTGATAGCCGACCGGGTGCTCAGGGCCGCCGGCATCGACCCGCGCAAGGACATCACCCCGTTCGCCGACGGCATCGACACCGGCCCCGAGCGGCTGGAGCAGGGCAGGATCGACGCCTTCTTCTGGTCGGGTGGTCTGCCCACCAAGGGGCTCGTCGCGCTGGCCGAGAAGTCCGCCTTCAAGTTCGTGCCGATCGAGGGCGACCTCGTCGCCCGGCTGCACGGCGAGGGCGAGGAGGCCCGCTACTACCGGGCCACCAACATCCCCGAGTCGGCCTATCCGGCCGTACAGCAGGGCAACCAGGTCCCGACCATCGCCGTGTCCAACCTCCTGATGACCCGTACGGACATGGACCCCCGGCTGACCGAGTGGGTGACCCGCACGGTCATCAAGAGCCGCGACGGCATCGGCGCCCACGTCCACTCCGCCCAGCTGGTCGACCTGCGCACCGCCATCTACACCGACCCCCTCCCCCTCCAGGAGGGCGCGCGCCGCTATTACCGCTCGGTAAAGCCATAGCGCGGACCGCCACCGGAGCGCCCCCGAGCCCCGCCGGCCCGCGGCCGGGCCGAACCGAGCCACACCGAGCCGGAGGCCGGCGCGGGCCTTGCTCGGGCCGTAGAGAACCGAAAGCCAGGCCGAGTCGAGCGGGACCAGGCCCGAGCCGAACCGTGGCCGATTGCCGAGCCCCTCGTCCCGCGCGGGCATCCACCGAGCGGGGCCGGCCCGAGCCGAGTCCCGCCGAGCCGGAGGCCAGGCCGAGTCCCGCCGAACCGGACCGAACCGGACCGTGGCCGTGCCGGGCCGCCTTGTCCCGCGCGGGCTTCCATCGACCCGAGCCGAGCCGCGGCCGATGGCCGAGGCCGGCCAGCCCGGCCCCCTGACCCCCGAGCCCCTGCCCCTGCCCCTGCCCCTGCCCCTGCCCCTGCCCCTGCCCCTGCCGTCTGAAAGGCCGTCGGCCAGGCCTGGTTACGACGCCACCGGCATCCCCGTCCGTGGCGGCGTCGCCGAGCCGTATCCGGCGCCCGGGCCCGCCGCAGCCCCCGTCACGGCTCCGCGTGCCTGGGTACCGTCACCGTCACCCGCAGGCCCCGTGGCTCATGGTGGGCGTAGTCGATCGAGCCGCCGCCCGCCGTGAGCAGGGCGCGCACGATGGAGAGGCCGAGGCCCGATCCCTTGATGTTCTGGTGGCGGCCACTGCGCCAGAAGCGGTCGCCCACGCGCGCGAGTTCCTCCTCGGTGAGGCCGGGCCCGGTGTCGGTGACCACGACCGTGGAGGTGTCGCCGTCGGCGGCGACGGTCAGCTCCACCGTGCCGCCCTGGGGCGAGAACTTCACGGCGTTGTCGATCACCGCGTCCAGCGCGCTGGACAGGGTGATCGGGTCCGCCCAAGCGGTCGTGGGCGGGCAGTCCCCGGTCAGCCGGACACCCTTGGCGTCGGCGGCCGGAGACCAGGCGGCGATCCGCTCCTCGGCGAGCGCGCCGATGTCGGTGAGCCGCAGGTCCGCCTCGGCGTGCTCGGCCAGCGCCAGGTCGAGCAGGTCGTCCAGGACCTGCGCAAGGCGCTTGCCCTCGGTGCGGACCGAGGCGATCTCCTCGTTGCCCTCGGGGAGTTCGAGGGCGAGCAGTTCGATGCGCAGAAGCAGCGCCGAGAGCGGGTTGCGCAGCTGGTGCGAGGCGTCCGCGACGAAGGCGCGCTGCTGCTCCAGGACGTCCTCGACGTTGTCCGCCATCTCGTTGAACGACCGGGCCAGCCGTCTGAGTTCCGGCGGGCCGCCGGCGACCGCCACCCGCGACTTCAGCCGGCCGGTGGCGATGTCGTGCGTGGTGGCGTCCAGCACCCGGACCGGTCTCAGGACCCAGCCGGTCAGCCGTAGCGCCGCGCCGACAGCCAGCAGCATCGCCGCGCTCTCCCCGGCCCCTATGAGCAGCCAGCCGCGCAGGGTCCGGGAACGCATCTGCCCGGTGGGCGAGTCGGTGACCACGACCGCCACGACGTCACCGTCCCGGATCACCGGCGAGGCGACGACCAGCCGGCTGCGCTGCCAGGGCCACACCTGCTTGGGATCGTGGCTGCGCCGGCTGAGCAGCGCCTCGTCGAAGGCCTCGCGCACCTCCCCCGTCCGCGGTACGAACCAGTCGTCGGGCGCGTTGGCCATCGCCGAGCCGTTGCGGTAGAACACACCCGCGTTGATGCCGTAGACGCCGTAGTAGCTGGCGAGTTCGCTGCGCAGGGCCTCCAGGCGCTCGTCGGTGCTGGTGCGGCGAGATCCGCTGGGGCCGTCGGTGACGAACTGGGCGAGCGCCGCGAACCGTGCCGTGTCGTCGATGCGGTCGACGACGACCTTCTGCTGCTGGGCGGCGGCCACACTGATGGCGAGCGGGAGCCCGAGGGCCAGGAGGACGGCCGCCATCAGGACGATGAGCAGCGGCAGGAGCCGTGTGCGCACCCGTCCCCGCTAGGCGGCCGGGGCGACGAGCCGGTAGCCGACGCCGCGTACGGTCTCGATCAGCGCGGGCATGCGCAGTTTGGCGCGCAGGGAGGCGACGTGCACCTCCAGGGTGCGTCCGGTGCCTTCCCAACTGGTGCGCCAGACCTCGCTGATGATCTGTTCCCGCCGGAACACCACGCCGGGGCGCTGCGCGAGCAGGGCGAGCAGGTCGAACTCCTTGCGGGTCAGTTGGACGACCGAACCGTCCACGGTGACCTGCCGGGTGGGCAGTTCGATGAGCACGGACCCGAGATGCAGGGCACTCTCCACGCCGGTCGCCGGGTCCTCCTGGACGGTACGCCGGCTGACGGCGTGGATACGGGCGAGCAGTTCACCGGTGTCGTACGGCTTCACCACGTAGTCGTCGGCGCCCAGATTGAGCCCGTGGATGCGGGAGCGGACGTCGGAACGCGCGGTGACCATGATCACCGGGGTGCTGGTGCGCTTGCGTATCTTGCCGCAGACCTCGTAGCCGTCCTGGTCGGGCAGGCCCAGGTCGAGCAGGACCACGCCGAAACCGTTGCCCTCGGGGACGAGTGCCTGGAGGGCCTCCTCGCCGCTGCGCGCGTGGGTGACGTCGAAGCCGTGTCGCGCGAGTACGGCGGACAGGGCCGCTGCGACATGGTTGTCGTCCTCGACGAGCAGCAGTCTCATCCCGGCCCCCTCCGGTTCAGCGGTCGTACGGTCTGGGTTCTCGCGCGTCATGTAGGCCACGCGCGCGTGCACCATGGCAGTGACGCCGATGGAGAAGGACGGCGTCAAGAGGGTTCCGGTTGCCCGCCGGTTCCGTTATCCGGCCGATACGCGCACGGGCGGCAAGTGCTACGACACGTGTCCGATTGCTATCGGATCGTGATGCTCAGATCTCCCTCAGATGTGATGACGCAGGTCACAGCCGCTCACTACTGTCCTCCGAAACCGAGGAGGACGGAGCCCGAGAGCGATGACCAATGTATCGGTGACCAAGGAAGACGCGGTCACGTCCGACGAACTGGTCGTCCTGAAGAGCGTCAACAAGCACTTCGGCGCGTTGCACGTGCTCCAGGACATCGACCTGACGATCGCCCGCGGCGAGGTCGTCGTGGTCATCGGGCCCTCCGGGTCCGGAAAGTCGACCCTGTGCCGCACGATCAACCGCCTGGAGACGATCGACTCGGGCACGATCACGATCGACGGAAAGGCCCTGCCGCAGGAGGGCAAGGAGCTGGCGCGGCTGCGGGCGGACGTCGGGATGGTCTTCCAGTCCTTCAACCTCTTCGCGCACAAGACCGTGCTCGAGAACGTGATGCTGGGTCAGCTCAAGGTCCGCAAGGCGGACAAGAAGCAGGCCGAGGAGAAGGCCCGGTCCCTGCTCGACCGGGTCGGCGTGGGCACCCAGGCCGACAAGTACCCCGCCCAGCTGTCCGGCGGCCAGCAGCAGCGCGTGGCCATCGCGCGGGCGCTGGCGATGGGCCCGAAGGTCATGCTCTTCGACGAGCCGACCTCCGCCCTCGACCCCGAGATGATCAACGAGGTCCTCGAGGTCATGCAGCAGCTCGCCCGTGAGGGCATGACGATGGTCGTCGTCACCCACGAGATGGGATTCGCACGATCGGCTGCCAACCGTGTGGTCTTCATGGCCGACGGCCGGATCGTCGAACAGGCTGCGCCCGACCAGTTCTTCAGCAACCCGCGCAGCGACCGGGCCAAGGACTTCCTGTCCAAGATCCTGCACCACTGACGGGCCAGGGCCTGCCCCGCCCCTGGGTTGCCTTTTCCAACGGACCTCGTTCCTCCCATTCAAAGGAAGTTCAGCATGAAGCTCCGCAAGGCCACCGCCGCCTCGGCCGTCGTTCTCGCCCTCACTGTGGCGGCCACCGCGTGCGGTGGCGGCAAGAAGGACGACAACGGCTCCTCCGGTGGCGGCAAGAAGATCGCCATCGGCATCAAGTTCGACCAGCCGGGCCTGGGCCAGAAGACCCCGCAGGGATACGCGGGCTTCGACGTGGACGTGGCCACCTATGTCGCCAAGAAGCTCGGCTACAGCGCCGACCGGATCGAGTGGAAGGAGTCGAAGAGCGCCGACCGCGAGACCATGCTGCAGCGCGGTGACGTCGACTTCATCGCCGCCACCTACTCGATCACCCCGGAGCGTCAGCAGAAGGTCGACTTCGCCGGTCCGTACCTGCTGGCACATCAGGACGTGCTGATCCGCGCGGACGACAACAGCATCAAGTCCCCGGCGGACCTGAACAAGAAGAAGCTGTGCTCGGTGACGGGCTCGACCTCGGCGCAGAACGTGCACGACAAGCTGGCCCCCAAGGCGCAGCTCCAGCAGTACCCCACGTACTCGGCCTGCCTGACCGGTCTGCAGAGCAAGGCGATCGACGCCCTGACCACGGACGACTCGATCCTCGCCGGCTACGCCGCCCAGGCCCAGTTCAAGGGCAAGTTCAAGCTCGGCGGCTTCAAGATGACCAACGAGAACTACGGCATCGGCGTCAAGAAGGGCAGCGCCCTGAAGGACAAGATCAACAAGGCGCTCGAGGAGATGGTCTCCGACGGTTCCTGGGAAACGGCCGTGAAGAAGAACTTCGGTCCTGCCAACTACAAGAACGAGCCCGCCCCGAAGATCGGCGACATCAAGAGCTGAGGAAACGCCCGGTGGGTGCGCCGTCGCTGAGGGCGGCGCACCCGGGCATCCCTGACACGCGGAAGCGCGGGAGATCGTGTTCGACTTTCTTGACAAGTACGACGTGCTGGGCGCCTTCTGGACGACGGTGCAGCTCACGCTGCTGTCCGCCGTGGGCTCCCTGGTCTGGGGCACCCTGCTGGCAGCCATGCGGGTGGGCCCCGTACCGCTGATGCGCGGTTTCGGCACCACCTACGTGAACATCCTGCGGAACATCCCGCTCACGGTGATCATCCTCTTCGCCTCGCTCGGTCTCAACCAGACGCTGGGCATCGACCTGGGCTCGGACAAGGTCGACACGACCAACTTCCGGCTGGCCGTGCTCGGTCTGATCGTCTACACGTCGGCCTTCGTCTGCGAGGCGATCCGCTCCGGCATCAACACGGTGCCGGTCGGTCAGGCGGAGGCGGCCCGGGCCATCGGCCTGAGCTTCACCCAGGTGCTGTTCCTGGTCGTACTCCCGCAGGCCTTCCGCGCCGCCGTCGGCCCGCTGGCCAACGTGCTGATCGCATTGACGAAGAACACGACGGTGGCGGCCGCGATCGGCGTGGCGGAAGCGGCGCTCCTGATGAAGAAGATGGTGGAGAACGAGGCGCAACTGCTGGCGATCTCCGCGGTCATCGCCTTCGGGTTCTGCTGCCTGACGCTGCCGACCGGTCTGATTCTCGGCTGGGTGGGCAAGAAGGTGGCGGTGAAGCGATGAGCTCGGTCCTGTACGACGCCCAGGGCCCGCGGGCCAAGCGGCGGAACATCCTGTACACGGCGGTCTTCCTGGTCTGCCTCGCCGCCCTCGCATGGTGGGTGTACACGTCCCTCGACGAGAAGGGCCAGCTGGCCTGGGCGCTGTGGAAACCGTTCTTCAGCTCGGAGGCGTATTCGACGTACATCTGGCCGGGCCTGCAGAACACCTTGAAGGCGGCGGCCCTGGCCATGGTCATCGCGCTCCCGCTGGGTGCCTTCTTCGGCATCGCCCGGCTCGCGGACCATGCGTGGGTGCGGATACCGGCGACGGTCGTGGTCGAGTTCTTCCGCGCGATTCCGGTGCTCGTCCTGATGATCTTCGGCAACGAGCTGTACAGCCAGTACACCAACGTGAGTTCCGACGACCGCCCGCTGTACGCGGTCGTCACCGGTCTGGTGCTGTACAACGCGTCGGTGCTCGCCGAGATCGTCCGGGCGGGCATCCTCGCCCTGCCGAAGGGCCAGTCCGAGGCGGCCATGGCGATCGGTCTGCGCAAGGGCCAGGTGATGCGGCTCATCCTGCTGCCGCAGGCGGTCACCGCGATGCTCCCGGCGATCGTCAGCCAGTTGGTGGTCGTCGTGAAGGACACCGCGCTCGGCGGCGCCGTCCTCACGTTCCCCGAACTGCTCGCGTCGGCGAACACGATGAGCGGCTACTACGGCGCGAACACCATCGCCTCGTTCACGGTGGTGGCCGTGATCTTCGTGATCGTCAACTTCTCGCTGACCTCGTTCGCGAGTTGGCTGGAGGGCCGGCTGCGGCGGCGCAAGAAGTCGTCCGGCGCGGTGCTCGGTGTCCAGGACGTCGCGGGCATCGCGGGCTCGGCGGCGACCGGGGCCGGAGGCGCCGTCGGCGGCGTGGACCCCGGCGGCCCCTTCGTCGGCGGCGGCCACCACGGCGGCGTCCACGGGAACTGACGTTCATTCAGGTGACACGGGCGCCCCAGGGGCAGTGGCCTGATCGCCACTGCCCCTGGTGGCTTGACGCAAACTCTGCCAATGGGTTGCATACATTCTGTGATCGTGCACCCCGCTCCCCCTTCCTGTTCACTTGTCACCGTCAGGGCATCGTCACGGGCAGGGGGCGCGGCGTCATGGACCCGGTGATCATCGTCGGAGCGGGGCCCGTCGGGCTCACGCTCGCGCTGGCACTGGCCCGCCAGGAGGTGCCGTCCGTCGTCCTGGACGAGGGCCCCGGCAAGGACGAACCCCGACCGGCACGCACCGTCGTGCTGCGGGAGGACACGGCCGCCCTGCTGGAGCGGCTGACCGGGGTGGCGCTCGGCGACCACGGTGTGCGGTGGGCCGGATGGCGGTCCCTCAGGCGCAGGCAGGTGCTGAGCGAGATCACCTTCGACGAGGCGGACCCCGCCGCGCCGCTGCACATCGCCCAGCACGTCGTCACGGCCGCCCTGCGGGCGGCCGTCGCCGACGAGCCGCTGGTGCGGATCGCCGTGGACAGCCGCCTGGACTCGATCGAGCAGGAGCGTTCCGGCATCACGGCGCACACCCGTGGTCCGCACGGGACCTGGTGGCGTGGCAGTTATCTGGTCGGCTGCGACGGACCGCGCTCCACCGTGCGCAAACTCCAGGACATCCGCTTCCCGGGCCGTACCGCGGTGGAGCGGCACGCGGTCGCCGCGCTACGCGTGGAACTTCCGTGGGAGGGCCGCGCGTTGCTCCATCGGATGCCGCCGTGGCGGCAGTCCGGGCCCTCGGCCGGGGAGGTGACCGCCCGCCCCCTCCCGGACGGCGCGTGGCGCCTGGACTGGCTGCTGCCACCGGGCAAGGACCTGGTCACGCCCGAGATCCTGGTGTCCCGGATCCGCGAGACGCTCGCGGGCTGGACGGACGGCTCCACACCGCCGTACGAGCTGCTCGACACCGGTGTCCACACGGTGCACCACCGGCTCGCCCGCCGGTGGCGTGTCGGCCGGGTCTTCCTCGCCGGGGACGCGGCCCATCTGCTCGGCGCGCTCGGCACCCAGGGGCTGGACGAGGGCCTCAGGGACGCCGACAACCTCGCCTGGAAGCTGGCCCCGGCCTGGCATCACGGCCCGCACGAGGTGCTGCTGGACAGCTATCAGGCCGAGCGCCGCCTGGCGATCACCGCCCGGCTGCGCGCCGCCGACCAGGTGCTGCCGGTGCTGCGTGGCGCCGGCGGGCTGCGCCAGATGGTCCCGGGCACGGCACGGGGCCACGACGCGCTGCTCACGGACGGTCACCTGGGGCGCGGGCCGCTCGGAGCGCCGGTGACGTACGCCGACTCGCCGCTCGCACCCCGGCAGCTCGATGGGGAGATCCCGCTCGGCACCCCGCCCGGTGCACCGGTCGCCGACGTGCGGGTCACCGCGGAGGACGGTTCCTTCGTGCGGCTGCGCGACCGGCTCGGCCGCGGCGTCCTGCTCGTCGTCCTGATCGCGCCGGGTACGGGCGTGTGGGACCGCAAGCACTGGATGTCGGCCGGGGTCATGCCGCGGCTCGCGGCTTCCGTGACCGCGCTGCCGTACCGTGCCGAGCTGCTGGTCGCGGAGAGCTACCCGGGTGCGCCGGCGCACAGCGTGCTGCTCGTGCGCCCCGACGGCCACCTGGTCACCGCGCTGAGCGGGGTCCGCCCGGCCGACCTGTACGCGGCGGCGGAGGCGACGATGGGGGGCGCCGCGCAACAGGAGGCGCGGGCTGTCTCCGGCGCCCGCTGACCCGCTGGCCTGTCACCCTCTGTCCACATGGTGACGGTGAGTTGACCGGAGTATCCCGGCATGCTGTACTCCGCACCATGACCGACACCTGCGTGCGCCTGTGGCGGAGGGTCCATATGGACCTCGTCCGCTACGCGGGCTGTGTGTGTCGCCCGTCCTGCTGATTTCGCCCCCTCTCTTTCCGGGCGCCGCGGTGCGCCCGTTCCGCGAACATCTCCCAGGACGGTGCACGTGTCTGTCTCCCCCGCTCCCGTGTCCCCTGCCGTCGGCTCGGCGCCCACCCAGGCGGACCTCCTCGACTTCGTGCGGCGTACCGCCGCCGACACCGAGCTGATCGCCTCGCTACCGCTCGACCCGGACGGCCGCACCTGGCTGCGACTGGAGGGTCCGGGCGGCAGCGAGGCCTGGCTGATCGGCTGGCCGCCCGGCACCGGCACGGGCTGGCACGACCACGCCGACTCGATCGGCGCGTTCCTCACGGCCTCCGGCGTGCTCAGGGAGTACTCGCTCGCCGCCCGGCTGCCCACCGACGGCTGGAAGAACCTGGAACTCACCGAGGACGTGGACCGCGAACGCCGGCTGCCCGTCGGCGAGGGACGCTCCTTCGGCCGCCACCACGTCCACGAGGTCCTCAACGAGTCCCCCGAGGAGCACGCGATCTCCGTGCACGCCTACTACCCGCCCCTTCCACGCATCCGCCGCTACAGCCGCACCGGTCAGGTACTCCGCCTGGAGCAGGTCGAACGCCCGGAGGACTGGCAGTGAGCGGCGACCTCGGTCATGCACCGGTCGGCATCGACGAGTTGCTGGAGCGGGTGCGCGCGGGCTACCGGCGCATCGAGGCACGGGAGGCGCACGAGGCGGCACGGAGGGGTGAGGCGCTGCTGGTCGACATCCGCTACGCGGCCCTGCGCGAGCGGGACGGGCTGATCCCCGGCGCGCTCGTCGTCGAGCGCAATGAACTGGAGTGGCGCCTCGATCCCCAGGGCAGCCACCGCGTTCCCGAGGCCACCGGCCACGACCTGCGCGTCGTGGTGATCTGCAACGAGGGCTACGCCTCCAGCCTCGCCGTCGCCTCCCTCCACCGGCTCGGTCTGCACCGGGCGACGGACCTGGTGGGCGGCTTCCAGGCCTGGCGGGCGCAGGGACTCCCGGTGGAGCCGACGGGGCCTTGAGCCGGAGCGTCTCCGGGAGGCCCGGCGCCCGAAGCGGAGATGAGCCCCGTGGCGGCCACGCAGGCTCATCTCCGCCGCTCCTCCCCCGCTGTGTCACTCCTTCGCCGTGGCCACCGTCACCGCCCGGACCCGAAGTGCCGCCCGCCCGGGAACCGCACTGGCCACGAGCGCGAGGAGACCGGCGACCCCGACGACGGTGGCGTAGAGCAGGGGCGTGACCGAGGGCGCCGCACGGCCCGTCATGCCGACGCTGAACGCGGCGAGCACGACGAGCGCGATCCCGCTGCCGAGCGAGGTGGCGAGGCACAGAACGGACAGCGTCTCGGTGCGCAGCATGCGCAGGACCTGACGGCGGGTCGCACCGGCTAGCCGGAGCAGGGCGAAGTCCCGCACACGCTCCGCTACCGACATCGCCAGCGTGTTGACCACGGCGATGGCGGTGAAGGCCAGCACGAGCCCCATGGCGAGATAGTCGACCTCGGCGTTCGCCTGCTGCCGGTCGGCCTGCAGGCCGTCGGCGGCGGCCGGCGAAAGAATCCGGAGTCCCGGGAACTCACGGAGCGTAGTCGCGAGTTGTGTCTCTGTACGGGCCGTGCTGACGAGGACGGAGGAGGCGAGTGGGTTGTCGACATGGCGGGCGACGAGGTCGTGGGCGAAGGTGATGTCTCCGAACCCGAGACCCCTGGCATAGACGGCGGCGACGGTGAGCGTGGCGGGCGTCCCGTCGCCGAGGGTGAGCTTCAGTGTGCTGCCGGGCGTCAAGTGCTGCTGGTCCGCGGCCAGTTGACTGACAGCAACGGTGTGAGCGGCGAGCCGGTCGAGGGAGCCGGCCGTGACCTGCGGGTCCCAGGTGCGGGTCAGGCCCGCCGGGGTGACGCCCTGCGCGGGGTACTTGTCGAGTCCGACGCGGACGGTCGTACGGACCACCTCGGTGACGGTGTGGTGCTGTGCGCGCAGCCGCTGTGCGGCCTCGGCGGGGACGCCCGGTCCCTGCGCGGCGACGACCCAGTCGGCCCGGACGCCGTCCCGGACCTGGGCGCGGGCGGCATCGCCGAGGGTGGACTGGACGAACAGGACGGTGCAGGTCATGCCGACGAGCAGGGTGAGGGGGGTGACGACGGAGGCCATCCGGGCGGCGTTGCCGCGCAGGTTGGCGGTGGCGAGGCGACCGCCGTGACCGGTGAGTCGCAGCGGGCCGCCGAGCACCAGCGCGGCCGCCTTGACCAGCACGGGACCGAGCAGGGCGACGGAGGTGGACAGGACGACGACGGCGAGGAAGGTCACGGGCGTGGAGGCGGGCTCGGTGCGCAGGGAGGTGAGGACGACGACGAGGACGGCTCCACCGGCGAGAAGCAGCAGCCCGGCGCCGATCCGGCCCCAGGCGGGACGGGTCCGCTCGGTCCTGGCCTCGGCGAGGGCCTCGGTCGGGCGGATCCGGACGATCCTGCGTGAGGCGATCCGGGCCGCGGCCCAGGCGCCGAGCAGAGTGGCGGCCAGGGCGACGAACGGCGGGAAGACACTGACGGTGGGCTCGAGTGTGGCGGGTACGGCGCCCAGGGCCACGAACCTGGAGTGCAGCCAGTCACCCAGCGGCAGCCCGAGCAGCGCGCCCACCGTGCCTGCCGCCGCACCGACGATCAGCGCCTCCCGGCCGAGCAGTCTGCGGATCTCTCCGGGTGTGGCGGCGATGGCGCGGAGCAAGGCGAGTTCGCGGTGGCGCTGCTGCACGGTCAGCGCGAAGGTGCCGACGACCACGAGAACCGCTACCAGCAGCGAGGTCCCGCCCATGGCGCCACCCATGCTGACCAGCCGGGTGCGGGCGGCGGCCGCGTCCAGGAACTCGACGGGCCCGCGGGCCGCTCCGGTGCTGACCTGGGCGGTGGTGCCGGCAAGCGCCTGGGCCACGGCGGTCCGCACCTTCTCGAGGTCCGCCCCCGTGGTCGGCAGCACACCGAACGCGCTGACCTGCCCGGGATGCGCGGCGAGGCGGCGGGCCTCGGCGGTGGAGAAGAACAGGGAGGTCTGGTGGCGAACGGCGGTGGCCGGGGCGGCGATACCGGTGATGCGGTAACGGCGCGGGGCCTGCGTGGACTGCACGGTGAGCCGGTCACCTGGCCGCAGCCGGGCCCGTGCGGCGAGGGCGCTGTCGATGACCAGGTCACCGTCGGACGCGGGCGCGCGGCCGGTGGTCAGCCGGTACGGCGTCAACGCGGCGGATTCCCAGGCATGTCCGTAGGCGGTGCGACCGCCGGTGCCGGCCGGGGTCAACGGCTGGGCGAGGAAGGTGAGTTCGGGCACGACCCGGGCCACGGCCGGGACGTGTGCGAGTCTGGTGCGCAGCCGCTCGGCGATCCAGGCGCGCTCGGCGATGGGTTTCGCCTTGTGCTTGACCTTGGTCTTGCCCTTTTTGTGCTTGACGGTGGTCCGGTGGACGTACTGGTCGCCGGAGACCACGACGGGAGCGGCGGCGTAGCGCTCGGTGCGGATGGTGCCGCGCAGGCCGGTGTCGAGGAGGGTGCCACAGGCGGTGATCAGAGCGGCCGCGCACATCAGCGCGAGGAATGCGCCCAGAAAACCCACCTTCCGGGCACGGACCGTCTTCAGGGCGTATCGCAGCATCATCGGGTGGGCTCTCTTCTGTTGTACGCGTCGGCTGGGTCGTACGCGGCCGGCCACGGCTGGTGTGTGCCGTGCTCCGGAACGTGCGTACAGACTCGCCCGCGCGTGGCAGGGAGAGCACTGAGGTGGTCCGGCGTCTTCGGCTGAGGTTAACCCCCTTACGCCCATGGAGGGTCCGGAGATGTCCGGCCGCCCGAGGACTCAGAAGTCCCCTTCTCCTAGGAACTCGGCGTCCTCGCCCTCTTCCTCCAGGGCCTGACGGACAACCCGGAGAGCCATACCCTCGGGATAGCCCTTGCGGGCCAGCATGCCGGCGAGGCGGCGAAGCCGCTTGTCACGGTCGAGGCCGCGGGTGGCGCCCAGTTTGCGGGCGACGAGCTCGCGGGCCGTCGCCTCCTCCTGCTCGGAGTCGAGCTGGGAGACGGCCTCGTCGATCAGCAGCGAGTCGACCCCCTTGGTCCGCAACTCCTGGGCGAGCGCCCGGCGCGCGAGTCCTCGGCCATGGTGCCGGGACTCCACCCAGGCGTCCGCGAACGCGCTGTCGTCGATCAGCCCGACCTCCTCGAACCGCGACAGCACCTCCTCGGCCACCTCTTGCGGGATCTCCCGCTTGCGCAGCGCGTCGGCGAGTTGCTTGCGGGTGCGCGGGGTCCCGGTGAGCAGGCGCAGGCAGATCGCCCGTGCCCGCTCAGCCGGGTCCCCTGAAGACTCCCCCCGCTCGGCCCTCGACGAGGAAGGGGCGCCTTCGTCCTCACTGGGCGCGTCCCCGAAGCCGCGCCGCCGGCCGCGCCCCCGGCCGGCCCGCGGAACGACGTCGCCGCGGGCGCCACGGCCGGGTGAACCACCCACGGACAGCTCGTCCACCGGGCCGCCCGGGCGGACGCCACCGTCGGCCCGGGTCCCACGGTGCTCGTCGTAACCCTCGTAACCGTCGTCCGGATATCCGTCGTCACCACCCGGGGCGGAGCCCCAATGGCCCCCGGCGCCCCTCCCCCGTGGGGCACCGGGGGTGGTGGTGTATTCGTACTCGGCCCAGTCGGTTCGTCGTGTCACGGTCAGCTCTTGGCTGCGGCGGCCTTGGGCTTGGTGGCCTTGGCGGCCGACGGGGCGGGCACCGCCTTGGCGTCGTCGGCGGGCGCGGTGGTGACCGCCGCGTCCGAGCCCGGCTCGGCGGCGGGCTCCTCCGGCCGGACACCGACGCCCAGCTTCTCCTTGATCTTCTTCTCGATCTCGTTGGCCAGGTCGGGGTTGTCCTTGAGGAAGTTGCGCGCGTTCTCCTTGCCCTGGCCGAGCTGGTCGCCCTCGTACGTGTACCAGGCGCCGGCCTTGCGGACGAAGCCGTGCTCCACGCCCATGTCGATCAGACCGCCCTCGCGGCTGATGCCCTGGCCGTAGAGGATGTCGAACTCGGCCTGCTTGAAGGGCGGGGCGACCTTGTTCTTGACGACCTTGCAGCGGGTGCGGTTGCCGACCGCCTCCGTGCCGTCCTTCAAGGTCTCGATGCGGCGGATGTCGATACGCACCGAGGCGTAGAACTTCAGCGCGCGGCCACCGGTCGTGGTCTCCGGGGAGCCGAACATCACACCGATCTTCTCGCGGAGCTGGTTGATGAAGATCGCGGTGGTCTTGGACTGGTTCAGCGCGCTGGTGATCTTCCGCAGCGCCTGGCTCATCAGCCGGGCCTGGAGACCGACGTGGCTGTCGCCCATCTCGCCCTCGATCTCCGCACGCGGGACGAGCGCGGCGACGGAGTCGATGACGATGAGGTCGAGCGCGCCGGAGCGGACGAGCATGTCCACGATCTCCAGGGCCTGCTCGCCGTTGTCGGGCTGGGAAAGGATCAGGTTGTCGATGTCGACGCCGAGCTTGCGCGCGTACTCGGGGTCGAGGGCGTGCTCCGCGTCCACGAAGGCGACCTGGCCGCCGGCCTTCTGGGCGTTGGCCACGGCGTGCAGGGTCAGGGTCGTCTTACCGGAGGACTCCGGGCCGTAGATCTCGACGACACGGCCGCGGGGCAGGCCGCCGACGCCGAGGGCGACGTCGAGAGCGGTCGACCCGGTCGGGATGACCTCGATGGGCTCCTTCGACCGCTCGCCCATGCGCATGACCGCGCCCTTGCCGAATTGCCGTTCAATCTGTGCGAGCGCGGCGTCGAGCGCCTTCTCGCGGTCGGTTCCTGCCATGGGTTCCACCCGGTTTGCTTGAGTCGATCGCTTCACGTCAAAGACGCTAACGCCTGCCACTGACAATGCGCCCCGACGCAGGCCCAGCCTGTGGATAACCGACGGACTTAACCCCACAAAACCGGATGAAATCCACTACCCGAAGCCTCGCCTGAACCCCCATAAGAATGGATGTTCGATTTTTGTGTCAAGCGCACCCTGCGGCGTCCGGGGAGCCGACGCAGCCGCGGACCGACGCGCAGGTACGACGTGACCCGGATGACGGTGATCAGCGCCGGCCCGAAGGAGAGCCCGAGGGCGACGGGCTCGCGCACCAGGAGACGGGACCGTCCCACGGGCTGCCGCCGACCGCGAACCGCCGCCGACTGACGTGGTGGAGGTCGGCGGGATCACGGCCGCAAGGCCCCGCCGGCATGCCGCTCGCCGTCCGCTCCGGGTTCCGGATCCTGCCGGCGGCGCCGGCCTCCGGAGCGGCCGAGGGGCCCGCCCAGGCCCCCGCACGGCGTGAGCCCACATGCCGTACTCGTCCTGTGCGTGCCGGCCCGGCTGTTGTCGCACTCCTCCCCGGGACGAGAGGACGCACCGCCGGATCGTGGCCACGGCGGCCGGCTGTTACGCGGCGGCCCGCCGCCGGGGCGGGTTGCGGGCGGTGCTGATGCACCGATGACCAGGCCGAGCTCGCACCGGCCCACGACGCTGCTCTCCCGTCACCGGCCCGCGAGGCCCGTCGCCGCGGCGCACCGGCTCACGACGACTCCTCCGCCTCGGGCCGACCTGCGCGCGGCCGGCGTATGCGCGCCAGCATCCCGGTGGCGGCCGGCCCCCGGCTCCGGTGTCCGTGCACCCTCGGATCGTCCGTGACGGCGTAGCGCTTCACGTACGCCCCCAGGAACGCCTGAAGGGTGGCCACCGCCGGGATGGCGATCAGCGCGCCGACGGCGCCCAGCAGCGCGGTGCCCGCGATGACCGAGCCGAAGGCGACCGCCGGGTGGATGTCGACCGACTTGGCGGTCAGCTTGGGCTGGAGCATGTAGTTCTCGAACTGCTGGTAGATCACGACGAAGACCAGCACCCACACCGCGTACCAGGGGTTGACGGTGAACGCGATCAGCATCGGCAGCGCACCCGCGAGGTACGTGCCGATGGTCGGGATGAACTGCGAGACCAGGCCCACCCAGACACCGAGCACGGGCGCGTACGGCACACTCAGGGCCTGGAGCAGGATGTAGTGGGCGATGCCGGAGATGAGCGCCATCAGGCCGCGCGAATAGAGGTAGCCGCCGGTCTTGTCGACGGCGATCTCCCAGGCGCGCAGCACCTCGGCCTGGCGCGCGGGTGGCAGCACGGAACACAGGGCGCGGCGCAGGCGGGGGCCGTCGGCGGCGAAGTAGAACGAGAACAGTCCCACCGTCAGCATCTGGAACAGTCCGCCGAGCACCTGTGCGGAGACGTCGAGGACGCCCGCGGCGCTGTTCTGCGCGTACTTGCGCAGCCAGTCGGAGTGGAGCAGGCCCTCCTGGACGTCCACGCGGCGGAGCTCCGTGTGGAAGGTCTCATTGATCCAGTTGATGAGGGAGTCAAGGTAGTCCGGGAAGCCCTCGATCATCTTGATGATCTGGCCGGCCAGCATGGAGCCGAGCAAGGCGACGAACCCGGCGACGGCGATCGTCAGCCCGAGGAAGACCAGGAAGGTGGCGAGCCCCCGGCGCATCCCGCGGGCGGCCATCCGGCTCACCGCGGGCTCGATCGCGAGGGCCAGGAAGAACGCGATCAATATGTTGATCAACAGCCCGGTCAGCTGGTGGAAGGCCCAGCTGCCGAGCTGGAACGCGGCGATCAGCGCGAGCGCGAGCACCATGGCACGCGGCAGCCAGCGCGGCATGCGGCCGCCCGGAGCGACGGCGCCGGTGGCCGGTGGCCGCTCGGTCGATGTCGTGCCGGCCGGTGCCGCGTCCCGGGTCAGCGGCTCGTTGTCCTCGTCAGTGGGTGCCACGGGCCAAGTCTCGCCCACGCCACCGACAACCGGTGCCGACCTGCGGTCTTCGTGACCGATCGGTGCCGTACGGACACCCTCTTCGCGGACATGCAGGGCGTTTCCGGCAGCACTTCACCGCCGCTCGCCCGGCACGTTCATGACCGCGCAGACCACGCGCCACACGTCCTTCGCGTCCCAGCCGGCGTCCAGCGCCTCGTGCACCGTGCGCTCGCCGAGCTCCGACATGACGTGATCGCGTGCGAAGGTGTCGGCGTACCCCGGACCGAAGTGTTCCGCCATCCGCTGCCAGAAGACCGTCAACCGCATGACTCCAGTATCCCGCCCCTGGGGGTGGGCCCCGGCCGGGAGCACTTGCCGAGACCGCTTTCCGTCCTACGGTCTGACGCATGGCCGAAACCGGAGTTTCCCCACTCCCCTCCACGCCCCCGGCGCGCTTCCCGCTCTTCCGCGCCGAGCAGTTCGTGTGGCTCACCGCGCGCGTGCTGGAACAGCGCCTGTTCACGTATCACTTCCTGCACGGCACCCCGGACGCGGTGGAGGCGGCGCTGGACGCCTACCGCAACGAGGACGGCGGGTACGGGCACGCGCTGGAGCCCGATCTGCGTGGCCCCGTGAGCCAGCCCCTGCACATCGCGCACGCGCTGCGGGTACTGGACGCCATCGGGCGCTGCGGCGGGCAGCGGGTCGAGCGCGTGTGCCGCTATCTGACCTCGGTCTCCACCGCCGAGGGCGCCCTGCCGGCGATCCACCCCAGCCAGCGCGGATATCCGGTGGCACCGTTCGTGCCGGTCGTCGACGACCCGCCCAGCGAGCTGCTCGCCACAGGACCGGTGGTAGGGCTGCTGCACCGCAACGAGGTGTGGCACGCCTGGCTGTTCCGGGCCACCGACTTCTGCTGGCAGGCCGTGGAGACCCTGGACAAGTCCCACCCGTACGAGGTGGAGGCCGCCGTGGCCTTCCTGGACTCCGCTCCCGACCGCTCGCGCGCGGAGGCCGCCGCGGACCGGCTCGGCCGCATGGTGCGGGAGCAGCGGCTCGCGGCCCTGGACCCGGACCGGCTCGACGCGTATCCGGTGGCGTCCGGCTACGCCCCGGGCGAGCACCACTTCCCGCACGACTTCGCCAGAAGCCCGGACTCACTCGCCCGCGCGTGGTTCACCGACGACGAGATGGCACGCTCGCTGGACCACCTGGCCGCCGAGCAGCAGGAGGACGGCGGCTGGCCGATCCGGTGGCGCCAGTGGGCACCCGCCCCCGCGCTGGAAGGACGCCCTCTGGTGACGATCGAGGCACTGCGCACCCTGCGGGCGTACGGGCGTTTCGTGGGCTGAGCCGGCCTGGGGCGAGGCGGTCCCGCGTCACCCTCCGAGGGCCCGCACGCCCGCCGTCACCACCACGGCAGCCCCCACGACCAGCAGGAACGGCGCGCGCAGCACCAGCGCGACGGCGGCCGCACCCAGTCCCGCGACGCGCGCGTCCAGCACGAGCGCGTGCCCGTCGGCGAACGTCTGCTGAGCCGTGAGCGCGGCGAGGAGGGCGACCGGCAGCAGGGCGGCCAGCCGCCGTACGAACGGCCGCTCCATGGCACCCGCGGGCACCAGCAGGCCGGCCAGCTTGACGGCGTAGCAGCCGAGGGCGGTCAAGCCGATCGCGATCCACGTGTTCACCGGTCCTCCTCCGACTCCGGTTCCGCCGATCCGCCGGCCGCCTCGGGCCCCGGTGGTGCGCCCTGCTCCTCGGCGGCGCCGACCTCCTGTCCCCCATGCGCCCCGCGGCGGCCCTCGGCGACGAGGGCGACCGGTGCCGCCAGCGCCGCCACCAGGACCGGGACGCCGGCCGGCAGGACGGGCAGCAGGCCGAGGCCCAGCAGAACCGCGAGACCCGCGACCGCGCGCTCGGTGGTCGTCTTCAGCATCGGCGCGAGCAGGGCCAGGAACACCGCGGGCCCGGCCGCGTCCAGGCCCCACGCGCGCGTGTCGCCGATGGCCTTGGCACCGAGCGCGCCGAGCAGCGTGGTGAGGTTCCAGAGCGCGTACAGCGTGAGCCCGGTCACGGTGAAGCCGATCCGGCGGGCATGCCGGGTCGGCTGTGCCAGGGTGACCGCCGTGGTCTCGTCGATCACCCACTGGGCGGCGAACGGCCGTACCGCGCGTGGGAGGGCGAGCAGATCCGACAGCCGCAGCCCGTAGAAGGCGTTGCGTACGCCGAGGAAGAAGGCCCCGGCGGCGGCCGTGAACGGGTTGCCTCCGGCGGCGAGGGCTCCGACCAGGGCGAACTGGGAGGCGCCGGTGAAGACGAGGAGGCTGAGCGCGCAGGTCTGGAGCAGTCCGAGCCCGCTGCCGGCCGAGGTCACCCCGAAGGCGAATCCGGACAGGCCTACGGCGACACCGACACCGAGGGCGTCCCGCACGACCGCGCGGTCGGGCTTGTCCACGTCGTCGGCGGTGCTGTCCGCGAGTGCTGTCTGCTGTGCCACGCCCCGGACGGTACGGCCGTCCCTCAGCCCGGGTCTTGTACGTTCTTGCGCTCGCTCGCGTTCTCCGGGCCGCCCACATTCGTGCGCTCGCGCTGATACGCCCCGGGGGGCACACCGACGATGCGGGCGAAGTGCCGGTTGAGGTGGGGCTGGTCGGTGAAGCCGACGGCCACGGCCGCCTCGGCGGGCGGCGTTCCCGCGTCCAGCAGGACGCGCGCGCGGCGTACGCGGGCGTCGGTCAGCCAGGTGTGCGGCGGCATGCCGTAGGCGTCGCGGAACGCCCGCAGCAGCGCGAACGGGCTGGTGCCGAGGTCGGTGGCGAGCCGTTCCAGGGTCGGCGGCTCGGCCATCCGCTCGTCCAGCACGGCACGCGCGCGTGCCGCGACGCCGGCTCCGGCCGTGCGGACCGGCCGCTGCGGCAGCGGGCCGCCGTTCAGCCGCAGCAACCTGGTCACGGCGACCCTCAGCAGGGTGTCGGCGGCCAGCGCGTTGCCCTCGTCGGCGGCGCGGAGCACCTGGTGGACCAGGCGGACGGTGTAGGGGTCGTCGAGGACGGGGCTGGCGAAACCCGGCGTGCCCCGGATGCTGGTGGTCTCGGCCGCGATCGCGGCCACCACCTCGGGCGAGGGGTAGACCGCGCCGTAGCGCCAGCCCTCGGGGACACCGGCCCGGCCGGTGTGTGCGGTGTCCGGGTTGACCAGGGCGAGGGCCCCGGCGGGGACGTACACGTCGGAGCCGCGGTGGTGGAAGACTTCGACGCCGTCGGCTATGGCCGCGATCACGAAGTGCTCGTGGGTGTGCCGGACGAAGGTCTTGTGGACGTACCGGGCACGCAGCAGGTCCACGCCCGGCAGGTCGTCGTACCGCCAGTGCCGCGCACGCTCCACCGGGCGACGCCCAGCCGTCCGACCGCCCGCCCGCTCCTCGCCCCGCCGAGCTCCACCCGCCATACGCCCATTCTCCGCCCCGCCGTCAGCGACCGGCCCACGCCTCTCCGTCGCACCCGCGTTTGCCCAGGTCAGCACGATTGTCAGTGGCCGGGTGCAGGATGGACGCATGGTCAGCTCCCCACACCGAGCCCTCGACGGCTTCTCCCCCGCGACCCGCGGCTGGTTCACGGGGGCGTTCTCCGCGCCCACCGCGGCCCAGGCCGGCGCGTGGCAGGCCATCGGTGCGGGCTCGGACGTGCTGGTGGTGGCCCCGACCGGCTCGGGCAAGACGCTGGCCGCGTTCCTCGCCGCCCTGGACCAGCTGGCCTCGGCCCCGCCGCCGGCCGACCCGAGGAAGCGCTGCCGGGTTCTCTACGTGTCCCCGCTGAAGGCCCTCGCGGTCGACGTCGAGCGGAACCTCCGCAGTCCGCTGACCGGTATCCGCCAGCAGTCCGTGCGCCTGGGCCTGCCCGAGCCCGAGATCAGGGTCGGCATCCGCTCCGGCGACACCCCGGCGGCCGAGCGCCGCGCCCTGTCCACGCGCCCGCCGGACATCCTGATCACCACTCCCGAGTCGCTGTTCCTGATGCTGACCTCGGCCACGCGCGATGCGCTGACGGGCGTGGAGACGGTGATCCTGGACGAGGTGCACGCGGTCGCGGGCACCAAGCGCGGCGCCCATCTCGCGCTTTCCCTGGAGCGGCTGGACGAGCTGCTGCCCAGGCCGGCCCGCCGGATCGGCCTGTCGGCGACCGTCCGCCCGGTGGACGAGGTGGCCCGCTATCTCTCGCCGCGCCGCAAGGTGGAGATCGTGCAGCCGGAGTCCGGCAAGGAGTTCGACCTGTCCGTGGTCGTCCCGGTGGAGGACATGGGCGAGCTGAGCGGCGCGCCGGCGGCGGACGCGGGCGAGGGCGCCGAGCGGCCGTCGATCTGGCCGCATGTGGAGGAGCGGATCGCCGACCTGGTCCAGTCGCACCGCTCCACGATCGTGTTCGCCAACTCCCGGCGTCTGGCCGAGCGGCTGTGCAACCGGCTCAACGAGATCGCCTACGAGCGCGCGACCGGCGAGACGCTCGACGAGCATCACTCCCCGGCCCAGCTGATGGGCGGCTCGGGCGCCGCCCAGGGCGCTCCCCCGGTGATCGCCCGCGCGCACCACGGCTCGGTCTCCAAGGAGCAGCGGGCCCTGGTCGAGGAGGACCTGAAGGCCGGCCGGCTGCCTGCCGTGGTGGCCACGTCCAGCCTGGAGCTGGGCATCGACATGGGCGCGGTCGACCTGGTCGTGCAGGTCGAGTCCCCGCCCTCGGTCGCCTCCGGGCTGCAGCGCGTCGGTCGTGCGGGACACCAGGTGGGCGCGGTCTCCACCGGTGTCGTCTTCCCCAAGTACCGCGGTGACCTCGTCCAGGCGGCGGTGGTCACCGAGCGGATGCGCACGGGCTCGATCGAGTCCCTGAAGGTTCCCGCCAATCCGTTGGACGTGCTCGCGCAGCAGCTGGTCGCCATGACGTCGCTGGACACCTGGCAGTTCGACGACCTGCTCGCCGTGGTCCGCCGGGCGGCGCCCTTCGCGTCACTGCCCGAGTCGGCGTTCACGGCGGTCCTGGACATGCTCGCGGGCCGCTATCCGTCCGACGCGTTCGCGGAGCTGCGCCCGCGCGTGGTGTGGGATCGCGTGACCGGCGAGATCACCGGCCGTCCGGGGGCCCAGCGACTCGCCGTCACCTCCGGCGGCACGATCCCCGACCGCGGCCTGTTCGGGGTCTTCCTCGCCGGTTCCGACCCCAAGAAGGGCGGCGGCCGGGTCGGCGAGCTGGACGAGGAGATGGTCTACGAGTCCCGGGTGGGCGACGTCTTCACGCTGGGCACGAGTTCCTGGCGGATCGAGGACATCACCCGCGACCGGGTCCTGGTGTCCCCCGCGCCCGGTGTGCCGGGAAGGCTGCCCTTCTGGAAGGGCGACCAGCTGGGCCGCCCCCTCGAACTCGGCCGCGCGGTGGGCGCGTTCCTGCGGGAGGTCGGCTCGCTGCCCAAGGACGACGCCCGGCTGCGGCTGCTGGCGGCGGGCCTGGACGCCTGGGCGGCGGACAACGTGCTGTCGTACCTGGACGAGCAGCGCGAGGCCTGCGGCCATGTGCCGGACGACCGCACGATCGTCGTGGAGCGCTTCCGTGACGAGCTGGGCGACTGGCGGGTCGTCGTGCACTCCCCCTTCGGCGCCCAGGTGCACGCCCCCTGGGCCCTCGCGCTCGGCGCCCGTCTGTCCGAGCGATACGGCATGGACGCGCAGGTCATGCACGCCGACGACGGCATCGTGCTGCGTCTGCCCGACGCGGACCTGATGGGTCTGGACCTCCTCGACCAGGCACCGGCGAAGGCCGGCACGGAGTACGACAGCGAGCAGGCACCCGTCGGCGCGGCGGACGTCGCGTTCGACAAGGGGGAGGTCGACCAGATCGTCACCGACCAGGTCGGCGGCTCCGCCCTGTTCGCCTCCCGGTTCCGCGAGTGCGCCGCCCGCGCGCTGCTGCTGCCGCGCCGCAACCCGGGCAAGCGCACCCCGCTGTGGCAGCAGCGCCAGCGTGCGGCCCAACTGCTCCAGGTGGCGAGCGAGTTCGGCTCGTTCCCGATCGTGCTGGAGGCGGTCCGCGAGTGCCTCCAGGACGTCTTCGACCTTCCCGGGCTCGTCGAGCTGATGGGCGACATCGAGTCCCGCAAGGTACGCCTGGTCGAGGTCACCACCCCGGAGGCGTCCCCGTTCGCCCGCTCCCTGCTGTTCGGATACGTCGCCCAGTTCCTGTACGAGGGCGACTCTCCGCTGGCCGAGCGCCGCGCCGCCGCGCTCTCCCTGGACTCCCGGCTGCTGGCCGAGCTGCTGGGCCAGGCGGAGCTGCGCGAACTGCTGGACGCCGAGGTGCTGACCGAGCTGGAGCGCGAGCTGCAGTGGCTCACCGAGGACCGCCGGGTCAAGGACGTGGAGGGCACGGCCGACGTGCTCCGGTTGCTCGGCCCGCTCACCGACGCCGAGCTGGCCGTGCGCGGCGCCGACCCGCAGTGGGCCCGCGAGCTGGCCGCAGCCCGCCGGGCCATCAAGGTCCGGATCGCCGGAGCCGACCACTGGGCGGCGATCGAGGACGCGGGCCGGCTGCGCGACGCGCTCGGCACGGCCCTGCCGGTCGGCGTGCCCGAGGCGTTCACCGAGCCGGTGAAGGACCCGCTGGGTGATCTCCTCGCCCGGTACGCCCGCACGCACGGCCCGTTCACGTCGGCCACGGCCGCGGCCCGCTTCGGCCTGGGTGTGGCGGTCACCGAGGGCGCTCTGCAGCGGCTGGCCGCGAACGGCCGCGTCGTCCAAGGCGAGTTCCACCCGGCGGGCATAGGCCAGGAGTGGTGCGACGCGGCCGTGCTGCGCCGGCTGCGCCGCCGCTCCCTGGCCGCCCTGCGCCATGAGCTGGAGCCGGTGCCGCCCGCCGCGCTCGCTCAGTTCCTGCCGCAGTGGCAGCACATCGGCAAGGGGCACGGTCTGCGCGGCATCGACGGACTGGTGCGCGCCGTCGAGCAGTTGCAGGGCGCCTCCGTGCCCGCCTCCGCGCTGGAGAAACTCGTCCTGCCCTCCCGCGTGGCGAACTACACGCCCTCCATGCTCGACGAGCTGACCGCCGCCGGCGAAGTGGTGTGGGCCGGCGCGGGCGCCCTGCCGGGCAAGGACGGCTGGGTGTCCCTCTATCTGGCGGACGCGGTCCCCCTGCTCCTGCCGCCGCCCCACCCCCTGGAGCTGACCGCGCTCCACCAGTCGGTCCTGGACGCGCTCTCCGGCGGCTACGGCCTGTTCTTCCGCCAGATCGCCGACCAGGTCCGCGCCACCACGCATCCCGATGCCACCGAGCCCCAACTGGCCGACGCACTCTGGGACCTGGCCTGGTCGGGCCGGCTCACCAACGACACCCTCGCGCCGATGCGCTCCCTGCTGGGCTCGGGCCGTACGGCGGGCTCGACCGCCCACCGCGCCAAGCGGTCCGTCCCGCGAGGGCGCTACGGCTCGCTGACGGCCGCCGCGCGCACCGCCTCCCGCACGGGCCCGCCGACCGTCGCCGGCCGCTGGTCACTGCTCCCCGCGGCCGAACCGGACGTCACCGTGCGCGCCCACGCGCTGGCCCGCACCCTCCTTGACCGGCATGGCGTCGTCACCCGGGGTGCGGTCGCCGCCGAGGGGATCGAGGGCGGTTTCTCGGCGGTGTACCGGGTGCTGTCCGCGTTCGAGGAGAGCGGCCAGGCGCGGCGCGGCTATGTCGTCGAGGGCCTGGGCGCGGCCCAGTTCGCCATGGACGGGGCGGTGGACCGGTTGCGCGCGGTGTCCAACGCCCGCGAACGCGGCGAGAGCCTGAGCGCCCAGGGAATGGAGCGCGGCTTCGCGGAATCGGCCTTTCCGGACGGCTTCGACGGAAGCGACGGTGCGCCCCACGACCACGCGCTGCCCGGCGCCTTCGGTGGTGCCGACGGCGGATTCGCCCACCCCGGCCTCGACGGCGACTTCACCTGGCCCCCGGCGGACCCCCCGCCCGCCCCCGACGAGTACGTCTCGCCCCGCGACCTCGCAGACCCCTTCGCCTCCCCCGGTTACGGCGGTCCGCGAGGAGGCGGGGGCGGCGCCTACGGCTCGCCGGCGAACCGGGGGTACGGCACCGGTCGTACGAGCAGTTCCGCACCCGATCCCCGTGCGGTGGTCCTCGCCGCGGCGGACCCCGCCAATGCCTACGGAGGCGCCCTCTCCTGGCCCGAACCGCCCACCGGCGCCGGGCACAAACCGGGCCGCAAGGCGGGCTCGCTGGTCGTCCTGGTGGAGGGCGAGCTGACGCTCTACATGGAGCGCGGCGGCAAGACGCTGCTGGCCTGGCCGGCCGCCCCGGACACCGCGGCCCCGGACGACCCCCGGCTCCGTACGGCCGCCGAGGCCCTGGCCGCGGCGGCCCGCGCGGGCTCCCTCGGCACGGTCACGGTCGAGCGGATCAACGGCGCCCAGGCTTTGACGTCCCCGATAGGCACCCTCCTGGAAGGAGCGGGTTTCGTGGCCACGCCGCGCGGCCTGCGCCTGAGAGCATGACCGCCGCCGGACGCCCGCCTCACCCGACCGTGGCACTCTTGACGCATGCCCGAAGGTGACACGGTCTGGCAGGCCGCGCGGCGGCTGCACGAGGCCCTCGCGGGCAAGGCGCTGACTCGCAGCGACTTCCGGGTGCCCAAGTACGCCACGGTCGACCTCACCGGCCGAACGGTGCTCAGCACGATCCCGCGCGGCAAACACCTGCTGACCCGGTTCGAGGGCGGCCTGACCCTGCACACGCATCTGCGGATGGAGGGAACGTGGAAGGTGTACGGCACGGGCGAGCGCTGGCGGGGCGGGCCGGCACACCAGATCCGGGCGATCCTCGGCACCGCCGACCGCACGGCCGTGGGCTACCGCCTCCAGGTCCTTGAACTGCTGCGAACGAGCGACGAGGAGCGGGTCGTCGGACACCTGGGCCCCGATCTGCTCGGACCCGACTGGGACCCGGTGCGCGCCCTGGGCAACGTCCTCGCCGACCCGGCCCGCCCGCTCGGCGAGGCCCTGCTCGACCAGCGCAATCTCGCCGGCATCGGCAACATCTACAAGAGCGAACTGTGCTTCCTCCTCGGTGTCACCCCGTGGCTGCCGGTCGGCTCGCTCCCCACGGACCGCGCCGAACAACTGCCCGCGCTCGCCAAGAAGCTCCTGGAGGCGAACCGGGACCGGCCGGTCCGGCAGACCACGGGCCTGCACCGGCACGACCTGTTCGTCTACGGCCGCGCGCCCCGCCCCTGCCTGCGCTGCCGTACCTCGGTCCGCGTGGCCGACCAGGGAGACGGCTCCCAGGAACGCCCCACCTACTGGTGCCCCACCTGCCAGACGGGCCCCGCCCCCGCCCCGGGCTCACCCCAGCGCTGGCGAGACCGCTACCCCCGCCGCACCCCCTGACGACGCACCCGCGCCCCCGGACACCGGATCCGACGGCACCCGGGCCAGGGGCGGACGGGCGGGCCAGCCCACGAGCCGCCGACGCCCCAACCGCACGGGTTCCGGGCCCTCACCGCCACGGTCGGCCGGCGGACCGGTAACCCAGGGCCCCTTCCCACCAATTGACGGTTCGTCAGAAATGCTCGTACGGTCGCTTCATGTCCCTCACGGCGTACGACCTCACCGGGCGCACCGCGTTCGTCACCGGAGCCGCCGCCGGCATCGGCCGGGCCTCCGCCGTTCTGCTCGCCGAGGCGGGCGCTGCCGTGCACTGCGCGGACCGGGACGCGGACGGCCTGCACGGCACGGCGGAACTGATCGGGAAACGCGGGGGCACGGCCCGTACCCACGTCCTGGACGTCACCGACCGGGCCCGGCTCGCCGAGGCCGTCCGGTCCTGCGAGCGCCTGGACGTCATGGCCGCCATCGCCGGGATCATGCACAGCAGTCCCGTGCTCGAGACCCGCGACGAAGATCTCGACCGGGTGCTCGACGTCAACTTCAAGGGTGTGCTGTACGCCTGCCAGGAGGCGGCCCGGCGGATGCTGGCCCAGGACGCGCCGGGCAGCATCGTCACGATGGCGTCCGGCGCGGTCGACACCGGCGGCCCCGGGCTGCTCTGCTACGGCGTGGCGAAGGCGGCCGTGGTGCAGCTGACCAAGACGCTGGCCACCGAGGTCGGCCCGCACGGCATCCGGGTCAACGCGATCGCGCCGGGCTGGATCCGCACCCCGATGACCGAGCGCCACGACGGCGAGGCGCAGGCGCACACCGAGGGCATGATGGCGCGGATGGCCCCGCTGGGCCGGGTCGGCGAGCCGGACGACGTGGCACACGCGGTGCTGTATCTGGCGTCGGACGCGTCGGCGTTCACGACGGGTCAGATACTTCGCCCGAACGGGGGTGTGGCGATGCCCTGGTAACGCCCCCCACCCGCCAGGCGGCCACCCAGCGCCCCGCCCGTACCGCTCCGTCCGCCCGCCCCTTGGGCACACAGTGCACCGGCAGCAGACTCAGCCCCCATCCGCCGGCCACCACGGCGCCTTCCAGGACACCCGCGCCCTGCCCGAGGGCGAGCCGCAGCACAGCCCACCACCACGCGGCTGCGAACACCAGCCCGACCACCCAGCGCACTATCCGCCCCACCATGCCCGCCACCACCTCCTGCCGGACGCTAGATCGTCGCCTGCCCGGCACGGGAGGCGCACTTCGGGCTCACGGGTGCACGGGCACCGGCCCGGCGGACGCGAGCGGACGGGACCGGGGAACGATCAGCGGGACCTGTGGGGCCGGCACGCGGGCGGCAAGCGCAGCGCAAGGCAGGGCAGCGACCGGGCCGAGGGCACCGGCACCAGCACCGGCACCGGCACCGGCACCGGCACCGGCACCGGCCGAACCGCTACGCGTTCTCCGCCTGGAACATCCAGTGATGCTTCTCCAGGTCGGCCGTGATCCCGATGAAGATGTCCTGCGACACAGGATCCGGCTCTCCCGTCGCAACCACGCGCTCCCGCATCCGGGTGATCACCGCGCCGAGTGCGTCGACCATCGCCCCGACCGCGTCCCCGTCCTTGATCCAGCCCGCCGGGGTGGCGCCGATGCCACTGCCGGAGGCGACCGTGCCGGCGCGTCCGTCGGGCGGGACTCCGAGGGCGGAGGCCCGCTCGGCCACCGTGTCGGAGTGGGTGCGCGCGGATGCGACGACCTCGTCGAGCTGGAGGTGGATGGAGCGGAAGCGGGGCCCGACGACGTTCCAGTGGATCTGCTTGGCGACCAGGGAGAGGTCCACCAGGTCCACGAGGGCGCCCTGCAGCGCCTCGGCGACGGTCTTGAGATCCGCGTCGGCCAACGGGCTCTTCACGACGTACATCCGCTTCCTCCGATGCTTCGGCGCCGTCACGTCCCTCCCACCATGACCGCACCGTGCGAGCCCGGCAAACGGACACACACCGGGCCGTGAACGACAAGAACCCCGGCCGGCTCTCCCCAGGTCTCCCTGGAGAAGCCGTCCGGGGCCTCAGTCGTATCGGATTGTCAGGCCGCACACGTGTGTCACGCGGCGACCACGTCGACCGCCTCCGCGGGCGCCTTGATGGTCACCCGTTCCGGTGGCACGCCGGTCACCGACACCGAACCCAGCATCGGACGGACCGGCGTGGGCACAGGCTCGGTGGACCGGGCGGACTGGGCCAGTTCGGCGAGCGCCAGCTCGTCGCTCACCTCTCGCATGAGTTCCGACATCCGTACGTCCAGCGCGTCGCAGATGGCGGAGAGCAGTTCGGAGGAAGCCTCCTTCTGCCCCCGCTCCACCTCGGAGAGATAGCCGAGTGAGACTCGGGCGGACGAGGAGACTTCGCGCAGAGTACGGCCCTGGCGTTGGCGCTGCCGACGCAGCACGTCACCCAGCAGGCGACGGAGCAGAATCATCGGTGGCTCCCTCCTCGGACCGCGTAGCCGCATCCTTCTCGCCCCACCGTACCGCCTCGCGCCGCGGCCGTGCGGGGAGCGATGTCGTGTTCACTCAGGGCTGCAAACATCAAAACCCCCCGTTCCGTTCCGTATCCTGTGCCCGCTCATTCCCAGTGTGTTCGCCCGCAAGCCGCTCCAGGAGCACTGCGAGTACGCTCCGTACACTCTCCATACGAATTTCCGCACGGCTGCCGTTCAACCGCAGGGCCTCCACTTTTCCGCCACCGGCAGAACCAGGAAGGTCGCTCAGCGGCCCGTCGACGGCCACGAAGACCGTCCCCACGGGCTGGCCGTCCTGCGGATCGGGTCCCGCGACTCCGGTGGTCGCCAGGCCCCAGTCGGCGCCCAGAGCCTTCCGGACTCCGGCCGCCATCTGGCCCGCGACCTGCGGATCCACCGCTCCTCGCTGCGCCAGCAGGTCGCCGTCGACGCCCAGCAGCTCGTGCTTCAGCTCGGTGGCGTAGGCGGTGACCGAACCCCGGAACACCTTGGATGCTCCGGGGACGGAGGTGATCTCCGCCGCCACCAGACCACCGGTGAGCGACTCGGCGACGGCGAGGGTCTCGCCCCTCACCGTCAGTAGTCGCACCAGCTCGGTGGCCTGTGGGGTCACGCTTCCTTCTCCTCCAACGCGGCCGCGTGCTCGGCGATTCCCTGCCTGCGCAGCACAATGGCTTGTCTCACATAGTCGAGACCTGTGACGACGGTGAGGACGACCGCCACGGCCATCACCCAGAACCTCAGAGTGGCCAGCCACCCCGTCAGCGCCAGGACGTACATCCCGACCGCCACGCCCTGGGTGAGGGTCTTGAGCTTGCCCCCACGGCTGGCCGGGATCACGCCGTAGCGAATGACCAGAAAACGCAGCAGTGTGATGCCGAGTTCCCGGCCGAGGATCACGGCCGTCACCCACCACGGCAGATCACCCAGGGCCGAAAGACAGATCAGCGCCGCCCCCATGATCGCCTTGTCGGCGATGGGGTCGGCGATCTTCCCGAAGTCGGTGACCAGGTCGTAGGTGCGCGCCAGATGCCCGTCGAACAGGTCGGTGATCATGGCGACGGCGAAAGCCGCCCAGGCCAGTGAGCGCCAGGCCGGGTCGTAGCCGCCGTTCGCCAGCATCAGCGCCACGAAGCCGGGCACCAGGACCAGCCGGAGCATGGTCAGCAGATTGGCGACGTTCCAGACGCTGGCCTGGTTGACGGCCGCGGCCGCGATCTTCCCGCCGCGCGCGGGCCTGCCGTCGCTGTCGGGACCTGGGGCAGAACCGGAGACCTCGGACCGGGCGTCGTCGGCAGCGGCGGCGGGGCCCCGGGCGCCGTGCGCACCGGAGGAGCCGCCCGCGGCGGATGCCGGGACTCCGGTCATCTGCCCGCCTCCTCACTACACGCGAGCGAGCCGGTCAGCGGCTCGGCCACCAGGTCGACACCTTCCGTACCGACCACCTTCGCCTCGACCATACGTCCGACCCGCAGGCCTGCGCCGCTCGTGAGCAGAACCTGGCCGTCGGTCTCGGGCGCCTGGTGCGCGGCACGGCCGTACACGCCCTCTTCCTCGTCGACGGACTCGACCAGGACCCGCACCGTTTCGCCCACGCGCTCCTCGGCGCGCTGCGAGACGAGTTCCTCCGCCAGCCGGGAGACCCGCGCCAGCCGCTCGGCCACGACGTCGTCGTCGAGCTTGTCGTCGTACGTCGCCGCCTCCGTGCCCTCCTCGTCGGAGTAGCCGAAGACGCCGATGGCGTCCAGGCGGGCGCCGTTCAGGAAGCGCTCCAGCTCGGCCAGGTCCGCCTCGCTCTCGCCGGGGAAGCCGACGATGAAGTTGGAGCGCACTCCGGCCTCGGGTGCCTTGCTGCGGATCGTGTCCAGCAGCTCCAGGAAGCGGTCGGTGTCTCCGAAGCGGCGCATGGCGCGCAGCACGTCGGGCGCGGAGTGCTGGAAGGACAGGTCGAAGTACGGGACGACCTTGGGGGTCGAGGTCAGGACGTCGATGAGCCCCGGGCGCATCTCGGCCGGCTGCAGGTAGCTCACCCGCACCCGCTCGAGGCCGTCGACCTCGGCCAGCTCCGGCAGCAGGGACTCCAGCAGGCGGATGTCGCCCAGGTCCTTGCCGTAGGAGGTGTTGTTCTCGGAGACCAGCATGATCTCCTTCACACCCTGCTCGGCCAGCCAGCGCGTCTCGTTCAGCACGTCACTGGGGCGGCGGGAGATGAAGGAGCCGCGGAAGGACGGGATGGCGCAGAAGGAGCAGCGCCGGTCGCAGCCGGAGGCGAGCTTCACCGAGGCGACCGGGGAGCCGTCGAGGCGGCGGCGCAGCGGCGCGCGGGGGCCGGAGGCGGGCGCGACACCCTCGGGCAGGTCGGCCGGGCCGTGCCCGGGCAGGGCGACGGAGGCGGCCGACTCCTGCCGCTCGGCCGGGCTGATCGGGAGCAGCTTGCGGCGGTCGCGCGGGGTGTGGGAGGCATGGATGCCGCCGGAGAGGATGGTCTGCAGGCGGTCGGAGATGTCCGCGTAGTCGTCGAAGCCGAGCACGCCGTCGGCCTCGGGCAGCGCCTCGGCGAGCTCCTTGCCGTATCGCTCGGCCATGCAGCCCACCGCCACGACGGCCTGGGTTCTCCCGTGGTCCTTGAGGTCGTTGGCCTCGAGGAGGGCATCGACGGAGTCCTTCTTCGCGGCCTCGACGAAGCCACAGGTGTTGACCACGGCGACGTCGGCGTCCGCGGCGTCCTCGACGAGCTGCCAGCCGTCCGCCTCCAAACGGCCTGCGAGCTCCTCCGAGTCCACCTCGTTACGGGCGCAGCCGAGTGTGACGAGTGCGACGGTACGGCGTTCAGGCATGGGCTCAAGACTACTTTGTCTCACTGACAGCCCACGTCGACGGGGTTGGCCGATCTTGGCCAACCCCGTCACACCCGCTCTCTTCCCAGGCTGGTCAGCCCGCCACCGGGTCGCCCTTCGTGTAGGTGAGGCGCTCCACCTGGCCCTGCTGGAAGTTGTCGTCGATCTTCTTGCCGTTGACGTACAGCTGGATCGCGCCGGCGTCGCCGAGGATCAGGTTGATCTTGGAACTGTCCTGGAAGGTCTTGGAGTCGCCCTTCTTCAGCAGCCCGTCGAAGAGCATCTGGCCGTTGTGGTCCTTGGCCGAGATCCAGCTGCGTCCGTTGGCCGCGCTGACCTGGACGGTCACCTTGTCCTGGGGCGCAGCCGCGATGGCGCTGTCGGAGGGCGCGGGGCTGGGCGCGGCGGGCTTGCCCTTCGTCGGGCCGGGCGAGGCGGACTTGGTCACGGCGTGCGTGCTGCCACCGTCGGCGACCTGCGATTTCGCGTCGTTCCCGGAGTGACTGCTCTTGACCGCGGTGAAACCGACGAAGCCGATCACCACGACGATCGCGGCGACCATGGCAGCGGTCCAGTTCGGCCCGCGCCGCTCGGGCCGGATCCGCTCCGCCTCGAACAGGGGTGCTGCCGGAGTGGGGGCCGGACGGCCGCCGTGCTCGGCGTCGTACTGGGCGATGAGGGGGGCGGGATCGACGTGGACGGCCTTGGCCAGCATGCGGATGTGCCCACGGGCGTACACATCGCCGCCGCAAGGGGCGAAGTCGTCCGCCTCGATGGCATGGATGATGGCGATACGGACACGAGTGGCAGTGCTGACGTCGTCCACGGTGAGCCCGGCCGCGATCCGCGCCTGCTGCAGGGCGCGGCCCACGGAGGCACGGGGTTCCTGGGACTCGTCTGAGAACGGACGCTCGTCTTCAGGGGAGTTGCCGATGGACACGGGGGCGCCTTTCGAGCGTGTAGCCACCTGTGCTGGAAGCTCAGTCTAGGGGGGGTACGAAAGGGTGGGGCAACCGGGCGGTGGGACTTTGTACACCATAGGAATGGCCGGACATTCCTATGGTTCGACAGGCAGGTACCCCATGGTGGGACGCCCAACTGTCCTTTCGCTCAACTGGACGTACGAAGAAGGGAAACGGTTGCTCGCCGATCTCTAACGGGTGCATCACGGCATGCCGCCACCCGGTGTAAGCCACGTCCCCCGGACGGCGCGTCGTCCTACCCTTCAGACTCCCCGCGAATCACCGCGAGCACGCCGTCCAGGTCGTCAGGCTTCACGAGAACGTCACGCGCCTTGGAGCCCTCGCTCGGCCCCACGATGTTGCGGGACTCCATGAGGTCCATGAGCCGCCCGGCCTTGGCGAAGCCCACGCGCAGCTTGCGCTGGAGCATGGAGGTCGACCCGAACTGCGTGGAGACGACCAGTTCGGCCGCCTGGCACAGCAGGTCGAGGTCGTCGCCGATGTCCTCGTCGATCTCCTTCTTCTGCTTGGAGCCCACCGTGACGTCGTCCCGGAAGACCGGCGCCATCTGTTCCTTGCAGTGCTGGACGACGGCCGCGACCTCGGCCTCGGTGACGAACGCGCCCTGCATACGCGTCGGCTTGTTCGCGCCCATCGGCAGGAACAGGCCGTCGCCCTTGCCGATGAGCTTCTCGGCGCCGGGCTGGTCGAGGATGACCCGGGAGTCGGCGAGCGAGGACGTGGCGAAGGCCAGCCGGGAGGGCACGTTGGCCTTGATCAGACCGGTGACCACGTCGACCGACGGGCGCTGGGTGGCGAGCACCAGGTGGATGCCGGCGGCGCGCGCGAGCTGGGTGATGCGCACGATCGCGTCCTCGACGTCGCGCGGGGCCACCATCATCAGGTCGGCCAACTCGTCCACGATCACCAGCAGGTACGGGTACGGCTGGAGCTCGCGCTCGCTGCCCTCGGGCGGCTTGACCTTGCCGTCGCGGACGGCCTGGTTGAAGTCGTCGATGTGCCGGTAGCCGTAGGCGGCGAGGTCGTCGTAGCGCAGGTCCATCTCGCGTACGACCCACTGCAGTGCCTCGGCGGCCCGCTTGGGGTTGGTGATGATCGGTGTGATCAGGTGCGGGATTCCCTCGTACGCGGTCAGCTCGACGCGCTTGGGGTCGACCAGGATCATCCGGACGTCCTCGGGGGTCGCCCGCATCATGACCGAGGTGATCAAACAGTTGATGCAGGAGGACTTGCCGGAGCCGGTGGCACCGGCGACCAGCAGGTGCGGCATCTTCGCGAGCGAGTGCATGACGTACCCGCCCTCGACGTCCTTGCCGAAGGCGACCAGCATCGGATCGTCGTCCTCGGCGGACTCCGCGAGGCGCAGCACGTCGCCGAGGTTGACCATCTCCCGGTCGGTGTTCGGGATCTCGATGCCGACCGCGGACTTGCCGGGGATGGGGCTGATGATCCGCACGTCCGGGCTGGCGACCGCGTACGCGATGTTCTTGGTCAGCGCGGTGATCCGCTCGACCTTCACCGCGGGGCCGAGCTCGACCTCGTAGCGCGTGACTGTCGGGCCTCGGGTGAAGCCGGTGACGGCGGCGTCGACCTTGAACTCGGTGAAGACCTGGGTGAGCGAGGCGACGACGGCGTCGTTGGCCTCGCTGCGCGCCTTGCCGGGGCCGCCGCGGTGGAGGAGGTCCAGCGACGGCAGCGAGTAGGTGATGTCACCGGAGAGCTGGAGCTGCTCGGCGCGCGGGGGCAGATCGCGCGACTCCTGCGGGGCCTTCTTGGTGAGGTCGGGGACGATCCCGCCCTTCAGCTTCTCCTGCTTGGGCCGCGCGGCCGGGACCGACGACGGCGCGGGCGCTGGCGCGGGCGCGGGGGTCGGTACGGGGGTCGGTACGGGGGTCGTCTCCTCGCGGTCGCCGACGCTGACGCCCTGGGTGAGGTCGGCGACCAGCGGAGAGGGCGGCATGCCGTGCAGCACCGCACCGTCGAGCGCCGCTGCTGCGGCCGCGGCGACGTCCACCGCGTCCATCTGGCGGTGCAGATCCGGCTGGGGCACCGCCGAACGCCTGGGGCGGCCACGGCGCTGCGAGAGGGCCTCCTCCTCGGCGCTGTCGGGGTCGTACGCCTTGGGGGCGGACGAGCGCTTACGGGGGCGCGCGGGCAGCGCCTCGCGCCACTGCTCGTCGTAGCGCTCGTCGTCGTCGGTGAACACCTCCGCCTCGTGGTCGTGCAGCACGCCCAGGCGCACGCCGAGCGCCCGCAGGCGCTGCGGGATGGCGTTGACCGGCGTGGCCGTCACCACGAGCAGACCGAAGATCGTCAGCAGCACCAGCAGCGGCACGGCGAGGACCTCGGTCATGGCGTACGTCAGCGGGGTGGCCGCCGCCCAGCCGATCAGACCTCCGGCGTCCCTTATGGCCTGCATGCCGTCGCTGCGCGCGGGCGAGCCGCACGCGATGTGGACCTGCCCGAGCACACCGATGAGAAGCGCGGACAGGCCGATCACGATCCGGCCGTTGGCCTCCGGCTTCTCCGGGTGCCGGATGAACCGTACGGCGATCACCGCGAGCAGTATCGGCACCAGCAGGTCGAGCCGCCCGAAGGCGCCGGTGACGAGGATCTCCACGAGGTCGCCGACAGGGCCCTTGAGGTCGGCCCAGGTGCCGGCGGCGACGATCAGCGCGATGCCGAGCAGCAGCAGCGCGATTCCGTCCTTGCGGTGGGCCGGGTCGAGGTTCTTGGCGCCCTGCCCTATGCCGCGGAAGACGGCGCCGACGGCGTGCGCGAGGCCCAGCCACAGGGCGCGCACGAGCCGGTACACGCCCCCCGTGGGGCTGGGTACCGGCTTCGGCGCGGCCTTCTTCGCCGGGGCCTTCTTGGCGGGCGCCTTCTTGGCCGCCGCCTTCTTCGCCGGAGCCTTCGCGGGAGCAGCCGCCTTCTTCGCGGGCTGCTTCTTGGCTGCGGAGGGACGTGAGGCCATGGGTGTGAGGTTACCGGGGGAGACCACAGCGGACACGTGTGCCCACAGCTTCACCCGTTCGTGTCGCCCTTGCCGAGGACCGGAACTGACGCACCTTCATGGGCAACCGCCGCCTGCCCCTGCGTCAGTTCTGTGCCGACACCGACGAGCCGCCGGGGCCGGTGCCCGGCTCCAGGGCGTCGAGCGCGCGCCGCAACCCGGTGAGTTTGCGCTCCAGATGGGCCGCCGTGGCCACCGCGGCGGCGTCCGCCGAGTCGTCGTCCAGCTGCTTGGACAGGGCCTCGGCCTGCTCCTCGACGGCCGCGAGCCGGGCGGACAGCTCGGCGAGCAGCCCGGCGGACTCCTTGCCGCCGACCGCGCCCTTGCCGCCGCCTTCCAACTGCAGCCGCAGCAGCGCCGCCTGCTCCCGCAGCTGGCAGTTCTTCATGTACAGCTCGACGAACACCGAGACCTTCGCCCGCAGCACCCACGGGTCGAACGGCTTGGAGATGTAGTCGACCGCGCCCGCCGCGTAGCCCCGGAAGGTGTGGTGAGGGCCGTGGTTGATCGCGGTGAGGAAGATGATCGGGATGTCCCGGGTCCGCTCCCGCCGCTTGATGTGCGCGGCGGTCTCGAAGCCGTCCATACCCGGCATCTGGACGTCCAGCAGAATGACCGCGAAATCGTCCGTGAGCAGTGCCTTGAGTGCTTCCTCCCCGGACGATGCCCGCACCAGCGTCTGATCGAGCGCCGAGAGGATCGCCTCCAGCGCCAGCAGATTCTCCGGCCGGTCATCGACCAGGAGGATCTTGGCCTTCTGCACCATGGCCCGCCCTCCTCGCCCCGGCGGTACACCGGGCGCCGCCCCAGGGGACGACTCCCTTTCGCCGCCCGTCCTTGTGCCGGTCATCGTAGCCGCACCCCGCCTGTCGCCACACCCTGTCACCGCGATGTCACTGTGCACACAGCGGAAACGCGGCGGGGGTCGGGATGGTTCCCGGAATTCCGCATTCCATACGTCCGCAGCCACCTTAAGCCGTACGTTCGCAGTCACCTCAAGTGGGCAACCCCCGACCCATGCCAAGGGTTCCCCCGCTGTTCACATCCCGGTTCGCCGACCTCGTCACTTCCCACCCATCCACTGCTGCATCACGGCCAGCAGATGATCCGGGTCGACCGGCTTGGTCACGTAGTCGGAGGCACCGGACTCGATCGCCTTCTCCCGGTCGCCCTTCATCGCCTTCGCCGTCAGCGCGATGATCGGCAGCCCGGCGAACTGCGGCATCCGGCGGATCGCCGTGGTCGTCGCATACCCGTCCATCTCCGGCATCATGATGTCCATCAGTACGACCGCCACGTCGTCGTGCTGCTCCAGCACCTCGATGCCCTCACGGCCGTTCTCGGCGTACAGCACCGACAGGCCGTGCTGCTCCAGGACGCTGGTCAGGGCGAAGACGTTGCGGATGTCGTCGTCGACGATCAGCACCTTCTCACCGCCGAACTGCACCCCGCGCGCGGACTGCGGCCCGCTCTCCTGCTCGGGCAACGCCGTCCACTGCATGGGGCCCTGCTCGCCCTGCGGCAGGCCCCGGCGCCGGCGCCGGAAGAGCGCCGCGGGACCGTTCTGCGTCTCCCGGTACGACTTCACCTCGGCCGGGGTCTCGATCTCCACAGCCGACAGCTCCGAGGACTGCCTGGCCTCCGAGGCGAGCAGCTCGCCGGCCTCCAGCGGGGGCACGGACTGCTGGTAGCCCTGCGGCGGCAGTTCGCTGGGGTGCAGCGGCAGGTACAGCGTGAACGTCGAGCCGCGGCCCGGTTCGCTCTGCGCGTGGATCTCACCGCCGAGCAGCTGCGCGATCTCCCGGGAGATGGACAGGCCGAGTCCGGTGCCGCCGTACTTGCGGCTGGTCGTGCCGTCCGCCTGCTTGAACGCCTCGAAGATCACCCGCATCTTGCTGGCGGCGATGCCGATGCCGGTGTCCGTCACCGAGAACGCGATCAGCGGCGCCTCCGGATCGGCCAGCGAACCGGCCTCCAGCAGCTGCTCCCGGATACCCACCGGCACGTCCGCGCCGGCCGGCCTGATCACCAGTTCCACCGACCCGGAGTCGGTGAACTTCACCGCGTTCGACAGCAGGTTCCGCAGCACCTGCAGCAGCCGCTGCTCGTCGGTGTGCAGGGTCGCCGGCAGCTCCGGCGAGACCCGTACGGACAGATCCAGGCCCTTCTCCGCGGTCAGCGGCCGGAAGGTGGCCTCCACGTAGTCCACGAGCTGTACGAGCGCGATGCGCGTCGGCGAGACGTCCATCTTGCCCGCCTCGACCTTCGACAGGTCCAGGATGTCGTTGATCAGCTGGAGCAGGTCGGAACCGGCGCCGTGGATGGTCTCGGCGAACTCCACCTGCTTCGGCGACAGGTTGCCCTCGGCGTTGTCGGCGAGCAGCTTGGCCAGGATCAGCAGCGAGTTGAGCGGCGTACGCAGCTCGTGCGACATGTTGGCGAGGAACTCGCTCTTGTAGCGCATCGACACCGCGAGTTGCTCCGCGCGCTCCTCCAGGACCTGCCGGGCCTCCTCGATCTCGGTGTTCTTCACCTCGATGTCGCGGTTCTGCCGGGCCAGCAGCTCGGCCTTCTCCTCAAGTTCGGCGTTGGAGGCCTGCAGCGCCTTCTGCCGGTTCTCCAACTCCGCCGACCGCTCGCGGAGTTGCTCGGTCAGCTCCTGCGACTGCTTCAGCAGCAGCTCGGTCTTGGTGTTGACCGAGATGGTGTTGACGCTCGTCGCGATCATCTCGGCGATCTGGTTGAGGAAGTCCTTCTGGATCTGCGTGAACGGCGTGAAGGAGGCCAGCTCGATCACGCCGAGCACAGTGCCCTCGAACAGCACCGGCAGCACGATCACCTGCGCCGGCGGAGCCTCGCCGAGCCCCGAGGAGATCTTCAGGTAGCCGCTGGGCGCGTTCTCCACGAGGATCGCGCGCCTCTCCTCGGCGGCCGTGCCCACCAGCGCCTCACCGGGCCGGAACGACGTCGGCATCGAGCCCATCGAGTAGCCGTACGAGCCCAGCATCCGCAGCTCGTAGTTCTCCTCGCCGTCGCCCGCGTCCTTGCCCTCCATGAGCGGCATCGCCACGAAGAACGCGCCGTGCTGCGCGGACACCACCGGCGTCAGCTCGCTCATGATCAGCGAGGCCACGTCCTCCAGGTCCCGGCGGCCCTGCATGAGGCCCGAGATGCGGGCCAGGTTGCCCTTGAGCCAGTCCTGCTCCTTGTTGGCGATCGTGGTGTCGCGCAGGTTGGCGATCATCTTGTTGATGTAGTCCTGCAGCTCCTGGATCTCGCCGGACGCGTCGACGTCGATCTTCAGGTTCAGGTCGCCCCGGGTCACCGCGGTCGCCACGCGCGCGATGGCACGCACCTGCCGGGTCAGGTTCCCGGCCATCTCGTTCACCGACTCGGTGAGGTCCCGCCAGGTGCCGTCGACGTCACGCACGCGTGCCTGGCCGCCGAGCTGCCCTTCCGTGCCCACCTCGCGGGCCACGCGCGTGACCTCCTCGGCGAAGCTCGACAGCTGATCAACCATGGTGTTGATCGTCGTCTTCAGCTCAAGAATCTCGCCGCGAGCGTCAATGTCGATCTTCTTCGTGAGGTCGCCCTTGGCGATCGCCGTGGTGACCATGGCGATGTTGCGCACCTGGCCGGTCAGGTTGGACGCCATCTGGTTCACGGACTCGGTCAGGTCCTTCCAGGTACCGGCCACACCCGGCACGTGCGCCTGACCGCCCAGGATGCCGTCCGTGCCCACCTCACGGGCCACCTTGGTGACCTGGTCGGCGAACGAGCTCAGCGTCTTCACCATGATGTTGATGGTGTCGGCGAGCTGCGCCACCTCGCCGCGCGCCTCGATCGTCACCTGACGCGTCAGGTCGCCGTTGGCGACGGCCGAGGCGACCTGGGAGATGTTCCGCACCTGCATGGTCAGGTTGTTGGCCATCAGGTTGACGTTGTTGCTGAGGTCCTTCCAGATACCGGTGACGCCCGGCACGTGCGCCTGACCGCCCAGGATTCCCTCGGTGCCCACCTCACGGGCCACCCGGGTCACTTGCTCCGCGAAGCTGGACAGCTGATCAACCATCGTGTTGACCGTAGTGACGAGCTCAAGGATCTCGCCCTTCGCGTCAACAGTGATCTTCTTCGACAGGTCACCCTTGGCGACCGCCGTCGTGACCTCGGCGATGTTGCGCACCTGGATCGTCAGGTTGTTCGCCATGAAGTTCACGGACTGCGTGAGGTCCTTCCAGGTGCCGGAGACACCCTGCACCTCGGCCTGACCGCCGAGGATGCCCTCCGTGCCCACCTCACGGGCCACACGCGTGACCTCCTGGGCGAACGACGACAGCTGGTCCACCATCGTGTTCAGCGTGTTCTTCAGCTCCAGGATCTCCCCGCGCGCGTCCACGGTGATCTTCTGGGAGAGGTCACCGCGCGCGACCGCGGTGGCGACCTGGGCGATGTTGCGGACCTGGGCCGTCAGGTTGCCGGCCATGCCGTTCACGGAGTCGGTCAGGTCCCGCCACACACCGGCGACGCCGGGCACCTGCGCCTGACCACCCAGCCGGCCCTCCGTACCCACGTCCCGGGCGACCCGGGTCACCTGGTCGGCGAAGGCGGACAGCTGATCAACCATCGTGTTGATCGTGTTCTTCAGCTCGAGGATCTCGCCGCGCGCGTCGACGTCGATCTTCTGCGAGAGGTCACCGTTGGCCACCGCGGTCGTCACCTGGGCGATGTTGCGGACCTGGGAGGTCAGGTTGCCGGCCATGAAGTTGACGGAGTCCGTCAGCTCCTTCCACGTGCCCGACACGCCGTCCACCCGGGCCTGACCGCCCAGCCGGCCCTCCGTCCCCACGTCCCTGGCCATCCGCGTGACCTGGTCGGCGAAGCTCGACAGCTGGTCCACCATCGTGTTCACGGTGTTCTTCAGCTGGAGCATCTCGCCGGAGACGTCGACGGTGACCTTCTGGGAGAGGTCGCCGTTGGCCACCGCCGTCGTCACCTGGGCGATGTTGCGCACCTGCCCGGTGAGGTTGCGGAACGCGGTGTTGACGGAGTCGGTCAGGTCCTTCCAGGCGCCGGCCGCCCCCGGTACCTGCGCCTGGCCGCCCAGCTCGCCCTCGACACCGATCTCCCGCGCGACCCGCGTCACCTCGGCACCGAACGCCGACAGCTGGTCCACCATCCCGTTGACGGTGTTCTTCAGCTCCAGCATCTCGCCGGCCACGTCGACCGTGACCTTCTGCGAGAGGTCACCGCTGGCCACGGCGGTCGTCACGGTGGCGATGTCCCTCACCTGTGTGGTGAGATTCCGGAACACCGTGTTGACGGAGTCCGTCAGGTCCTTCCAGGTACCGGCGGCGCCCGGCACGTTCGCCTGCCCGCCGAGCCGCCCCTCGGCGCCGACCTCGTTCGCGACACGCGTGACCTCGTCCGCGAAGATCCGCAGCGTCTCGGTCATCTGGTTGATCGTCTCGGCGAGCTGCGCCACCTCGCCGCGCGCCGGAACCGTCACCTTCTGCGACAGGTCACCGTTGGCGACAGCGGTCGTGACCTGGGAGATCCCGCGCACCTGCGCGGTCAGGTTGCCCGCCATCGTGTTGACGGAGTCGGTCAGCTCCTTCCACACGCCGGCGACACCCGGCACCTGCGCCTGACCGCCCAGAATGCCCTCGGTGCCCACCTCACGGGCGACCCGGGTCACCTCGACGGAGAAGGACGACAGCTGCTCCACCATCGTGTTGACGGTGTTCTTCAGCTCCAGCATCTCGCCGGCCACATGCACGGTGACCTTGCGTGACAGGTCACCACGCGCTACCGCCGTCGTCACCAGCGCGATGTCGCGCACCTGCGCCGTCAGCCGGTTCGCCATGGTGTTGACGGACTCGGTCAGGTCCTTCCACGAACCCGACATGCCGCGCACCCGCGCCTGACCGCCGAGCTTGCCCTCCGTGCCGACCTCGCTGGCCACCCGCGTGACCTCGTCGGTGAACGTCGACAGCTGGTCGACCAGGTTGTTGACGGTACGGCCGACCTTCAGGAACTCGCCCCGCAGCGGATGCCCGGTGCCGTCGTCCGGTGCCTGCGTCCGCAGCTCCATGCGCGGCGAGAGATCACCCTCGGCGACCGCCGTGAGCACCCGGCCGACCTCCGAGACCGGCCAGACGAGATCGTCCACCAGCGCGTTCGAGGCGTCGATGGCGGAGGCCCAGGAGCCCTCACAGGCCCCCGTCTCCAGCCGTTCCGTGAGCTTTCCCTCACGGCCCACCATGCGCCGCACCCGGGACAGCTCACCGGTCAGGTGCAGGTTCCGGTCGGCCACCTCGTTGAAGACGGCCGCGATCTCCGACATCACCCCGTCGCCGGAGACGGTGAGCCGCTTGCGGAAGTTCCCGTCGCGCATCGAGACGAGGGCCGCCAGCAGCCGGTGCAGGGCGGCCGTGTCCACCTCGGTGGTGGTGCCGCGCCTGCCCAGGGACGGTCCGCCTTTCGCGCGCGCCTTCGTGCCACGCGTCGCCGCGCCAGACTCCACTGTGTCCCTCCCGGAGGGGTAGACCGCTACTGCTGTGCTCGGCCGCTTCGGCCCGGCGTGCCGGTCTTCGGCCTACCGGTTACTTCCGCGTACCCGTTACTGCTGCGTATTTCTGCCAGACGAGATCCGGCCACACCAGGGGCTGCTGCCCGTCGTACACGGAACACACGCAGCCCGACCCGACCTTCATCAGAAGCTTGCCCAGTGTTTCACCCTGCCCGAACCAGGCCATAACAGTTCGGCAGCTTCGCACATCGTCCGCACACCCTGGGGGGTAAACACCGGCGACCGGCATCCGCTCGGACGGCGAAGGTAAGTAACCTTGCATGCGGCTGTCCAGCCGCACCGGTCCGACCGGTCTGGGGGGTGGCACGAGAACGAGCGGGCATCGGAGGGGCGGCCGCAGACCATGACCACCGGAGTCATCCCCGGGGGACAGCCCCCGGAGCCACAGCCGACGGGCGAGCTGATGCCGCAGCAGCGGCGCACGCCGGCCGGCCATGCTGCCCTGCACGACGACAACCGGCCGAGGAGTTCTGTGATCACCGCGCGCGCGGCCGCCACCTTCGAGCCCGTCGGGCGATCGGTCGCGACCGCCCGGTCCTTCGTCCGCGACACCCTTCAGGGCTGGGGCTTCGCCGACATCGTCGACGACGCCGTCGTCCTCACCAGCGAACTGGTGACCAACGCCGTCGTCCACGCGGGCACGCATGCGGACGTCCTGTGCCTGCGCACCGAGGACGGTGTGCGCATCGAGGTCTCCGACCGCTACCCGGAGCGTGAGGTCCCGCTGCAGCAGGCCGCCACCACGATGGGCAGCCCCGACCGCGAGGGCGGCCGGGGCCTGCAGCTGTGCGCGGCCCTGGCGACCCGCTGGGGCGTCGAGTACACGCCCACCCACAAGAACGTCTGGTTCCAGCTCAACCTCCCGGAACGCCCGGTCGGCACCCGCACCGCCGGCCCGTCCCTCCCCGCCGAGCTGCTCCCGCTGGCCGACGGGCGGGTCCGCGTCGCGGTCCTCCAGGTCGACCGCAAGGGCGCCATCACCTCCTGGAACGAGGACGCCGAGGAACTCTTCGGCTACACGAGCGCCGAGGTCGTCGGCAGGCCCCTGACCGATCTGGCAGCCTGGCCGCACACCCCCGGCACCGGCACGGGTGTGGCCGAGGCCCTCCAGCTCTCCCGCTGGGAGGGCAGCTACGGCATCCGTGGCGCCGACGGCCGGGTCTCGTCGGTCTACGCCTCTCACCTCAGGGTCCGGGACACCGGGGGCGAACCCTCCACCGTCTGCCTCCTGGTACGTGACCACGAGCGCGCCGTCCTGCAGACGCCGCCGCGCGTCCCGGCGGGCGACCAGAACACGTCCTCCGACGGCCAGAGCACCGACCCCTTCGAGGTGTTCATCGGCTCCCCCGCCCCGGACGACCTCGACGGCCTGCTGCAGCGCACCGTGGAGCGGGCCCGCGACATGCTCGACGGCGACTCCGCCTTCCTGCTGCTGGCCACCGACGACGAGACCGAGCTGGAGGTCCGAGCCTCCACCGGACTGCCCTCCGCCCGTCAGCGGTTCGCGCGCGTGCCCGTGGAGGCCGGCCCCGGCCGCTACGGCTCCGCCCGCATGCCGGCCGTCCACGAGGACCTCACGTCCGTCCCCGGCGCCGTACCGCTGCTCGCCGGCACCGGTATGCGCTCCGTCGTCACGGTCCCGCTGAAGGTCGAGGGCCGCCTCACCGGCTCGCTCGGCGTCGCGGCCGAGTCGCCGGGCCGGTACTCGAACGAGGAGGCACTGCGCCTGCAGTTCGCCGCCGACCGCATCGCCCTGGCCGTCGAGTCGGCCCGCCTGGGCGAGCTGGAGCGGCTGCGCCGCGGCTCCCTGAGCTTCCTCGTCGAGGCTTCCGACCTGCTCGCCGGCACCCTGGACCGCGACCAGACGCTGGCCCTGATGGCCCAGATGACCGTCCCCACCCTGGCCACCTGGTGCGCCGTCTACACGATCGCCGACCAGGCCTCCGAGCCGTATCTCTCCTATGTCCTGCACGAGGACGAGGAACTCATCGACGGCATCAAGTCCCTGCTGTCGAAGGTCCCGTCACCCGACCCCGTACCGACCCCCGGCGCCCGCGTCTGGACGGTCCCCGGCGAGGTGGCGCACCAGGCGGCCCTGCGCACCTCCATGCGGAGCCTCGGCCTGTCCGGCGGCCCCACGCACCGGGTCAGCTCGGGCATCGGCCCCACCCTCGCCACGGCCTCCGCGGTCGGCGGCGAGACGGTGGTCCTGCCCCTCGTCGCCCGCAACCGCGTCATCGGCATGCTCACCCTGGGCAAGCCCACGGACGAACACTTCCGCCAGGAAATCCTGGAACTGGCCGAGGACCTGTCCCGCAGAGCCGCGCTCGCCCTGGACAACGCCCGCCTCTACTCCGAGCGCACGGCCATCAGCCAGTCCCTCCAGCGCAGCCTGCTCCCGCCCGGCCTGCCGCACATCGACGGCGTCGAGGTGGAGGTCATCTACCGCGCGGCCGGCGAGGGCAACGAGGTCGGCGGCGACTTCTACGACCTCTTCCCGATCGGCAACGGCGCCTACGGCTTCGCCATCGGCGACGTCTGCGGTACGGGCCCCAACGCGGCGGCGGTCACCGGCCTCGCCCGGCACGCCCTGCGGCTGCTGGCCCGCGAGGGTCTCTCCGGGCCGGCGGTGCTGCAGCGTCTGAACTCCGCGATCCTGGACGAGGGCGACCGCAGCCGCTTCCTGACCCTCCTCTACGGCGAGATGCGCCCACAGGAGGACGGCAGCGCCGAACTGAAGGTGGTCTGCGCCGGCCATCCGCTCCCGCTGCGCCTGCGCCAGGACGGCACCGTGACGGCGGCCGCCGAGCCGCAGCCGCTGCTGGGCGTCATCGAGGACCTGGAGCTGTACGAGGAGACCGTCACCCTCGACCCCGGTGACGTGCTGCTGTGCGTCACGGACGGCGTCACCGAACGCCGCGAGGGCGCGCGCATGCTGGGCGACGACGGCCTCGCCGACGTCCTCACCACGTGCACGGGGCTGACGGCCGGCGCGGTCGCCGCGCGCATCATGCGCGCGGTGGAACGCTTCGCGTCGGACGCACCATCGGACGACATGGCGATCCTGGCGATGCGCGTCCCGGGAATCCACAAGGAGGCCTGAGCCGGCGTCAGACACGAAGAAGGCCCCACCCGGAAGGGTGAGGCCTTTTTTGCCGGAGCCCCCAAACGGAATCGAACCGTTGACCTTCTCCTTACCATGGAGACGCTCTGCCGACTGAGCTATAGGGGCCTGTCGTTTTCGAGGTTTTCCTCGCGGCGACAGAGAAACTGTACCCCGAGCAGGGCCGAGTTCCCAAATTCGTTCGGACCCCGCTCAGTAGGCGGGCTGCAGCAGTCCCCCGAGCGCATTGCAGGCGGACACGATCCGCTGCATCTCCCGCTTGGTGAGCGAGGCCTCCACGGGCAGTGTCAGCGTCTCGTCGGCGGCCAGCTCGGTGTCGGGCAGGGACACGCACCGCCGGAACTCCGGCAGCCGGTGCACGGGCGTCTTCACCGGCACCCGGCACTCGACTCCCCTGGCCCGCAAGGCCATCGCGAAGGCATCGCGGTCCGGACGGCCGTTCCCCGGCACCCGCACCACGTACTGCTGATACGTGTGCCCGTCACCGCCGTCGGGCGTCCGTACGCCCTTGAGCTTGGCGTCCAGGTACGCGGCCCGCTCCCTGCGCTGCGCTATCTCGTCGTACGGCGCCTCGGACTCACCCTGCTCCAGCACCAGCAGCTCATGCCGCTGCCCGAGCGCGTGCAACCGCCCGACGTCCGCCCGACGTCCGAAGCGGTGTACGACAACGACCGCGGCCGTACGCGGAGTTACCGCTGCCTCGACAGCACCGGGGTCGAGGCAGTAGGTCACCGGGTCTATGTCGGCGAACACCGGGACCGCACCGGCCAGGGTCACGGCCTCGGCGACTTCGACGTTCCCGAAGGCCGGTACGACGACCTCGTCACCCACTCCGACGCCGGCGGCCCTGAGCATTGCAGCAGTTCCCATGTGCTGGATGCTCGACGCGCAGGGTGAACGACACGTTAAGTAAAAGGCAAAAAGGTCGGACCCCGAACCGAAGTTCAGGATCCGACCTTTTTGGAAGAATTGTTCGGCGGCGTCCTACTCTCCCACAGGGTCCCCCCTGCAGTACCATCGGCGCTGTGAGGCTTAGCTTCCGGGTTCGGAATGTAACCG